>JACPPV010000002.1 GCA_016190825.1 Chloroflexota bacterium
CTGACTATTGCCTACCGCGTTTTGAAACAAGAGCGTCTATACGAGAGAAGGAACAGAATGCCAACAAAGCGATCTGCCCCGGCCGCCCTCGTTTCCATCTAGCTGATCCGCCTCTGACGGATAGAGCTCTCTTTTAGGTTATTGTGTGGGGGCTTTGCCTCTACGGATAGGAGATTGATGACAACCCTAACGGGCAGGGGTGCCGAATGGCTACTCGTTCGCTGCGCCTTGCTGACAGTTGATGGTGGGCTGGCGGGAGCAACAGTGCGCAAACTGTTGAACCTGCCTGAAAAACCGAGCGCTGCGGCTGCGCTCACGAGTCTCACAACCGGACGGGCTAATTTGACGGAAGCTACTCAACAAACACTTGCATTATGCTTTCATAGGAGATGAAAAGGGTTCTGGGAATCAAGTTTTAATAAGGTACGGCATCAAAGCTGCCTATAGCTGCCGCGCGTCCGGTGCTTTCCAGTCGACATTGGTGGAGGTCACCAGCGTTCTATCATCTTCGCATCCGGCAGCAGGTGAAAGCACACCTGCGTGCTCGCGCGGCGCCAAACACGTAGTGTATGGGCGAAGATTATCTCAGGCTCAGGGTAAAAGTGCTCCCTTTTCCGTAAGCGCTTTTGAAGCTTATCGTGCCGCCGATAAGCTCAGCCAGTTTCTGGCTCAGATGCAGCCCCAGCCCGCCGCCTTCACGGGGGCGGAGCGCTCCCCCGGCATCAAGCTGGGCGAAAGCCTCAAAGATCAGCTTCTGATGCTCCTGCCGGATGCCCACTCCAGTGTCAACCACATTGAACTCAGTAACCAGCTGGCCATTTATCTGATGCTGCGCGAATTCCAGGCGGACGCTGCCGCTGTCGGTGAACTTGATGGCGTTGTCAGTCAGGTTCAGCAGTATATGGCTTACCGCCCGCCGGTGCGTGCTCACCCAGATTTCCCTTTCAGGTGCGTTATCAGTGAACTTCAACCCTTTCTGCACGGCCATCGGACTGGCGATGCTCACCACCTCGCGGAGCACCGCCGCGATGTCAACGGATTCAGTCATTATCTCGACCCTGCCGGACTCAATTTTCGCCAGGTCAAGCAGATAGTAGATGAGAGACTGCAGATGCTGGGCGTGGCTGCGGATCATCTGCGCCTGCTTCATCTGGTGCGGGGAAAGAGGCCATGGCTCCCTCCGCAGGAGCGTGCCAGCGAAAATGATAATGTTGTTGAGGACGATCTGTAGCTCGTGGCTCATAGTACCCAGGAAACGGTGCTTTGCCATGGTGGCATTTTCGAGCTCTATGTTTCTTTCCGCCAGCTTGTATTCCGCCTGCCGCCGCTGTTCGATTTCCTGCGTAAGGTTCTCATTGGCTAACGCCAGATCAGCGGTGCGTTCTGCCACCCTTCTTTCCAGTTCCTCATTAGCCCGGCGCAGTTCCTCCTCCGCTTTCTCACGCTCCGTGACATCGTGGAAGATGAGGATGACGCCAACCATGTTCCCTGCATCGTCTTTGATAGGCGCGGCACTCTGGTCGATAGGTATTTCCCGGCCGTCCCGAGCCACCAGCACCGTGTGGTTTGCCTGATCGATGACCATCCCGCTGGTCATAACCTTTGTCACCGGATTTTCTACCGGCTGGCGTGTCTGGCTGTTGAAAATCCGGTATACGTCAGCCAGCTTCGCATCTGATAGCTCCGCCTGCGTCCAGCCCGTAAGCCTCTCGGCGGCGGCGTTCATAAATGTTATCAGCCCGTCCTTGTCAGTGGCGATAACTGCATCGCCGATGCTTCTCAGGGTGGTGGAAAACCATTTTTCTCTTTCCCTGGCGTCCCGCTCCATGGCGTGCTTGTACAGGGCCATATCGATGGTGATATGGATTTCCCGGTCTCTGAAAGGTTTCACTATGTAGCCGTATGGCTCGGTGATCTTGGCCCGCTTCAGGGTATCGTCATCCGCATAGGCCGTCAGGTATATCACCGGGATATCGTAGTGCGTTCGGATTTGTTCGGCGGCCATGACGCCATCGATCTCCCCATGCAGCATTATGTCCATCAACACTATATCCGGATGCAGTTCTCCCACTTTCTCAACGGCTTCCTCTCCGGAGAGAACAATGCTGGAAGCAGGGTAGCCTACACTCGCGAGTCTGCGCTGGATATTCAACGCCTCGATGCCTTCATCCTCTACGACCAGGATCTTAACGTCACGCATTTTGATACCTCCTTCTACTTTGATGCCTCAAATGCAATGGTGAAACTGGTACCTCCGCAGGATTCCAGGTGGAGCCTGCCCTTGAGCTGCCTCGCCAGTACACTCACCAGTTTTAGCCCGAGTGATTCACAGTTCTCTATGTCAAACCCGGCAGGCAGCCCCAAGCCGTTATCGCTGACCGAGAGCTCCAGGGCGCCGTCGCCATCCCGGGTCAACCCAACGCTGATCCTGCGCTCCCCGTAGGGCCGGGACAGGGAGCGCGGGAAAGCGTGTTTCAGGCAGTTTGAGACCAGCTCATTGATAATCAGCGCGCAGGGGATAAGCTTGTTCACGTCCAGCGCAACGGGGTCGACGCGCATATCCAGCTTTATGTCCCCATCATCTACTCCGTAGGAGAAAAACAGGTTATCTGTCAGGCTCTGGATATACTCCGCCACATCTATCTCCGCCAGAGATTCTGACTCATAAAGCTTTTCGTGAATCAGGGCCATCGAGTAGATGCGATTCTGGCTTTCTTTGAAAGGCTCGATGGCATGCTCGCCCTGGACATAGGGCAGCTGAAGTCCGAGCATGCTCTGTATGATTTCCAGGTTGTTTTTGACGCGGTGGTGTATCTCCTTGAGCAGTACCTCTTTCTCCCTGAGCGATTTCTTGATCTGCTCATCCGCCCGTTTCATGTCTTCCATCAGGCGGGCATTCTCCAGCGAGATCGCTGCCTGTGATGTCAGCAATTCGGTCATCTGCGTCTTTTCCGGCGTGAACACCGAGTCCGAAAGGCGGTTTTCCAGGTACAGTATCCCTATCGTTCTCGATTGCTTGATCACCGGCAGGCAGAGGACCGATCGCAGTTGCATGCCCTGGACTTCGGCGTTGTCCTTGAACAGACCTTCCTGCTGCGCATTATTAAGGATGACTCTTTCACCCGTCCGGTAGACATAGCGTATGATTGCCTTGCAAATGTCTCCGGCATCATCGAGTTTCTGGGCGAGGGTTATCACCGAGTCTTTTCCGGCAATATGGCTTTCAGCCCGGACAAAGAGGTTGCCGGTCTCCTCAATCAAGAGGTAGCCATGCTGGGCTCCGGAGCACTCGATGACCACGTTCATGGCTTTTTTGAGAAGCGCATCCAGCTCTATCTCCGCGGAAATAGCCAGGGAAGACTTCATCAGGTAATCGATGTCCAGGTTGGGGAGAGTGGAATCGGCCGGCGCCGCCTGGTAGGGCAAGTAGGTTGTCTTTTCCTCTTCAAAATGCTCGGGGTACTTTTCAACCAGGCTGATTTCTTTCCGTTCGGCGTGGCACTTTTCGTACAGGCGCACCGCTTCGACAAAATACATCCTCTCAGAGCTCTGGCCATGCTGGCGGAGAAGCTCGCCCAGACATTCGCAGATGTGCCCTTCCAGGAACGTATATCTTTGCTCGTGAGCGATGCTCAAGGCATCGAGGTAGAGGCCCCTGGCCTCTCCGAACAAGCCGGTAACCCTTTCCAGCTCCGCACGGAGAAACGCCAGGTAAGGTTTCAGCAACGGCCCCAGGCCCGCCCACGTCTCGATCTTCTCGACCAGGGGCTGGATTTCAGCCAATAGCTCCTTTTCGCTGCTGAAACGGGCTCCCTTTTCATGCAGCTTGAGCGCGTTCAGCACCAGGAAAACGTGCCATTGCCTTTTGAGCACATTATCAGTCAACCCGGTGAGGTATCTCCGCACCGCCTCCAGGTACTCCTGCGCTTTTTCGTACTCGCCAAAGTAGTAGTGAGCCAGGGCCATGTGGACAAAATAACTGCCCGCGGAAGCCACATGATCGTCCCGCTCCCATTGCCTTAGTTTTTCCGTCATATCCGCCGCGGCGTAGCCCTTCTTCATCGGGGCAATCCATCCAGCCAGCATGGCTTCAGCCAGCCCGACGGAAAAGGAAAGGTGATACCGGTTGGAGAATTGCAGGCATTCCCTGGCATAGTCTTCAATGGAAGACAGGTCTGCTCCCTGCACCTGCAGGTTCCACA
Organism: Chloroflexota bacterium; assembly: GCA_016190825.1. GTDB lineage: Bacteria > Chloroflexota > Dehalococcoidia > Dehalococcoidales > UBA2162 > JACPPV01. The sequence continues at coordinate 4,203 of JACPPV010000002.1, forward strand.
TGAGGGGACCGTAAGAGAGGCCGGCATTGTACAGATCGCCGCAGTTCTTCCCACACTGGATGGACTTCAGGCAATAGTCCACGATCTCCTTGGGGTGGCTCCTTGAATGCATGTTGCACCAGACAATGCCGTTCATGCCGCGGGTGGCGCCGAAGGTGTTCGGGTACTTTGCGGAAAGGTCACGTGCCAGGTCCTCATACTTGAATGCCTGTTGGAACTCCTCCTGCTCGCCGAGCTGAAGTCCCATGATGCTGAAGGAGTAGATTACGGACTCGTCCATGCCACCGGCGAGGCAATGCTGGGTAGACTGCGCCGCCGAGAGATAAAGCTGCGGGACCATTCCAGACATATAGAGGTCAGGAATGAGCTCGCTGTAGAAGGCAAGCTCGATCTTGCTTTTCCTGTCCCTGGTGAAAGGCATGTTCAGGATGGCGTCCCATACGTCAACGTTCCCCGAAGCAATATCCGCCATGACCTTTGCCCTTCTCTCATCCGCCTCAGCCGCATTTTGCGGGATGGCTTTATCGAAATAGGCAAGTCCGCGGTTGGCCGTCTCGATGGCTTTGATGAAATTGCCGATGGACGAAAGGGATGTCGTCTGTTCTGCCAGGCACGCCGCCTTGTCCAGTTCGGTCCTGGCGTGGTCCAGCAATTCTGTCAGCAGCCTTTCGGAATTTTCATAATCGCCGCACATAAGCTGCGTTCTGGCCGCCAGTTGAAATATGTGGAAAGTATCCTCATAGTGCTTTTCTTCCCAGCAGTCACCCGGGAGCAACTCCCGGCTGAGGTCGAAATACTCATTCGCCGCTTCCGTCGCCAGTGAACTCATGGCCTTACAGCCGGCGTGATAGTTGAGGGCTGACAGACGATAGGCCGTCTCTGGGTCGAGGTTGGCGCCTCTGCCCAGGTTAAGATGAGAAACAATTGTGAAGAGGTTGTCCAGCTTTTCGACATCAGCGGTATCAGCGGGAACAACCGAAAGGAGATGGCTGCCGATCTGCCAGTGGATCTGCCGCCGTCTTTCCGCCGGGATAGCGGACAAAGCCGCTTCCTGCACCTTATCATGTATGAACTGAAGCTGGTTCTTGTTTTCGATCAGCAATCCCTGTCCCAGGGCCGGCTTGAGAAGCTCGAAGGTGTTGAGAAGCGTTATCTCCCTTATCATTGAAAGCTCAGCCGGGGAGAAGCTGTTCCCCATGCAGGCGCAATATTCGAGCAGGCTTATCAAGTCAGTCGGCAGCCTCTGAATCTTCGAACTGAAAAGGGCGACCACTGTGGTGGGCATGTGTGACCGGCGTATCCTGTCCATGTCCCAGCGCCACTGCCTCTCGCTGTCCAGGAAAAGCAAGTTTTCATTGTGAAGGTAGGAAAGGCTCTCACTGACGAACAGCGGATTGCCCTCACTCAGGGTGCTGATGAAATCCGCCAGAGCCCGGGTCTGCGATAAGGGGGAGTCCAGGATGTAAGACACCATCTCGTGGCAGTGCTCGGGCTTGAGAGGACCGAGCCTGATTTCCTTGATCGGCAGGCGGCTGTCCCTAGCATCGCGGAGCAGCTTGGACAGAGGATGGCTCGAATCGACTTCGTTGTGCCGGTACGCCCCCAGGAAGAAGAGGTATGGATGGTCCTTGTAGTTGGCAAAGACATTCGACAGAAAATCGAACGAAGCCGAATCACACCACTGCAGGTCGTCTATGAAGAGCGTCAGCGGGTTTTCTTCGCTGGCAAGACAGGTAAGAAAACGGTCGAAAACATCATGGAACCTGTTCAGCGACTCAACCGGCGGCAGCGGCTGCACTTCGGCCTGGGGACCGATGAGGATGCCAAGCTCCGGTACGACGTCAGTCAACACCTTGCCGCTTTTACCCACGGCTTTCAGTATCTTGTTTTTCCAGGCGGCCACACGCTCGTCGCTTTCGGTCAGAAAGGTCCGCATCAGGTTCCGCAGCGCCTGGATCAGGGAGCTGTACGGAATGTTTTTCTGGTAGACATCGAATTTACCCGAGGTGAAATAGCCCCGGTGCTTGACGATGGGCTTTTGCAGTTCCTGGATAAGGCGAGTCTTGCCGATGCCGGAGAGCCCGGAAATGAACAACGAACGGAAAGCTCCACCGGCCACCTGCTCATACTCTTCCAGGATAGTTTCGGCTTCTTTGTCCCGTCCGACCATCTTTGATATGAAGGTGACCCGATGAGTAAAGACAAGGCTTTCCAGCGGAAATTCATTTATCGTTCCGGTGGCGAGAAACTCATCGCGGCAGCGCACGAGATCAGCAAGGAGACCATTGCTGCTCTGGTAGCGTTTCTCCGGCTCTTTGAGCATCAGTTTGTCAATGATTTTGCTGAGGGCCGCGGGGACCGCCGGGTTCACCTGGTGGACCGCTGGCGCTTCTCCCGCCAGGTGGGAATGTATCAATTCCAGAGGGTCGTCAGATGAGAAAGGGAGTTGCCCGGTCAGCATTTCGTAGAACACTATCCCCAGCGAGTACATATCCGATGAAAAGACTACCCTGTGGCTGATACGGCCGGTCTGTTCCGGGGAGGTGTAGGAGAGGGTTCCCCTGACAAAAGACGAGTCGTAAATAAAGTGACTGACTTCTCTCACATCGATGGCGCTGATGAAGTCAATGAGCCGGATTTCCAGAGTTTGAGGGTTGACAAGTATGTTGTGCGGCTTAACCCCGCCATGGATCACCCCGGCCTCATGGACCTTGTCCATCGCCCGCGCCAGACCGCAGGCAATGGTGAAAAAACTATCGAGGGGAAACGGGCGTTGCTCGTCCATGAGTTTATCGAGTGTCACGCCGTCAAAGTAATCCTGGGTCATGAAGCAGACCCCGTCCTTGGCTTCGAAAGTAACAGGTGTGATCATCAGCGGGTCGTTCAAGACCCTCAGTTGCTCGATCTTTTGCCGGAACTGGGACTTCTTGTAATCGGAGAGGAAGGTTGACTTCAGTATCTTGAGGACCAGGGGACGGCTCAGGTTCTTCTTGTGGTATGCCCGGTAAACGGTAGCCTGGGGGCTTTCAGCTATGATATCCGTGATTTCGTAGTTTGGAATTACAACTACCGTTGCCATATTCTCTCCCAACAGGTAAGCTGCGAGTGCCCGGCGCCTCATTCTGGCCGAAAAGCCCGGGCAATTCATCAGGAAAGCCATAAGACGGCGGACGGTCTGGCAGGCTGAATAACGACATAACTATAGCAGAGGGGGACTAGAAAGACAATACAAAATCATAACAATCCGCCCAAAAATATAACAAATTTATGACATCTGCCAGATCGAAGTATGGCATGACCGGCGCCCGCCGCAGCAACAGGTGAATCCTGGGACAGCCAAAACGCCGCCGCTGATGCGCCAACGCCCGTATCTTCCGCCGCAGAGTCTCGTCATCCCTGGCTACCGGCCGGTAGGCGTAGCTTGCCCGGGACTGACCTACCAGAAGACATGCCTTCCTCACACTTCGCCCAAGACTGGCCACCGCATACGCAACCGCCTCCCTCCTCTTCTTGGGCGCTAGAAGTTTTTTGATAACAACTCCTTGAGGGTGCGGTTATCCAGCGCCTGCTCGGCGACGATCTGCTTCAGCCACCGGTTTTCCTCCTCCAGGGCTTTCAACCTCTTGAGGTCACTGACGGTAAAACCGGCGTATTTTGCCTTCCAGTTGTAGTAGGTAGCGTCGCTCATCCCGTACTTCCGGCAGAGATCAGCCACACTTGCGCCAGCTTCGGCCTCTTTGAGGACCGCGATGATCTGTTTCTCGGTTTACTTCCTGGCTTTCAATAGAGTCCCTCCTTCGTGCGTTTTTTATTACACGGGAACTCTATTCGCAACTGGCCTACTTCCAGGGGGGTAGGGTCACATATCCCGTCGTATCTGACAAAGTCTTTGGCTTGGAAGACGTAACCCCAGTGGGATGAAAGAGCGAGCCGGATAAACAAGCGACAAGCCCCTACAATTTTCCACTGAGGAGGGCTGAAGGCTGGACAAGTTCTATCCGAAGAATAGAGCGCTACATTATGTGGGCAGCGCTGGGGCAATTTGACGGGCACTGTTTTGCGGGGCAGGTCACGCACTTGGTTACTATTTTCAGGGAGTGTTCGATCTCCTTCTGAAGCTCCGCGGTCCTCGCAGTTTCCTCTTCAGCCTTGTCTTTCTGCATTTGCAGCAACCTCAGCGTATGTTCCACGCGGACATTCCTGCCTGGACTGACCGGCATCCCCAGGATCATCTTGATTTCGTTAACATTCAGCCCCAAGGTGCGCAGCCGCCGGATGAAAATCAACCGGTTCACATCTTTCTGGCCGTACAGGCGGATGCCCCCGGAGGTGACGTCAGACGGCGGCAGCAACCCTTTCTCCTCATAGTAGCGCACCGCCCTCATGGTGACTCCGGCTCTTCTCGCCAACTCACCGATCTGCAAATGAGCCCCGCCGGTAACCTCTTGCTGTTCTGACATAATCACCCAAATTCTAACACCGATATGTCCAGGCGTCAATAGTCTTACCTACGGGATTGACAATGACGTGACGTTACACTACAATATTTTTCACGTTATTTTTTTGAGGAGGCGAAAATGGCAAAACTTAGTGAGGAGGCAAAGAAAATCATCGGGGAAATTCATCCTGGACTGATAGCGACCGCCAGCAAGAGCGGCAAGCCCAACGTATCCGCAAAGGGGTCCTTCCGGGTGCTGGATGACGAGCACGTGGCCTTTACTGACGTGAATTCCCCGCGGACTGTGGCCAATCTGAAGGAGAACCCGCAGGTGAGCATCATCTGCCTCGGGGCCGACCGTCGCAGCTGTCGCATCTGGGGCAGCGCCGAAGTACTGGACTCCGGCCCGTTGTATGATGAAGCAGTCGCCGCAATGTCCGCAAGAAACATCAAACCCAAGCATGTGGTCAGAATAACCGTGATTGACTCGGAGCCAAAGTAAGGGCAAGTCAGCAGAAAATAACACCCAGGAGGATGGAATAATGGATGTCAGGTCTGTTGTCCAGGAGTTACTTACGGGTACCGACAACGCCGCTGCTTTCCCCAACACACAATTTCCTTTTCCGCTGAATCTGTCTCTTTACGGGAAATGGGAGCCGGATGAACTGCGCAAACTATCGCTGAATATGGACAAGCTCGACCTCGAAGACCAGCTTGGACTGGTCATGGCGCTGGCCGAGGCAAGAGAGGCTTCGAGTCCCGACAAGGCCACCCTTTTCATTGACGACTCCCAGACCCGCGCTTTCCTGTTGCGCCTAAACACCTCGACCGGATGGGCGCTGGTCTGGGGCGATAACGATGAGAAGACGTCACGCCTGGCATCGCTTCTCCGAAAAGAAGATTTTGTGCTCTTCACCTTGCTTCCGGAAGGGAATGCCGGCGTGATAAAGCCGGCCAAGGATTTTGGCAGCCGGGCCACTGCCTCCATCTACTTTTATCAGGCACTGGTCCGTTATGCTCACATCTATGGCCGCATCCCCCTGGGACAGGACCATGACGTGGGGGATTTCATCCAGGACAACGGTCCCGGGGTTATGTTCCTGCTGCGGGAGAACCTGACGCCGGTTGAAGAAGCGCTGTTCCTCGGCGGCCTGGCGCTGGGCATTCCGGCTGTGGTGCCTTCCACATTCAAATCGCCATATGGCAATCTGCTCATCGCCGATACGCCGGAGCAAATGGTGGAGAGGGCCTTGACTCTGCCCACCATGAGGACAAGACGCCACCTTCACTACCAAACAGACCTACCCTTTCGCTTCGATTTCGCCTTCACCACCGAAGAAATCAAGGAGGGCAAGAGCACCGGCGGTACGCCAAATAGTTCCTTTATCGTTACCAACGAGGACAAGGGAGATGGGCTGGAGGTAATCGGCGCGCCCGGAAGCGATGTTGCCATCGAGATCGCAGTCGGCGACCCGCGTGTGGATGTGACAATGACCGACTACCTTGAGGAGTTCGCCGCCAGGCTGCCCGCATACATGGAAGGGGCGAGCGCTGCTGTCACCAATGGCTGTCCCACTATCCGCTGGCGTACCGACCTGCCGCTTGAGATGTCCCACCTGGCGCAGGCCTACTATACTGGCCTGAAGTCCCACTTCAACCTGGCGCCAATGAAAATCCGCCTGGTTTTCCAGCCCGATCTACTGGCTGAGATGAAGGCGAACGCCGATGCTTTTCGGGCCAAGCGGAAAGAGACCGTAGCCGCTGCCACTGAGGAGAATGAGGCTTTCTTTTACGCCTGCACCCGCTGCCACTCTTTTGCCCTCGAACACACCTGCATTATCACGCCCGAGCGCACGCCCCAATGCGGCCGTACCTGGTCGCATCTCAAAGTGCGGGCAAGCCTCTCCGAGTTCGATTCCGGCGGCCTCGCCAGGAGAGATGCCGGCACCGATCTCCAGGCGATGGTCGAAAAAGGGCAATGCCTGGACGCAAAAAGGGGTGAATATGAGGGCGTCAACGTGGCTATGCAGCGTCTGACCGAAGGCCGTACCACCCACATCCGCCTTCACAGCATTTTTGACTACCCGCATACCGCCTGCAGCTGCTTCCAGTGTATGGCTTTTTCTATCCCGGAGTTGGACGGCATTGGACTGCTCGATAAGCCCCACAAGGGCGTTACGCCTGACGGCCGTACCTGGATTGACATCCAGAACAGCGTCGCCGGGAAGCAGTCCTCCGGGTTTGTCGGCTTTGGGCGCGAATACCTGAAATCCCGCAAGTTCCTGCAGGGTGACGGAGGCTGGCAACGCGTAGTGTGGATGCCGCAGAAGCTGAAGGAGGAGTTTGCCAGGGACAAGGGTTGGATCGCCACCGAAGCCGACGTGAAAAACCTGGATGAGTTGAGGGAATTTCTCAGGACCAGGAATTACGCCCGGCCTATCGAGCAATGACCGGCGCCATTGCCTGACAGGCGATGGCTGACCCTGCGAAACTAATACGAGAGGAGACGGAAACTGACAGAATTACTATCAGAGACTAAGGCTACCGGGAAAGCCAGGGAAATCCTGGAAGACATCGAGAAGACCTTCGGCATGGTGCCCAATTTCTTCAAGGCACAGGCCGCGGTCAACGCGGACTGGCTAGAGCTGAACTGGAACCGGGAAAAAGCAATCATGCTCTCACAGGGCGCCCTTGACCGGAAGACGAAAGAGATTATCGCCCTGTCCGTATCGATGGTGAACCGGTGCCTCTACTGCTCGCTGGCCCACGAGACGATAGCTATGATGGTAGGGGCTACGGAGCAGGAAGTCAACGAGGCTAAGATGGTGGTGGAGCTATTCGCCAGTTTCAACGCCATCGCCGATAGTTTGCAGGTGCCCTGCGATATTACGCCGGCCTTGATCAAGAAAACGCCATAGACGATAACTGTTAAAGAGGGTAGTTATGCTCAAAATATCTTCAGAAGTAAGAACCAACCCGGCCGCATTCTTTGAGGCGGCAATCGGGAATTACATTGCCAGCAGCCCTAACAATGTGATGCCATCCTTTCCGGGAGAACATATCTGGGATGAGCCGGTGGTCGCCTTCGCCAGCGGAGATGATCCGCTCTTCCAGGACTACAAGAAGATAATCGGCGATTTCCATTTCACACCCCGGGAAGCGCTCGAGACTCACATCGAGAGGTCGGCTTACCCCTATCATCCGGAAAAGGTAAGCGTTATCACCTGGGCGCTCCCCAGCACACGGGCGACCCGCCTCAGCATGCGCGAGGAGACGCAGTTCACCTCCCTCCGCTGGAACTACACCCGCTGGTACGGCCAGGAGGTGAACGCCCGCCTGAGCCGGCACTTAGTCTCACTGATCGAGAGCATGGGCGGCTACGCCGTATCCCCCGAACAAGAACGCTGGTTCGAGGTCAAAAGGGATATTCCCAACGCCCCGGCATCGGTATGGTCTCTCCGCCACATCGCCTATGCCGCCGGTCTCGGCACTTTCAGTCTCAATGATGGTTTCATCACCCCCGTAGGGATTGCCATCCGGCTTGGCAGCGTGGTCTGCGACCTGGATATTCCACCGACACCACGCCTTTCGAACAGCCACCAGTCCAACTGCCTTTTCTACCGGACGGGAGACTGCGGAAAATGTATCAAGCGCTGTCCCGCGGGTGCGATAACCGAGCAGGGACATGACAGGGCGAAGTGCTCCAACTACCAGTCCAGGGTAATGCCGGCCGCCTTTAAGATAGTGGGCAGAGACAACAGCCAGTACGTGGGCAACTACCTCGGCTGCGGGTTGTGCCAGACGGGAGTGCCCTGCGAGGGACGCATACCGGCCAGCAAAGACCGGGTTGATTAACTGTTTTGTGGAGGCGACTTTTGAAAGTTATCGGTTTCAGCAGCGGAGGGACAGGACACAGCGGAAACACGGACCGGTTAGTCCAGACAATCCTGGAGAGGAGCGGCGCGGAGTCCGAGTTTGTCAAGCTCACGGACCTGACCTTTTCCGGCTGTAAGGGCTGTGTCGATCTTTGCGCCAGGCCACAGGTATGCAGCATGGAAGACGAAGCCCGTCCTTACTACCAGAAGATAAAAGAGGCAGACGCCGTTGTCATGGGGTGCACCGTCTATTCGGGCGGCATAAACGCGATTGCACTGAGCTTTCTCGAGCGGTTTTATGGGTACCGCCACGTGAGTCCAGCGATAAAGGACAAGCCCTTTGTGCTGGCTGTCTGCGGCTATAGGAATATCGATAATGCCGTGGAGCAGGCACAGAACAAGCTCAGTGCCCAGGGGATCAAGGTTCTGGACGTCGTCAGGTATCTTTCCAGCTCCCCTCCCTGACTGTACTGCGGGCGGCACCGGGAGTGCAGCATCGGGGCATTATACCGCATGATGGGCGAAGCTTCCCATTCACTGGAGAGCACGCAGGGGCTGTTCCACCAGTGGGAAAACAACTGTGATACAGCCGCGTCCGTCGAAGCAGCGGCGGCAAAACTCAGGGAACACCTGAATGCGTGCTGAATATTGACCAAAACTAAAACGGAGGGTGATTACATGGTACGTCTGGAACAGGTAAGCGAAGGAGAAAGAAGAATACTCGAAAACGCGGCGTGTCCCACTTTTGAGACCAATCCCTGGGTGAGGGCGCCCAAACTTTCGGAGGCGCGTGTAGCCATTATTTCCACGGCCGGGCTGCACAAGCGGGAAGACCGTCCCTTTACCCGCGAGCCGGGAGACTTCTACCGGGTCATTCCGGGAAATATCAACTCGAACGACCTGGTAATGAGCCATGTGTCGCTGGGTTTTGACCGGACAGGTTTCCAGCAGGATTGGAATATCGCCTTTCCCATCGACCGTCTGAAGGAGCTTGCGGAGGAGAAGGTCATCGGGAGCCTGGCCAGCTACCACTACTCTTTCATGGGCGCCGACGACCCGACACGGTGGGAGCAATCGGCCAGGCAGTTGGCCTCTATCATGAAAAAGGACAATGTCAACGCGGTGCTGCTGGTGCCCGTCTGACCGAACTGCACGCGCGCCGTCGGCGTGCTGTCCCGCTATCTTGAAGAGGAGGGACTGGCGACCACGCAAATCGCCCTGGTCCGCCCGCATACCGAAAAGATAAAGCCTCCGCGAGCCCTCTGGGTGCCGTTTGAGCTCGGGCGTCCCCTGGGCGCTCCTAACGACCCGGCTTTCCAGAGAAAGGTACTGATGGCTGCCTTGAAGCTTCTTGAAAGACCGGCCGGCCCGGTGCTGGAAGATTTCCCGGAGGATGCCCCCGCTTCGGCCGGTGAGCCGGCGTTGCTGGCCTGTCCTTACATTCCCCCAACAGAAGTCACCGAGGGCACTGAAGCCGAAAAGCTGTGCCAGTGTTTCAAAGCTGAGGTGGCTTCCCTGCGCCCATGGTACGATATTTCCCTGCAGAAGCGCCAGCGCAGCACGGTGGGCGTAAGCAAGCTTTCAATGAAGGAAATCGGCGACTTCCTGTGCAGTTTTTTGATCCAGGGAATTCCCCCGAATCCCAGGACTGAGATTCCCTTCGCCTCGGAAATCCGGTACGCGGCGGATGACCTGAAAGCCTACTATATTGAATCGGTCACCGCCCAGCCGGGCGCGGAGACCACCGACAGCAAGGCGCTGGCGGAGTGGTTCTGGAAGGATACCTTCGCCGGAAAGGTGCTGCTGGGGGCGAGGGAGGTCTGCCTGAAGAGTCCTGACCAAGCGATCCAGCGCGCCGCCCTCGTGCCCAGGGAGTTTGCGCCTCCCGCTCCACCACAAGAAGCAGGACCGCCCCCGCAGAGACCTCAGCAATAATTGCAGGGGGGCCGACAGGGGTCAACACTCCAAAGCGCCGGGGCCGGGTGCATGGCGGATGCGTACGGTCCCGACGCGCGAGTGCGCTGGCCACCAGAATTTCTTCTTGGGTAAATGCCTTGTGCCAGAATACGCCTGGTTACGGGGAAGGGCAGGGACCTGCTGCAAGAAGGAATCCCTCCGGCGTGGTTCAATGCCGGCAGAAAAGCTGATGTTAGCTACGCTGCCTGCGTGCCGTAATTATCCACGTCGGTATCGATCAAGGCGATTCTGGCCTGCACCTCCCGGGCAAGGTTCTCGGGGTCATGAACAATCCAGCAATCGTCTACGAGTTCATCAGCGTGCAAGCCTGCATGGGTGAAAGCAGTTGCGATCGCCACGACGTGCATACCAGCGGCTCGTGCCGACCGGACGCCATTTACCGAATCTTCCAGGACCAGACACTTTTGAGGTGATACCCCGAGTTTTTCGGCGGCCAGGAGGTACGGTTGTGGGTCCGGTTTTCCCCGCGAGACATCCTCGGCCGATACGATGACATCAATCATGTCATCAATCTCCAGTGAGCGCACAACATGCAGTACGTATTCACGGTGGGACATCATCACCACCCCTGTCTTGCATGCATTCTCCCTGACTGTTCGCTACAGTTCAACCGTGTAGGGCCACGCATTTTCCCGCAGAATCCGGGGATCAGCCGTCATACCGGCAAAGATGTCTTCTCTAATGGCTGATAGTACCTGCCATGACTCGGAAACACGGTATTGAGCGAGCAGGAGACGCAGCTTGCCCTCCAGATTCAGCACTGTCATAACGTGACGCGCGGTCTCTTCTCGAGATGCTCCCACTACTTGCCGGTATGCCTCGATCGCTCTCTGGTCTGGATTTGGAAGTTCCAGGAGACGCTGCACGGCAACAGCATAAGCCTGCGCCTTTAGCTTCTCTGATTGCAGCAACGTGCCATCCAGATCAAACAAGAATGCTTCCATGCAGCTAATCCCTTTGGCGCTCCGCCGGGGAGCGGAACATCCCAATTGTCATCCAGACTGTGCGTAACTGTTGGGAACTTTAAAAGGGGCTACGATTCCGGGCGGTAGACTGCCTGGATCATATCTCCTACGAACTGGGGGAGGCCGGTGTGACCCAGGGTGTCACGGATGGCATGCACCTCACCCGTGTGATACCAATAGTGGTAAATGTTGCGCAGTAACATCGTACCGATGCTTTCACGGCGCGGTTTATCCTTGTCGATGAAGTACGTTTCGAGCTTGGCTGTGGTAAGTGTGTCCAGATACGTGTCGGCCGCTTCTGTTATCGAGTTCCAGGCCGCCCACATTTCCGCGAGCTGAGGAGTAGTGGCAGGCTTGCCATAGCCGAAAAGGTCGCTAAGACCGGGAACCATGGTTTTCCCTTGAGCGATCATCACCCAGTATGTCTGCTCCTGGTTAGCCATGTGACCAATAATCCAGCTTATGCAGTTCATAGGCATAGACCTGCGAACAGCATCTTCAGGGGAGACGTCCTTCAGGCATCGAACAAATTCGCTGCGCGCAAATCGTAGCTGGCTGAACAGCGGATGGATCGCTATCGTGTGAATCTCCTCACCGTGCTTTCAGCACGGGCGTTTGATGTCCCCAGTCTACAACAGATTGGCATTTTATACAACTTGCATGCTTGGGATGTGTGTTTAGGGCATGACACAACCCAGGATTCTTCAACAATCGTCCACAAAATTGGAGTCGAAGAAAAAATCTAGATAATCGTTTCTCCTTCGAGAAGACAAAGAGATGACAGGAAGAAAGGCAGCGTTCTGAACCAGAACCAGATAAGGCGATGGGTAGAGAGCCAGGGGGAATCGGTGCTCGTCGTTGGCGATGAGGAGACGATAAAAGTTCATGTCCACACGCCGCGACAAACCAGGTCCCATTTCAGCCGGCGGCTTTACCTTTCATGCTTCTCTATCTCCCTCATTGTTGAAGAAATCAGCTTCAGTTCATCTAAGATTAGCCCCATGATTCTCAGGTGAGCAATGACTGACTTTGCAAGTAACCTGTGCAGGTCCTTTGAGTTCTCCAGTCTTGAAACCTCTTGATAAATCTCTTCTACTACTCTACTCATTTCTCTACGCCTCCGCCGGGATAGTTTACCTGTAAATAATGTATCACGCTTGAAGAGAGCCGTGAAGGCTCTCGCTTGTCACGCAAGAAATTTGTAGTTAAAATATGTTAGATTTGAAGAGAGTCTGGCCTGGTCGAAATTGGTGGCTCATAGCGATCCGAGATGCTAGATAAAGAAACTGGGGTTCCTGGCATGATGTGTCATAAATAGTGTTAGCTTGTCATTCTGAATAGCGTAGCGATGAAGCATCAGTCTTGATGCAGGGAACATGGATTCTTCACTTCGTTCAGAATGACAATGGCATTTGAAAAACTAACGAACTGTTTGATACACTACACCAGGTGTCGGTGGCGAGAGGAATTGGCTTCAAGCCCCTGTAGCTCAGGCGGATAGAGCAGCGGTTTCCTAAACCGCGTGTCGGGCGTTCGAGTCGCCCCAGGGGTACCACTTTTTGAAGCTACAATCCGCGAACAGGGGACCGTTTGAGCCTCTAACCCTGGCTAAGAAGCGGGATGATGAATGTAGGAAGCGAAAACGCTGGAGGGGAAGGACAGATCCTTCCCCTCCCTTCATTTACCCTTCATGAGTCAGTACTTGCTATTTACCCGTAAACTTCGCTTTCAAGTCCTGATCAACCCAGGCAAATCTGAGCCATTGCGTTCCGTATATCGGCGACTGGTCAAGCTCTCCCGCGTAGTTCTTTACCCACGGCTGCCAGAAGGTATACATGTATGGCGCCGGCAATCCTATGAAGTAAGCTTGCTCCGCCATGTAGGGACCCAACTTTGTGCGATACACTTCTGCCGCCTTGTCCATGTCCACAAAGGCGTAGCTCTGCATTTCCTGGTAGGGGACTTCGATACCGGGGTCGCTGCCCGCGGGAAGGTTGACCCGGGGAATGTTGGAACTGCCGTCACGAGTAAAGTTTGTCTGGTTCCAGCCAAAGGGGAAAATCAATCCAACTCCTCCCAGGACGAAATCCTCGTAGGAGACGGCACGGCGGATCCCACTGAGCACGGCGCCTTCCTTCACCTGTATCTCCACTTGAACCCCTACCTTGGCCCACATGGATGCGAGGGTCTGCGCAATGTCCATGTAAACAGAAGAACTGTCGGTCATCATCGTCGTCTTGAAGCCGTTGGGATAGCCGGCTTCGGCCAGAAGCTGTTTCGCCCTTTCCGGGCTATACCGGTAGAGCTCCTGCACCTTCTCCGAGGCCTGTTCAGCCGACACCCAGACATCTTTGGAAACCGGGCTTGCCGGGAAGGTGTTTATCACGGCATATCCCTGGTACAGGTCTCTCTGAATCGACGTCATATCGGTGGCTATCTGCAGCGCCCGGCGCACCCGGACATCCGCGAAAGGCTTGCCGGGTATATCTGTTCTCGCGCTGACGACCGGCACCGAGTACCAGACAGATGGGCTATATTTAATATCAGGCCTGGTCTTTACCAGGGTCATGGCATCTTCCCACGGAAGCTCGGTATCCCAATCTATCTTTCCCGTGCGCAGGGACGCCGTCCGGGTCGACATATCCCTGATGTTGTAACCTTTAAGCTGGTCCACGTAGGGCAACTGGTTCCCCTTGCCCGGTCCAAGATTGTCTTTGCCCCAGTAACTGGGATTCTTGGTCAGGGTGGTAACGCTTCCTTCAACATGGTCGGTCAGGAAAAAAGGACCTGTCCCTACCGCATTCTTCCAATTGAGCATGTTCCCGTATTTCTGTATCACTTCACGCGGGAACTGGTTATGGCCGCCGCAGGCGCAGCCGTAGACCACCCAGCACCAGCCGGCAAAGGGGTCAACCGGCATGTTGAAGGTGACCGACCAGGGACCGGTCTGTTCCACCGACGTATTCGCCAAGGTCCGTGGTTGGTTATAGGAGGTCCAGGAACCGGGCTGCACCCGGTGCTTAAAATTCATAATGGCGTCTTCAACATCCCATTCCCGGCCGTTCACCAGCCGGCTGGCTTCGCTGGTGGGGTCGAGGCCGAAGTGGACCCCTTTGCGGAGGTTCATGTTCCAGACGCCGGGTTTCGGTACCTCCCAGCTTTCTACCAGGTTAGGTCCGAAGGCGGGGTAAGGGAAATAGCCGGTGCGGTAATCAAACTCACCGGTGCCGGTGACGCCTCTCGTCCGGTCCAGCGTCCAATACTGCTCGAAGACCAGATTGGTCCCCCATCCCCCGGTGTTGGCGACGCCGGGGTCAAGACCGCTGTGGACCATCCCGGACGGTCCCCAGATATTGTAGTTGATGGTACCGCCATACTTCGGGGTTTCCAGGGGCGGCGGTGACACCGTCAGCTCCAAAATCCCTACTTTCGGGGCAGGAGCCACCGGCGCAGCGGGCGTCGGTACAGCAGGTGTCGGTGCAGCAGGTGTGGGCGCGGCGGGTGTCGGCGCGGCGGGTGTCGGCGCAGCTTTCGGGCCGCATGACACAAGCAGCAACACTCCCACTACCAGAAGCACCAAGAAGTTTTTACCGGGGATGAGTTTCCATCGTTTCACTACCTTGTCTCCCTCCTGTGATATTTTGACAAAGGGAAAAACAACCTCTTCTGCTTTTCCCAAAGCCTCCGTTTATTCTATATGAGGTTTTTCCCCGTTGTCAAGAGGTTTGCAAAAACCTTATGTAACATATTTATGAAAAGCCCGGGCGCCGAAAATATCGCCATACAGCATGAGTTTACCAGTGTGGTGTATTTAACGCTTCGTTAGTTCATCAAGTGACTAAGCTGACATTATTTACGAAATACTTTGCTGGATGTCAGCCTTTTCTTACGAGACATCAGGTCAGACGGACTATCTCTACTCCAGCCGGCGCAGTGTGGGAACAAATAACAACGTCCACAGGCTAATGAGCACTAGCAACATCGCCATACCACCCAGTGCCCATTGCACGCCGATAGCCTCCGTGACCAGACCGGCAACGTAGACTGTCGGACCGACTAAGGCCAAGTCCAAATCGTAAATGCCCATCACCCGCCCCCGGTACTGGTCACTGACATGGTGCTGGACCAGCGTATTGCTCATCAGCATCCGCCCCGATTGACCGATTCCAACCCCTATCATGGAGGCCAGAGCTAATGGCCAGACTCTTGAGAAGGAAAAGCCCATTAGCGCCAATCCAACTAGTATTGTCGCGCTCAACAGCAGCAGACCACGTTTCCGATTAGGAAGTGAAGCTCCAATAAGACCTCCGGCGATGGAGCCGATGGCGGATGCGCTCATTAACATACCCATCCCTTTGGCGCCAACCTTAAATATGTCATCCACGAACACGGGCATAAGCTGCTGATAAGGCATAGAAAATGTGAAGCCCACCACGCTAAAAGTAAGGACGATAAGTAAGACTCGCTCGTGCACGATATACTTGAACCCATCCACTACGCTCTGCAAGGCGTTTCTGGTAGTGGGAACAATTTTGCCTGTACGAGGCAAAAAGGTAATCACGATAAAGCCGGCGGCATTAATTGCGGCCAAAATGAAGAAGACCACGGTGAAGCCAAAGGCGTCGATGAGAAAGCCCGCAGCAGCCGGAGCCGCCAGACGCATAAGCTGCGCCCCCATGGCACTTAGCGCCACGGCGTTCATCAGTTGCTCTCTTCCCACTATCTCACGGATAACGGCATGGCGCGCCGGTATCATCAGCCCCATCAGGCTGCTCTGCAACGCTTCGTGAACCATCAGAATCCACCACGTTTGTGCATTCAACAGCCCAGTAGCGAGAGTAACGGCAAGGCCGGAGGATACCAGAGCAAACGAGCCGGCGGCGATGAGCAGGACGTGCTTCTTTTGCATCCTGTCGGCGATGACGCCACCGAAAAGAGAAGAGAAGACTTGTGGAATTGACCCGGCCATCGCCACCACGCCGAGAAGTGTAGCGGAGCCGGTGAGACGATATACCAGCAGCGGGGTGGTCATTCGCTGTACGACAAAAAACAGCATCGGCAAAAGCATCGCAATGGAATAGAGGCGAAAGACGGGATTCGCCAGAGAAGCAAACGTTCTTAGTTTACCCATTGTGCATTGCCTGGTTCTCGTAGATGCGTCATAAACAATGCATCCATTTCCCAGACTTCTTTTTCACCCCTTTTGCTCTTCACCCGGCAGAGAAGATCGCTTTCCTTCATTAGCCTGAGCAACCAATGCGATCCACTGCTTTCCCTCCCGAGTTGTTGCTGTCATCGGGCATCTAAAATGCCCAGTTCTGAGCGGATCAAATGCTGCCGGTGTCAGATAATCAAAAGATTATCTCATCAGGTCTGTCCAGTCAAGGCTTCATTCCCTTGTCTCGACAGATCAGAACCCACACTGATAGGCTGTCATAGCGTTCGTAAGTCTCCCCCACACCGATTCGATTTTATTATTTATTCCAAGCTATGGTAGAATATATTCAGTTTGCTCTGAACCGGAAGCTGAACGTGCTGGAACAATGGCAAATAGAAAAAATTGAAGTTCGGGGGTAGGAATGGCAAGACGGAATGAAGCAAGAACCATAGGAGAGCTCAAGGCTTCGGGCTACAAACCGGTCCCGTTACGGGAAGAAA
>JACPPV010000009.1 GCA_016190825.1 Chloroflexota bacterium
AATTAAACCACATGCTCCACCGCTTGTGCAGATTCCCGTCAATTCCTTTAAGTTTTAGCCTTGCGGCCGTACTTCCCAGACGGGACACTTAACGCGTTAGCTACGGCACTGAGAGGGTCGATACTCCCAATACCTAGTGTCCATAGTTTACGGTGTGGACTACCAGAGTATCTAATTCTGTTTGCTCCCCACACTTTCGGGCTTAAGCGTCAGAAACAGCCTCGGAGGCCGCCTTCGCCACTGGTGTTCCTCCCGATATCTACGCATTTCACCACTACACCGGGAATTCCACCTCCGTCTGCTGCTCTCAAGTCTCCCAGTATCGAATGACCCCACCCGGTTGAGCCGAGAGATTTCACATCCGACTTAAGAGACCGCCTGCGCCCTCTTTACGCCCAGTAAATCCGGATAACGCTCGCCACCTACGTATTACCGCGGCTGCTGGCACGTAGTTAGCCGTGACTTATTCCTCAGGTACTGTCATTATTCCTCCCTGAGAAAAGAGGTTTACGACCCGAAGGCCTTCATCCCTCACGCGGCGTTGCTGCGTCAGGCTTTCGCCCATTGCGCAAAATCCCTTGCTGCTGCCTCCCGTAGGAGTCGGGGCCGTGTCTCAGTCCCCGTGTGGCTGGTCGTCCTCTCAGACCAGCTACCGATCGTCGCCTTGGTAGGCCCTTACCCTGCCAACTAGCTAATCGGACGTAAGCCCCTCCCCAAGCACCTTGCGGTTTTAATTCCCCACCTTGCGGTAAAGAACCACATGCGGTTTTAGCCTCAGTTTCCCGAAGTTATCCCCCGCTTAGGGGCAGGTTACCTACGTATTACTCACCCGTTTGCCACTATCCTTTCCTTGCGGATCAGACCGTACGACTTGCATGCATAAAGCACGCCGCCAGCGTTTATCCTGAGCCAGGATCAAACTCTCCATCAAAAGTTATTGACTTCGCTTGACTCTTCTTCTCGCTATCCAATTGTTAAGGTGCAATGCACTCTCGCAGAAATATAAGTTATCACATATCGGTAAACTTGTCAACTGCGCCCTGCGCGTAACCTACTGTTTCAGTTACCGTGGTTGGTGATGTGCTATAATATTTGGTGATGTAAAAGCACGGCATCAATCAAAAAAGGGAGAAGACATTTTGTAGTCACGGAGAAAGATCGGAAAACTGCGGCACTTTTATCTATGAAAGAGTATCAGGAACTTCTTGAAGGTCTTGCTGTCATCGCAGAGCGCAAAGAAGAGCCTTCGTTGCCAGAGGTTGGTCATCGTCGCGAAGTGTATCGTTGAGCATATCTTATACTAACCGGAGTTGCGTTTCTCTCCTGTCCATACAATAATCCCCCCTGACGTGCTATCATAGAAACAATCATCTAATCAAGAAGGAGCAATTATCATATGGAGCGGATTGAACTTGAGTGTGATACCAGGCAAGTGCTGGGGAAAAAAGTCAAGTCCCTGCGCCGGCAGGGAATGACCCCCATTCACCTTATCGGCCACGGGATTGATTCCCTGTCTTTGCAGTGTGAGACCGCGCAGCTGAAACGGGTGCTTTCTCAGGCAGGCAGTACCAGACTTGTTGACCTGACAATCGATAAGACGAGGAAACCGGTGAAGGTACTTGTCCGCGACATACAGCGCGACCCAATCAGACGGGACGTGGTCCATGTTGATCTCTACCAGGTGCGGATGGAGGAAAAGGTGCGCGTGGAGGTGCCCCTCGTTCTCGTGGGTGAGGCTCCGGCCCTGGGGCAAAAGGGCACATCTCTCAGCCAGGAGTTGACCCGCTTGAACATCGAGTGCCTGCCGGGTGCCATTCCTGACAGGCTGGAGGTTGACATCAGCTCTCTTGTCGAGCCGGACCAGGCGATACACGTGAAAGATATTCCGGTGGGCGCCGGCATCGAAGTCGCGGACCATCCTGACCAGCTGGTGGTGAGAATCAGCGTGGCGCACGTGGTGGAAGAAGAAGAGAAAGTCGCGGCTAAGGAAGCGGAGGCTGTCCCAACTGCGGCTGAGGGCGCTGAAACTACCGAAGAAGAATAGGACCAAACGAAAGGCGCTGAAGAGTCGACTATCTGCTTTCGGTCAAGAATCTTTCGACGCTCAGCGCTGCTGTGGCGCCATCTCCGGCCGCGGTGATAGCCTGCTTGGCGGAGTTATGGCGGATATCTCCCGCTGCCATGATGCCCGGGATATCAGTCTCCATTCTCTCGTTGGTGATAATGTGACCGGCGCTATCCAGCGGCAGGATACCGCGCAGATAATCGGTATCCGGCCTGAATCCGATGGAAACAAAAACCCCGCTCACTTCGATGGCTGATTTCGTCCCTGTCTTGACGTTGTTAACCCGCAGCTTCTCGACGAATTTCTTCCCTTCGACGGATTCAACCGTTGTATCCCAGAGAAGCTGTATTCTTGGCTCGGCGAAAGCTCTCTCTTGCAGAATGCCGGTCGCTCGCAGCTCATCGCGCCGGTGAATTAATGTTACTTTAGAGGCAAATTTGGCGAGGTGCAGCGCTTCGCTGATTGCTGAATCACCGCCGCCAACTACCGCAACCGCCTGGTCCTGGAAAAAGGCTGCATCGCACGTGGCGCAGTAAGAGACTCCCTTGCCGGTGAACTCCTCTTCTCCGGGGACTGCCATTTTTTGACGCTGCGAACCACCGGCGACGATTACCGTCCTTGCCACGAGGTCTCCCTCCGAGGTCTTAACAATCTTCAGGCCGCCCTGAAGTTCGATGCCGGAAGCTTCGGCAGAGATAGTCTTCAAACCGAACTTTTCGGCCTGTTCCATCATAAACTGGCCGAGTTCCATGCCGCTGATGCCGTTGGGGAAGCCGGGATAGTTTTCAACATGTTCCGTGGTAGCAATTTGCCCGCCGAAAAGCCCGCGCTCGATGAGCAGGGTACTAAATCTGCCTCGTGAAGCATAAAGTCCCGCCGTTAGACCGGCTGGACCTCCGCCGATAATCACCACATCATAAACCGGGCTCTGTGTCATGGCATACCTCCGATGTCAGTTTCGGCTTCAATAGCTTCCAGAAGCTGACGATAATCGAATCCGCCAGAGATTTTCAGCCGGCCATTGATAATTAGCAGGGGAAACCAGAGACCACCAGCCGAGACTATCTTCTCCAGCGGCAAGGCCTCCACCTTGTCGTCATCTTGTGCCACGTCCAGATAGCATAATCGTACGCCTGGTCCCAGGCGATCCAGAATCTGACGCTCAGCGAGGGCGATAGCCTCCGGCGCAGACCAGTCTACTCCACAGGCGGCTTCACATGCCCGCAGACGACCGTCATCAACGATGACCGCATCAACCACTGGCCTAGCCGAGAACGGCATCGAAATTTCGCCTCAGTTCTTCCTTGGGACGGAAACCAACGATGTGCGAAACCGGCTGGCCGTTCTTGAAGACCAGAAGCGTTGGAATGCTCATAATATTGTATTTCGCCGGCGTCTTCGGATTCTGGTCAACGTCAATCTTGACGAAGTGTATCTTACCGCTGTATTTTTCAGCCAGGTCGTCCAGCACCGGCGCCAGCATCTTGCACGGCTGGCACCACGTGGCCCAGAAATCAACCACAACCGGGCTTCCGGCCTTTAACACTTTCTGCTCAAATTCAACGTCATTTATCGCCGTTGGCTTGCTCATACTGCTCCTCCTTGATTTTCTGGCAGAGTTCTTTCTCGGCTGTCCGTTTCGCCATACCGATCGCATTCATAATCGCCTTTGCCTGGCTGCGGCCATGTGCAATAATGATATTCCCATTCACGCCGAGCAAAGTAGCTCCGCCCGATTCCTTGTAGTCCAGCTTTTTCGCCCAGGAATCTATGCCCATATCGCGGTGTAGTGCTTGCCGTGAAAGGCGGTAGGCTTTAGAGAAGACCTGCCCTACCTGAGTTAGGGAATTCAACCAGTTGTCCCCCAGCCCCTCAATGGTCTTGAGAATAATGTTTCCGGTAAAGCCATCGGTAACAATAACATCGGCCCTATCCCGAACAAAATCATGCCCCTCAACATTGCCAATGAAGTTAAGGTCCGTCTGCTTGAGAAGGTCGTAGCTCTCTCTGGCCAGGCGGTTTCCTTTGCCTGGCTCTGCCCCATTATTGAGGAGACCTATGCGTGGAGAAGCGATGCCGAGGATTTCCCGGGCGTAAACATTACCCAGCCGGGCAAAGTGGACAAGATGTATTGGCCGGCAGTCCGTATTGGCTCCGGAGTCAATGAACAGCGTTTGACCATTGGAGCTGAGGCCAAGTAGCGTGCCGATTGCCGGCCGTTCGATCCCGTTGAGCCTGCCAAGAATGGATATTGCTGCATAAAATACCGCTCCGGTGTTTCCCGCCGAAATAAAAGCCGCCGCCGAGCCTTCTTTAACCAGGTTCGTACCGATGACGATAGACGATTGCGGCTTGCATGTTACGGCTTCCACTGCATGCTCATGGAAACCGATGACTTCGTTGGCATCAACAATGGTCATGCCCAGCTTGTCGAGATGCTTACCAGCCAGAACATGCAGAATATCCCTCCGCCCGACAAGGGCGATTTCCACTTCATGTTCCTGGGCTGCCTTAATGGCGCCCTTAACTACTTCATGCGGAGCGTAGTCTCCGCCTTCCGCATCAACAGCTATTATCATTTAGCTCCTTCCGAAACCATTCAGGGAGAACCTTCAGGGTGAACCCTTTCCCACAAATCACACCGCCCTCCCCAGCGAGCCAGCACCTTACCATCAAGCGCTAGTTGGGCAATCTCGCAGAGGTTCGGGCAGGCCTTGCACTCGAATGATGAGGTAACATAACTGGCCCCCCCGGCATCGAAGCCGGTGAACTGGCTATCACGGTTACCGTCAGTCATCTCCTCATGCGCTAAAAGCGCCGCCCCGATCGCCCCCATGATTTCGTGATGGGGCGGGACGATGACCTCGGTCTTCAGTTCATCATTGAATGCTTTGACTATCGCCTGGTTGAAAGCCACTCCACCCTGGAACACGATTGGCAATTCAGTCTTCTTGCCCAGGGCGACGTTGTTGAGATAGTTGCGGACCAGTGCCTGGCAAAGTCCGTATAGAATGTCCTCGATGCGGTGTCCCATCTGTTGCTTGTGGATCATATCCGATTCGCCGAAGACGGTACACCGCCCGGCGATGCGCACCGGCGTGCGGCTTTCCAGCGCCAGGCGGGCGAATTCTTTGATATCAATCCCCAGGCGCAAAGCCTGGTGGTCGAGGAAACTTCCTGTGCCGGCAGCACAGACGGTATTCATGCCGAAGTCGGTGACGACCCCATCTTCGATTATGATGATTTTGCTATCCTGCCCGCCGATTTCAATGATTGTTCTTGCCTCTGGGATGCTGTGCATGGTGGCTACGGCATGGCAGGTAATCTCGTTCTTGACCAGGTCCGCGCCGACGATTACACCCGCCAGGTAGCGGGCGCTGCCCGTTGTACCGGCACCGCAAACGTGAGCATCCGCCGGTAACTCCTTGCTGATTTCCTTCAGGCCGGTAAGCACCATCTCGATCGGCTTGCCCAGGGTCGGCAGATAGACGTGGCCAATCAGCCTGTCTTCACTGTCAAGGGCTGCCAGCTTCGTCGTTACTGACCCAACATCAATGCCAAGGTAAATTTCCATAAATCAGCCGGGGGCTGCCTCCTCCACCGGGGTTACCATATTTATCTATTATAATCTCTCCGCCGCCGCCGCGCTAGCAGGTCCACAAATGCTTCCAGCCGGGTCACGAGGCCGGTCTTAGCCATCTGCTCATCACACAGCACGGTCAAGACTGGAATATCTTCCTTCGTCCGCGGCATGATGTTCCGGGCGATTATCTCCGGCATACAGGTAAAAGGTGCCAGGTGGACGATACCGTCATAGCTGCCGGCGTGAAGCACCTTTTCGCCCACCGATTCCCAACCGTCCCCGCCCACATCACGCTTCAAATAGGGCATAGCGGCACGATGTATCCGGTCCTTCTCCTTGGCAGCAAAGGGATTGAAAAGGTAGCTGAGCTTTGTCCAACCGGAAATAAAGGTGCTCCGTCTCACCTCGACGCCCAGCTTGCCCAGTTCGCTCTCAATATCGAAGCTGGAAAACGGCTCGAGCACCACGTAGAACTCGCCGATAACGCCGACCACCAACGGTTTGATTTGCTCATCCACCGGCACCTGGCCCAACTGCTCCGCGTAATCCTTTTCTACTTTTTTCAAAGTCCGGTAATCATCGGCGTGGTCGATTTCTTTTACTCCCTGCACCAGTAGCGCGCTGGCAGTACCTTTCGCCAGCTCCACCGCGCGAACCTTCTGGGTAAGCCGCTCGAGACGGTCCATGGCGCTCATCTTGCTCAGGCCGAAGCGAAAGGCGGAGATAATTTTCAGCCAGGAAGCATTGTTCGACAATGATTTGACTGTTCTCAGCAGGCCGGAGAGCTTATCCTGGGAAACGCCAATCCCGACCACGTTGACATGGCCGTATCCAATGTCTTGCAGTATTTGCTCTTGCGTCTTGGCGTAATAGCCGAGTCGGCAGATGCCGTAGCCCGCCGGCATCAGCCAGGTATCAGCGCCAAGCTCGGCTGCCTCAATGAGATTGCCCAGGGTCAGCTTGAACGGGATGCACAGTCCTTCAGGGGAATGCCTCACGCCCAGGGCCAGGGTGCGCTGACTGGTAGGTGGAGGAATCACGTAGTCCATGTCCAGCCTTTGAAGCATGGCTCCGAGTGCGACATACAGATTGCCCATGTGAGGAAATCCTACGCGCATCAGCCTACCGCCCCTTCTTGCGCCGCTGTATCATATCAGTGAAGGCTTCAAGCCGTGTAACCAGGCCAGCCTCAGCGGTATGTTCGTCCAGAGTAATTGACATGAACGGGGTCGACTTCAGCCTCGCCGCCCGGCGATCCACCATATCCATCATGAGTGAGTCCGGGCCGCAGCCAAAAGCCATGACGCCGATTACGCCGTCGACCGTGTTCTGGAGGTAGTGCCCGCCGGCGCCGACGATTTCCTCTTCATATGTCCAGTAAGCCCCGCCTACCATCCGGGCCGTGGCAGCTGTCAGTTCGCTGACAGTCAGCATTTCCGGAGTAACCACCCGGATGTTCGCCTGCTCGAGGCGTCGGACAATGCGATGGTTTACATAAACATCAAACAGGATATAGGGATGGCCGATGACGGCGATGGTAGCCCGGTATGGTTCCGGTTTAGCGGGAGGTCTCTGCCCAGCCTCCCGTGCTTCCATTACCTGACTCAGCATCAGTTTCTCCCCCGCCATTGTCTGTCGATGACGCTGGTAAGTCTGCCAGGCAGTAAGAGCGGCTCTCTTGATTTTGACAGGGTTCCATGTGAAATGCCGTCCGAGCCGGTAAATTGCCTGATATAGCTGGCGTTTCCCCCGGTTGATATCAACATCTATATCCAGGATTGGCGGGGACTCAGGTACCGTTGCGCGGGTCATATCAGGCAGTCCTAGAAACTTGGAGCAGTTATAGACGTCATTTTTCACACTGCGGATAGCGGGAATAAAAATGCAGTCGCACTTGCCCACCAGCGAAATCACATGGCCGATGAATACTTTCGCCGGCAGGCAGGTATCCGCCACTAGCCGGGATGAACCTGCGGCCAGCACCGCAGGGGTGGTTGTCGGAGAAATGACCACGCCCGCTCCGAGCTCCTCGAAGAAGACCTGCCACATGGGATAATACTGGTAATACAGGAGCGCCCGGGGAATGCCGACTTTGAACATATGATTTCTCTTCCCTATCAGACCACTAGATTGACATAATGTACCTGACGAACCGGTAATGCGGAGAGGGGTCAGAGTAACTACGGACAATTATAGCGTAACGTTCCAACTATTTCCATGTCCTTCGAAAATGGTTCTCTTGCAGAATGATGCAGGTCAATTCTGTTCCTGATGCCAGACACACATGGAAGGTACGAGATTGGCAATAGATGAGCGATCCTAAGAACCAGATGGGCACAAGCGAGATTCATGATTTCTTCGTCAGGGTTGACAGAAAGTATACCCTATGGTAGTATCTAGTATCATCGGTCTGGTATTGAATTACTATTTGTAGGAGATGAGCATGGCGGTAACCGCAAAACGGTACAGCTACGCCGGCGATAAAGCCTCTATAACAGCGAGGCTGAAGAAGATTGAGGGGCAGGCGAAGGGTATACGGGAGATGATTGAAAACGACCGCTACTGCATAGACATCGTGCAGCAGCTAACTGCCCTCAGCGCCGCCGCTGACGAAGTGGCGCTCCTCATCCTGGAAAAGCACATTGAAAGCTGTGTTTCCGATGCCATCCGCGAAGAGCGTGGCGAAGAGTATATCCACGAACTCGTAAAGACAATTCGAAAGGCTATCCGGCGGTAGTATGAGATCATATATGCGAGGCACTGGTACCAGGCGAAGTCTTGGCTTATCGGGACCGTAGGCTTCGCCCTCGCAATGCTTAGGAGGCGTTAGTATGGTAACAGCTGAGACCGGAAGACTGAGAAAAATCACCCTGCAAATTTCGGGCATGACCTGCGCTTCGTGCGTTGCCCACAATGAGGAGGCGCTGGGAGGTTTGCCCGGCGTCGAAAAGGTGGTGGTGAACCTGGCGACGGGGAAAGCCACCGTAGAATATGACCCGAAACGGGTGACGCTGACTGACATGAGAAAGGCGGTGGCGGATATCGGCTACGAGGTTGTACTCGATAACGCCCAGCTTCACATAACGGGCATGACCTGCGCTTCATGCGTCGCCAACATCGAGAAGGCGGTGGGTGACCTGCCCGGGATCGGCAAGATCGTTGTCAGCCTGGGGACAGAGACCGCCACGCTCGAATACGCCTCCGGTATCACCTCAATGGCTGAGATAAAGAAGGCAATTCAGGACATCGGCTATGGCGTATCGGAAAAGGTAGCCGGACAGGAGGCGCTGGACAGGGAGCAGGAGGCGCGCCGGCGGGACGTGCGCCGCCAGTTCATCAACCTGATTATCTCCGGCACGCTCGGCATGCTGGTCATGATCGGTATGCTGCAGCCGTATTTCTTCAAGTTTCTCCCCGATTGGATGAATAACAAAGTTCTCCTCTTCTTTCTGACAACGCCAATTGTTTTTGGACCGGGGCGCCAGTTCTTCATAAATAGCTGGAACGGCCTGCGGCGCGGCATCACCGATATGAACCTGCTTTACGCAACCGGAATCGGCGCGGCTTACGGCATCGCCGTCATCAATACTTTCTGGCCGGACGCCGGCTTCGGCGGCAAAGAGGCCACTTTCTACGAGGCGGCAGCTCTGCTTACCGCCTTTATCATCCTGGGCAGATATCTTGAGGCGGTGACACGCGGGCGGACTTCTGAGGCGATTCGCCGGCTACTCAAGCTTCAGCCGAAGATGGCAAGGGTGGTCCGTGACGGGCAGGAAACAGAAATAGCCGCCGAGGATGTGCAGCTCGATGATATCCTGGTGGTCCGTCCGGGAGAGGCTGTACCGGTAGATGGGATAGTCACCGATGGCTACTCATCGGTCGACCAGTCAATGATTACCGGCGAAAGCATACCGGTTGAAAAGAAGACGGGCGATGAAGTCATTGGGGCGACGCTCAACAAAACAGGCGCCTTTAAGTTCCGGGCTACCAGGGTGGGCAAAGACACCGCGCTATCCCAGATTATCAAGCTGGTAGAGGAAGCGCAGACCACCAAGGCGCCCATCCAGCGCCTGGCGGACAAGGTCGCCGGTCATTTCATCCTCGGTGTTCATGCTCTTTCTCTGGCAACATTCCTGTTCTGGTTTTTTGTCGGCTTCAGTTTGTGGTTCACACCGGACAGCCGCCTCATCTTGACCCCTTATGTTCTGGAAGCGGTCGGAGCGTTCGGCTTTGCCCTCCTGGTATCGGTGACGGTGCTGGTTATCTCTTGCCCGTGCGCGGTTGGACTGGCAACGCCGAGTGCCATAATGGCAGGCAGCGGCAAGGGCGCTGAGTATGGAATCCTGTTCAAGGGCGCCGATGCCATCGAAGCCACCGCCAAACTCCAGGTTGTTATCTTCGATAAGACCGGTACCCTGACAAAAGGCAAGCCTTCCGTGACCGACGTCATCGCCAGCCGCGGGTCCGAGGAAGAGGTGCTGCATCTGGCGGCGGTGGCGGAGAAGAACTCCGAGCACCCGCTGGGCGAGGCAATTGTCAGCGGTGCCCGGGCGCAGAGCATTTCCCTCGAAGACCCGGAGACTTTCGAGGCCGTGCCGGGGCAGGGCGTCATCGCCGGGCTTAACGGTAAGACCATCTTATTGGGGAATCGCCGGCTGATGGCTGAAAAGAAAATATCTTTTGACGGCCTTGTGTCAGAGGCCGAGCGCCTGGAGCATGAGGGAAAGACAGCAATGTTCGTGGCTGTCAATAACCAATCTGCCGGCATTGTTGCTGTGGCTGATACCCTCAAAGAGACCTCGGCGCTGGCCGTCGATGAACTGCATCGCATGGGCATCGAGGTGGCGATGATTACCGGCGATAACCGCCGCACGGCAGAGGCAATTGCGAAGCAGGTAGGGATAGACCGCGTTCTGGCTGAGGTCATGCCGGAGGACAAGGCAAACGAGGTGAGGAAATTGCAGGATGAGGGCAAAAGCGTTGCCATGGTGGGAGACGGCATCAACGATGCGCCGGCGCTCGCGCAGGCTAACGTTGGCATTGCCATTGGCTCTGGCACAGATATTGCCAAGGAGACGGGGCAGGTGATCCTCATCAAAGATGACCTGCTTGACGTGGTCAGCGGTATCCAGATAGCCAAGGGCACTATCCGCAAGGTGAAAGAAAACCTCCTCTGGGCTTTCGGCTACAATACGCTGGCGATACCGCTGGGAATGGGACTGATTTATCCTGCCACCACCCAGGTGGTGAGCCCGGAACTGGCTGCCCTTTTGATGGCGTTCAGCTCCGTTTCGGTGACGCTGAACACCTTGCGGATGCGCGGATTTGTTCCGGCGATCCGGCGGCGGGGAAAGGGAGGCGACGAACAGGTGGCGCCAGTACCGCACCCGGTTGGTGCCCATAGCAGCTAAGGATATCCATCTATGAAAAGCGTAGGTTTTGTCAGCGCAGTCGTTTACACAAGCGTATCAGTACTGGCAGCAGGGCTTTTCCTCCTGGCAACCCTGCCCGGTCAGTATACGCTGGTTGAACGCATCGGCGGAACGGCCTGGGTATTTATGCTCTCAATGATCATTCTGATGCCCGTTGTTACCCCGCTGATTAAGAAGAGGCTGGGCGCCACGGGATAAGGCGATCACTCTTATGCATAATAAGTAGACAAATTAATGCTCTTTCATTATCATACCCGCGAAGCTTGTCCCGTATCCCTTCATCAAGTACAGGACAGGCCGCGATACAGGAATGGGTATTTACAGGCTGAATTTTCTGGATTCCGGCCTGCGCAGGAATAACACGTAAAAATAGGAAAAAATTTTTAGGAGGTGCCATTATGGCAGTTGACCCGGTTTGCAAAATGACGGTGGATGAGAAGAAAGCGGCGGCTACATCGGAATACAAGGGGCAGAAGTATTACTTCTGTGCGGTAGGCTGCAAGCGATCTTTCGACCAAGAGCCCGAAAAATATCTGGCAAAGAAATAGTTCCCCGAGTGGCTCAAATTAGAGGCGGGCCCGGATTACCGGGCCCTGCCTTTCTTATTAATTTCTATTCTTTGAAGGCGCCCCTCCGGCGTCTCCCTGATTTCAGTCCACGAATCCCGGACCGGTGCCAGTGCCCCTGCCCAATCGGGACGGCGTGCTGCGTAATCTCTATATTGCAAGCCTGGTGCTCTTCGCAATACTGCTGGCATTTCTCCGCCCACGCCTTTTCTTCGTAGGCGAAACCGCAGGCTTCACACTGAAACAGGGTCCTTCTTTCCTCGTTAACTTCTCTTATTATCATTTTGACCATTGCACGCTTCCAGTCAAGCTGCCAGCCGTTGAAGATAGCGGTGAGCCTGAAGTGCTGCCTTTGCACCCTCTCCGGCGGCAACGACAATCTGCTTTTCCGGCACGTTGGTCACATCTCCGGCAGCATACAATCCCGGAACACTCGTTTCGCAGGAGGGGGTTATCACTACTTCGCCCCACTTGTTCAGTTCCGCCAGTCCCTTGACTGGTTCCGAGTTTGGTATCAGGCCGATCTCGATGAAAACGCCGCCGACATCAAGACGCTTGGTCTCTCCGCTCCTGACGTCCCTGACCAGGAGCGCCTCAACGAAGTCCTTGCCCTCGATTTTTTCTACCTGGTGCTCCACGAAAACGGTAACGTTCTGGGAAGCCTTGAGTTTTTCAATGAGTATAGGTTCGGCGGACAGCTGCTTCAGTTCCACCAGGTAGGTGTATTCGGCTATCTTCACCAGGTCCAGAGCGGCCTCGACTCCCGAACTGCCCCCGCCGACAACGGCCACCTTCTTACCGGCAAAAAGCGGTCCATCACAGATAGCGCAGTAAGAAACACCCCGGCCAGTAAACTCGCTCTCTCCGGGGACATTGAGAGGTCGGGGCCTTTTCCCGGCTGTAAAAATAACCACTCTCGATTGATATGTTTCGCCCCCATCTTCCGTCGTCGCTTCGAAGCCGCCGGGAATTTTATCGAGCCTGGCAACCCTGTACCCTATCTTCTGGTCGATTGGATACTGGGCTACCTGTTCATGGAACTTACTAATCAGCTCAGGCCCCTCGATAAACTGGTAACCCAGGTAGTTTTCGATATCCATGGTCAGGTTTAGCTGGCCGCCGAGGTCGCCGCTAATGAGCAGTGCACTGAGGCGCTTCCGCGCCACGTATACTGCCGCCGATAAGCCCGCAGGACCACCACCAACAATAATGATATCGTACATGATCGGTCACGCTCAGCCATGCACGTCAGCAAACAGGTTGCTGTAACATGCCAGCCCTCCCCCTAACGAAAACCCCTGGGCGATACATCTTGTCCCCCCCGGGTGTCAAAACGTCTTACGTACGTTGTCCCAGACTCTAGTTCAGGCCGAGCGCCTGGTCCAACTTAGCTTGATTGAAGCCGACGATGACCTGACCGTCAACAGTAATAACCGGTACGCCCATCTGCCCGGATTTCTTGATCATCTCCCGGGCTTTTTCCTGATTTTCACCTACGTTATGCTCGACATATGAAATGCCTTTTCGCGAAAGATACTCTTTCGCCCGATGACACCACGGTCAGGTGCTCGTCGTATAGATTACTACCTGTTTGTCTGCCATTCCGCACCTCCATGCCTATATTATAATTTTACCTTGTGCTTAGGACGGCGTCAACCCGAGCGCATAAGACACGAGCGTTATGCGGGCAATCCGGGCGTAATAAAGCTCCCATTCCCTTGTTGTCACTCTCGGACTTGACCCGAGAATCCAGATAACTACCTTTTGCCCAGGATTCCCGCTCCCGTAACAAGTACGGGACAAGTTTCGCGGGAGTGACAAAGAAACGAAGGGTGGAAATTCGCATCCTGAATTGAAAACGCGCCTTTGCATATGCTAACATTCTATTCAGTGTCACAAGTAGGGTTTTTCTGTTCGGAACGGGTAACGCATGAGATTCACTAAGATGCAAGGGACCGGCAACGATTTCGTGGTTATCGAGCCGGAAAACGTGTCCCGTAATTGGCCCCGCCTGGCTATCGCTATGTGCGACCGCCATTATGGCATCGGCGCTGATGGTTTGCTGGTAATGCTGCCTTCAACTAAAGCCGACTTCGCCTGGCGCATTTTCAATGCAGACGGCTCCGAGTCAGAAACCTGCGGTAACGGGCTGAGGTGCTCGGCGAAGTATTTTGTGGACAGGGGAATAGCCAGGCCTGGGCAGAAAGAAATAGCGATAGAAACAATTTCTGGCATCAGAAAAGTCGTTATCACCAAAAAGGGCGACAAAGTAGTCAGGGTCAAGGTCGGTATGGGCGACCCAAAATTCAGAGCCGAGGACGTTCCCGTTGTACCCAGGCGAAACCAGGGGAAAATAAAACAAATGATAACCTGCCCGATGATCATTGACGGCAAGGAATTAAGGCTGAATCTAATCTCAATGGGCAATCCTCACGCTGTCTTTTTCTATCGGGGGGATGTGGATAAGTTCCCACTGGCCAGCATCGGACCCAAGGTGGAACACCACAAACTCTTCCCCGCCCGGGTCAATTTTGAGGTGGTGCGGGTCCTGGGTAATGGACGCATAGAGAGCCGCACTTGGGAAAGGGGCGTTGGAGAAACACTGGCCTGCGGAAGCGGTGCCTGTGCCACAGCCGTAGCCGCCAAACTGCGCGGATACATTAAGGAAAGGGCAGAGATAAGACTACGCGGCGGGGTAGTGGACATCGAGTGGGACGGAAAAGGGGAGGTCTTCCTGAGCGGCCCGGCTGAGACTGTGTTTACTGGAGAATGGGTTGACAGTGATCCTGATTAACAGATTGAAAGGAGCAAAATGAAGGTAGCAGAACGCATCGCGAATTTACCCCCTTATCTTTTTGTAGAAATTACCAAGAAAATTGCCGAAAAAAGGGCAAGAGGCGAAGAGGTCATTAGCTTTGCCATTGGCGATCCCGATATCCCGACGCCGCCTCATATCATCAACCGCCTGGTTGAAGCGGCGAAGGATCCGGTAAACCACCGTTACCCTGAATCAGCCGGTCTGCCAGACCTGCGACGGGCAATCGCCGAGTGGTACCAAAAGCGCTTCGGCGTATCCCTCGAGCCTGACAAAGAAGTGTTGCCACTAATCGGTGCAAAAGAAGGGATTGCTCACATAGCCTTTTGCTTCATTGACCCCGGAGATGCTGCCCTGGTACCTGACCCCGCCTACCCGGTTTATGCTATCGGCACTAATCTGGCCGGCGGACGCCCTTACTACCTCCCCCTTACAGCCAGGAATAATTTTCTCCCCAATCTTGACGCCATCCCCCAAAATGTGCTGGGAAAAACCAGCCTTCTCTGGATAAACTATCCAAACAATCCCACCGGGGCGGTGGCTGACCTCGATTTCTTTAATCGCGTGGTTGAGTTTGCCAAAAAGAACAATATCGCCGTTTGCCATGATGGTCCCTATACAGAGGTTGCCTTTGATGGCTACCGTCCGGTCAGCTTTTTGCAGGCTGACGGCGCCAAAGATGTGGGCGTAGAGTTCCATTCCCTATCGAAAAGTTTTAACATGACTGGCTGGCGCATCGGAATGGTAGTAGGCAACCCGGAAATGGTCAAAGCCCTGACTACCCTCAAGTCAAACATCGATTCTGGAATCCCCCAGGCAATCCAATACATGGCTATCGAAGCCCTTCGCGGTCCCCAGGACTGCATTCAGGAACACAACTCAATTTATCAGCGGCGCCGGGACCTGGTGGTGGAAGGGCTGAACAAGATGGGCCTTGAGGCGCAGTTGCCGAAAGCC
This sequence comes from Chloroflexota bacterium, assembly GCA_016190825.1. Lineage (GTDB taxonomy): Bacteria > Chloroflexota > Dehalococcoidia > Dehalococcoidales > UBA2162 > JACPPV01. The sequence goes on from JACPPV010000009.1 coordinate 15,419, forward strand.
AGCCTCTACGTATGGGCAAAAGTACCATCCGGCTACACATCCGCCAGTTTCGCCACCGACCTGCTGGAGCAGGTGGGAGTGGTCGTCACTCCAGGGCTCGGCTATGGCAGAAGCGGTGAAGGCTACATCCGCCTGTCTTTGACCATCCATGACGCTTCTCTGGTAAAGGGACTGTCAAAAATGGCGGGGTGGCGGGACAACGTCAACAAGTTCAAACTAAAAGTTAGTTGACATAATAATAACGACTGAGGAAATTAGCAAGGTACTATCATTAAGAACCGGGATTTGCCAGAAAAAGCCTTTCTTGTCGCCGTTGCCGTCCCGGCACAGCGGGACCAGTGGTCGGCAGAGGATTCCATTGCCGAGCTGGGGCAGTTGGCGGCTACCGCCGGGGCAGATGTGGTGGGGCAAATCATCCAGAAACTTCCTGCACCGACAAGAGCCTACTATCTTGGCCGCGGGAAGCTCGAAGAGCTCTTGTCCTTGAGAGAGAGCACCGGCTACGATGTTGTTATCTTCGATGACGAGCTTTCCCCCATGCAGCAACGTAATCTCGAGGATTTTCTAGAGGTAAAGATTATTGACCGGGTCGCCCTTATCCTGGATATTTTCGCGCAGCGCGCCCACACGCGGGAGGGTCAGCTCCAGGTGGAGCTTGCCCAGCACCAGTATCTATTTCCACGCCTCGCCGGGCAATGGCAGCACCTGGAAAGACTGGGCGCCGGCATTGGCACGCGTGGGCCGGGTGAATCGCAGCTTGAAACTGACCGCCGCCTGATCCGGCGCAAGATTCACCGCCTCGAAGAACAGCTGGAGCGGGTCAAAAAGCACCGTCTTCTGTACCGGCAGAAGCGAAGAAGAAGCGGCGTTCCCATCGTTGCCCTCGTGGGGTATACCAATACCGGCAAAAGCACCCTTTTCAATACCCTGACCAGGGCGGAAGTCTTCGTTGAAAACAAGCTTTTTGCGACCCTGGACCCGACTACCCGGCGCCTGGCCCTGCCCGATAAGAGAATAGTCCTGATTACCGATACGGTGGGTTTCATCCGCAAACTTCCACCCACGATTGTCAACGCTTTCCACGCAACTCTGGAAGAGCTATCCGAGGCGAGCGTTCTGGTCCACGTGGTAGACATTGCTTTACATAACGCTGCAGAGCAGAACCAGGTAGTGGAGGGTATCCTGGCAGAGCTCGGTCTCCAGGACAAGCCCCGGATCACCGCGCTGAATAAGATAGACCTCTTGCTGGATGTCAGCCGGACCTGGACGGAAGAAGCGGCGATGACCTATCTTGCGGACAAGGAAGCACCGCCCGCGGAAAATACGGCGCTTGTTTCTGCCACCAGGGGGTGGGGACTCAAGAGGCTGCTGGAGCTGGTCAGTCAGATCCTGGCGAAAACGAAGACCGAAACCACGCCGCCCAAAAACAACGCGCTGTAATCGGATTCTAGGCTTGTAAAAGCCGGAGGCAATGGTTGGTGTTACCCCTGAAGGGTCAGGAAGCCTTGTTCACCCCACTTTTTCTCGTGCCTTATTTACATATCCAGAAGCAGTTGTCCCTTCATGATCTGTGCCACTGAGGTTTTCTGCTTTGCATCGAAGAAAAGGTCGTAACCGACGACCCTGCCGTTGCGGAAATAAGGGACTTTGTAGATGGGAACTATTCCCCGGCTAAAGCGAAGGTAAACCGAGTTGTCATCGGTATAAAGTGCTAGCTTATCGCCGACGGCTCTTAGCTCTGCGGTCATCTGCGTGTATTTTAGGTTAGATTAGTCGGCAAAACAATATCTTCACCTTGTCATTCCAGCGAAGGCTGGAATCCGGGTTTACTTCGTTTTTATGTAAAACATTTTTCTTATAGATGCCGCTTTGGTTCGCACTATATATGTTATGTCATATAACTGAGTTACAGGAAACAATCAAACAATGGGAACACTGCCGGAGGGCACGCTCCTTCAGTGCCCTATCTGCGAAACAAGCCTGAATCTCTCAGTGCATCCGACTCATGCCAGTTGGTCTCTATGTTAATATATTATACGACTTCCCGTACGGGTTAGGATAATATGAAATCTAATCCCCATCTTTATGAGGCCAGTGCCCGCCTGTTTATCCGGCGGCTCTCGGAGAGATACGGCCGTACCGTAACCCTGGACAGCGTTCCCGAGGAGGAATGGGAGACGTTGAAAGATCGGGGGTTTGACCTGCTATGGTTGATGGGCGTATGGCGACGCAGTGCCGCCGCCCGAAGTGAGGCACTCGTCAATACCGGACTTCGTCGGGAATACGGCGAGGCGCTGCCAGGCTGGAAGGAAGAGGATATTGCCGGCTCGCCCTATGCCATTTACGGGTATGAGATTGACTCCTACCTCGGCACAGCGGGGGATCTCGCCCGCCTCAAATCCCGGCTAAATAGCCTAGGTATTGGTCTCATCGTTGATTTCGTTCCAAACCACCTGGCCTCTGACCATCCCTGGACGCTTTCTCATCCGCAGAGATTCGTTACCGGCAGGGGTGCCGTTCTTGAACGCCATCCCGAGTGGTTTTTCCGGGCCGCCGGTGGCGCCTGGCTCGCCCACGGCCGCGACCCGAACTTCCCGCCCTGGACGGACACCGCTCAGATGAATTTTTTCTCAGATGACCTGCGCCAGGCGCTGATTAGAGAGTTACTCAGAATTGCCGAAATCGCCGATGGCGTGAGATGTGATATGGCAATGCTCACCCTTAACAGCATCTTTGAGATAGTTTGGGGCGAGATGGTGCGGGATTACTCTGTCCCGAAAACGGAGTTCTGGGTTGAGACAATTGATCGGGTGAAGCAGCGTTACCCGCATTTTTTATTTCTATCTGAAGCCTACTGGGGCTACGAAAGGAAACTGCAGGAGTGTGGTTTCGATTTCACCTACGACAAAGCGCTTTATGACCGCCTGCGGTATTCTGCTGCCAGCGATGTTCGACAGCATCTCGCCAGCGATGAAGGCTACCTGAAACGTTCGGTGCATTTCATCGAGAACCATGATGAAGCGCGCGCTGCGACCGCCTTCGGACGGGAGCGCTCGATGGCGGCCGCTATCATCATTGCGACCACTCCGGGCATGCGCTTATTCCACGATGGGCAGCTTGAGGGGAAACGTTTGCGGCTTCCCGTTCAGCTCACACGCGCGCCGGAGGAGACAGCGGACCCGGAGATAATACGTTTCTATGACCGGCTACTGAAGATATCCGGCTCAGAGATCTTTCATGAGGGAAAGTGGAAGCTATTTGAGATTGCTTCTGCCTGGCCTGGAAATGAAAGCCACCAGAATCTCCTCGGCTGGTCATGGATTCACGGTGATCAGATTAAGACCGTCGTGGTGAACTACTCACCGCACCAGGCACAGGGCTGGCTGAAGCTGCCGCGAGCGTGGAATGGAGGCAAGAGTGTCTTCTTCCTGGACGAGCTCACCGGATTAGTCCATGACCGGAACCCTCTGGAGCTCAATCAGAAAGGGCTCTATGCTGACCTCGCTCCATGGCAATCGCACATAATGAGCGCTGCGCTCTATTAGCGCAAGCGGATTTTCGGTGACCGATTTCACATGCTGCCGGGTCGGTCAGCGATATTGAGAAGCCATTTGACCGCTTGATACAGGTCACAGGCGATGTAGCTCGGCAACGCCGGGCTTGCAAAGTCGACCGGTTTGCTGCTACCCGCAAGAAGGACCGTGCGGCAGCCGGCGCGGCGACCGGCTTCGATATCGCTCAACTGGTCACCAATCACAAATGATGCCGCGAGATCTATATTAAAATCACGCACTGCCTGTTCGATCATTCCGGTATTCGGCTTGCGGCAGTCACATGCTTTTCTGTACTCTTCGATGATCCCTTCGATGTGGTGGGGACAATAATAGAACCGGTCGATCAGCGCTCCCTGTGCAGCAAGCGATTCCCGGATATACCTGTTCAGTTCGCGGACGATCCCCTCGGTATAGTAGCCACGGGCGACTCCGGCCTGGTTGGTCACGATGATAATTTTGAAACCAGCGCGGTTCAGCAGCCCAATTGCTTTGTCCACATCCGGGAAAAATCTCACCTTCTCCCGCTCGTGGAGGTAACCGGTATCTTCAACGATGGTGCCATCGCGGTCAAGAAAAACAGCTTTTGCCATGTGATCCTACGAGCCGGCGAGTTCCCTTTCCACCAGCTCACAGATAATATGCCCGATGGTGATATGCGCTTCCTGGATGCGCGGGGTGCTCTGTGAAGGCACTATCAGGCAGAGATCGCACACTTCCACCATGCGGCCACCGTCGCCGCCGGTTAGCCCGATGGTCGTTGCCCCCTTGTTTCTAGCCGCCTTCAGCGCATTGATTACATTGGGGGAGTTTCCGCTGGTGCTGATGCCAACGACGACATCCTTTTCGCTGGCCAGCGCTTCTATCTGGCGGCTGAAGACAGTCTCGTAACCGTAGTCATTAGCCAGGGCGGTTATTATGGAGGTATTTGAGTTAAGGGCTATGGCTGGAAAAGCCCTTCTTTCCAGCTTGAATCTCCCCACAAGCTCGCCAGCGATGTGCTGGGCATCAGCGGCGCTGCCACCGTTACCAAAAATGATTACTTTGCCGCCGCTTCGATATGTCCCAACGACCAGTTCCACCATGCGCTCAATTTCACCCGCCTGGCTTCCGGCAAGCGCCTGTTTTACCCGGGCGCTTTCCTCAAGCCGGCGGCTTATCTCCTCCCGCCGGAAGGCTGATTTGTCTGCCATTCCTGCCATTGCTTCATCCCCCATTCATGGTGAGCGAAGTCGAATCCATAGTAAGTGGGGATAGCGGCAAAGTCAAGCTCAAATTATGGTCTTGGACAAAAAGCCGAAACACGCTATAATAGCGATGGTCGCAGACACGTTCGGGGCGCATTCGTCTAGAGGCTTAGGACACTTCCCTCTCAAGGAAGAGATCACCGGTTCGAATCCGGTATGCGCTACTTGGACAATAAAAAGCCCCTGTTTTGAAGCTAAATCCTTCTGACAGGGGCTTTCTTTTTGAGGCTTTGCTACAAATTTGCTACAAATCCGTTTGTGGTTGCTATCAGCGTGTCAAACTTCTGCGCAGCGGCCTCTTGCAAGCCCGGTGTGACGTGGCTGTAAATGTCCAAAGTCATCTCAATAGAGCTATGGCCAAGCCGTTCCTGGACAATTTTAGGGTGTATGCCTTGCTTCAGCATAAGGCTTGCGTGGGTATGGCGGGAGTCATGCAGGCGGATGACTTTAACGCCTGCCTTGATAGCCAGGAATCGCCAGGCGTTTGTCACTGTGTTTGGCCGGAGCGGTTTATCGAGGTTGCCGAATACCAAATCAGTTTCCTGAAGTGTTCCGCCTAGTAGCTTGCGCTCAAACGTCTGCTTTGCCTTGTGCTCTTGAAGTAGCAAGGCCAGTGACGGCGGGAGCGCGATGGTTCGCCTGCTCTTAACGCTCTTAGGTTCAGTTACCACATAGCCACCATTGCGTAATTGATGCAGGCCGCGTGTAACGGATATTTGTCCGAATATCAGGTCTACCTCTTGCCAGCGTAAGCCAAGAAGTTCTGAGCGCCTCATGCCGGTGAAAATAGCTGTGTAGAAAAGCACATGATAGGGAGTCTCTTTGGCAGCTTCAAGGAAGTGGTTGACTTCGACTTCATCCCACGTTTGCATTTCGGCGCGGCGGACACGTGGCACGTCCAGAGCATCCGCCACGTTACGGGCCAGCAATCCCCACTTAACAGCCGTGCTCAAGGCCTTGTGCATGACGGCATGGTAGTATCTGACTGTCCCCGTGCTCAGTCCAGCCTTCAGGCGGTCGGCGTAGTGCTTCTGAAGATGCTCCGGTCTGAGTTGTGCGAGTTGAATACCACCAAGAGAGGGTATCAAGTCACCTTCCACGATACTGCAATACCTGTCATAGCCTCTTGGCGATAAGTTTGGCTGGCAGTGTCGGATAGCCACCTTTGTAGGAAGTCGGCCAGGGTAGTCTTGCCGGGCTTCATGTAGTTTCCGGTATCAAGCTGGTGAAGAAGCTCTGCCAGGCGTTTCTCAGCGTCCCTTTTTGTCCCTGGGACAGCTTCCCAATGCTGGCCATACTTGCCAGTTGCGGGATCGAAGCCTAAGCTAATCCTGATTGCGTAATTCCGGCTTCCCTTCGGGCGTTCGACTATCGTTCCTCTCATTTTCCACCTTCCTTTTTGTTTAATATGGCATTTGCCTTCTTAGCCGAGTCAGGGAATCTTGTTATCTTCTCCGCTAATAGATACCCCATGCCGCCATTCCATAAGGCATTATCTATCGCGCTTGAATCAAACTCAGATTCACCGGCGAACTCAGACATTAACTCGAAATAAGTATATAGGTGGGAAGCAGTCCATAAATGTTGTAAATCCTTCTCATTGAGTTTCTTAGCTTCCTTTGCCAGCACCGGATAGTATTGCGACAGCCAAAAAGCCTGCCGGATACTGATCTTCGGCTCAGGTGGCCTTTGTGATTCCCCCCATTCGTTTACCTTGAAAATATAAGGGATCGTTCCGTGGGCTAAAGGATATTTTTTCAATGTGCCCATATGCCAGGGTTTTTCAAGTTCCTCAAATCTCTCTTTAGCGAGTTTTCCTTCTTCCGTCTTGGGGAAGTCCCAATCACGAATCGCTTGTTGAATCGTTCGCACGCTAGGAATCCTCATGCCTTTGAGGGTAGGTTCACGCTTGGCCTGCCGTTGTATCTCTAACGCGGTCATATCGGGGGCTTTCGTATGCAGTCCTCTAATCCAGCCTTTGACTGCATTTTTAACGCGTGGCTGAACTCGTGGATTTTTAGCTTTGTTTTCTGCGTTCACCATTCGCTTTACCCTCATACTTTGCGCTATTTAGCGTTGACACATAAGTTAGCTTGCGTTTAACTAATAGTAACATTGCATCAAAAGTCGTGTCAAGGGGGTAAAGGTAAATGGAAGAAAAGTTTATCACCACAAAAGAGGCCGCCGACATTCTGCATCTGGCAGTGGAGACAGTCCGGCGATTCGTGCGGGACGGGAAGTTGCCAGCGCAACGACTACCGGGGGGATTCTATCGCGTTCGGTTAAGCGATGTTGAGGGCATGCTTCAGCCAGCCGGACGAAAAGATCGGAGTTAGGGGGGTTCGCCATGACAACCGAAGTAACAGACAGGCTCACGCTTAGCATAGCTGAGGCGGCGCAAGTCCTGGGGATCAGCCGGAATTCTTGCTATCTGGCAGTCAAGACAGGTGAGCTTCCGAGTATCAAGATAGGCAGCCGGATTTTAATCCCGCGCCTGTCTTTGGAACGGATGCTGGCTGAGGCGGGCCGGGAGGCGCGCCATGAGTAACGCACTCTTTGACCATGCGCTGGCATACGCTGAGAAGGGCTTCCCCGTATTCCCTTTACTCCCACGCCTCAAAATACCCTTCGGCAACTCGGGCGGGCATAAAGACGCAACCACGAACGCAGACACTATCAAGAACTGGTGGGAGAATGTCCCGGATGCAAATATCGGGCTTCGCTGCAATGGCAAACTGGTTGCTGATTTTGACGGCTATGAAGGCGTGGAAAGCCTCAACCGGATGCAATCAGAGCATGGGGAGCTGCCAGCTACTTGGATCATCCGAACAGGCGGCGGGACTGAAGCTGAACCAAAAGAACAAGGTCTTCAGTATGTTTACTCCGCGCCGCCTGAGTTAGATATCCGGCCCGGAGCGGGGAAGTATGGGTATGCTAAATTCGATATTCGGGCGAATGATTCTTACATCTGCGCCGTGCCTTCAGTTACCCGACTACCCTACGAGACAATATCCGGCTCACCGGATAAACTAGCCCCGGCCCCGGAATGGCTTATCGAGCTTGCCATGTCCGGCAACAATGGCAGTAAGCCAACATCTCGCCCTGTAACTGAACTGAAGCCCGGTCAGAGGCACGCAGACTTGATCTCATTCATTGGAAAATGGCGGGGGAAGGGCTTTACCGAGGCGGAGATCGAAATACAAGCTCTCGCACTCAACGCCGCGAGCGAAGCACCTTTGCCTGATTTTGAAGTTCTCAAAATGTGCGCGGAATACCGGCCCGCCGAAGCAAGCAGGCACAAAAAAGAATACATCAAGACCAGCGATAAGGGTAAGCAATCGCTTGACTTAGAAGCTCTGGTAACTGATTTATTAGATAGTCGCACTTTTATTACTCTCAGAGACAATGAGGACATCCTGCTTTATCAAGATGGATATTATCAATCAGGCGGGAAGCGGTTTATCAAGGCGGAATGTCAGCGATTGGTAGGGGTAACGCCAATTCTTACCGAGCACTCTATTAACGAAGTCATCGGACATATCGCCAGAAGCACCTATATTGACCGGAAACAACTGAATCAAGATAAGGACACCCTCAACCTGGTAAATGGATTGCTTGATACGCGGACCCGAGAACTTCGACCGCATACTCCTGACTTGCTATCTACTATCCGAATCCCCGTTACTTTCGATGACAACGCGGATTGCCCCGTTATCAAGCAATTCTTAACAGACGTTCACCATCCAGACGATATACCCACAGTGGAAGAAATAGCTGGGAACTGCCTGACGCCCGATAACTCTATGCAGAAGGCAATCCTGAATGTGGGCGGCGGTGACCAGGGCAAAAGCACGGAATTATCATTACTGAAGGCTTTGTTAGGTGCTGAGAATGTTTCCAATGTGCCCTGGCACGCTCTAGAACTCAACCGATTCGCTATGTCGGCACTAGAAGGGAAGTTAGCCAACATATTCGCTGACCTACCGAGCACGAGCTTAAACCTGACCAGCAACTTTAAGATGTTGACCGGCGGCGATACTATCGGGACTGAAAAGAAGTTCGGCGATTATTACTCATTTGTGAATCATGCCAAGCTGATATTCTCAGCGAACAAGCCGCCGAAAGTCACAGACGAAGATAGTTACGCGTTCTGGCGCCGGTGGATAATTATTGATTTTCCTAACCAGATAGCACCAGACAAAAAAGACCCTCACATTCTTGATAAACTGACTACCCCGCAGGAACTATCAGGATTCTTAAATATGGCTCTTGACGGCCTTGCACGTCTCAGAGTTAACGGAAGATTCTCTTATGCCAAATCGGTAGAGGATACCACCGAGTACTACCTACGGGCAAGTGACCCCGTGTATGCCTTCCTGCAGGACTGCACCGAGCAAAGTCCTCCTGACTACATCACAAAAGATGACCTTTATGACGCCTTCGTTAAGTATTGCATCGAGGAAAAGCTACCCGTTACCAAGCCTAACAGCTTCGGGCGAAGCCTACAAAATCAGGTAGCCTACAAAATAAAGGCTACCCGGCCGGAAGTAGACGGGAAACGAGTAACCGCATGGCAAGGCATCAAGTTTTCCGTCAGGGATGTCAGGGATGTCAGGGATTTTGCCTTATCTTCTTTATCGCAGGGAAAAAAGGATTTATCAAAGTGTGTATTAGATAAAGAAAAAAACAGTGACATCCCTGACGCAATAGCTTCGAATAGTCTCGACACTAAAACCCTGACGGAAACCGCCGAAACCCTGACGGAAACCGCCGAGCTACCGGATTGTCTCCATTGTGGTGAAAATTCCTGGGTCATGCAGCCGGACGGGGGTTACTACTGCACGGAATGTTCCAATATCACGAAATTTGAGGGGGTGAATCATGGTCACTGAAGTTACGCAACTGGAACTAACCTTACCCGGCCATATCCAAACGGCGGCAGAAGTTTGTCCTAATTTCGAGGGGTGCGCTGCGCCTATCTGTCCACTGGACAAGGCAAGCCTCAAAAACGCACTTTGGTATCCCGATGAGCCGATCTGTAAGCGGCGCGGCCTGGGGCTGAAGTGGTTGACAATGCAACGCCGGATTGCGAAGAAAGCCAAGAGGCCGGAGCGATATTTCACCTATGCGGACTTTCATGGAAGTCGGGTAAGAAATCCGCAAGGGCATGACCCCGACAGTGGACTAGCTGGCAAGAAGTTAGTGGCAGATAACGAGCGTGGTAGTGGGCAAGAGGGCTTGCAGTAATGGAATTCATCGGGGGAGCAATAGTTCGTGCGGATAAAACGCCTGATTGTCCGCCATGTTGGTGGCTTATCGAGCCGGACGGCTGGGGGCGTTGCAAGAAGTGCGGTGAAGTCCGTGAGTTCCCTCACGAGCCTTCAGGGATGCGGGAGAAGCATACGCTGGCAATGGCGGCCCGGGCGGAAGTTCTCAAGGGCAAGGTGACGGCATGAAGGCAGCTCTGTATCTTCGAGTCAGCAGCGAATCCCAGCATACCGATAACCAATTACCGGAGTTGCAGAACTATGCCGGACGGCGCGGCTGGGAGATTATCGCAGTCTACGCCGAATCTGAGACGGCCTGGAAGTCCGGTCACCAGCAAGAACTAGCCCGGCTGTTGCATGACTGCCGGAAGGGTCACGGGCGGGTTGACATAGTGCTGTGCTGGGCATTAGAGACAGGCTATCGCGGGAAGGGGCGGCGGCAATTCTAAACATGGTCAACACCTTTAAGTTATATGGGGTTCATGTGGTGAGTCTTCAAGAGTCCTGGACGGAAGCGCCGGGGCCTGTTGCTGAAATACTCTATGCCGTGACGGGCTGGGTTGCCAGGATGGAGTCACAACGGCGATCAGATCGAACAAAGGCGGGACTGGCACGTCTAAAGGCGATGGGGAAGACGTTAGGCCGTCCGGCTGGCAGCAAGGACCGGAAAAAGCGTCAAAAAAAGGTGCGGAAGATTTACGCACAACACTTCACGCCTACGGGTGTTTGGTGATAAAGGAACGTTTTTTGGAGGGCAGGAATGGCTAGGCAAAGGTCGAGCTTTGGCAGTATCGGGGAATTGCGCTGGCATAGGCTCGGATGTTTCGAGATTGCCTTTGATCTTTATATTAAGGGACAGGTGCCAGCGAGCTACGTTCAAGAGCGATGGCGGAAGCTCCAGCAAGTGGGGCTGCCGGAGATGACGCAGGTAAACCGGCGTGGGCGATGATAGATGAGCATCTTAGAGCTTGAAAAAAGGGTATTCTCATAGCTGGTAGGTTATATATCTGATAATGCTAACTGTGTCGTCACACACGCCTGGGTGTGTGGCAAGGGGGCTAAATGGCAAGGGTCATACTTCGAGGCAAGCGTAACCGGAGCAAGCTCAAGGCGTGGCTGATGCTTGAGGGTGTCCAGCAACGATACCCGCAGGCAAACCTGTCTGCCAGCGAGTTGTCGAAGCTGACGGGCGTCAATGGTGATTACCTCTCCGGTCGTTTGCCATTGTGGGCTGAATGGGGATATGTCCTGCGTCATGTCCGCCTGGGCGATGGTAGGCCGTTCTGTGTCTATCGGCTGAGCGCAAAGGGTATTGAGACGTGCGCGGGACTGAGTGCTGATGATCGGGAGCTGATAGTAAAGCTCATTCAAGAGCATCAAAAGAAATCGGGCTGGCGATATGCCGGCGGGAGGTTGAGCAATGTCAATTGGTGATGCATTTCACAGAGTGGTTAAACGTCCGGCAATAGTCTGGAAACTCAATATTCATACGGGGACAAAGCCGCGTCCTGGGGGCGTGAGCATGTTAAAAGAGGATGGTGACAAGGTGAGTATGCTTAGTGGTGGTGTACCGGCGGACAAGGTAAAGGCAAAGGTCAAGGCAAAGTCGAAGCAAGAGCTTGAGGCTGAGAAGCGAAACAAGAGGCGGGCTGTCTCTCGTCCGGGACCGGCGCGGGATATTCTGGTCAAGGTTGACCAGGGCGACCTTGCTGAGGATGGTTCTAAGAATAAAGAGGACAAAGGGCGTCCGGCTGTCATGCCTGGGCGGGATAAAATGGTTCAACTTGGCCGGGACAAGGCAGTCGCTGACAAACGTGAGCGTTTGAGTGACAATAAGACGCCTCGAATGACTGACCGGACGCTTCCTAAGATTCGATAAGGTGGTGAGCGATGGTTCAAGCTGAGATTGCTTGTCCCCTGGGCGGGAAGTCCCCGGCCGCTGACTTCAAGAGGGAGCGGGAGACGTGCCTGAGTTGTCCATTGCCAAAGTGTGTCCATGATACTCCGCAGCAGCCATACCAGAATACTCGCCGGAGCTTTCATGCCACTAAAACAGGCACGTAGTGAGCCTGTTATGGTCAACTAAAGCCTGTTTCCAACCTCTCCACGCCTGAGACAATCATTCCCCCCGGCTCTCGCCGTTGTGAATGGGGGGGGTGGTAATTATTCCCCTTTCGCCGTTTATAATATGCTCTCTACAGGAGCTTTCAGCAAGTCAGGCTCGTGCCGATGTGGGGGATACTTTTACATCGCTTCCCCCGGCTCACTAAGGGCTTTCAAGTCTTTACACGGAAAGGTGTAGTTATCTTGCTACAAATTTGCTACAAATCGGGATGGTAGGGGCTGGTAAGGGTTGGTATTCTACGCACAAACTCGAAAATGGACTACCAAGCGGAAAGTGACGTTTTGTGCGTAAAGTGACGGGTTGGTAAGCTGCCTTAAGCATCCGGTATGCGCTACCAGTTGGATTTGGAAGAGCATGGCTATTGAAAGCTGTGCCTTTTTGTTTACGCAACGTGATATAATATGTTCATTAGAGAATGGACAGCATCATATCGTAAAGGAGCCGACCTCCCGTGGCGAACAAAATAACGCACAGCTTAGAAGACATCGAGGCTATCTTGAGGCAACACAAGGCACGTCTTCAGACGGAGTTTAATGTTGCGGAGATGGCTATTTTCGGCTCCTATCTTAGGCGGGAACAAACCGCGTCAAGTGATTTGGACCTTCTTGTTGAATTTTCCGAACCAATTAGCCTGTTCAGCTTCATCCGCCTGCGAAACCTGTTGTGTGAATTGCTCGGCATGAAGGTCGACCTGGTAATGAAAGATACACTCAAGCGCAGAATCAGGGATAAGGTAGTCCATGAGGCGCAACGAGTGTGAACAGGGACGTTCTCCTTTACCTCGATGACATACTGGAGGCGATTCGCAAGATAGACAAGTACGCCGATGCTTCTTCGCTGGACGAGTTCTCCAATAACGGAATGGCCATAGATGCTATCGTGCGTAATTTTGAGGTTATGGGAGAAGCAACCAAGCATATCCCGGAAAGCATTCGACGAAAGTATCCTGCCGTACCATGGAAAATAATGGCAGGTATGCGTGATGTTCTCATACATCAGTATTTTGGAGTGGACATCCCTGCATTGTGGAAGACTATCAAAGAGGACTTGCCTGGCGTCGAGCCGCAAATCGAGGCGTTACTGAAAGACCTCGATAACCGCGACCGCGCGTGACCAAGGCAATCCAACCCCCGCTACCAATTGGATTTGACCAGTTAAAGAAGTGCTACAATACCATTATGACCTACTGGAACTTGAATCAAATAACGTGCGGTTTTGAAAAAAAGGCTGAAAAGCTGGCCGGTAGCAGTAGCGCTTTGATATTGAAAGGCAAAACGGTTGATAACCAGCCATTGTTAACTAAGTTAGATACCATTGTCGCTAACATACCAAATACTGAACGAACAAAACTTAAGAAAAGGTTCTCAGATATAATCCCCGATAGGGCGGTAGAGTATGTTCGGGAATTTGATGACCAATTCCTAGAAGCCTGCGTGGAGGCTCTGGGATGGGGCTGGTTAAAAGAGAGGTATCCATCACACTATCTGAATTTCAACCACCCTAAATCACCTGACCTGTTAGTGAAAGATAAAGCAGACCAGGTAATAGCGGCTATGGAATGTAAGAAGATACGAACTTCCGATGAAGACAGGGATTACTACAAGCATAAGCAAGGGCAAGTGCTAGAAGTGAAGTACGGGCTTACCTCTTCAAACTACGATGAAAATCCTTTTTTGCGAAAACTTGTGGATACCTTGTCCAGGGCCGAGGAGCAAATAAGTCATTGTGGCGCACGAAACAAGTTCATTTTTCTGGACTTAACTTTTGACACGCCATTGGAGTTTGCAGTCTTGAAAGAGCCGACAATTTGCGAGGTCTTGCGTATCGCCTCTGAACTATGTAAGAATGGAATCCGCTTGGTTTCATTCGAACAGTATCAAGTGGAGAAGCCAATCACCGGGGGAGGACTGCCTTAACATTTTGCTTCGGCAACCAACAGTCGCTGCACCGCTGAAATCAGTCCCCTTCTTCTCAAACACCAGTCCGGGATGCTTCAAATGGGGTCTACTTAGACAGCAATAAGCCCCTGTTTTGAAGCTAAATCCTTCTGACAGGGGCTTAATTTTTGTGGTTTTGCTAATGAATTGCTAAAAAGAGGCTCTGGCTGAGTCATCTATTCTCAGAGGCTAAATTCTGGTAGCGGCCACTTCGGCGTGTGGTTTGGGCGGCCTGATAAGAGCGGCGATGATTGCAGAAACAGCCAGTAAAACCGCGGCTAAGGTATAGGCACTTATGTAGCTACCGGTTGTGTCATAAGTCCAGCCAAAATAGATGGGAGCGACTATTGATACCGGCGATGTCAGCACCAGGGCCAGTCCAGCTATAGAACCGTAATACTTGCGCCCAAAGTAGCGCCCTCTCATTGGCGAGGTTACCCCAATCGCCAGTCCACTCCCAATTCCATATAGAACAAACCAGACATAAATCATTGGTATGGTCCGAGTGAACAGAAAGACAGCTGTCCCAAGTGACTGCAACATGTAGGAGCCACCCATGAGGAAGCGCAGATGCTCTTTGCTGACACGGTCGGCGATCCATCCGCCTAACAGCCTGTTTGGGAGCCCAGAGAACTGCATCAACGACAGAATTCCCGCAGCCAGCAGTGGGTCAATCCCCAAATCAGTGAGGAAGGGAATAGCATGCAAAACGAAGGCTCCTGCAGCGAGCATGTGAGAGGCTTCGGCGACGCTCAGTAGCCAGAAGGTCGGCGTTTTCATTGCCTGCTTCACGGTAAACTCGAACTCGCCAAGCTGAGCGGCATACTTTACTCCGTGCTCGAGTATCTGGCTTTTTCCCGCTCCCTCCTCTAACCTGGCGCCATCGGGTAGCAAACCGTACTGTTCCGGCCGGCCACTTTTTACAAAGAACCAGACCAAGGGCAGGCCGACCACCAACATAACCACCCCACCAATAACGCACGTTATCCGCCAACCCTGAGTAGCGATGAGCCAGGCAACTATGGGCAGTACCACTACACCGGAAAGCCCCTGCAAACTCATTTGCACGCCCTGAGCAAAACCTCTTTTCTTGACGAACCAATTGGCGATTGCCGTCCGCACCGATAACGTTAGCGCCAGGTTTGATCCTGTCCCCAGCAAAACCCCCCAGACCAAATAAAAAGACCAGAGCGAATTGACAAAATACATCGCTATCAGGGAGATACCCATGATGGAAATACCAAACATTGTCGGAAACTTGGCGCCAAATTTGTCACACAGAAAACCGGTGAACCACGCTTCAAAGCCACCTTCAAACCTGGAGATGGCAGTGGGTACCGAGGCGGCAGTGCGGCTGAAATTCAGTTCGGTAGATATCGGCTTGAAAAGGGCGGAGAATCCGAAAAGGCTGTAGCCAAATCCCCACATCCCCACGATGGAGCTGGCAAAAACCATCCACCACCCTGGATATATTTTGGATAACCTTGCTTGTTTGATCGAAGTAACTCTTTTCTTCTGCAAACTAGAAGCTAACAGCACCACTGGTGAGCGTGTTCAACTATCAGCCCCTGATATTCTTAACTTGGCACACTCTACACCACCAACGTGGAAAAGTCAAGGACTCGCTCAACGCTAGTTACGCTCGTGAAGAATTGACACACAGATTCAAAAAGGTTAGAATATAGCCAGTCGGGTCTTCATGGTTATGAGAGGCAAACCACCTTGCTGAAAAAGTGGAAATACCATAACCAGTAAGATACCTGCACATCAACATATTCTTGTGGCGCTGATGTCGGCAAACCTGCAAAATCTTGAGTTCTGAAATTCACCGGTGAGGTAACAAAGGAGAAAATGTGGTCACATCTTTTCCCAGTGTCAAGATGACTAAATATCGCTATTCGCAGTGGGATGGCACGCAACGCGTATTTGAATCTGATGCCGATGAGTTGCTGAATGAATTAGAGCGCGAATTGATGGCTAATGGCGATCTCGATAAAGCTTTGCAGATGCTGCAGCTTATGAACCCACCAATCCCGGAAGATAGCCAGCTATCTGAAGAGGCATTGCAAGATAGTCAGCAGCCCCTTCCTGATCTGGAAGCAGCGCGACTGGCCGAAGCAGAAAGATTGCGCGAGATTACCCGTATCCTGGAGGAGGCCGGTTACATTCGCTTAAAGGATGACGGCACGTGGGAATTGACATCGCGGGGCATGCGGAAGATAGGGCACAAAGTGTTAGCGGAAATGTTTGCTGATATAAAGCTGGACCGGAAAAAGAGTCGAAATGTCAACCTGAAGAGCATTCAAAGAGAGCGAACAGGAGAAACTAGAAAATTTGAGTTCGGCGATGACCTCGAGTTACATGTGCAAAAAACGCTTATGAATGCTATCGGTCGGCAGGCCGGGACGCGCCCAATAAAATTGGCCGTTGAGGATTTTGAGGTATATTGTGATGAAGCTGTGCCGCGCTCGGCGACCGTTCTTATGCTGGACCTGAGCCTGTCAATGTCGAGACGAGGCAATTTTCAAGCTGCAAAACGAGTGACTGTCGCCCTAGATAGTCTCATTCGTAGCCAGTACCCAAGAGACAGCCTTCATGTCATCGGCTTTTCAAACGAGGCGCGTCTGATCAAGAATGATGCGCTTATTTGTATGGATTCGGACGAGTTTGAGCCATACACCAATATTCAACAGGGCCTTCGTCTTGCGTACAAAATATTGTCCCAGGAACGAGGCACTAATAAGCAAATCATAATGATTACCGATGGCGAACCGACGGCGCATCTTGAAGGTGGCAAGTTCTTTTCGCAGTTTCCGCCGAGCGATCGTACTTTGGAATTGACCCTCAAGGAAGCGATAGCTTGCACTCGAAATGGCATTATTATCAATACTTTCATGTTGGAGAGCGGTCGTTTTCTGGGTCATTTTGTCCACCAGATGACGCGTATCAACAAAGGAAAAATATTTTTGACGAGTGCTGACAACATTGGGCAATACCTATTGGTAGACTACATCTCTAACAAAACAAAGAAGAAGTTTGAGTAAGTTTATGACCTTCCGGAGGACTTGTTCAAGCCTCCAATCTATGAGTTAAACGGTAGCCACAGGAACCTGACCAGTATCAAGGAAACAACGCCTGCGAAGATAGCTACTGTCAATCCTCCCAGGAATGCTTTTAGACCGACCGCTCGAATAGAAGAGATTTTTACCTTCAAACCGACGGCCGCAAAAGACCAGGCCAGCAAAAAAGTAGTAGCTGGTGTCAGGTAAGTTTGACTCAAAGAAAGCCATATATCCCGGATGGGGAGAGATTCCAGTACGAAATGAGTCAAGCTAAAGATGACGAAGAAGAGAGCAAACCACGGAACTGTTATTTTAGTATGTCTGGATTCGGTGGTTCTGCTGAAACGATGAAACAAGAACAGACTTATAAACACCATCGGGCCAATCGTGAATATGCGAATAAACTTGGCTGAACTGGCTGTCGAAAGCGCGTGATTCA
Organism: Chloroflexota bacterium; assembly: GCA_016190825.1. GTDB lineage: Bacteria > Chloroflexota > Dehalococcoidia > Dehalococcoidales > UBA2162 > JACPPV01. The sequence continues at coordinate 33,047 of JACPPV010000009.1, forward strand.
CTTGACTTGCCGCTGCGATTACCTGAGCGGTCTCATGGACTCCGGTTCCAACCCACATTCCGTAAGCCAAGTGATTATTGGCGAGCCAATCCGCCAGGAGTCCAGCAAATAGCAGAGGATAAAGAAACATGGCCAAAAGTCCAAAAAGGGTAATAACTGCCACTGACAGCCCCATTTGCTCTGCTTTTGCCTTGAGTGCGGGACCAACCGCTGCGATTGCTGAAGCTCCACAAACACTCGTTCCAACCGAAATCAGCAATGATAAGGCATTATCTAATTTGAGAATATATTTGCAGAAGACGATACCGAATGAAAAAACCAGAGCCATGTTAATTAGCACTATCGCCAGTCCGATGCTTCCCATCTTCACCCATACTGAGGCACTGACGGTCAGGCCAAGGAGAGCGATGGACCAGCGGAGTAGCGTAGTCGAAGAAAACTCTACTCCCGGATTGAACTTACCCTCAGATAACGCCGGTCGAAAAGCGATTATGACAATAGAATAGATGAAAGCCCATAAAAGGGCACTGAATTTGATCCACGCATCTCGCAAGAACCACCAGGTGATGAAAGCGATTACAGCCAAGGCTAAGGTAACCAAAAGTCCTGGAGCAAGGCAGCTGATTCTATTCGCCCAGCTTTTGTAATTGATCATTTTATTAACACAAATTCTTAATTTACCATGGACTTTTTCAACTCCTGATCAATCCAGAAAACTCAGTGAATCTCTCGGGCGACACTTGGTATGCTCTTTGTTTTAACCGTGGCAATTCTTCCATCGGGCACTCGAAACCCGCCTGTTGCGGACGGATAAGATGCCGCTACTTGCGGGTAACCAAAAGATACCTCATCAAAGCTGTCTCGTCAATAGGTTGAAGCGTTTGCTTACCACCCGGCCCTGCTCGGCGTGCGTTCGGCAGCTCTCTTCCCGCAACCTGATTATCTCGGTGTAGCGCAGCCTTTCACACTCTACAATCGCGTTTGCCTGGTTCGATGCTGGCATCGTTGGCAAAAGCGTCGTAAGCACGTGTTCAGAGAAGTTTCGAAGCAATACTACCCTGCCAAGCAGATCACAAAGGTGGCCCGCAACAATCATACTGCGATGGAATTTTTGCGATATAGCTCGTGGACTGCGTACCTCGCTTAAGAAGCCGAGTATCAGATGATCTTGACATAGCGGGATTGGTTCTATAGCGCCATCTCGAGGTATTTCTTGACTAAAGCGGCGTCGTAGGGGATGTTTCTGCCAATACACGGCTCGGGGCACAATACACATCTCCTAAAGTTACTATCGGCGGGGAAAGCAATCCTGGTACCCGAAAATAACGGCCATAGCATGTATGGCAGAGGGTTTTTCACAGGCGCTATCAAATAAGGCTCGGTTACCTTTACTCCTATCAATTTGTCCACGTCTCCAAATAGTGAAAAGTGGTCTAAAAATTGTACGACGGGCCAATGCACAAGTTCTCCCGGCGGATTCAGGCGTTTAATCTCGCCCAGCGCATATTGTTCACACAAATGATCATGAAGATAGTTATTTGCCGAGCCATAAACCATACGCTTAATCATGTTTAGACAATGTTGCTCCGTAGCGTCGTTGTCTGAAGCCTGTATGGCATTTATCTCTTGCCCGCAGGTGGAAACGGTCGGAAATACCTCTTCTACTTTGTTAAAGATAAGGACGCCTTTGAGAAGACGATCAGTGAACTTAACACCGTCAACTTCCACCGTGTCTTCACTACTTAGGGTAACACGAGCAACCCTATAGAGCGCTTTGGGTCGCGCTAGTGGCAGTACTATATCGATTAACTTCTGGGCGATTTCCTTGTAGCGTTTTTCTTCAATCTGCACTTTCATGCGCTTGAGTCGTCTTTGTTCATTCGGCGAATTAAGGCGCTCAAGGATTTTATCAACATCCAGGTCTAACGGAATGTTGTCCAGCAATTGTACATCATCAAGCATACGACTCATTGATTTCGTCCTCCCTTCCTCGATTTCCTACCAGTATAAGTTTTGGCCACGTGGCTGCATCTTTTGGTAAAAACGCCCACACCCATTCCGGTATTGCGAAAGGCTGCGCCCCGCAACTGGTGGAAATTTTCATAAGCATATCTTATACCCCTTTGCCATCTTAGTCAAATCTTCTGCCCTTTTGAACGCTCCTCATCAGAATATCGAAGACCATCGTCAGTGCTAAGCCGTTGTTTCCTTTAACCTGTAGCTCCTGTTCACTGGCATCGATATCTTGTAAATTTATTTGCGGAAGTGGTTGACCTGTCCTCCGCCATTGCGCTATCATCATTCTTGATACTCAGGCACGTCCCCCCCCCCCGCGGATATCCAGGAGTTATGCGTGCTAGAAACTTACGAAAGAGGAAGATGCGCAAGTTCAAAGTGACCTTTCTCCCTGACCAGAAAGAGGTGGAAGTGGATGAAGGTACCTCCTTACTTCAGGCGGCCGAGAAAGCGGATGTCTACGTGAACAGCATCTGCGGAGGCGAGGGTTCGTGCGGCGAGTGCCGCGTTCAGGTGCTCAGCGGGAAGGTAAAGAGTGACAGGTATGCCATTGGCTTTTTCTCCACCGAGGAAATCAAGAGCGGCTATGTCCTGGCCTGCCAGACCCCCGTGGAAGACAACCTGCAGGTTATGGTCCCGGCACGGTCCCGTATGGAGATGGAGAAAATAATCACCGAAGGCATCCCTACCTATGGTGAACCTGCCGAGGAATACCTGCCTAAAGCTCCCCGTAAGGCCGCAGCCGTCACCGAGCCTTTGGTCAAAAAGGTCTACCTGGAGCTGCCTCATCCAACGATGTCTGATAATGTGTCGGATATCGATCGGATAGTCCGGGAGCTGGAGAAGCAGCTTACCTTCTCCAGCTTCGATATGCCCCTGGGCTGCCTGCAAGACCTGGCGAACAAGCTGCGCGAGCATGACTGGAAAGTGACCGCTACCGTGGCGCGGCATAATGCCACTGGCCGCATACTCCAGATCGAAGGGGGAGATACAACGGCGCGCAGCTACGGACTGGCTGTGGATGTGGGTACAACGACCGTGGTGGCCCAGTTGGTCAACCTCAAGACTGGCGCAGTCCTCGGCGTAGAAGCCAATCATAACCTGCAGGCTCGCTATGGTGAAGATGTCATCTCCCGCATGATCTATGCCTGCGGGAAGGGCTCGCCCCATCTATTGCAATCGGCGATAGTCACCAACATAAACACTTTGACCAGGGCTCTGGTAAAAGAACACGGGATTGAGACTAGGGATATTCTCGCCCTTGTTGCCGCCGGAAACACCACCATGACCCACTTTCTGCTGGGGTTGACTCCGTGCTCCATTCGATTGGAGCCCTATGTTCCGACTGCCACCGTCTATCCCCAGGCGCTGGCGAAAGACATTGGCATCAATATCAATCCTGAAGGGATAGTCGAAGTGTTGCCCAGCGTTGCCAGCTACATTGGTGGGGATACAGTGGCAGGAGTCCTGGCCTGCGGAATGGGCAATCAGTCCGAGATTAAGTGCCTGATTGATTGTGGCACTAATGCTGAAATCGTTGTTGGCAATAATGAATGGCTTGTCACCTGCTCAGCTTCAGCCGGCCCCGCTTTCGAGGGTGGTGGCACCAGGTTCGGGATGCGGGCATCACTGGGAGCTATCGAAAAGGTGGAAATCAATGGCGGCAGAGTAAACTACCAGACCATCGGCAACGCTAAGCCGAGGGGCATCTGTGGTTCCGGCATAATCGATTGCATCTACGAGCTCGCGCGGAACAGGATAATTGGCCAGGATGGCAAATTCGAGCTGTCCATGAGTGACCCCCGTATCACCACTGAGGACGGGATTCCGCAGTATATCCTTGCCTTTCCGGAGGAAAGCGAGTCCGGCAAGGCAATCACAATCACCGAGACCGATATTGCTAATATCATCAAATCGAAGGGGGCAGTGTTCGCTGCCCTAAAATCACTGATGGATTATGTCGGCTTGAAATTCACTCAGCTTGATACCGTGTACCTGGCTGGTGGATTTGGAAGCTCCCTCAATACACGCAAGGGGGTTGCCATTGGCCTTTTGCCGGACATTGACCCGGCACGCATCAAGTTCATCGGAAATAGCTCTGTCACCGGAGCCCGTATGGCGCTATTGTCCGGGCCAGCTTTCGAAGCCACCAGGCATATCGCCCGGCGAATGACCAACATAGAGCTGTCTAACTACGTGCCTTTCATGAATGAGTTTATCGCTGCCCTTTTCCTGCCTCATACTGATGGCAAGCTATTCCCGTCGGTGCACTTTTGAGTAGTCTCACTTACACTGCCCGGTTTGACAAGTTCGCTGCGATTTCCTATATTTGGGACTACCCGGATAGAAGCACGTACGAAGAGGAGTATTACAGGAAACACTCTTTCAGCCAGAACGATCACCAAAGCAGCCAGAGAAATCAAAGTGTGACAGGAAGCAGATGTTTTTTAATAAAAAATGCCCCAACTGTGGGGCAAGGAATGCCAGGAGCGCCAGAAGCTGTACTACCTGCGGCGCATCGCTTGAATCGAAGCCGGTAAAGCCGCCTGAAGGTATCAGTGATTACGATGAGGCCATTCGGCTGAACCCTGAGAACGCAGAGGCTTTTTACCAGAGAGGCTTCGTATACCAGCGAGCGGGCCAAAATGAACCAGCCATCAAGAACTTCGACAAGGCAATCAGTCTCAATCCGCAGTTTGCCAAGGCCTACGGCAATCGAGCCTATATCTTACTGAACCAGGGACAGTATGACCGGGCGATCGCCGATTGCACCGAGGCCATCAAGCTTGATCCTGATGATACGGTATCCCTTTTGAACCGGGGGGTGGCTTACCGGCTACAGGGCAACAACGGCGCAGCCAGAGCTGACTTTGAAAAGGTCATCGCTACTTCTGACAATCCCCGGGCAGTCACGATGGCGAAACGGAATATCAAAGAACTGCCCAGGTAACGCAGGGCAGCAATTCGCCAAAAAGAACAGCATGCTGCTGAAAGACTCTCCCTCCACGTTGCTATATCCCTCTCAAGAAAAGAGCCTGTCGCACCCGCCACTTGATACGGGATTGACACGGAAGGCTTTGACCTGGAGTTCAAGATTTACATTTCTTCACAATATTTTCCTTTTCAAGCCAGCCCAATGAAATCGGGATTCACGAAAGGGAGCGGAAATGGCTTTGTGTGGTTTCTTGTTAATCTGCTAGTACCAAATAACGCTTAATCCCGCCCTGCTGGCACGGACGTTACTGCCCGTGCTTTACCGGAAAAAGTCGCGTTGCGGCCTGCTAGTCGTGGGTCTTCTTGACGTAGACCCGAAATTCTCCGTCCTTCTCTTCAATTGCCAGGCATTCGTGCCCGGTGGTTCGGCACCACGCCGGCATGTCCAGTTTTATCCCCTTGTCATCGGCCAGTACTTCCAGCACCTGACCTCTCTTTAGTTCCTTAATCTTAGCAGCCGTCTTCACGATGGGTATGGGGCAATATGTTCCCGTGCAATCCAGTGTCTGGTCGGCTTTCATTCCTGCCTCCTCATCTTGGCTTGACAACTTAGGTAACGGCGCCGCTGCAAAGACTCCCGTTCAGGCAAAGGTTTTCCAATTATACACCTTTCTGCCTCAGCAAAAAAGATTTACGGTGGACGCGGAAGCGCAAGTTTCCGCTCTTCCGGAGGAGTGGCTATATGAAAAGGGTAGCTTTGGACTCGTTGGCTTCGCCCAGGAAATAGGCGGCGCCAGCCAGGCTGGTGACTTCGCTGCGGAAGGAGTCTTCGGAAACGCCCATCACCCCGCACGTGGTAGTGCAGGCAACAAGCTTGACCCCCATCTCGTTCGCCATCGTGATAAGCTCATCAATGGTCGGCATATTGACCTCTTTCATTAGCTTCTTCATCATCCAGGTCCCCATGCCCATCATGTGAAATTTGGATAGCGCGAGTCTTTTCGAGCCTCCACGGTTCATCGTGTTCAGCATCTTGAGCATCCATCCCTGGCTTTTGAGGCTACCCTCATTCTTTTTGATGACGTTGAGTCCCCAGAAAGTGAAGAACATCGTTACCTCCATGCCCATGCTGGCAGCGGTGGTGGCGATGATGAAAGCAGCCAGCGCCCGGTCCAGGTCTCCGCTGAAAACTACCATCGTCAGTTTTTCCTTGCACTGTGCTTGTACCATTTTTGCACGCCTCCTATCCGGTTCTTATGCTTTGACACTCGCCCCGCAGTGGGGACAAACCATTTTATCCCGCGCTACAGGCTGCCGGCAGTTGGGGCAGCAGAAAACCTTCACCCGACATGCCTGGCAGAAAGGTGACTCCTCGTCCATCAGTTCGCTATCACAATATGGACAGCACAGTTTTCTAGGTTCCTGTTCCTTTGTACTCATGCTTGAACTCCTTTTTTCTGCTTTTCCAGGTAGTCCTCAATGGCTTTGTGCAGCGCCTGCGCCCCCAGATTAGAGCAGTGAAACTTGTTCTTCGGCAATCCTTCCAGTTCATTCGCCACGGATTGCGGCGTAATTTTCAGCGCTTCCTCCAGGGTTCGGCCCTTGGCCATCTCGCTGACCATGCTTGAAACAGCAATGGCCGCCCCGCAGCCAAAGGTCTGGAACTTTACGTCCTCCAGTCGATTATCTTTGACTTTGATGTAGAAGGTCATCATGTCTCCGCAGACCGGGTTGCCCTCTTCGCCGATACCATCCGGATTCTCAATCTCACCCACATTGCGCGGATTCATGAAGTGGTCCATTACCTTCTGGCTATATACTGGCATCTATCTAACTCCTTTGCCCGCTTTCTCGAACTTGGCGTAGAGAGGAGACATCTGCCGCAGCCGGGTGACTATTGGCGGCAGCACTTCGAGAATGTAATCGACGTCTTCCACTGTACTGTCAATTCCGAAAGTAAAGAGGAGTGAGCCCTGAGCGAGCTCATGGGATAGACCCGAAGCGATAAGTACGTGAGAAGCTTTCAATGCCCGGGAGGTGCAGGCTGAGCCGCTGGAGACGGCAACGCCCTGCATGTTCAGCCACATGAGCATTGACTCTCCTTCGATGAACTCGATGCAAAAGCTGGCATGCCCGGGTAAACGTTTCTGGGGGTGACCGGTGATTACCACGTGGTCAATCTTCGCCGGCAACTGCGTGATAAGCCGGTCCCGCAAAGCGGTCAATAGTTTGATCCTGGCATCCATATTAGCAGTTGCCAATTCTGCCGCCTTGCCCAGTCCGACTATCGCCGGTACATTTTCGGTGCCGGCGCGTTTGCCGCCCTCCTGTATTCCTCCGTCAAGAAGGGGCATAATGCGCACACCCCGCCGCACCCAGAGAGCGCCGACACCCTTCGGTCCGTAGAACTGGTTCCCGGCCAGGCTTAACGCATCGACTCCTAGTTCCTTTACATTCACCGGAATGGTCCCCGCCGTGGCGACGGCGTCAGTATGGAGAGGGATATTCATCTCCTTCGTTATCTTCGCTATTTCCTTTATCGGCTCAATGGTACCGATTTCTCCGTTGGCGTGCATCACCGAAACAAGTATTGTGTCCTTTCTAATCCTTCTCCTCACGTCATCGGGATCGACCGTGCCGTACTTGTCTACCGGGACCTCGCTTACCTGAAAACCCAGCTTCTCCAGTGTCCGGGCAGAATGGAGTACCGAAAAATGTTCGACAGCAGATATGATTATGTGATTGCCCTTCTTCTGATTTGCCATCGCCAGTCCTTTGATAGCAAAATTGTTGCTTTCGGTGCCGCTACCGGTAAAGATGATTTCCTCCACCTGGGCGCCGATTAGCCCGGCGACTTGCACGCGCGCCGTCTCGACTGCCTCTCGTGCCGGGTCCCCCCAGCTATGGAGAGATGATGGATTGCCAAAAACCTCGCCAAGAAAGGGCATCATCGCCTCGCGTACCTCGGGGAGAAGAGGTGTAGTTGCAGCATTATCCAGGTAAACCCTTCTCATTTCTGTACCTCCTTGCTCATGGGTAGAGCTGATTCCCGCCATCGTCTTCCAGGATGATGGCATCCTCCGGGCAGCTCTGCGCGGCTTCTAAAAGGGTATCTTCTTCAACGGAAAAGGCATCGAGGATAACGGCTTTGTTTTCTCTATCGAGCTTGAAAACGGTAGGGGCAATCGCCACGCAATTGCCCAGTCCACGGCATAAGTCCCGGTCAACCCTTATCTTCATGTCATATTCCTCCGAATTTCTCAACCTCTATTATAATCTTTTGTTCAACCAATAGTAATGGTATCGCACTATCCTGAAGAAGAAAATGACATACGTCTTATCAGGGAAGATTCAGCCTGGGGAAATCAGGGGTATTCCACGGGCCTTTAAGGAATAGATTGTCCGGAGACAGGATCGAGGTTGAGAAACGGCTTAAGAGGTTCTACCCTGCCTCCGGCCCCCACCGCCGGAATCTCAATAAATGACTCCGAGTCGAGAAAAGGATTCCCCTGAGAGTTCTGGAGGCCATCCCCTGCCGGGACAAAGAGTTGCGGATGATCAAAAGGTGCCTTCTCGAACCTGACGCGGTCATCGGTCAGGGTAAGCAAGAATCTGACCAGGTTAGACCGTCTCTCCGGCTTGTTTATCAACTTGCCTATCTCGCCGATATCCTGGTCCAGGTCGTTTACATTGGCAGAGGGAAAGTTGCCACCCCGGGTATAAAACTCGATCACGTGCTGTAATATCGAAGCCCCACCGTTATGAAGGTATGGTCCGGTTAATTCGAGATTACGTAGGCTAGGAGTCTTGAAGGCACCATCCACGGCTGCCCGGCTAATGCCAGGGTCTCCCGGAAGGTCGGGGATAAACTGGGCAACATCCGCGGGCAGCAAGCCCGCTCTCTTAAGTAGCCCAAGGCGGGAGAAAGACAGAGGGAACGGTTCACCTGTCAGCGGGTTTGTGAACGGACTATCACCGCCCCTGCTGCGATCGTCCCCCGTTCGCGTGACGCTTATGTTGTAGATGCCTCTGTCATAGAAGGCTTTCCCATCAGCCATGTTCATGCGTTCTATCGCGTTACCAGCCAGGAATCCGGGAGGCTGCGGCAGCGCGCCGCCTCTGATCTGCGATACGGAATGGTTGGTGAACTCCGGGCCTCCATGGCACTTATCGCATCTTCCGGCGCCAAAGAATATGTTTTCTCCGTCCTTCTCCTCGCGGCTCAGCCTGGCGCGGGCCTCCCTGACCCGGTCAAACTTGGAATCATCAGAGACAAGGGTGGCTTCGTAGAGCTGGACTGCCAGCCCGAAGAAGAGGGAGAAATCCGCCTCCATCTGAGTAAACTGACCGGTATCATTTGGGTCAGCCGGGGCATTAACGATGGTGGGAATGCCGTTCGCCCAGTAGTAACTCCGTGGGTCATCGCGATCCGGCTCGTGCCAGTACGCGGCGGTTATGTTAAAGGTGATGTGCTGGCCCGGTGAGTTCCAGTACCTGTCCTGGAAGGCCTGCTTGATCAGGCTCACGTAGGCGTTCTCTTCGGGGGCGATCTCTTTCAGGCCCGTCGGGCTATCTGCGAGGTCACCGAGTTGACTATCCGTAGGGTCTATCTTCTGCCGGCTGAGGGGCTTCAGCGCCGGTGAAAGGACCTTCTTGCCGATTTTGGCAAAGGTACGCCCCTCGAATGACATTTCAAGGTCACTCAATGGCGGCCCTACCGCCTGGGAAGCAAGGCTGGCGTCCGGTATCCTGATGATTTCCGGGACCGGACTTATTACGCCGCCCTCCTGCACAAAGATGCCGCTTTGCTGGTCCAGCTCTCCAAGTGGGTTTACGCCGTTAAAGATATTACGCGCCCGTCCATCCCAGAAATTGGAAAAATTGAAGACGGCGTTTATCACCGTCGGAGCATTACGCGGCTCCACCCGCCTTGTATTGTTGCCCGAAACGTTAAAGATGGGGTCGGGCTCAGGCGTGCCGAGGTCAAAAGGGCTGCCAATGACAATGTCCTGGAACCTCGTGTTGAAAACCCCCATCGAGGACATGACGTCGTTGATGTCACGGACTACGCTTGATTCCTGCCTGTCCGCCGGTTGCCGCTGGTTAAAGGGGAAATCGATGGCAGCCACCGGCTCATTTGGACCACTAACCTGGAAGGTGTTATCGTCGGCAAAAAGGCCCGGGCTCATTTGGTTGCTGGTGCGGTTGTCTGCCCCCGCGCTAAAATGGCAGGATGCGCAGGCCTGCCCGTCACTGCCAATGTTCATATCCCAGAAAAGCGCCTTGCCCAGCTTAATGGCTGCCGCCTTCGCGACCGGGTCCACATTGGGAAATCCGGCGTCATTGAATCCCGGTGCCGACTTCAGAAAAAGGCCAAGATTCACCGGCTCCGGCACCGGCACATCTTTCAGCGAACCCGGACTGCCGTCTGAATCAAAGAAAACACCCCTTCCGGCAAACAGCGCTACTCCAGAGAGCATTACCAGCCCGGTCGCCAGCATGAACATGGTGGCGAAATTCTTCACCTCTCACTTCCTGGCATTACTTTACATGGGCGCTCGCCACACCCTATCATCTATACAGATTCAGGCAATGGGAAAAGCCCCGCCCAATGTGGTCCCCTAGCTCTATTCTACCGGAATTTCCATTCCTCTCAAATATGTAGAGATACGTAATTATCTGCGGGACACGGGTGCAAGACTATTGAGCGTACCGGCTAAATCCTCAGGTCTACTGGTGGCGGCGTAATGACACATGCGCTAAACTTGTTACTAGGTATTCCTCAAAAATCCAGTTCGGCGAGGAGGCAAAATGAAGGTTATCGTTGTCGGAGGCTCAGGCTTCATCGGGAGCCATCTTGTCGCTGCTCTACTGGGAAGGCGGCACAGCGTGATTGTCTTTGACCGTCATCCGCCCAGGCAGAGCGTGGATTTTGTCCGGGTGGACCTTACCGGGCAAGTGCTATCGCCGGAACTTTTCAGCGGTGCGGATGCCATAATCCACCTGGCGGGCAGAAACGTTTTCGCCCGCTGGAACGAAAAGGTGAAGAAAGAAATTTATGATAGCCGCATATTATCGACAAGAAGCCTCGTGTCTTCGATCGAAAGGCTGGAGCGCAAGCCAGGGGTCCTGGTCTCGGCATCGGCAGTGGGCTATTATGGCGACCGTGGAGAGGAAGAACTGGATGAGTCTTCTGCCCCGGGAAACGATTTCCTGGCCGGGGTGTGCATAGATTGGGAAGCGGAAGCCCGCAAGGCAGAGGCCTCTGGCTTACGCACGGTCCAGGTCAGGACGGCTCCGGTTATGGGTCACGGGGGCATTCTGGGCAAGATGGTACCTCTATACCGGTGGGGTCTGGGCGGACCGATGGGCAACGGCCGGCAGTGGTTCCCTTGGATACATATCCAGGATATTGTCGGCATATATGTTCTCGCCGTAGAGAGCGAGGCTATGAGTGGGCCTGTGAACGCCTGCGCGCCGGGCCGGGTCCGAAACAAAGAGTTTTCTGATGCCCTGGCAAAAGTGCTCAAAAGACCAGCCTTCATGACTATTCCACAGTGGGCAACAAGAATCGCCCTGAACGGGCTGGCAGACGTTGTCCTGTCCAGCCAGAAGGCTATCCCGAAGAAGATCGTTGGACTGGGTTACCGGTTTCTCTTTCCTGATATCGCCGGAGCGCTGATAGACTTGCTGGCGCGCCCGCAGAAAAAGCAAGGGAATTGAATGTGGAGGCGCTATTTGGCGTAAGTTACTGTTGCCAGTCTCGCTGTAAAGGCACAGGCGATCCTGATACCTACCCACCCGGTCGAAAGAGCCATCTTAAGCCCAGAGCTCTTATAGAACAGCTTATTATCTCTATGGCGATCTTGCGGCTTGTTTTAGGGTCGAAAGGATAATCCGAAACTCCCTCTTCGCTTTTTTCGTATATGTATCCCCTGACTATGACCGCTGGCACACCCTCGGCTGCTTGGCCCATCAGAAGCACGGCGGCGCAGGCTATCTCGTCCACTATGCTATCCACTCCTCCGTACTTTGGCTTCCCATATCGGTCTGGGGCGCCCAGTTTCCTGGCATTGATTTGTATGCCTGAAGCGCCAATGGCAACATCGAGGGTTCCCAGCCTCGAAAACCATTCGGTATCGGTTATGACCACAGCGACGTCATGCCCGGTGACCTCCTTGATTTCCTGCCGAAACTTTCGTGCAATTTCATCGGCATTCCTGGGAGGAACGCTGGCTATTCCTGCCGGATGATTCGATGTATCCAGTCCGGCATTACCCTTAGGCTGATTTGCCGTCACCGTGATTAACTCGCAGGAAGTGTTCTTCAGAGCCTCCCACGCTTTTTCTTCATTGCTTGAAATTTTCCCCAGGCTGCGGGCTTTCCTGGCTAACTGGTAAACCGGCACCACAAAAAGGACAGCATCGCTGTTATCAAGCACGGCTTGAATAACCCTCGGGTCACCGCCGGACACTCTGGCAATATGAGAAGCCTTCTTCGATGGTCTTATTTTGTCCAGTTCGATAAGCAGTCCGGAGGCCTTGGCGACGATTTTGCTCGTGACGACGAGAACATCCCCTTCCTTTATCCCGCCGGCGGTTTGCCCGGCCTCCTGCAATATGAGGTTTACCACCTTGTCTCCCGTCACTATTTCGCCAAGCTTTAACCCGAACATTTCTATCTTCATCGCTGCCACCTGCAATCCCCGTCTCTTTACCTCTTATTATGGACTGGATTGCCCGCGTCTTCCAGAGGGAATAAGTAATAGCACTCGTAATAAGTAGTGCTACGTATTACATCTATCCTTTGTACGGGGTACAATTTTAATAGTCAGCGTGATTGGAGGTAATGCTAATGGCACAATAGTCAACCTGTGTCGTAGTAGACATTGGAGGAATTACTATGGAGGATTACTATGGTGACAAGTGAGAAAAAGAGTTTCCAGAGATTGTTGACCTTCTTTACGGTGGGCGTGGTCTTCCTCGTCTTGCTTCTGTCTGCCTGCCAGTCCGGGGCTACCACTCGGGATATTGAGGGTGTGGTCCAGGCCGTGGACGGGAAAGAGGTGGTCTTAACGCTCCCTGATGGTAGCAGGATCCGCGTCGAGGCCGAAAAGCAGGCCGAGAATGCCAGCAACATGATCGGCGAAGGAGTCAAAGCGAAGATCGAGGTTGGTGATGACAATCCCAAGCTCATCGAGATGGAGAAATCGTCCGGCATCGGTGTAGCGACCTCGCCCGAGGACTTCCACTTTAGTGGCACCATCGAGTCCATGGGCGCAGACGCCTGGGTTGTGGGTGGAAAATCCTTCAAAGTCAATAATGCCACCATCCTGGATAACGGGCTGGCGATTGGCGTCCTGGCCGAAGTCGAGTTCATCACGCTCGCTGACGGCACGATGCTGGCCACCAAGATTGAGACTCCGGCTTCGGATGACATCGCTGAGGACTTCTCCCTTACCGGGGTCATCGGGTCAATCAGTGCCAACGAAATAGTTCTTGGCGGCAAGACATTCAAGATTGACGCCAACACTATGCTGGACAACGGACTGGCTCCAGGCGTAGTGGCAAGAGTGGAGTTTGTGATGCAGGGCGATGGTTCCTTGCTTGCCCTGGAAGTAGAGACTGATGCCCCTGGTGCGGGCGTTGGAGAGGACTTTACTGCTGGCGGGACTATCCAGTCCATGGATTCGGTCTCGGTGACAGTGGACGGCAGAAAGTTTGTCATCGATGGCACCACCATTCTCGACAGCGGACTGGCTCCAGGCGTGCTGGTCAGGGTGGAGTTCATCGTCAGACCGGATGGTACGTTGCTGGCGAAGGAAATAGAGACTGCCGGCTTTGACGAAGGCGTGAACCTGTATTTCGCCGGTCCTATTGAGTCCATCACTCCAACTGCCTGGGTCATCGGTGGCAAGACCTTCATCGTAACTGCGGCAACGCTGCTCGATAACGGTCTCGCGGTGGGAGTCAATGCTAACGTAGAGTTCGTTATCATGCCGGATGGTTCTTTCCAGGCTGTCCATATCGAAGATTCGGGTTTTGAGTTCACCGGCATGGTGCAGGCGATTGCGCCGGACGCTTATACTATTGGCGGCAGAATCTTCAAGATCAATGCTAATACCCTCATCGATCGTGGTCTCAAGGTGCGCAAGCTGGCGCAGGTAAATTTCCTCATTCAACCTGACGGCTCGCTCCTGGCACTGAAGATCAAGACCGCCAAGACGAAGGTACAGGGATTTTCCTTCAAAGGCGTGGTGCAGTCCATGAGCGCGACATCAATAGCAGTTACCGGGCAGACATTCCAGATTGAACCAACGACCGTTGTTGGTGCGGGTGTCGCCGTAGGTATTGAGGTCGACGTAGTGTTCGACATAAAACCCGGTAATGTCCTATCGGCCACGTCGGTTCAGACAGCAAAAACCGTCCTGAACAGGTAATCGCGGCCTGAGAAAGGTGCGCGGAAAAACGAGCAGGGCGGCCGCAAGGCCGCCCTATCCATTAGCGGGAGTATGCCGGGACCTGGAGAGAGTCACAGTCTGTGCCGCTATATGCGCCCCTCGGCTTTCAACAGACCTCGGATATAAGAAGCTTCGCCCGTATGTAGCCAGCAGTCAGACAGAACGTCCTGCAAAATCTGGCCTAATGTCGGATTCGGGTTGGACCACGGCAAATCACTCGTGCGGCTGAGATCAGATAGCTGTAGAGATTTTATGTAACGCCGCATCCTCTCCAACACAGCGTTGTGGTAGGCCATCTGCACTTTGACGCCCGGTGACCTGAACGCCCTCACCTGCTCCGGCGTATGACCGTAACCGCTATCCATCGGATCAGCCGGCATCTTGAACTTCTTATGCCAGCCGCCCGCGGTCCATAGCTGGTCTTCACCCAGGAGGCTTGAGGATACATCATCGGGGAGCCGTGTCAGGTGCCAAACGGTCCAGCCGATGCTGTTACAATCCGGGTGAGGCTGTACGTTCAGGTCGGCTACGCTGAGACCGCGCAGTATTACCGCAAGCAATTCGGCGACGCTCTCATACCCGTACAGGACCATCGAATTCCAATCCATATTTTCCTCCCTGGTCTCTCGCTGTCAACGGTTGAAGGCTTCGTTGGCGGTACTATCGCTGGAACCGGGGGCCAAACCTCCGCCCACTACGTAGATGGTGTTCCCTACCACTGCCGCTCCCAGTCCATGCCGGGCAGTGGGCATCGGGGTGAACGTTTCCCAGGTGTCCGTGACCGGCTCGTAAGCCTCATTTTCAGCGAAAGTGCCGCCGGGCGATTCCCCACCAAAAACATATATTTTGCCGTTAAGCACGGCCGACGCAATGCCACTGCGCGCTGTGGGCAGGGCAGCCCTGGCAGTCCACAGGTCCTCCAGCGGGTCATAAACTTCGTTGGCATCCAGGTTGGAAGCGAAACTGTGGCGCAATCGACCGCCAATAGCGTAGATTTTGCCGCCAACAACGGCGACTCCAAGATGGTCGCGCGCTGTCGGCATCGGCGTTTTCGTTTCCCAGGTGTTGGTCGCCGTATCATAAACTTCCAGGGCGGCGATATTGTTGCCGCCGAACCCCGTCACCCCGCCAACGGCATAGATTTTGGTGCCAATTACCGCTGCCGCCAATGCCCCGCGAGGTGTCGGCAGTGAGGCCACCGTCTGCCACGTATTCGTCGCCGGGTTGTAGGCGAAGACATCGGCCAGAGGTCCGGCCAGACCGAAGCCGCCGATTACGTAAATTTTATCGTCAAGGGCAACGGCGCTGGCGTGATGGACAGGCAGCGGGAAATCCGCTTTCCGTTCCCACCAGTCAGCGGCTGGGTCGTAGGCTTCTACCAGGCTGGTGGCGCCGGCGCCGGGCGTAAGACCACCGATTATGTAGACCTTCCCGCCGAGGGCCGCCGCGGTCACCTCGCTCCGGGGCGAGGGCAGAGGAGACCGCTTCTCCCATTTGCCCAAAGTGGCCGTAGATACAAACTCCGGCGTGATCGGTGCGGTCGTCCTTGCCTGCTCCGGAGAAGAGCAAGCAACCAGCAATGCCAGGCACACCAATGCCTCCAAGACCGCAGCCCATTGCATTCTGATCATAATGTTCTTCACCGTCCTGTTTGGAATAAGAAAACCTAGAAAATTATAGCATGCGGCATCAGGGATGAGTTGATTTGATGTCGCTTTCTATGACATCATGTTCACTAAGAATGGCTGAAACTTCGTATGTTGTTATACTCGTCACCGCCAGCAGCAATGAAGAGGCGCGCAAAATCGCCGACCGGTTACTCACGGAGCGGAAAGCCGCTTGTGTGAGCATCGTGCCTGGCGTGAACTCACTTTTCTGGTGGCAGGAGAGGCTTAGTGCGGCGGAAGAGTGCTTGCTCATTGTAAAGACAAAGGGTGCGCTTTTGCCGGAGGTCGTTAGCCTGGTGAAAGGATTGCACAGCTACGAGATGCCGGAGGTCGTGGCATTCCCGGTGATTGGGGGTAATCCAGAATACCTGGCATGGATTGACCGGGAAACATGGTCATAAATAATTTCCTCTCCCTTGAGGGGAGAGGCTAGGTGATCCCGATAAATCGGGATTCACTCTAACTCTCTCCCGCAGTGAGCGGATACTAAGTTGGAGGATATTCTGGATGGGCGTGAAAATCTATATTGCTCCATACCTGCAACAATACACTGCGGATACGCCGGTCATCGAGGCAGAAGGACAGCGAATCGGGGAATGCCTTGGCCACTTGGTCGAGAAGTTTCCCGATGTGAAGAGAGCACTTTTCGACCAGGAAGGGAAACTCTTTCCTCACGTGGCTATATTCAAAAATCTGTCAGATGTCTACCCGGATGACCTCGCCAAACCGGTCACCGATGGTGATGAACTTTACGTCGCCTACATCATCGCCGGGGGATAAGGTTGCCCCGTGCCATCATCTGTGCTCACATGCTCCCTGAGCCATTTCCTCTTTTGCTCCAGGCGCACCGGCTCATTGGTTGTCCGGTAGCCAGCCAGGAACTCGTCTTTGAGAGAGTTGAATGAGCCGTCCATAATGCTGTCCCGTATTTGTGCCATCAGACGGCTGATAAAGGTGAGATTGTGTAGCGTTGCCAGGCGGTAGGCAAGAAGCTCTCGGCTATTGAACAGGTGATGCAGGTAGGCAGCGGAAAAGGTGCGGCAAGTGTGACAATCGCATTTAGGGTCAACAGGCTGCTCCACCTGGCGGTAAGCGGCATTACGGATGTTAATTCGGCCACTGCGTGTGAAAAGGCTGCCGTTTCGAGCGACGCGGGTCGGCAGGGCGCAATCGAAAAGGTCAATTCCTCTGGCCACACCCTCGACCAAGTCTTCTGGTGAACCTACTCCCATGAGGTAGCGGGGTTTGCCCGGCGGCAGAAGTGCCACCGTCTCTTTGATAATAGCGTTCATCTCCTTTTTCGGTTCTCCTAGGCTCAGGCCGCCAATCGCATAGCCGGGAAAATCCAGCGCGGTCAGGAATCGCGCTAATTCACGCCTCAGTTCGGGAAAGGTGCCACCCTGAACAATGGCGTAGAGCATTTGGTCGCAGCGGCGTTGGGCTTTGAGGCAGCGTTCTGCCCAAAGATGAGTGCGCCTTGCCGCCTCTCGCACCTTTTCGAAGCCTCCGTCCGGAGCGGGACATTCGTCCAGCGCCATGATAATGTCCGCCCCAATAATCTCTTGGAATTGCACAGCGAGCTCCGGCGTGAACAAATGCTCGCTGCCATCTATGTGCGAACGAAAGGTTACGCCTTTATCGGTTATGCGCCGGAGAGTTGCCAGGCTGAAAACCTGATAACCTCCGGAATCGGTAAGAATGGGTCCATCCCACCCCATGAACCTGTGGAGTCCGCCGAACCTTTCGATCACCGGGAGGCCGGGTCTGAGATAGAGGTGGTAAGTATTGGACAGAAGCATGGCATACCCCATGCCCCTCACTTCGTCGGGAAGCAGTGTTTTGACTGTGCCCTGCGTGGCAACGGGCAGAAAAGCGGGTGTCTGGACTTTTCCGTGAGGGGTGGTCAGCTCGCCGCGGCGCGCCTTACTCTGCGCATCAGTTTTGAGCAGCCGGAAGTTGCTATCACTCATGGGCGGGAATCTCATCGAGATAGCTCTGTAAAATGATGGCGGCGGCGATGGCGTCATCAGCGACTTTTCTTTTGCCCCTTCCAATGCCGGCTTCGCTCATCCGACGTCGGGCTTCCACTGTGGTCAGGCGCTCGTCCCGCAGCATCACTTCTGCCCGAGTGCAATTCCGTAGCTTCTCGGTGAAATCCAGCACCTTTTCCGCCTGCGTTCCGATGCTGCCGTTCATCGAACGGGGCAGCCCGACGACCACCCTGCTGACCTCGTGCTGATCGATGAGCATAACGATAGCTTCAATATCCCTGCTTTCGGTCTTGCGTTCAAGTATAGTCAACGGGCTGGCGAGCACTCCCATCGGGTCGCTGAGCGCTACTCCTATCCTCCGGTCCCCTACATCAAGTGCTAAAGTGCGCGTTGACGATTTCTCCTGTCTCGTTGATAGATTCCAGCCATTCCCGCCCCATCCCAGATGCCTCGGGGCCTTCGTTGGAATGACGACGTGTGGGTTGCTATCTCTGCTCCTCAACCAACCGCTGGACCAGCCTGAGCGCTTCATCCAGTTTATTCTTGTTCTTACCGCTGCCTTGTGCAAGCGTCGGTTTGCCCCCTCCGCCTCCTGCGGTTGACCTGGCTACCTCGCGGACTATCTTCCCGGCATCATAGCCCTTAGTTACGAGGTCAGGAGTTACCGCGGCCACAAAGGCTGGCTTGTCCTCGTAGACCGTTCCCAGCACAATGATGCCGCTGCCGAGCTTTTCTCTCAGCAGGTCGCTCATCTCCCGCATAATCTCAAAGCTTCGCGAAGAGACTCTTGCCGCGAGCACTTTTACACCGTTTACCGTTTCCTCCTGTCCCAGGAGGGCGTTCGCCTCTATTCGCGCCAGTTCCCTCTCCAGGCCCTCAACGCGTCGCCGCGCCAGGTCCAGCTCATTGACAGCCGCTTCGACCTTTTCGCGGACATTGTCCGGCGTAGCGCCGACTTCCCGAGCGATGGCACGCAGGTCTGAAAGATGCTTTTCAAGCTGCGCTTCTGCCTCCCGGCCGGTGACTGCCTCTATCCGGCGCATCCCGGAGCCGATGCTGCGCTCAGTCAAGATATAGAAGAAGCCGATTTCGCCGGTTGTGGTAACGTGAGTTCCGCCGCACAGCTCGGCGCTGACCGGCGGACGGCCAACTCTGAGCACCCTGACTTTTTCGCCATATTTTTCGTCAAAGAGGGCGATGACTCCCTCCTCGATTGCTTTCCTGTAGGGCAATTCCTCATCGTAGACGGGCAGATTCTGCCGCACTCTATCATTGACAACGCGCTGCACTTCATGTATTTCTTCGGGCATAAGCGCCGTCAGATGGGAAAAGTCGAAGGTAAAACTATCCGGCGCTACCAGCGAACCCCTCTGCTGAACGTGCTCCCCTACCACCTGCCGCAGCGCCATCTGGAGCAGATGGGTGGCGGTATGGTTCCGGGCGATGTCCCGCCGGCGCTGCTCGTCCACGGTAGCTATCACGACATCTTCCACGCTCAGAACGCCCTCCACGACCTTCCCGCGGTGGACTATGATACCCGGCGGTATACGTACCGTATCGGTAACCTGGAAACGTCCGGTGGCGCCTGAAATATCCCCCGTATCGCCAACCTGTCCGCCCATTTCGCCATAAAAGGGCGTGGCTTCCAGGATAATCCCGGCCTCCTGCCCGTCTGTAACTTCCTTGACCGCACTGCTATTCACGACGATAGCGGCGATCGCCGAGTCAACCCTCAACGTAGAGTATCCGGCAAAACGAGTGCCCTTTATGCCCGCCAGACCTTCTATCTGCGCCTTTTCGCCCAACTCAAACTTGTGGGCTGCTCTCGCCTTTTCCCGCTGCTCTTCCATCTCGTATTCGAAACCATTTTGGTCCACGGAGAAACCCTCATCGCTGGCGATTTCAGCGGTAAGCTCCGCCGGAAAACCATAGGTATCGTAAAGTCTGAAAACTTCCCCCCCTGAGAGGCTTTTCTCCCTCTTGCCTGCACCCCTGTCCATGATAGCTTCCAGCATCTCCAATCCAGTGTTCAGCGTCTCGCGGAACCTGGCTTCTTCGTGCTGGACTGTCCGGAGAATCGCGTCCCGTCTCTGCCTCAGCTCAGGATAGACGTGGATCATCTGGTCGATTGTCACCTGAGCCGTCTCGGTCAGGAAAGGCTTATCCAGCCCCAGCCTGCGCCCGAACAATGCCGCCCGGCGTAACAGCCGCCGCAGAACATATCCCCGTCCCTCGTTTGAAGGCAAGACACCATCTCCAGTGAGAAAGACAATTCCCCGGCTGTGCTCAGCCACAATCCGCATGGCGTGGTCGGTCTCTTCATCGGCGCCATATTTCTTTCCGGTCAGCTTCGAGACGCGCTCCAGCAGCGGCGCAAAGACGTCGGTTTCATATACGGTTAGTTTGCCCTGCATGACCGCCGCCACACGCTCAAGTCCCATACCGGTATCGATGTTCGGTTTGGGGAGCGGCGTGCGCTTGCCGCCCTTGTCCTGGTTGTACTCGGTGAAAACCAGGTTCCATATCTCGGAGAAGCGGGTGCACTCGCAGCCCGGAGCGCAGGTATCACGCCCGCAACCAAACTCGATGCCGAGGTCGTAGTTGATCTCGCTGCATGGCCCGCAGGGGCCCGAATCGCCGGCGGGACCCCAGAAATTGTCTTCTTCTCCAAGCCGGGTTATTCTGTCTTCGGGGACTCCGATCTCACGCCAATAGCGAAAAGCCTCGTCATCATCCAGGAAGATGGTGATCCACAATTTCTCTTCGGGTATCTTGAGGTGTTTGGTGACGAACTCCCAGCCCCAAGCGATTGCCTCTTTTTTGAAATAATCGCCAATGCTGAAGTTGCCCAGCATCTCAAAAAAAGTAAGGTGAGTGGGATCGCCGACCCTTTCAATATCGGTGGTGCGAAAACATTTCTGGCAGGAGGCAAGACGAGGACTTGGCGGCATTTCCTGTCCCAGGAAGTAGGGCTTGAACTGCACCATTCCGGCGGTGGTCAGAAGCAGTGTCGGGTCGCCGTGGGGTATCAGGGAAGAGCTGGGGATGATCCTATGCCCTTTGCTCTCAAAAAAACTCAAAAAACCGGAGCGGATTTCATCACTGTTCAAAGCGTTTCTCCATCAAAAAAACAACGGTCATTTCCGATTTTAGAGGAAGCGCCCGAAGCTGTCAACGAGACTATGTAAAACACCTAATCCCCTGAGGTCGTTTAACATTGTTGTCATCGCGAGCGAAGCGTGGCGATCTCAACAAAATCGATAGGGATTGCCACGTTCCGATTTTATCGGGACTCGCATGATGAATGGAGTTGTTGAGCGACCTCAACCTATAGCAATTGCTTTCAAACCAGGTTCGCAAACCCAGGGAAGAATTTGCATCACGGGTTCACCCTGTGTTATTCTGTGGACGATGCAGGTTTGCTCGCAGTGGATGAGGTGAAAATAGAACAGCGCCTTTGCCTGCGCAGAGATTTCAAGGTCACCTGATGTACTTTTTTTCCAGAAATCACCACTTTATTTCCCCGCCACGAGTAGAATCAAAAGGATTCAATTACATACCAGAGAAGGGCATCAAGACATACTCGGACTACAACTATTTGAGGCCGGGTATCTCCTCGTTTTTGCGAACCAGACATTTTGAATATGCTCTCCGGTTAACCCGGGCATACTTCCATAAATGCAATGTTATCGATTTTGGTTGTGGGGATGGTCCTTTCCTGCCGTCATTAGCCAGGTATTTTAATTGGGTTCTTGGGGTCGACAACAACACCAAGTTCATAGAACTTGCCGAAAAAGTTATTCAAGCTGCCAGGCTTGAAAACATAAAGCTCATCTGCAGCCAGGGTTTAACAATTGAACATCTGAAGGCGAAGATCGGGAATGAGAAATATCAAATCCTATTCTTGCTGGAGGTGTTAGAGCATGTCGGTGATAAAAGAGACCCATGGATATCCAGAGTTAATTTTCTCAAAGAGTTAACCCAGTTGATTAGTGAAGATGGCGTCATCGTGATTTCAGTGCCCAAGATGGTTGGACCGGCCTTCTTTTTGCAAAGGCTGGGACTTTGTTTGTTGAGCTCACAGAGAGAACCGATTTCGATGAGCAACTTGTTTTGGGCATCGTTTTTGAATAATACCGATAATTTGGAGAGACAGTGGAACGGCGGACACCTGGGTTTCAACCATAAGAGACTGGCAACACACCTTAAAAAGGAGTTTCTGATTCTAAGAAAAAAAGACCTGATGTTTCAGCAAATGTATGTTTGCCAGAGAAGATCGAACAATGGTTGACGTTTTTGATTGAGCTCGGTTCCCATGCCTGGAGCAGAGCAGGATTTTCGTTTAGTGGGTTGTTTGCTGCCAGGCGAAAACCGCCGCCCCGAACACCCCGGCATCATCGCCAAGCTGTGCCGGCAGAATACGGACGGCACGGGAAAGCAGGGGAAATGCCCTCTCCCGTACCACCTGCCGCGCCGGCTCAAGCAGAAGTTCGCCCATCTTCGATAGACCACCGCCGATGACGATCATCTCCGGGTTGAGGAGGTTGACCAGGTTTGCCAGACCGATTCCAAGGTAGGTTGCTGCCTGAGAGACGACTCCCAGGGACAATGGATCGCCGTTCTGCGCCGCAATTCCAATCTTTTCAGCAGTGACATTCTCCAGCTTTCCCCCAACCAGATCAACCAGGGTGGATTTGTTTCCCGTCTCTGAGGCGGCGGATAGCTTCGCGCGCCACTGCTGTGCCGGAGGCGAGTACTTCCAGACAGCCAGTGTTGCCGCAAGCGCACCGCGGGCCGTCCACCTCGATTGTCATGTGTCCTATCTCACCGGCGCCGCCGATGCCGGTGCTCACCGTTATGTAAATAAGATTCTTCATACCTTTGCCCGTCCCGCGACACGGGAGCGGGGTCTACTGATTGCGTGAAGTAGATTCTCCGCCGGAGTTTACCCCGTAACGCGATACGGGGCGGAGAATGACAATAATAAATGCTTAAACACGACACAGGGCGTACATCGTGAAAAGCCCGCAAAATCAAACCACCATTCAGTTTCGCAGTCGAATTGCTTGCTATGTTAGAATATCATAAAAGAGGCAGTAGCCGAAGTCATGAAGAATAAAGGGGCGCGGAGGAGCTAATATGGGGAAGAAGGCGCGGCGGCAACCCAGGCAACAGCAGAGAAAGAGAGTGGATGGGTTCTGGCAGCGATATTCGTTGTGGGTTGTGGGAGGGCTACTGGGAATAGTGATAGTGGGGATTGTGTTCCTGGTTTCGCAGGGGAATCAAAGCAGCTCCGCAGCCCTCGCCGTGCCACGTCTGGAACCGGAAGCAGTGAAGGCCAAAATGGACGCCGGAACGAGGATGACGATTGTTGATACACGTTCGGCGTTTGAATATGAACAAAGCCACATTAGTGGGGCAGTCTCTATTCCAGTCGAGGAGATTCCTGTCCGCTATACCGAGCTTGACCGGGGAAGCGAGATCATAACCTATTGCACCTGACCGCAAGAAGAGACTAGCGCCCGGGCGGCGCAGATACTGTTGCAGGCGGGATTTTCCGATGTTAAGGCGATCAGGGGAGGTCTTGCGGCCTGGGTGCAAGCTGGTTATCCGCTAGAATAAGGGCTGGACGGCTGGGTTGAACTCATGGATAATCCCGCCCGTTCATCGTTAGCTTGCCGTCTGCTCCCAGGCAAATACCGCCGCCCCGAACACTCCGGCATCGTCGCCGAGCTGCGCCGGGACTATGCGCACGGCCTGAGAAAGCAGCGGGAAGGCCCTCTCCCGTACCACCTGCCGCGCCGGCTCAAGCAGTAGGTCGCCCATCTTCGATAGACCACCGCCGATGACAATCATCTCCGGGTTGAGGAGGTTGACCAGGTTTGCCAGTCCAATTCCGAGATAGGTGGCCGCCTGGGAGATGACAGCCAGCGCCAGGGAATCGCCGTTTTGCGCCGCCAGTCCGACCTTCTCGGCGGTAACATCCTCCACCTTTCCGTTGACCATCTCGTTGAGGACAGATTTGTCTCCCTGCCCGAGGCGGCGGATAGCATCGCGGGCTACCGCCGTGCCGGAGGCGAGTACTTCCAGACAGCCAGTGTTGCCGCAAGCGCACCGCGGGCCGTCCACGTCGATTGTCATGTGCCCCACCTCGCCGGCGCCACCCGAAGCCCCGGAATAGAGCTGCCCGTCAATAATAATCCCTCCGCCGATGCCGGTGCTCACCGTTATGTAAATAAGATTCTTCATACCTTTGCCCGCGCCAAAGTAGTGCTCACCCAGCGCGGCAGCATTGGCGTCATTAACGAGAAAGGTGCGAACGCGGTATTTTCCCTCGACTAGGCTTCTGAGAGAGACGTCATGCCAGCCGGGCAGGTTGGGCGAAAGGGTGACAATGCCATTAGCGGTATCAATGGCTCCGGCAATAGCCAGGCTGATGCTGTGAATGCCTGCGGTGGCATAACTTGACTTCAGGACCTGGTCGATCGCCGAAAATATCCGGTTGACAACCATCTCGGGTCCGTCTCCTGCTCCGGTCAGAATATGCTCGCGGGCAAGAATCTCGCCGCGGCGCGAAATAAGAGCCGCAAGTATCTTCGTCCCACCGACATCAATGGCAAGAACGGGCAGCGATGATAGTCTAGTTTCCGGCATTTACTCCTTCACAAAGCACATGTATTCTCGTCCATTAAAAGAGGGGGGGGCATTACATGTTTTACTCAAACGGGAAATGGCCTCTGATGTGCTACCGACGTGGTATGGTACTGTTGCCGCTGGCACAGTTCGGCAACAAGGACCTCAACAGCCAGCTCACCATCATATATTCCTGTCTTAACCCAGAGATCGGCCTCGAGGAGCCGCCGGTGAGCAGCTTTCAGCCGCTCCAGGGAATGACGGCTGGCTTGCTCGATTACTTTCCTGGTAACAAAGGGCGACGGCAGCCCCAAGCGGTTCTGGACCTCCGTCTCTGGCGTTCTCAATGTGCTCAACTCTCTTGCTCTTATTGCTAGGCGCATCTGGCGACACAGCATAAAAAGAAGATATGTTGGCGCCGCACCCTTGCCCAGCAGTTGTTGGAGCGCGCGAGATGCGGTTTCTGCCCTGCCTTCGAGGATGGCATCAACCATGTCAAAAACGTCCGCCTGCTGGACCTCGTTGACAATTGTCCTGACGTCATCCTCTTCGATACGTCGTCCAGTAGCAAAAAGGGTCAGTTTCTCGATTTCGCCAGCCATACTCCAGAGATTGCTGCCGACCAGTTTCACCAGTAAATCAACGGCTTGAGCGGAGATGTGACCGTCCCTCTTTCTGACCTCCTGTTGGACCCATTGCTTTAGCCTGTCACCTTTGAGCAAGAGGAACGTCTTTACCGTCGCTCTGCCAGACAATCTCTTGAGCAGCGGATTACTATTGCTCAAGCTGTTTTCAATCAGAATGATCTCGGTGCTATCGGGAACGTTTTCAAAGCAGGCGCTGAATGATTCATGTTCATCCCGCTGGCGGGTTGATACGGTCTGACGCTGGCGGGGAGAACGCCCGCGCGGCTCGAATCTTTCCAGCAGTCCCTTGATGATAACCAAGCGTTTGCTGGCAAAAAACGGCACCGTACCGCACTCGTTTGCCAGTTGCTCCGGGGTGACCTCGCGGCCATCGAGCGTGGTTATACCGGCGGAAAAGGCCGATTCCGAGCCCGCCTGCTTCTTCAGGTCTTCAACCACCTGAGCAATGGAATAATCGTCCGGACCGGAGAGTATCTGTAGCAATTCTACCTCTCTGCCTCGGCTTGTTACCTGGTGTCACGTCCTCATGCCGGCATGATCCCGTGCTTTTTCCACGGACCCGTATCTTTTCGCCCCATCGCCATCTCCAGGGCGGCAATCAGCTTAGACCTGGTTTCCGCCGGATCAATCACGTCATCAATATGCAGGTGCTCCGCGCCGCGGTACGGGTTGGCAAACTCCTCTCGGTATTGTTTGACTTTCTCTTGAAGCAAACTTCCAGGGTCAGCCGCCATTTCCAATTCCCGGCGGTATATTATCGGGGCGGCGCCTTCAGCACCCATCACGGCCATTTCGGTGCTGGGCCAGGCGAACACAGCATCAGCCCCGAGGTCCTTGCTGCACATGCCGAGGTAAGCCCCACCGTATGCTTTTCTTATGGTCAGGGTTATCTTGGGCACAGTGGCTTCCGAATAGGCGTATAGCATCTTGGCGCCGTGGCGAATTATGCCGCCCCATTCCTGAGCGGCGCCGGGCAAATAGCCGGGCACATCAACAAAATTGATTAGGGGGATGTTGAACGCGTCGCAAAACCGTATAAAACGGGAGGCTTTATCGCTGGCATCAATATCCAAGCATCCCGCCTTGGAACTCGGTTGGTTGGCAATTACCCCGACCGTCCAGCCATTGAGGCGGGCGAAACAGGTGATGATATTGGTTGCGAAAAGGGGAAACAGATCGAAATAGTTTTTATTGCCGTTATTCCTCTGGTCAAAAACCCGCTCGATGACGCGGAACATATTGTAAGGCCGGCTCGGACTCGACGGCACGACATCAAAAAGGGCCGGGTCCCGGCGGTCAGGGGTATCGCCCCACTCCTCTCTGGGAGGCTCCTCGCGATTGCTTGATGGCAGGAAGCTAAGCAGCTCTCGGATATTCTGGTAGCACTCAACCTCGCTCTCCTCCGAACGGCAAACCACCCCCGCTTTTTTCTGGGCAGCCTGGGCGCCGCCCAACTCTTCATCGGTTATTTTCTCGCCGGTGGCAGCCTCCACCACCCTCGGTCCGGTGATATAGGCGAAGCCGATGCCTTTTACCATGAAAACAAAGTCCATCAGGGCCGGGGAATAGACAGCCACACCGGCTGAGGGTCCCACAATAGCGGAGATCTGGGGAATCACTCCCGAAGCCATCGTATTCCGGTAAAAGAGCTTGCCGCACCCGGACAGGGCGTCCAGCCCATCCTGGATTCTGGCTCCGCCGGAATCATTCAAGCTTATGATGGGGCAACCAACTTTAATGGCTTCGTCCAGGATAAAACAAATCTTGTCGGCCTGCGTTTCAGATAAGGTGCCGCCGACGCTGGTAAAATCCTGGGAGAAGACGTAGACCCGGCGTCCGTTGACTTTACCGTAGCCGGTTATCACTCCGTCAGCGGCCACTTCCCCGTAGCTGGTATTGCGGTTCCTGGCAAATATGCCAATTTCATTGAATGTTCCCGGGTCCAACAGCGCACAAATTCTCTCCCGCGCCGTCATTTTCCCCTTATTCTTCTGCGTTTCCACCCGTTCCGCCCCACCCATCGCCATCGCAGCCTTACGGCGCTCCTCCAGTTTCTCCAGCTGCTGTTTCTTGATTTCGATTTCTTCCGTCATACTGGCTCCCCACCAGACCAGAAGTCTTCCCGGCAACCGGTGAAAACTACCATATTTTTTACTCCTCCTTGGCCCAGTTACGCATCATCTCCTTGATACGCTGCGCCAGCTCTGGGCTCCGGCGCAGGCGCTCGATGAAGACTGGGCAGCCTTCCAGCAGAAAGTTCTGCGCCGCCGTTGACATGCTGGAAAAGAAACTTTGCAGCGAAACGTCCGGTGGGGGCATCATTTGCCCCGGCATCGCGGACAACTGGCGCTGGATATCTTCCCCCGATATCCGCATCGGCGTGACGCAGGACTTATACCACGGGCATTCCTTACACTGGACAATCCCGTAAGCTTCGTTCAAAATATCACCCATTCCTGAACCTTCCCTCCCCTGTATTATTAATCAAGCTAGAATCTAACCAACGGCAATCTTACCCCGAGTCTCCCATCAGTCTTTTGAATTATACCATCCCCTCGATTGATAAGGTAGTGGGTATTGCGTTATGCCGCGGCAGCCAGGGCAATCGCCCGGTCAAGGTCTGCCTGGTTGTTTATGTTAATGAAGGACCGGAGGTCTGGATCAAACCTCTGGCACTCTTCCCTCTCAACATAGCGGACCCGCACCGTCGGGAAAAAAGAGTGGATTTCCAGATGCCTGCTCTCCAATTGCGTTCTGATCCTGTCTATGCAGGCCTTGCTGTAAACTGCCTGTAACGGTTCGACAGTCCCCTGACTCAAGCTAGGGACAACCGCGTCGAAGTCCGGTGACAGGCTGATGAGGTAGTTAATAAGGTGTGCGTTAAGAAAGGGCATATCACAGGCGACTGTAATGCTGCGTGGATGCCTCGCGGCGAGCAATCCAGTATATATGCCGGCCAGTGGTCCTTTACCCGGGAACACGTCAATCAGGGTCTCCGTACCGGGTAAGCTGGGCAGTTCCGGCCGCTCTGCCGAGATGATGATGAGTATTTGCTCCGCCACCGGCCTCAGGCGGTCAACCACGTGCTGGATCAAGCTCTTGCCCAGGATGGTCTCGATAGCCTTGTTTCGTCCCAGGCGGGCACTCTTCCCACCAGCAAGAATGATAGCGGTTACTTCCATAAGAATCGTGTCATGAACTCTCTTTCATTGGTTGCCCCCTTCGCAAAAGGGGATACGAGGGGGATTTCCAGATACAAAATCCCTCTTGTTCTCCCTTTCCCAAAGGGAGAGAATACGGCAAAGTCCTCACGCCGAAGGCTTCCTTGCTCCGACCAGCCTCCATACGATAATCTCACTGAGGATGGTGACGTCTTCCGTGGGCAGGTAATCGGAGATGCTGGAATCGAATAACACGTTGCCCTGGGCAGGAAACTCCTCGTCACCTCGCCACATGGCGATGATGACCGGCACTTTTTTGAAAGCGTTGATGATAATTCCCGCATCGCCGTAGTCCGCCCTTTGCGCCCCCATATCTCCGGCGGCTTCCAATAAAGCGCCTGGGTCCGCGCCAAAATTTTTGACCAGGGGCTGGATTGTCCTCTTCACAAAAGTTGGATGATAAACGGCGCCATCGGGAAGCTCGCGGAATGTAATCAGCTTGCCAGAAAGAGGAGTGCCCCTGGCGGTAAGCAAATAATGGAGAATCAGAATCCTGTCCCGCAAAGGGGCTGGCTCCGTGCTGTCACGCTGTGAAATGCCTCCATCGGGCAGGGTGACGGAATACAGATGATTAAGGTACTCAACGGCGATTATCTTTGTCGACGCCAGGATACTGCACTGCGCCCCGCTCCTCCCGCATAGCGCATTGAGGTCATCCACCCCGGTCAGACGCTGGACTGCCATCTGGTAAGCGAGGTTGCCCGCCACCTTGGTGTTTTTTGGGGGAGGCAAAGATAGATGTCTGCTTTCCACGGGACTACCACCGCCCTTCTCTCTAAATCTGGAGCCAGAAATGGGAGTAGAGAGTCTGCCCGGTGAGAACCCGGACCGTCTTGGCGTACTCTAGCTCTTTCGGGCTCAAAGAGGAAAAATCGGGCTGGTAACCATCCATCATGCGCCAGACAAGGTCAACTATCCCCGGCATCTCACCCCTGGCAACTTTGACCAGCTCCTGGTCGAAAGCATCAACTATGGCTGAGTACAGCCCGTGCTTCATCAGCATTACCATGTACGTGCGGTTGAGGTAGGGGCGGAGATGGGCAGGAGCGCCGTTGGACACGTTGGACAACCCGACCGTGGACTTGCACCCCGGGCAAATCTCGCCGATCATGCTGAGAAACTCGACGCAAGATTTCACTTGGTTTATCTCTACTGATATCGGGCTGGCAATGGGGTCAATCCAGATATCTTCATTGGAAATGCCCGCCTCGTTTGCCTTGTAAACCAACTCCACGGCCAGGGCGCACCTTTCATTTGCGTCTCTGGGCATTCCCTCAGCGCCCCACAATAGGCCGATCATCGAGGCGTTATGTTCCCTGACCATCGGCAATCCGGCTTCCAACCTTCCAGGCTGCAGAGATATCGAATTGATAAGGGGTTTATTCTTGCACACCTTCAGTCCTGCCTCCATCGCCACCTGGTTGGTGGTATCCAGAGATAGCGGCCTGTCCGTAGCCTCCTGTACGGTCTCGACGACCCACTGCATCAGCTCGTCTCCGCCTCGGCGTGCGGGTCCGATGTTAAGGTCAAGATAGTCCATGCCGGCGGTTGTTTCCGCTCGCGCCAGCTCCTGGACCGGCCCCGCATTCCGCTCCTTCATCGCCGCGCCAATGGACTTGGACATGATGTTGATATTCTCGCCAATCAGGATCATTCTTCTTTTCCCCTTCTATGCCTTCCAGGCTTTCAGATAACCCGGCAACAACGCGCCGTCTCGTGGCCCCACCATTATCTCCCACTCGGGAAGCTCCTCTTCGAGCCCGCCGCTTTCGGCGGCAGCATAGCCCGGTATGATGAGCTTGCGGTGTTTCACTTTGTTCCAGACTTCAGACTTCCTCACGAATGGGGCGATAGCGTCGGCAGTGAATTTTCCTGCCGCCCAGGCGGTCATCACCGATAGTCCTTCCGTATCCATGATGAGGAGATAAGCAGGTACTTTACTGGTCTCGATGTAGCCGGAAACGAGGAAGTAGGTGAGGGAGAAGTTGGTAGTGATAATGACCGGTGAAGCCTCTTTTGGTACGCCGATTTCGTAGACACCCTGGGTGGTTGCCAGCGGGCGTTGTGGATCGGTGAAGATGTTCATTCTCTCCACCAGCAGCGGGAAAAGGCTCTCTCCCTGAAAATCCGAAAGAACGATGATGCTGCCGTATTTGGCCACGAACATCGAGGCAATCATCGCCTCCATCATCGGGTCGGTGGTCATCTCACAGGGAAAAACAATGGTTGGATAGCCAAGAGGACGGAACTTCTTGACCAGGGCGGAAGCGCGGATAGTCACCTGGTCCTGAAATGCCTGCCGGATAGCTCTTGAGCCGGAATCTATGATGATGTCATTTACCCCCGCCTGGGTTAGCTTCGCCGTCAGGTCCGCCACCTCATCGAGGTTCGCTCCTTTCGCAACCACCGGGCTGGCATTGGCTTTGGCCAGTCCCGCCACTTTTTCCCAATTGTCTTTCGTGGCGGCGCAGAGCAGGGGTTTGCGGTCGGCACAGGCTTTTATTCCCGCTGCCAGAATGTCAGGATTGGCGCTTATGAGGAGGATGCCGCCATCATGGGCTCTGGCTACTTTGCTTACCAGGGCCTCGAACTTGGCCGCGTCTCCGGTTGTTTCCTTCACTGCTACGAGTTCCGGTCGCAGGGTCAGCCCCACCCTGAGGTACCTGAGTTTGCCAGCCCTTGCCAGCCGGTCGTCAACCTCGGCGTCAGCCATCCCGTCAGTTACCAGGACAGCCAGTCCAGGTGGGTTCTCGAACCTCTTCTCGTGGCGGAACATCACGGTTTCGCCACCAATCTTAAAGGCTCTGGGACCCGCGCCGATGGTGACAACCCGGATCGGCGGCGCTGAGGCTTCCATCAGTTGAGCCTTTGCCTCTTCCGAAACGTCCGGGCATTTGGATAGTTCCGCCTTGCCCGCGGCCAGGTTCATAGCGAAAGCCAGGCAGGTCGGCACCCCGCACTTCCCGCAGTTCGTCTTTGGCAGCAGCTTGAATATCTGTATACCGGTCAATGGCATCTTTTTCGCTCCTTTTAGCCCAGGTCATTTATCGTTGTCACCCTGAGCGTAGGAAGGGTCTGGAGGCGGCAGGGCTATTGTCTACTATCAGCCCCACCCCCGGATTCTTCGTCATTTCGTTCCTCAGAACGACAATATTGAGCAGTTACACTCTTTCTTTCTTAGCCTAAAATTGGCGGCAGATTTAGCGCCGGGTGCTCCTTCTCGGTCAAGAAAGGCAGAATTGCCTCTTCGGTAACGCCGATCGTCTCGTCAGCGATCCTGTCAAGCAAATCGGGCACTCCCAGCTCGGCGGCCCTCTGCCTGAACCGGTCGCCAATTTCCTCCTTCAGTGTCTTTGGCATCCATACCAGCCTGAGTAATCCGCCTTCGCCCATGAGGAATTTCCTCTGGCAGACATAATACTTGCTGTGACCGACAAAACCGGGCGTGCTCAAACCGCCGCCGATTGTGCCGGCAAGAGTGGTAAACTTCATACCGCAGGGCGTTTCCCCCGTGTGCTCACGGTTCACGGTCATAACACCGTTACACATCGGCAGGACAGCGGCGATGCATTCGCAGCATCCGCAGGTGGTCATCGGATCGTTGACGATGCTGTAAAAGTAATAATGGTCAACCTTGCTGCGGGAAGCCTTGAAGACAAAATCGTCCACGCCTTTCCATCGGCCATACTGCGCATCAAGCACCTCGCCCTTCGGCACCGCTTGGTTTGCGCCGGTGGGACTGATTTCGGAAGCCGCCTTGCAGTCCATCCAGTTATATGAGCCGCAAAGCCCTGTCCTCTCCGGGCTGATAACGCATACGTGGCTGGGAGCGAAGGACTGGCACAGCGTGCAGGAGTAGAAAATGTCGGTGGTTTCATCGGTCATGCCTTCAATTCTGACATCCCTTACCCGGTAAGCGGCGCGTGCCGCCTCGGTTACCTTGAGCACGTCCTCATCTTTCGTATATAGCTTGATCTGTATTTTATCGAATATCCGGCTGAAGTCCTGATGCAGTTTTGCGTGGAGAATTGCTCCGATGTGATGAAGGCGGAAGCCCTTTCCAAAGGCGCCTTTGCTTACCCTGAGCCAGGCGATGTCTCTCTGGCCGATATGCATCGCACCCTGGGCATAATTTATCAGATGGTGAATCTGTCTTTCGAGGATTGGCTCGTAGTCCGGCTGCATCTCGCGCCCGGCTACTTCTACGGCAATCGCCAGCGGCAGACGTGAACCGGGCTGAACATCGCTGATTTCAGGGCCGATTAGTTCGATCTTGCCGTCTTCAATCTCATCCATCCGCTTGCTGGTAACCCACTCCACCATGTGGGTACGGCCTCCGCCGCACTCAAGGTAGATGTCCTCGCCGCGGACCCGCTCGCCTTCAAAGGCGGCGCCATATGCCACGGGCACGGGGACTTCCGCCATGGAAACCTTTAGTCCCCTGACCTCTACGGCCTTGGCGACGATTTTATCGTGCGGGATATTGGAAACAACGTGTTCGTAGGTACAAATGCCGGTGGGCAGGACCTCGGGGATGGGCGTATCGGCGATGACTGGGAATCCCCAGTTAATTGCACCAGCGCCGTTGGCATACCACTCGTCGGTCACGTAGCCGAGCGGCATGGCGAAGGCAAAAACGCGGTCCTTATTGTAAATAAGGATCTTCCGGTAATCCCCGGGTTCGATGCCACCGAAAGACATCGCCGCCCTGGTAGCAAAGCCCATAGCGAAGACGGTGGCGCTGACGTCAGGCCCGAAGGGAACAAGACGGGTCGGCCAGCCGACCTGTACTCCAGCTTCAATGAGTTGCTCAGCGAACCTCTTGCCGTTGTAATCGGCTGCCATGAAAACGTAAAGGTTTTTCTGCTGGAGCTCCTGGGCAATCTTTGCCGCCATTTCCGGCGTTGGGGCAGCGCCCAGGATGGCGGCAAAACCGGGAGCCGTGCCATCAACAAACTCAATGCCGCGCTTTCTCAGGATAATGTCATCGGCGGCGCCGAGCCAGATATTGCCCTCCGTAATGTCCTCTCCCCTGAGATAGAAGTTGGGCTGTTCCAGATACCGTATCGCCTCGATGAGCTCCTCAGCAAAGAACGTAGCCATGCCCGCATCAAGGGCAGGGGCAAGGTAGGGTAAGGGGTGGAGTTCTTTTACCGGCGGCGGTAGGATGGCCTGGCACCGTTTGAGGACAGCTTCCATGTCCCCCAGTTTTTCAACTTTCATGCCGAGAATGCCGTAAATTATCGGTAGGTAATAGGCGGTGTTCGGGAAACCAACGGGCTCGTTAGCGCCCCATTTGTCTATCGCCTCACGCCACTTATTCTCCGCCCGGGCGACTATTTTGTGAGCCCCCCTGATTGCCGCCGATGCAATAATCTTAGACACCTTTCGTTATCTCCTTCTATCCGCTTTCATCCGCCCTGGGTTACACTGCCTCGAGTTCACGTCTCATCGCCATATCATAAAGCACCCTTTCCCGGGCTTTATCGATTCCGAGTGCTTTCCGCTTCTTGTCAATGTGGTCAATCATCATGTGAGCCGCCTTGACAGGATCCGGCTCAAACGCCCACATCCCGCCGTACATTTGTTCCATATCTTTGAACAGGAACTCGGTGGCTTCCTTGCTGCCGACCGTTGGCCAGGTGGTGCCGAACACGGTGAAAACACCGGAAGACACGAAGTACTGGCCGATTGCGATTGCCTTTTCGCTCATCCATTCCGGCGCCGCGCCGGCAACCGGCAGATCGCTGATATCGTCGCCAAGACCGCCATCCTTGACCATGGCGGTAGCCGCGATCAAAAGTCTGGAGTTGTCAATACAGGCTCCCACATGCAAGACCGGCGGGATTCCCACCGCTTCGCAAACGGAAGCGAGACCGGGTCCGGCAAACTCGGCGGCCGCTTCAGGTACCATAAGGCCCGCCTTGCCGCTCGCCATCGCCATACAGCCTGTCTGCAGGACAAGGACATCATTCTTGATGAGTTCCTTGACCATGAGAAGGTTGCCCTGGTCGTGAATCGTCCGCGGATTGTTGCAGCCAACCACGCCGGCTACACCGCGGATACGGCCGTTGATGATGTTATCATTCAATGGCCGGTAGGAAGCCCGGAACATGCCGCCGAGCAGATAATTGATTGTCTCGTGGCTGAACCCGGCAATCATGTCTGCTTTGTGGTTAGGAATACGGACGTTGCTGCCGCGGTTGACAAAGTTGTCCACCGCCGCTCGGACTATCGCCCTGGCGGATTCAATGGCGTGATGTTCGTCAAACTGCATGTGGACTGCACCCTGAATCTTGGCCCTGGCGTCGGTCGTGATTACTTTTGTATGGTAGCAGTTGGCGGTATCGGCCAGGCCCTGCATAATGCACTGCACGTCAACTACCATCGCTTCCACCGCGCCGGTCACGATTGCCAGCTCCTGCTGGAGGAAGTTACCCGCGATTGGCACGCCGTGGCGCATAAGCATTTCGTTGGCGGTGCAGCACATACCGGCAAGATTTATTCCCTTTGCCCCCTTCGATTTCGCGTAGGCAATCATCTCCGGCTCTTGAGAGGCCACGGCCAGCATTTCGGCGAGCTGTGGCTCGTGGCCGTGGATGATGATGTTGACCTCGTCCTCCTTTAGGACGCCGAGATTTATCTGGCTAAGGAGCGGAGCCGGCGTTCCGAAGATAATATCCTGGATTTCGGTGCCGATCATGCTGCCGCCCCAGCCGTCCGCCAGCCCTACCTTTGACCCGAAGTTAAGCAGGTCATGGTACTCCTGGTCCGTGCCCATGTGGGTCCGGTGCATGGCTTCCGCAACTTCAATATCAATCCCGCGGGGGGCAATACCCCACTTGCGCCATATCTCCTGGCGCTTCAGCGGAGCCCGCTTCAGGAAAAGAAGCTCTCCTTCCTGTTTCCCAAACTCATTCACCAGCAGTTTGCCCAGATCAACGGCGATTTCCTCGTTGCTGCGATCGCCGATCTTGACCCCAAGGTCAAGCGCAAGTGAAAGCAGCTTCTGCTCGTCTTTGATCTGGTAGCCCGGAGCCTTACCCTCCGCAATGTCCAGGAACAGCTTGGCCATGACCCTTCCGTGGTCGCCATGAGATGCGGTCCCAGCCGCTATTTTCCGGACGAAGTTTCTGGCCGCAATCGTCTCAGCAGTCGCGCCGCAAACACCCCGGCGCCTCTTCTTCTCCTCCGGCGTTTCCTCTCTTGCCCTCGGTAGCGGGACCCGGCATGGTCCCATGGCACAAATGGAACAGCAATTCCCATCAGCCCCAATAGGACAGGGCGATATTCTCTCCGCCCGTTCAAAAGCATTGGGCACGCCTTCCTGGGCTGCCTTTTCGATCATCTCCAGAGTTGCTGGATCGATACTCTTTATTTCATTTTTTCCTGGTGACATCTGGCTTCCTCCTCCTTTTCACTCCTGGTATGTTCTTGTCTCGTGACTTCATTCATACAAAATTACTCGCACCCCTGACAATATCCGGCGAACTCAAGATAATGCCGCCTGACACTGAAACCGGTATCTTTTGATACCTTCCCATCAAGTTCGCTATCAGCTGACAGGTGCACGTCCACAATTGCGCCGCACCGTTCACACCGGAAATGGCAATGCTTGTCACCGTTTACCTCATACCGGCCCTGCATACCTATCTCCAGCCGCCGGATTTCACCGTCTCTTTCCAATACATTGAGGTTTCGGTAAATCGTGCCCAGGCTAATCCTGGGCATCTCCTGCCGCACCTGCTCATATATCCAGCCCGCATCAGGATGACTGCTTGTGTGCCTGATGGCATTCAGGATGGCTATTTTCTGTTTTGATTCCCTGGTCATCATGAATAGCAAACAGTAATGCTTATCAGTTGTAATTATAGGAATTACTCATCCGCTCGTCAAGCTTGTTCAGACCGTTCCGGTCAACTCGGCGATCATCTGGCGAACAAGTTTTATGGCTTCCGGATGCCTCATGATCAAAACATCCGCTCCGGCAAGCAGCAAACACTGTGCGGACATAGCTTCGAGAAGAATACCTCTCTTGCCGGCGTCTCCCATGGTCGGGTCTTCGGCCGCTGTGATCCTTGTCTCTTTCGCCTTCCACGTCTCCTTGGAGATGTTTGATATTATCGGGAATTGGAGCTTGTCATCTTGCTGGGTTAAAGCCGCCATCCGTACCCGCTCTATGACGGAATAGGCATACTCAAGTCCGTATCCAATCCCGCTCACAGTGGTATCCATGATCAAATTCTGTTCTGATACGCCGAGGTTTCCCAGAAGGATATTCAACTGCTTGGCAAGGTTAATGTCTATGGGAGTTGAGGCGATAACAACGTGCTGAAAACCGATGGCGGCGGCGCCAATTCTCTTATGATCGCCTTCTTCCACCGGGCCGAGGAGCAGGTTCTTTCCCTGGCATAGCTCGGCGATTCGCCTCAATACCTCGGTATCCTTATCATGGTTGGCAGTTCCCCAGACAATCAGGGGAACATCAACAGCGTCGGCGACTTTTTTTGCCAGTTGGGCAGCCTCTTCAGCATCACGGTTAAGCCCGTTAGGGTCTGTGCTGATGAGCTGCAGGCATATCATATCCGCCCCGTAATCGGAAATGCACTTTTTCGCCCAGGCTACAGGGTCGCCCGTTACCCCGACGAAAGGTTTAAGCGCCTCCTCGGCCCAGTCCTCAGGCGGGTAGTCCCATACCTCCATGGCTATCCTGGGTGCATTGGGCATTTGCCCCTCGAAAATGTAAAAAGGGTAACATGTCTCCCCGCCGACAGCCACCGCCTTATTGCCCTTGCCCAAAGTAAACGCCTTGATTTTGCCGTTATAAAGGGTTTTCGCAATCTCTATTGCCATCTACGTCCTCATACAAAACATTGAACTGAATCAACCGCTAGGCAGGCGTTTTCCTCTTTTCGCTGCCATACCACTCTTTGCCGTACCAGTACCGCTCAGCGGTCTCGAGGTACTTCAGCCTGTCTGCCCGGCTGGCGATTTTCTGCCGCCAGCGGCCCATCTCATCATCTTCCGGTTTGCCTTCTTCAAAAGTCGGCCCGAGCACTTCCACCTCGTCCCTCCCAGGTGCGCTTTTCTTTTCAAGTTGATACGTCATCTCTTCCACCTCCAGCTAAACTAGTCCTGCCGCCTTCCTGGCCGACCAGACCGTGGTCGCCAGTAACATCGTAATCAACATCGGCCCCACCCCACCGGGAACGGGCGTTATCGCCCCGGCCTTTTCTTTTACGGCGTCAAAATCAACATCCCCAACGGTCCTTCTCTTTTTGGTGACCGGGTCTTCTACAAAGTTTGAGCCAAAGTCCAGCACCACCACGCCCTCTCTTACCATATCGGTGGTGATGAACTTCGGCTTATTTACCGATACCACCAGGATATCCGCCCGGCGGGTATAGGCAGCAAGATCGGGGGTAGAAGGGTGGACCAGGGTAACGTTTGCCATTGCCTTCTCCTTATCCTGTGCCAGGATGGAGGCGAGTGGCTTGCCGACAAGGTTATCCACATTCACGATAACCACGTCCTTGTACTTGACGTCATATCCTCCCCTGATGAGGATCTCATGCATGGCGATTGCCACCGCCGGCACGAAGGCGGACTGTCCCAGCCATGATTTGCCCACATTTACCGCCTGAAAGCCGTCAACATCTTTGTCCGGGGAAACGGCCGCCAGGGCTTTCTCCTCCGAAAGGTGCTTGGGCAAGGGAAGCTGGACAAAAATACCGTGCACCTTCGGGTCGCCATTCAGCCTTTCTATGTTGCTCAGAAGCTCCTGTTCCGTGACGGTGTCGGGCAAGCGGCACATCAATTCGGCTACGCCAACTTCCTCGCATGCTTTTGCCTTCAGACCAACATAGGTGACTGAGCCCGGGTCCTCACCCACGAGCACCCCGGCGAGGCCAGGGGTGATTCCCCGCTCTTTGAGGCGGTCCACTTCGCCCTTAAGGTCTTCCCTTATTTGAGCGGATATTGCTCTTCCATCCAGAATTTTGGCTGGCATATTATCGATCTCCTAAATCTCTTCGTTGTTATCCGGCCAGCTTCTCGGCAGCTTTGACGGTATTCACCATCAGCATGACCGATGTCACCGCGCCTGTCCCCCCGGGAACGGGCGTTATCGCGCCGGCCACCTCTTTCACCGCTTCGAAATCGACATCCCCCACCTGCTTATTCTTTCCAGTGACCGGGTCCGGAATGAAATTCACCCCAACATCAATTACCACGGTGCCCTCTCTTACCATGTCAGCGGTGATTGCTTTAGCTCTGCCCATTGCGGCCACCAGGATATCAGCCTGCCGGGTAAATGCGCTCAGATTCTTCGTCCCAGTATGGCATACGGTCACCGTGGCATTGGCTCCCTTTTGCTTCTGGACAAATATCCCCACTAACGGCTTACCAACTATATTGCTGCGACCTACGATGACCACGTGTTTCCCATTCGGGTCATGCCCGCTCCGCATCAGCAGCTCCTGGACCCCGTATGGCGTGGAGGGGAAAAACGTATCCTCCCCGAGCAGTAGCTTGCCGGTGCTTATCGGGTTAGTCCCGTCCACGTCCTTATC
Source organism: Chloroflexota bacterium (assembly GCA_016190825.1). GTDB lineage: Bacteria > Chloroflexota > Dehalococcoidia > Dehalococcoidales > UBA2162 > JACPPV01. The sequence goes on from JACPPV010000009.1 coordinate 72,187, forward strand.
GGGGGAGATGGCGCTTTCCGCTTCAAGAGCATTAAGCTGCCCGGGCAACGGCAGGAAAAGCAGGATGCCGTGCACTTTGCTATCCCGATTCAACTCGTCTATTTTCGTCAAAAGCTCCTGCTGCGTAATGGTGGCTGGAAGCCTCGCGCTCTCGGTAAGCACGCCAACTTCCCCGCAGGTCCGGGTGATTCCCCGGAGATAGGAAATGGAAGCCGGGTCCTCACCCACCAGAATCGTCACCAGTTTTGGACTTACTCCCTTTTCCTGCAAATGGTTTATTCTCTGCTTGAGGTCAGCTTGAATGTCAGCTGCAATCTTTCTTCCATCAATTATTTCTGCGGGCATTTTCGCCTCCCGATAGTATTGGCTGTATTTCCTGATTCTTTAGCTTTTCCCTGGTACAGACTGCAAGACCATTTCCATCAGCTTATCAACCGCCGATACCGCCCTGGAGGTGTCCGGCAGTTCGAGCAGCGGCCTCGCTTCGAGGTCATACTGGTATATCAGGTCGTCCTGGGGAACAATCACGTCCGGGTTTAGCTCCAGCTTTGCCATCTCTTCAACAATTGGCGGAGCCAGTTCATCCGGGACCATGTTGATGATGACGAATTGCCTTTTTACGATTAGTCCCAGCTCTGATACCAGCTCCTTGATTCTTGCCAACGTCCGCACACCCTTCACGGAGTGATTGGAGACCAGAAGTAGCGCATCGATATTCTGCGTTGTCCTGCGGCTCAGGTGCTCCATCCCCGCCTCGTTGTCCATAACCACGTAGGCGTAGTTTCCCGCCAGCGAGTCCGCCGTTTTTCTCAGGACAACGTTCGGGTAGCAATAGCACTCGGGACCTTCACCCCGGCCCATGGTCAGCAGGTCGATACTTGGGCTTTCAATGATAGCTTCATTAAGCCGATATTGAAGATAAGCCTCCTTGGTCATGCCGGGAGGAATGCCAATCTTCACCTCATTAAAAGAAGCAATTATCGCGCCAACGGTCTCCTTGACCGTTAGCCCCAGGCTATCCCCCAGGTTGGCATTGGCATCAGCGTCAACGGCTAGAATCGGGACCATGTTCCGGTTCTTCAGATAACGGATCACAATGCTTGTGACCGATGTCTTGCCGCTACCGCCCTTGCCGGCTACTGCTATCGAAAAAGTCAAATCCTCTCCTTATTAGCCCTAGTAAACAGGAATGTTTCCTGTTTTATTCTACAATACCCTGGAATTGTTCGCCACTACCTGATTGTACAAGCTATTGTTACGTTTCCCCTCGCCTTAAGGGGAGGGGTGAGGGGAAAATGCTGTTGTGCCCTCACCCTTGATAGTTATGTTATCTCGCCGTTCGCCCCGAGCCTGTCGAAGGACGCACCGCTCGTGGTTTCCTTCGGCTTGGCTCAGGACAGGCTAGCTCACCACGAACGGTGCGCCCAATCGCGTATTTCTGTGAGACCGAGCGCTAGTCTACCTCGTGAAGGCCATGGACCTTGCCAGTCTTGACATCAACATCGACCTTCTTGAGGGCCGGGTCTGAACCGGTGGCCGGCATCAGGCTAATTGTGCCTGCCATCGGGCAGAGAAACTTGGCGCCGGAGTAGATCAAGATGTCCCGAATGGGTAGCGTCCAGCCCTTGGGCACGCCCTTTCTGGTCGGATCGTGGGACAACGAGAGGTGGGTCTTCACCATCATGGTGGCGAACTCATCGTATTTGGGATCAGCTTCAAAACTCTTCGCTTTCGCCTCAGCCTCGGGAGTCCAGGATACGCCATCGGCGCCGTAGACCACTTTGGCTATCTTCTCAACGCGCTGTCTCAATTTCATCTCACTAGGATAGAGGAATCTGAAATCGGTCTTTTCTTTGCAGGCGTCTTTGACGGCGTCGGCCAGTTGTCCCGCGCCAGCGCCACCGTGCAGGTAATGGGTCGAAACAGCGCAGCGGGCTCCCGCCGCCTCGGCCGCCCTGCGCACGATATTGATCTCTTCATCGGTATCGGTGGGGAAACGATTGATGCAAACAACGGGATTGATTCCGGCCGCTCTGATTATGCCAATGTGATGCACCAGGTTGGCGCAGCCCTTCTCTACCAGTTCCGGAGCGGATTTCTTGTATGCATCAGGCAGAGCGACACCCGGCGTGACCTTGGGCCCACCGCCGTGCATCTTGAGCGACCGTACAGTGGCGACCAAAACCGAAACGTTGGGCTTGAGTCCACTGAAACGGCTCTTCACATTCCAGAACTTTTCAAAGCCGATGTCCGCCGCAAAACCGCTCTCGGTGACGTTGTAGTCGAACATCTTGAGTCCCAGGCGGTCGGCGATAATGGAAGACTGACCGACGGCGATGTTAGCGAAAGGCCCGGCGTGGACCATCACCGGCTGGTACTCGGCGGTGCAGCAAAGCGTGGGATTAATGGTGTTGCGCATCCAGGCAGTCATGGCGCCAGCCACTTCCAGGTCGCCAGTGGTAACCGGCTTGCCCTTTTTGTCATATGCTACAGTGATGTTGTTCATTCTTTCTCGCAGATCGGCGAGGTCCCTCACAATGCTGAGCATCGCCATAAGTTCGGAACTGACCGCGATACCGAACTTGGATTGCATCATGAAGCCATCTGTCCGGCTGCCGCCCAGCCCGATAATTATGTTCCGCAGACTCTGAGCGCAATAGTCTATGATCCAGCCCATCTCAACCCTCAGCGGGTCAATATCGAGACGGCGCATCTTGCTCAGTTTGGCTAATTGAGCGTCATCGTAGTTGCGCTCGTGCTGCATTCTGGCCGTCAGAGCCACCATTGCCAGGTTGTGGGCGTTCATAATGTCATTGATATCACCGGTGAGTCCCATGGAGAACTCGGTATGGGGAATCAAGATGGCGTTGCCGCCGCCGGCGGCAGTGCCTTTGACGTTCATGGTTGGGCCGCCTGAAGGTTGGCGGATAACCCCGCCGACATTCTCTCCCTGCTTGCCCAACCCTTCGATAAGACCCATCGTAGTAGTCGTCTTTCCCTCTCCCAACGGGGTTGGGGTGACGGCAGTGACTTCAACGTACTTGCCGTCCGGCTTGTCCTTAAGGCGGTCAATTATCTTCAGAAAATCCAGTTTGGCCACCTTGCCGTAAGCCAGGATTTCATCCTTCCTGAGTCCCAGTTTTTCCCGCCACTCGTCCGGTGTGGGCATTTGCTCTTCGGCAGCCTCTGCAATCTGCCAGTCTGCCATCTTTGACGTGTCGTAGGGCATAATTCCTCCTTATTTATCCGCGCTTCTCTTTATTTTTGCCGCGTCCGGTCGGTCACCGGATACAGCTTTGCTCACCGGGTTACGCTGCCGAGTTCCGAGTCCATCGGGATCGAAGAAATTAGAGAACGAAAAATGTCCCTAGCCGCGGCGGCGATTGGCTGGCTGGCGCTGACGATGGGACCATGTGTGAGGTCAGCGTCCACTATTGCCTGGTCATAAGGAATGAAACCGAGGAACTCAAAACCCTCAAGACTGGAGAGCAGGAAGTCTTTTTCAGCCTTGCTCTTAATCTTGTTGCCGACAACGGCTATGCTAGCCAAACCGATGTCCTGCGCAAGCTGCCGGACTCTGAAGGCGGTTTCCACGCTGCGCCGGCCTGGCTCCACCACCACGATGAGCCTGTCCACGGCCTTAGCGGTCGCCCGGGTGAGGTGTTCGATTCCCGCCTCCATATCCATGATGATGACTTCGTTGCGGGCGAGGAGCAAATAGTTGACCAGTGATTGGAGCAGAACGTTTTCGGCGCAATAGCAGCCGCTGCCACCCCTCTTCATCTGCCCCATGACCATGAGCTTGACGCCGTCATGCTCACGCCAGTATATTTCCGGCAGGTCGTCAACCCTGGGATTGAGCTTGAAGTAGACCGCCATTTCCCCCGGCTTGGCGCCGGTGCGCTCTTCAACCAGGTCTTTCATCTCGGAAATGGGGATGATCTCTTCGGCGTTCGGGAAACCGAGGGTGGCAGCGAGACTGGGGCAGGGATCGGCGTCAATGGCGAGCACGGAGTAGCCGGATTCGGCAAATGCTCTGGAAAGTAAAGCAGCGAGTAAGGTCTTACCAACTCCACCCTTTCCGCTTATGGCAATTTTCATCTATATAGGAACTGACGCATAAAATTAAAGCTGAGACTTCCTGGAAGCCCTCAGCTTTAAGCAAGCCTGCTATCCTCCACTAATCAACGATAATATAACCGATGGAGAAAAATTAGTCAAGTATTCTGGAGCAGCTTTCAAAAGCCCCCAACTTTCTTGACCATCCTCTGCATCTTCCGCAAGGTTTTCATTTTTTTCACAGGAGTCTTGTGATATTCAGGTTTTCCCATAATGCTGGTGAATCTGCTGAGTAAATCATGGCCATTGCCGTGAGCCGATAAAAAGGACGTGATTTCCACCGTGTTATTCTACCGTGACGCTTTTGGCCAGGTTGCGCGGGAAGTCAATGGGGCAGCCACGCTCCCGGGCGGCATAGTAGGCTAGCAACTGCAAAGCCACGCAGTTGACCACCGGGGAGAAGATGCAATCCACGTGCGGCACCGGTATCACAAAATCTGCCAACTCTTCGACCGCCCCGTCTCCATCTTCAGACAACGCTATCACTGGCGAAGAGCGCGCCTTGATTTCCTTCATACTGGTCATCATAGCTTCATATGTGTCATCACGGCTGACGGCGGCGATTACGGGCGTCTCCCTGCCGAGCAGGGCAAACGGGCCATGCTTTGTCTCACCGGCCGGGTAGCCTTCGGCATGAATGTAAGAAACCTCTTTGAGTTTCAGCGCCCCTTCCAGTGCGACAGGATAATTTATCCCCCGTCCGATGAAGAAGGCATGTTCATACCTGGACAAGAACTTTGCATGCCCGGCGATTATCCCCTCATTATCCAGCACCTGTTGTACCCTGTTTGGTAACTGCCTAAGCTCCAACAACAGACTGGCAATCCGGCGCGAGTCTGCCTTCGAGTTGGACATCGCCAGCCAGTAAAGTATCATCAATTGAGCGATGAAGGTCTTCGTCGCCGCCACACTTATCTCCGGACCTGCCCTCGTGTATATCGTCTGATTGGCTATCCTGCTGGCAGTACTGCCAACGACGTTGGTAACGGCGATAACGCGTCCTCCCTGGCTCCTCACTCTCTTCATCGCTTTCAGCGTATCCGCTGTCTCTCCCGATTGCGTGATGGCTATGCCCAGGGGTTTCCCGAAGATATTTTTCCGGTGGTTGAACTCAGAGGCAAACTCGACCGTTGCCGGAATATTGACCAGGTCTTCCAAAACATACTTGCCCACCAGCGCCGCATGGTAAGAGGTGCCGCAGGCCAGCATCAATATCGGGGAGACGCCGATCTCCCTGGTCAAATCTGACCCGGAGGCTGTTTCTTCGGCTTGAGTGAACTCGGCAAGGGTGTTTCTTATCACCCGGGGCTGTTCGTGGATTTCCTTTAACATGAAATGGTCGTAGCCGCCCTTTTGCGCTTCGTTAGCGCTCCATAAGACCTTGTCTTCTTTCGGCGCAATCTCTCGCCCGCCCGAGTTGATCCTTATTCCGGATCTTGTGATGCTGCCGGTCTGCCCATCTTCGAGGTAGATAACTCTGCCCGTGTGTTCGAGAAAAGCCGGTACGTCCGACGCGATGAAATTCTCCCGGTCGCCGATGCCAATTACCAGCGGGCTGTCCTTCCTGGCGACCACTAGACGCGCCTCGCCGGCTTTCATTACCACTATGGCATAGGAACCCTCAATTTCTCTCAGCGCCGCTACAACCGCTGCCTCCAGGTCTCCGGTGTCATATTTTTCGATGAGATGCGGGATTACCTCGGTATCCGTTTCGGAAAGGAAAATGTGCCCCTCGGCGGCCAGCTTACGCCGCAGTTCACGGAAATTGGTAATCACTCCGTTATGGACAACGGCGATCCTGCCGGCGCAATCAAGATGAGGGTGGGCATTGATTTTAGAGGGCCCGCCATGGGTCGCCCAGCGGGTGTGGCCGATCCCGACTGTTCCACCAAATTGCGGTGCGGATTTCGCCAGAGCCTCCACGCGCACGGCATCCTTGTAAACCTGGAGTCCATCCGCCGTCACAGCGATACCGCAGGAGTCATAGCCCCGGTACTCCAGTTTCCTCAAACAACCGAGAAGCACCGGCTGGGCCCGCCGCTCACCGATGTAGCCGACTATCCCGCACATAGTTCTTAGACCACGTAGCTCCGGTCCGGTAGTCTTCCGCCGATGAGCTTCAATGCCTGTATCTGGCTGTAGTTGCCCGCAATTGCCCCGGGCTGAGCCACAACGCTGCTCCCCAGCCGGCAACCCGTACCGAGCATGGCACCGATATTCACCATATGGAACTCATCATTGATTCTCAGTTCCGCCTCACCGCTACAGGCGGTGAAATGTCCCTTAATGACGCAACCCTTGTCAATGACCGAGTCCTGTATCACCGATGCCGGCCCGATGTGGACATCTTCCCCGATCATGCTGTTTTCAATCACGCTGAATGGTGAAATGACAACGTTATTGCCAATGCTGGTTGAAGGCAGAATGCATACTCCCGGACCTATATCGCAATGTTCCCCGATGACCGCCGGCCCCAGCACGTAAGAGTTTGCCCTTATCACGGTATTCTGCCCTATCGATACCTGACCCTTAACATAGGCGCCGGTCTCGATTGTTCCCCCAAGTTTCGCCGGCACATGGCGGAGGACAGCATCATTCAACTTTATTATGTCCCACGGGTAAACAACATCCAGCCAGGTGCCGTCTGTCTCCATGACTGTAACCGGCCGCTTCTGCTCAAGCATGCCGTTCAGAACATCAGGAATATCCAGCCTGGTGTCCATGAGGTCAAAGATATCCGTGCCAAACGCATATATCCCGGTATTAACCAGGTTGCTTTCCGTTTCCTTCGGCTTTTCGATGATGGCGAGGAGGGAATTGCCATCAGCGGCTACCACTCCGTACCGGGATGGTTTTTCCACCTTCTTGGTCAGCACGGCATCGGGATGGACGGTCACAAACTGAGCGATTGTACCGGTATCAATCAGATTGTCCCCCGGCAGCACAAGAAACTCATCGTGTACCATGTCCCTCGCCTGAGCCAGGGCGTGAGCAGTGCCAAGCTGCCTTTCCTGCGTCACATAGGTTATGTTGACGCCGAACTGGTCGCCGGCGCCCAGGTAATCGAAAATCTCTTCCTTTTTGTAGCCAACGATGATCACAATCTGCCTTATGCCATTTTGCGCCACAGCCTCGACCACATGTTGCAATATCGGCTTCCCGGCGATGGACAGCATCGCCTTCGGCCTGGTAACGGTAAACGGCCTTAGCCTCTGGCCTTCTCCGGCGGCAAGAATCACTGCCTGTTTCATCGCATGAACCTGGTGTTCGGTCATTGCGAGCGTTAGCGAGGCAATCCGTTATCTAATGAATCGCAGACGGATTGCCTCGGACGGAGTTTACACTGACCCTGAAAGTGGTGAAGGGGAATGTGCCCTCGCAATGACAAATTATGTAGCATCATTTTCTACGTCCGTACGAGTCTAAAATATTCTCGAATCGGGGGCAACTACTCCACCCACTTTTGCGCCGGGCCCGATCCAGGTATTATTGCCGATGATGCTGCCAACATTTATCGAGACATTTATGCCTGTTTCCACGTTATCCCCGATGATAGCGCCAAGCTTCCTTCTCCTTGTATCCCGGCCGGTCACCATGATATTTTGTTCATCGAACCGCAGGTTGGCGGTCTTGGTGCCCGCTCCTAGGTTGCACCCTTCGCCGATAACGCTGTCACCTACGTAGCTGAGGTGGGGAACATTGCTGCCATTCATGATTATCGAGTTCTTGATCTCGACAGCGTTTCCGATATGACAGTGGTCGCCGATTGCCGTATACGGGCGGATATAGCAGTTCGGCCCGATATCACAGTTCTCCCCGATTATGACCGGCCCTGTGATATATGCCCCTGATTTGATCACCGTGCCTTTGCCAATGGCAACCTGCCCTTTGATTACAACGTTCGTTTCAATCTCCCCGAACTGCTGGGGCTCAATCTCCGAAAGCAACAATTCGTTCGCCCGCAGCAAATCCCACGGGTAACTCATATCAAGCCAGGAGCTTAGCTTATGGTAGCCAACTGGATGCTTGCTGTCAATCAGTAGCTGCAGGGAATCGGTTATCTCGTACTCCCCGCGCGGCGATTTCTCCGTTTGAGCTATGGCGGCAAATATCTCCGGCGCAAACAGATAAAGCCCGGCATTCGCAATCTTCGAGACCGGGCTGGCAACTTTCTCACGGATTTTCGTGATGCGCTGTCCTGCCACCTCGACCGTGCCCAGGTCCCTGGCATCCTCAACCTCGATAACACCCATCGTATTGGTCTTTTTGCCGGCCATGTCTCTTATGTCTTCACGGCATCCTATGATGTCTCCATTCATCATCAGGAAGTTGCCTTCCACCAGATGCTCCACCATTCTCAGCGCATCAGCCGTACCCAATTGGCGGCGCTGGCTCTGGTAACGGATGCTGACACCCCACTTGCTTCCATCGCCAAAATAATGGCGCACCTGCTCATCATGATAGCCCACAATAAGAATGAAATCATTGATTCCGGCAGATGCAGCCTCAACCAGCAAATGCTCCAGGATAGGTTTACCCGCAATCGGCAACATTACTTTTGGGCGGGTATATGTAAGGGGGCGCATCCGGCTGCCCTCGCCAGCCGCCAGAATAACTGCTTTCATCTCTTACGATCTCTCCCTGCTGGCAGAGCGGCATTTCTCCACTATCTGCAGAGCGGCGTCATATAGCTTGCGCGCCTGCTCCTTGCTCCTGGCTTCCGCCGTCAGCCTTATTTTCGGCTCAGTGCCTGAAGGTCTCACCAGCAGCCAGCCATCATTGAAGGCAAGCCTGATGCCATCGATATTGCTTACCGATAGCGGCTTCAGTGCCGGCAATCGTTTTTCGACTTCAGCAACCGTTATTCCTGCGTTGGAGGCGCTGCCACGAATAATCGGGTAGTGGGGAATGCGGTCTATCAGGGATGACAGCTTGCTCTGGCTGGCGATGGCGAGAAGTTTGGCGGCGGCATACACACCGTCGGGGCAGAGCGAACTCTTGGGGAAGACCCAGCTTCCCGACGGCTCACCGCCGAAATCGCCGCTTTTCTTCAGCTCCTCTGAAACATAAATATCCCCGATTCTGGTTCTCGTCACCTTGAAGCCCAACTCTTCAATCGCCATCGAGGCGTCCAGCGTGGTGACCACCTCTTTCGCTTTCATTTCCTGCGCAAAGATGCCCAGCAGTTTGTCCCCGGGGATGAATCTTCCGAGGTCGTCCACCGCCATCATCCGGTCACCGTCACCGTCATGGGCGATCCCCAAGTCAGCACCGGACTGGCGCGTGGCTGCGATCAAATCTCCCAGATTGGCTTCAAGCGGCTCCACATCATGCGGGAAAAATCCGCTCGGATAGCAGTTCAGAGCAATCACCTCACAGCCCAATCTCCGGAGCAAATACGGGCTTATCACGGATGTGGCGCCGCAGCCGCAGTCCAGGACCACTTTCAATTTCAGCGGACGGGGAAAATCTTTCTGTATGTGCTGGATGTGCTCTTCGATAGCCCCATCATAAATGAAGCTGTCTCGCATTTCTTCCCACGGTGCCGCTGAAAGGGAGTCGCCTAACACCGCGGTCTCTACCTGCTCTCTCTGGCTGCCATCGAATGCTGAGCCATCGTTGTTGACAAGCTTGATACCGTTATATTGTGGAGGATTATGGGAGGCGGTAATCATGGCGCCGGCGCCGAATCGCCCGGCGGCGAGAGCAAGGGTGGGCGTTGGCGTGACTCCCCCGTCCCGGTATTCAGCGCCCGCTCCAAGCAGACCAGATGCAAACGCCAGCTTCACTGCCCCGCCTGAAGTCCGGGTATCAGAGCCAACAATAACCCTTCTGTATGTTTTGCCGACGGCCAGGCCTGTCCTGAGGGCTATCTCAAGGAGGTGCCTGTCAGCAATCCTTCTTATTCCGGAGGAGCCGAACAGTGTCATTTTGCTTGATTTTAACCTCAGTCTGATTTTATGTCAAATCCGGGTTACGAGAGTGTTTAAGAACAGATGTCATGCGAGTCCCGATAAAATTGGGACTTGGCAATCTCTGACATAGCTTCATCGAGATCGCCACGTCGCTTCGCTCCTCGCGATGACAACGGAGTTATTAAACACTCTCGGTTATCGCCCGGTTACCCATAGATGAAGCTGCCGGTAAGGCTGGCTGTCCTCCTGCCTGTAGAGCAGGAACTCCACTTTTTGTCCTTCGCCGGCCCTGTCCAGCGTGAACTCCACCTCTTCCTGCCACTCTTTGCCCTGTTCAAGCGCAATTCCGTCAGAGCCGCCATTCAAAACACCGTCAACCCTGACTTCCATCCGGTATACCACCGGGCGCTGTTCCCGATTGACAATGCCGGCTATTACCTTTCCTGTCTCACCTGCCCGCAGTTCCGTGGGGTATCCGGATGCCTTGCCATCCAGTCCCAGGAGATAGAACTCACTAAAACCGCTTTCTGGCCTGGGCACTTTAACAACGTAAATAATGGTGCCCAATGTGCCCAAAATGACGGCGGCCAGTATAATGGTCAGGATTTTGTTCCAGATATTTCGCCCTCCAGGCGAGACCGGACCGGGAAAAGCCCTCGAAGCGGTCTCTAGAGAAAACGCCCAGTCTTGAAGTATAAAATAAACCTGCCGATAAAACAACCGCCGTAAACCGCTGTCTCTTCTCTTGACGTGAATTTGATGCTAAGATTAATATACAAATGGGCTGTTAGTCGATGAGGAGGGCTAGCAATGTCTGGACATTCTAAATGGGCGACGATTAAGCATCAGAAAGGCGTTACTGATGCCAAGCGGGGCCAGCTTTTCACAAAACTAACGCGGGAAATCATCGTTGCGGCCAGGATGGGTGGGAGCGATCAGACGGCTAACTACCGCTTGAGATTGGCTGTCCAGAAAGCCCGGGACGCCAACATGCCTTATGAAAATATTGACCGGGCAATCAAGCGGGGCAGCGGCGAAGTTGAGGGAATGGTCCTCGTAGACCTTGCGCTGGAGGGTTATGGACCCAGCGGTGCCGCCATCATGGTTCACGCGGTTACCGATAACCGGAACCGGGCCATACAGGAAATCCGCAGTATCTTTTCCCGTCATGGTGGAAACCTCGGGGAAAGCGGCTCGGTGGCCTGGCTTTTTGACAGCAAGGGTGTCATCGGGATTGATGCCGCTGATTTGAATAAAGAGGAACTGGAACTGAAGGCGATTGACGCCGGCGCCGAAGACATCAAGGTCGAAAACGGTTATGTGGAAGTTTACACCCGGCCGGAAGACCTTGAAACAGTCCGCAAGAGTCTGGAGCGCGGCAATATCCCGATCGCCTCCTCCGGGATATCAACCGTACCCAAGACAACGGTGCAACTTGAAGAGAAAGAAGCTCTCCAGACTCTCAGGCTGCTGGATAAACTGGAAGACCTTGATGATGTACATCACGTCACCAGCAACGTTGATTTCTCCGATGAAATTGTAGAAAAATATCGTTCCCAGCCATGAATGGGACACTAGGCCCGGTGCGTTTTCCCCTGTGAGCATAGGGATGAGAGTTTTGGGGGTTGATCCTGGAACAATATGTCTTGGCTACGGTGTCCTCGATGATAACAATGGAGAGACCGCGGCCGTCCATTACGGCGTGATAACCGCCCCAAAGCGCTATTCACTGGGGGAGCGCCTGAGTTTTATATACCGAATGCTCGAGGAAATAGTGTCGCACTATCAGCCGGGCGCCGTGGCAATCGAGCAGCCTTTTGTCGCCAGGAATGTCCGCTCGGCTATCGCTATCGGACAAGCCCAGGCTATCGCGATTCTTTCCGCCGCCAATGCCGGTATACCCGTTTATGAATATACGCCTGCCCGTATCAAGCAGAGCGTGTCGAATTACGGCGCAGGCTCCAAGGAGCAAATCCAGGAAATGGTCAGGCTGCTTCTCCGTTTGCCGGAGACTCCTCAGCCGACTGATGCCGCTGATGCGCTAGCGGTCGCTCTTTGCCATCTCAGTGACGTGCGTCTGGGAAACCTGATGGCAGGTCAAACTAGAAAGGGAAGTAAGAGATGATCTCAAGCCTCCAGGGTAAGCTGGAAGCCATCAGCGGCGATTGGGCGGTAATAAATGTCCATGGCATCGGCTTCCAGGTCTACATGCCAACCTCCACCGTTGGCGCGCTGGGAACGATGGGAAGCGAAGTCCGCTTATACACGCATCTTCATCTGAGGGAGGATGGAGCTACTCTTTACGGCTTTTCCTCCACGGAGGACCGCCAGCTATTTCATCTCCTGCTCGGCGTTTCCAGCATTGGGCCAAGGCTGGCACTGGGCATACTTTCTTCGATGACCGCTCAACAGCTAAGCCAGGCAATTGCCGGTGGCGACCTCGATATGCTGACATCGGTGCCCGGCATCGGCAAAAAGACCGCCAGCCGCCTGGTGCTGGAGCTGAAGGACAAAATAGGCGAAGGTCTGCTATCGGCCGCTGTGGTGAAAGTTGGGGACCGGGATAGCGCCGAAGTAGCCGCCGCTTTGGCTGCTCTCGGTTATTCCGCTGTCGAGGCAGCACGGGCCGCCGCGACTCTTCCGGCGGCTGGAAACCTTAGCCTGGAAGAAAAGGTCAAGCTCACCCTGCGTTATTTCAACAAGAAATAGCATTATCGCACTCTTGTCATATTGAATTGGTCGCACTTGTATCCTACCTGTGTTTTTCCCGACCATGCCTGAGCAGGGTAAGCTCCGGCGTGAATCCGGAGGACTCTGCCAGTAGATACCCGCTTCTGCGGGGATAACGAAATATGGTAGATTTTCGTAATAGACAGGATTATACAATTACCGTATCAAGAGTATTGTGATCAGGAGGTAGGTATGTCATTTCTGGAGCTTGCTCGAAAGCGTTACAGCGTCAGGACTTTCAAACAGGACCCGGTCGAAGATGCAAAACTCAACGAGGTACTTGAGGCGGCTCAGGCAGCGCCGACGGCCGCAAACCGCCAGCCCTTCCAGTTGGTCATTGTTCATACAGCTGGCAAAGAAACAGAACTTGCCAGGATCAACAGCCGCCCCGGTTTTGTACAGGCGCCGTTACTTATCTTTGCCGTCGCCGTTCCATCACAGGCATGGGTCCATCGGGACGGCAAAAACTATATGGACGTGGACATAGCAATTGTCATGGACCACCTCACTCTTGCTGCTACAGACCTTGGCCTCGGTACGTGCTGGATAGCGGCGTTCGACCGCACGGCAGCGAGAGAGTTCCTGGGCTTGCCGCCGGATGTTGAACCAATCGTTGTCACGCCGCTAGGCTATCCCGCACCCGAAACGCCCAGGGAAAAGAAGCGCAAGTCCATGGCAGAGCTCGTCCGTTACGAGCGGTGGTAGATTATGTCAAATGAGAGGAGGAATATAGAATGGCACAGCTTGACCAGATAATGGATGGATTACACCGGATCAGCACGCTCGTCGATCCGCCTGGAATAACCTTCAACCAGTTCGTCATAAAAGACGAAAAGACCATGCTCGTTCACACCGGCGCCGCCAGCCTTTTCCCCCGGGTGGTCGAAAATATGCGGCAGGTGGTGGACGTGTCTGCCCTGAGCTATGTGTTCATATCCCATTTTGAGGCGGATGAGTGTGGCTCGCTGGCTTTCCTGCTAGCGTTGAACCACAATATCATTCCGGTTGCGCCGGGCCCCACCGCCCGGCATCTCGCCGGGTTCGGGATACACTCAAAACCGATGACGGTCAAAGAGGGCGATGAGCTTGTGCTGGGCAGAAGGCGGCTCCAGTTTATCAATTATCCTTCAGAGCCGCATCTCCAGGATGGACTGATCGCCTACGATACAACGGATAAAGTGCTGTTCAGCAGTGACCTGTTCACCAGGCGCGGCGAGGGGGCAGCAGTCGTGGTCAAAGGAGTCCGCTCGGTGTTCAGCGAGATTCCACCCCAGGCCATTCCCGTGGAAGACCGCCGCCTCAAATGCCAGGAAGCAATCAAGAAATTGGACATCGCATTGATAGCCACCGGGCATGGACCGGTCATTGATTTGCGGGCATAAGAGTCAATTTCGCTGTAATTTGTTTGAACCGTTCGTGGTGAGCTTGTCGAACCACAGCGTTGCCCTTCGACAGGCTCAGGGCGAACGGAATCATAAGAACAGGGGCTTGGTTGGACAAACAAAAGGCCATCAGCAGCTTTCTGTCCCATCTTCAGGTACTTTCCCGTCTGCCTTTGATCACCGGCGAGGAAATGGCTGAGCTTTACGGCGAGGAGGTGGTGGCGGCTCTGGGTGAGATGGAGAGGTATGACCGCGAGGCGCAGGTCTGCGCGGATTGCGAGCGGCGGTGCTGCCCGGCGGTCCGCTGTGAGCTTTACGCCCCCCAGTTCGCCCGCTGCCCCATCCATGATTTCCGTCCGGTTATCTGCCGTCTCCATTTCTGTAACAGCTTCCCGATTACCGCCAGCCCTTTGATCCACGAGCTGGATGATATCTTCTTTGAAAGCCTGCTGGCCGCACAAAGATCGGATATTGAGCAGGCGCGCTTCTTTGACTGTCCGCCTTTCACCCGGATTGCGCCGGACTTCATTGTCAGACTTAGTCCGCTGGTGGAAGGCGTGCGAAATGGTTCTCTTTCGCCGGATGAGGGGGAGAGGCTGATATTGAGAGAGGTGGAGAGGTACCGGTCATTACGCATCTCCATGTGACCGCTTCCCCTTTCGTAAAGAGCCTGCCCTGAGCTTGCCGAAGGGGGAATACAAGGGGATTTACCACCTCGCGGCAGGTGCAATTGCAGCTCCCAACTCCAACGGCTATACTATTGGATGAGAATAGCCTAAGCCAGTATTACGATGTCGAGGGCGGCAAATATTAAGGGGGAATTATGGAGATAAAGGAAGAGCTTAAGAAAGAATATGCTGAATGGACAAAAAAGTATATGAAGGCACATGATCAAATTGGATCCTTATTGCCAATACAAACGGGAGAGGAAATACCACGCTTGGTTCTGACCAAAGAGCTGTTAGGAAAGTTTGATAAAGCCTCAAAAGATGAGGCGACTGCTTTAGCGAAACTGCGCGATATCCAAGAAAAACTATACCAATTACGATAGCAAACAACGAAGTCGGTAGCGTGCGGTCTAGGAGTAGCGGATAGAGTGGCGAAATCACCAATATTACAAATTACAATTGAGAACGATAAGTACGCTGAATTTAAGGGATTCAAGATAAATTTTATTGGATTCGACAAAGTCCCTTGGAGATTTTCGCCAAAAGGATTTACGACAGGCAAATATATACTGGGACGCTTTAAGGAGCGATTCGGTGAATTTGGATTAACGATTGTCAAAGATGAGAATTCTAGAATTAATACCAAGAAGAGCCCTGTACAAATCACTATTAAATATGAAGACGCCCTGAGACTCGCTGGAGACTTCAAGGCAAACTATAAGTTGGAAGGCATCAAAACAGTGACTAAGCATCTTAGTACACTGTTCCCTAGGGAATTCCCTGATGCTAGCCAAGAGAACGTCCAAGAAATTGAACTTTCAATCGAAGATATTCAGGAATCTCATCGCCTGCTTCCTGTTCTAGCAAAATACAAAATCAAAAGTGCCGAAGACTTAAAACAACTATTTGCGGGGAGAAAAGTTCTCCATTACTTATCACTTGAAAAGGTGCTCAAGGAATTCGCAAGAAACCTCAAAATCAAAGCAACAGAACATGAATGGCAGACCTTTTTCAAGAAACATATACTGATCTTGAACCCAGGGTATATTAAGATAATTGAAAAACCTAACATATCTTTGAGCATTCAGCTTCCTGATTTCCTTCTGCTGAGCATAGAAGACTATGTTGACGTTTACGAAATTAAGGTTCCCAGGACGCCTTTGCTACAATATGACGGCAGCCACCATAACTATTATTGGTCAACCGAGATGGCAAAGGCGATTTCGCAGGTTGAAAACTATGTAGACTCCATAAACAAAAATAGTGATAGCCTGAGAATCCAAATAAGAGAACAATACCATGTAGAATTAAGAGTTGTTCGCCCGCGTGGGTACATAATTGCAGGTCATAGCGACCAGCTAAAAGAATCAAAGAAGAGAAATGACGATTTCAGATTACTCAACGAGTCTTTAAGAAGTACTGAGATTCTGCCTTACGATATTTTTCTCGAAAGATTTAAGAGTTTTTCAAAAACATTGAAAGAGGTTAATTGACACCTTCGGATTTTGCCCATGCCTGACTTTGAACTTATCTCTGATTTCCAGATGACCGGAGACCAGCCGCAGGCTGTGGACAAGCTGGTCGAAGGGCTGGAGCGTGACCTGAAATACCAGACGCTGCTCGGCGTGACCGGCAGCGGTAAGACCTTTTCTATGGCGAACGTGATCGCTCGCCAGCGGAGACCGGCACTGGTCCTCAGCCACAACAAGACCCTCGCCGCCCAGCTTTACCAGGAGTTCAAGGAGTTCTTCCCCAACAACGCCGTGGAGTACTTCGTCAGCTATTACGACTACTACCAGCCGGAGGCATATCTGCCTCAGACGGACACCTATATCGAAAAGGATGCCGATATTAACGATGAAATCGACAAGCTGCGCCATGCCGCCACCCGCGCCCTCTTCGAGCGGCGGGACGTGGTCATCGTCGCCTCTGTTTCCTGCATTTACGGACTGGGTTCGCCGGAAGAGTATCGCAGCTTTGTTCTTAGCCTGAAGCGCGGGGAACGTTACAACCGCTACAAGCTCCTTCACGCCCTGGTTGATATGCAGTACGAACGCAACGACATTGACTTCAGCCGGGGAAAGTTCCGCATCCGCGGCGATACTCTTGAGATACAGCCCGCTTACGAGGAGCTTGCCCTGCGCTTGGAGTTCTTCGGCGATAACCTTGACCGCATAGTCGAAGTTGACCCGCTTACCGGAGAGCTGCTCACCAACCTTGACGCCATTGACATCTATCCTGCCAAGCACTTTGTCACCTCGCAGAACAAGTTGCAGGTGGCGATTGAAAACATAGAAAAGGAACTTGAAGAGCGCCTCAAGGAGCTGAGGGCACAGGAAAGGGTGGTTGAAGCGGCGCGGCTGGAATCCAGGACACACTACGACATTGAGATGCTACGGGAGGCGGGATACTGCAGCGGCATCGAGAACTACTCGCGTCATCTTTCCGCACGGTCGCCGGGCAGTCCGCCCTGGACGCTGCTCGACTATTTCCCCGATGACTTTATGCTGTTCATCGACGAGTCGCACATGACCATTCCGCAGCTTCACGGCATGTATCATGGCGACCGCTCCCGCAAAGAAACACTGGTGGAATACGGTTTCCGCCTGCCTTCGGCGCTGGACAACCGTCCCCTTAGCTTCGACGAGTTCCAGCAGCGTCTGAGCCAGGTTGTCTTTGTTTCCGCCACCCCCGGCCCCTACGAGCTCAAGCACACCCAACAGGTGGTGGAGCAGCTTGTCCGCCCCACCGGCCTTCTCGAGCCGACCCTTGAAATTAAACCTACGAAAGGCCAGGTTGATGACCTCATGGAGGAGATCAGGAAGCGGGTGGAAAAGGGCGAGCGCTGCCTGGTGACGACCCTGACTAAGCGGATGGCGGAAGAGCTTGCCGACTACCTGGTGGAGATGGGTATCAAGACCCACTACCTGCATTCCGAGGTGGTGACACTGGAGCGGGTTGAGATTCTCCGCGATCTCCGCCTCGGCGTGTATGATGTGGTCGTGGGCATCAACCTGCTCCGAGAAGGACTTGACCTGCCGGAGGTCAGCCTGGTGGCAATCCTCGATGCTGACAAAGAAGGGTATTTGAGATCGGAGGGTGCCTTGATACAGACGATGGGACGCGCCGCCCGCCATGTTGACGGGCATGTCATTATGTACGCCGATACCGTCACCAGATCGATGAAAGCGGCTATTGATGAAACACAGCGACGCCGTCGCATTCAGGAAGCCTACAACCGGGAGCATGGCATCACGCCACAGGGCATCAGGAAGGCGATCAAGGATATTACGGAAAGGGTAAAAGTGGTCGCCGAGACCCGCGCGCCCTATGTTTTCGTGCCCACTGCGCCCGATGACATTGTCCGCCTCATCAAGGACCTGGAGACCCAGATGAAAGCGGCGGCGAAAAACCTTGAATTTGAAAAGGCGGCGCTACTCCGCGACCGCATCATCGAGCTGCGCCGCAGTCTGGATGAGGCCACCCTTGCTTCAGCCTCCCTTGCCCCAAAGCCCGGAGACAAGAAGAAGGTCATTGAGTCGCTGGAAAGATTTCACCCTCATAAAATTCCCCACGCAAAGCGATGAATAACGAACAGTCGGATTCCGCAGACCTGCCCCGACCCGTCCCAAGCTCAGTCGATGGAACGAAGTCGAACGAAACCAGGCAGGAGCGCCGCGAGAAGAAGCTCAAGAAGAAACGCGAGCGCATACCCCAGCACGGCAAGGGACTGGCAAAGGTGTACAGGGATGTGGTGGAGAAGAGGAAGAAGGGAACGGATAAGTGAGGCTTGTCCTGTGATATAATGCTGACTGCAGGAGAGCATTATGAAAACCTTTACCGCTTATGTTGAACAAGACCCGGAAACAGGACTATATATCGGGATAGTGCCAGGTATTCCCGGGGCGCATACTCAGGGAGCTACGCTGGATGAGCTTCAGAGAAATTTGAAAGAAGTCCTGGAGCTTTGCCTTGAGGAATACGAAGAACCGAGCGAAAACCTGCCGAAATTTGTCGGGCTTCAACAGATTGAGATAGCCGCATGACACGTCTTCCCATTGTCGACTTCAGGACAATGGAAAAGCTACTCTCGCGACTGGGTTTTCAGAACACTCGCAGCAAAGGCGCCCATTTCTTTTACCGTCATCTCGATGGCAGAACCACCACTCTGCCCAACCATCCCGGAAGAGACCTGTCACGCCCATTGATACGTGAAATTCTCCGCGAAATCGAACTGACACCCGAGCAATTTTCAAAAGAACTGGATAAACTTTAGGCACTGGCATTCGGTTTTATCGTCATCCCCAATACCACCGAAGTCTCGACCTGGCGGCGGGGAATGTCCCAGTACGCTCTCAGTAATTCGTCTTTATCCGGCATAGGCTCAAAGCCGTTTTTCCGGTAGAATTCAATTGCCCAGGTGGCGTCCGCCCATGTGCCCACCAGCAGGCGACTCGTTTTCGTAAGCCCTTTCACATGATTGAGCAGCTTCGTGCCGATGCCCCCTTTCTGGTAACCGGGCAGGACGTAGGCATGCCTTACCAGTGTAACATTCTTCACCGGCTGATAGCCCACCACGCCGACTATCTTCCCATCCTCTTCCCAGCCGAAGAAGGTCATCCCCTCGATTTCCCTCCTTAGCTCTTCCAGCGGCATATATGGCTCATGGTAGCAGTCCGCCGGGATGACGCCCCGGTAAGCGCGGGCGGCCTCGTTTATGATGTTGAGGATTCTGGAGGTGTTAGATAAGGAAAGTTCGGTGAGCATGGTGGGTGATTGAAAAGGAGATGTTACCGTTTGTCTCTCAGTTTCGAATTGCTCTCAATGATTTCTTTCCGAGTGGCGGTAACCTTATCTATTTCTTTGCGAATACTTTCTATCTCCTTTAGTTTCTCCGTAGTCACCATTATTACAGGCGGTTCCCTTAACCCGTCTACTAGCTCTGCTGTTCCTTCTAGTTTCCTAAGGCGCTGTTCTAGCTCGTGTTTTCTGACAGTTAACCTAGAAAATTCGCGCTTATCTCTTTCGCTCATCTTTGTCTCCCTAATTAACTGCAAGCTCAGTTGCCCGGGTTCGCTCTTCAAAGCGTCCAGAAGACTTGTAGTATAATTCCGAGTTATGTGCTCGAATACCCATACACTTCCCGAATGCGCAACAGAGATTTCATTAAACATACTTTGTAACTCTTTTAACATTCTCCGGCTTTCACCAAAGAGGACGGGTTTGCGTTGCGCTCCTTCCCGCCGGTTACTTTCCGCGTTCCAATGAGCAGCCCGCGCATCGCGGTATTCCTTGATCGCAGCGAGAACCTTCCTATGTTTTCTCAAGCGCCTGCTCAGGGCATTCACGCTAGGAACTAGGGCCGGACAGTTCCTCAACAAACCGAACAATCGATAAAAGCTGGGTGCTCGGCGGTCGTTCTCCACCACAATTGAGACCTTGATGATGAAACGATCCAGGTGGGCCTCTCTAGTAGGCAAAAAGAACCCTCTGTACCAATTGAGTGTCTCTACTACTGTTTGAGTGGGAAACGTCTGCTCCCAAATTTCAAAATGGATGCAGGCAGCAAGAAGTTGCTTCCTCAGCTCTTCCAGCAGAAACTTAACTTCTGCCAACTGTTGCTCTTCTTGTTCGCTCATACTCTCAACCGTACGCGTAATCATGTGCAGCAGACGAAGGATTGGAGGAAATTAAGTCCCTTGCTCTTCTTCCTCCTCCCCCTCCACCCCCTCCTCTTCAAGTTGCTCCATCAGGCGGGCGTCAGGCCTTTCCCTGCAGACACACACCGGGTCAGGGCCTTTTCAATACCTTATCATGTTCTCCAACATTACGCATGATGGCCCTTTCGCCATCGATTTGAAGAGTCATCCGCAGCTTTTTGGAACAGCGCGCTTCCCAGATATCCCTGCCTCCCTGCATCTTCTTGAGATGAAGACCTGGGTGTCTTGGATTGCTTCCCAGTAGCGCAAGCGCTTTGTGCACACTGCTTTTTTCCGGTTTGGTGAGCTTTTCATACGCCTGTTCGAATTGCTCGGTGAGATAGAATTCCACCGTCAGGCTTTGCTCTCAAGATACTTGACAGCCTCGGCAGCGGACTTGAACCTTTTTACCCTCCCGGCCTTTATATCTTCATCCGCCTTGCGCTCGCCTTTCTGCCACTCTTCAGTCCAGAAATAGGCCTGGCTGGCATCCACCAGCTTCTTTGGCGTTAATATGATATGCCCTTCCTCATCAAGTTCGACCTCAACAAAGTCGCCGGGTTGCATGTTCGTTTTTTCTCTGATTTCTTTGGGCAGAGTGATCTGTCCCCCATGCGTCAGCTTGGTCAGCATACCCATCCCGGTATTCCTCCGTCATTGAACCATTGCATCATGATTCAATATTAAATCAAAATGGCAGGTGCCTGCAAACCGTGTCAGCTGCCACGTGGCGTATCATCCTCGCCCCCCTCCACACCCTCTTCATCGAGTTGCTCCATGAGGCGGGCGGCGCGGGGATAGCCAATGCGCAAACGGCGCTGGAGAAATGAAGCGGAGACCTGTGCGTGTTCCTGCGCCAGCTTGCGTGCCTCCATGAGAAGCGGATCCTCCGGCGCGGAGCCTTTCCTGGTTGAGGACTGTGTTATCGGCAGGTCATCAATCTTGAGCGAGGGCACCTCTTCCTTGCGCTGGCTGTTCCAGAAATAGACCAGCCGCTCTATCTCCGGGTCGGAGACGTAGCAGCCCTGGAGTCGCTTGGGTTTATCTGCCTCAGTGGGCATATAGAGCATATCGCCGCGTCCCAGGAGCTTCTCCGCTCCTACCATATCCAGTATCGTCCGTGAGTCCACCTGTGATGTAACGGCAAAGCTGATACGGGTAGGGAAGTTCGCTTTGATCAGCCCGGTAACAACGTCCACCGATGGCCGCTGAGTCGCCACCACCAGATGAATCCCCACCGCGCGGGAAAGCTGGGCGAGCCGGCACAGTATCCGCTCGACCTCGTCTCCGCTCTGCATCATCAGGTCAGCAAGCTCGTCAATGACCAGCACCAGATAGGACATCTTTTCGGTCCCGCTGCGGTTCTTATTGTACGTCTCAATGTTGCGGGCGCTGACCGTGGCCATTTTCTGATAGCGCTGGTCCATCTCGTGACTGAGCCAGCGCAACGCTTCTAACGCCTTCTCAGCATCAACGATTACCGGCGCCGCCAGGTGCGGTATGCTGTTAAAGGAGGTAAGCTCCACCCGCTTGGGGTCGATCAGGACAAAGCGTACGTCGTTCGGCGTATTGCTCATAAGCAGGCAGCAGATTAGGGCGTTGAGGCAGACTGTCTTGCCGCTGCCGGTTGAGCCGGCGATGAGCAGATGGGGCATTTTCGCCAGGTCCGCCGCAGTCGCCTCACCGCCCGCCCCTTTGCCGAGCGCCAGGGCCATTTTCGACTTCGCTTGCACTTTCTGAAAACTGTTGGTCTCAACAACGCCGCGCAGGCTAACAGCCGTTGAAACTGTATTCGGCACTTCAATGCCAACTATCGACTTTCCAGGTACTGGGGCTTCAATACGCAGGCTGGGGGCGGCCAGGGCGAGCGCCAAATCATTGGCAAGGGAGGTAATGCGGTCCACCTTGACTCTCGTCCGATTGGTCTCCTCAAGCCGGACCTTGACGTTTCCGTCCTTGTCTTTTTCCTTTGTCTCCTTGTATTTTCGGTCCCATCCGGGCTCAACGCCGAACTGCGTCACGGTGGGACCGGCGTTTATCTGCACCACTTTGGCATCAACGCCGTAGCTGGCGAAAGCCTCTTCTATCAGCTTTGCCCTCTTGGCATTGTCCGCCTCAGTGAACTGGACTTCCTGTGTCTTATCCAGGATGTCAATCGGCGGCAGTTTCCAGCCGTCCACCGTAACGAGCGAAGGGGATTCTCCATACTTCTTCCACACATCCTGCGCTACCTGCTTCAGATCCTGGCGTGGAGGTGCTTGGACAGGCGCCGGAGGTGCGCCCGGTGATCGGATAGCCGGCGTCGGAGAAGGTTGGGATGATGAGCGGATGAAAGTGAACAACCCCCGAGGTCGGCGCTCCGGCTTGTAAAGCCCATCAGCAGGAGCCGGAGTTGCCTCCGGTCTGGCTGTTTCCGCAGATGGCAGATTTACCCGAGGCGGATTCGCGGTCGGTAACGCAATCCGGCGCAATCGCCTGAATAGCTGCGAAGCCAAGAATACGACGAAGCGATAAAAGATACCCGGAGCAAGGAGAATGAAGCCGACCACTGCCAGGAGCAGAATACGCAGGATTCCGGTCAATATACCGGCAAAATTGAGCACGGGAGGGTTACCGGTAATTGCCTCGCCGATGCTGCCACCCAGCCCAAAAAAGGACAGGATGCCCCATATTGCCAGGGCAAAAGCAATTATGCCGATCCAGCGATTCCAGCGGAAAACCAGAGAATTCAAACTTTGCTGTCGTATCAACCACACCAGGGCAGCAAGAAACAGGGCAACGAAAAGCAGCCCCCAGCCGAATAGCCCCCAGATAGCATCGGCTACGCTACCTATTCCGGAAGCGATCACCGAACGCTGCCAATAGACAACACCAGCGACGGATACCAGGAAAACAAAAAGGACCAATCCGCGTCGCCTTGCCGAGCTGGCGGGGTCTCTGCCTCTGGCTTGATTACGAGAGTTTTTTCTTACCATTAGTTTATCTCGCGAGACATTATCCTATTGTCATTCCCGCGAAACTTGTCCCGTACTTGTTACGGCAGCGGGAATCTACTCCCTGCGCGGGGTGACACTTTTGGCTGTTCGCTACACCTTCACCATGAACGGCAGAATCATGGGGCGGCGCCTTGTCTGCTCATAGTAGAATTTGTTCAGGGTGTCCCTGACCTTGGTGCTGACAAAGCTCCACTCAGCCGGACGAGCGCCGCCGTGGTCGAGGACACGCGCCACAAGGTCGCGGCTCGCCTCCAGCATATCACGAAACTCTTCCGGGTCAACAAAACCCCTGGAGATAATATCCGGACGCCCCACCACCTTGCCGGTCTGGCTGTCAACGGCGATTACTACCATGACAATGCCGTCCTTGGAAAGCATACGGCGGTCCCGCAGTACAATGCTGTCAACATCACCGACGCCAAGTCCATCCACGTACACATTGCTGGCAGCCACTTTCCCGGTGACCTTGCCGCCGTCCTCTGTGATTTCGAGCACGTCGCCGTCCTCAAGGACGAAAATATTCCCGCTCGGTGTCCCCAGCGACTCAGCCAGCCGGGCGTGAAAAGTGAGGTGACGGAATTCTCCATGGACCGGGACAAAAAACTTGGGTTTCGTTATGTTAAGTATTAGCTTCAGTTCTTCCTGGCTGGCATGACCATGGACGTGCACATCAGCCACTTTGTTATACAATACCTGCGCCCCCTGCTTAAAGAGGCTGTCCACCGTGCGGTTCACCAGCGCTTCATTCCCCGGAATCGGTGTGGCAGAGAGGACGATGGTATCGCCGCGCTGGATGTGCACTTGCGGATGGTCACGGTTCGCCATGCGTACCAGCGCGGATGTAGGCTCACCCTGGCTTCCGGTGGTCACGAAAACAATCTTGTTATGCGGCAATCCCTTGAGCTCATCCATACGGGCAAGCACTCCGTCCGGCGCCTTAAGATAGCCCAGGTCCAGCGCCAGATGAACGGTATCACTCATGCTGCGGCCGATAACAAAAACGCGCCGCTGGTACTTGGCGGCGGCATCTATTACCTGCTGAATACGGGATACCAGCGAGGAGAACGTCGTGACAATCACCCTTCCCGGAGACTCGGCGATGACCCTGTCCAGGGTATCGCCCACCACCTTTTCAGACGGAGTGTAGCCGGGCAGTTCAGCGTACGTGGAGTCGGAAAAGAGGAGCAGAATGCCCTTGCTGCCCAGTTGTGCCAGCCGTGACAGGTCGGTCGGCCTGCCTCCCACCGGCGTATGGTCAAGTTTGAAATCGCCGGTATGCACGATATCGCCCATCGGCGTATGGATGATTAGTCCGGCAGCGTCCGGAATACTATGACAGACGGGGAAAAACTCGACCCGGAACTTCCCAAGCGTCACTGCCGACCCGGGTGATACCGTCTTGACAACGGCGCCATCATGTGCTTTCCGCTCCTTCAGCTTGACTGATATCAGCCCACGGGTCAGCTTAGTGGCGTAAACTGGCACATTAAGCTGGGGCAGAATGTAGGGCAATGCTCCGATGTGGTCTTCATGGCCATGGGTGATGACAATCCCTCTTACCTTTTCTTTCCTTTCAACGAGGTAGCTCACATCCGGGATGACGAGGTCGATGCCTAGCATTTCTTCTTCAGGGAACATCAGTCCGGCGTCAATGACGATGATGTCGTCCTCGAACTCCAGGACCATCATGTTCTTGCCGATTTCGCTCAGCCCGCCGAGGGGAATCACCTTCAATCTCGGTTTTGGCATATTTATACCTCGAACATCCTTAGTTGCTCCGGCTGTGGCGCCGGCTCAACGCGGGCCTCCGCTTTTGCAGCGGTCAGCAGGGGAGGAATTTTCTTCATATCAGCCTCAATCTCAGAACGCAAGCTCTGCTGGTGAAGCGCCGCCGCCGGGTGATACATAGCGAAATATGTGATGCCATCTCTCTTCTGCGCTGTCCCGTGGATCTTACTGATGCTCTTTCCGGGGAAAAACATCGCCATCGAGTAGCGTCCCAGGGTGACGATCATCTTCGGCGAGATAAGCTCAATCTGCTTGTCCAGCCAGGTATGACAATTGGCTATTTCCGCAGGCAATGGGTCGCGGTTTCCAGGCGGGCGGCATTTGATGACATTAGCGATGTACACCTGGTCTCTTCTGAGGTCAATTGAAGTCAGGAGATGGTCCAGAAATTGCCCGGCCGGCCCGACGAAAGGTCTTCCTAACCGGTCTTCGTGATAGCCAGGCGCCTCACCGATGAACAGGACCTCGGCATTTTCCGCGCCTTCACCAGGCACGGCATGAGTTCGAAATCGAGCTATCTCACAACGGTGGCATTGTGCAATTTCGGAATAAAGCTTACTTAGTGCTGACATCTCGCTCAGCTAACAGCAGCGTTTCGCCTATGATAGCATGGGGGATATGTCAAGTCAATTTAAGGCAGGTAAACTGGTTGACAGGTAAAGGGTCTCGTTGTAGACTTCAACAGGGAGGAAGCAGACCGTGTTCTCTTTAGGTGAAACTGACCCGCAGGTTAGCCGTGCCATCGAGCTGGAAAAAAAGCGACAGAGAGAGACCATCAATCTTATTGCTTCAGAAAACTACGCCAGCAGCGCCGTCCTTGAAGCCCAGGGGTCTTTTCTCACCAACAAATATGCTGAGGGGTATCCCGGACGACGTTACTATGGTGGCTGTGAAAACATGGACACCATAGAGAGCCTGGCTATAGAACGGGCTAAAGAAATCTTCCACGCCGATCATGCTAATGTGCAGCCGCACGGTGGTTCTCAGGCCAATATGGCCGCCTACTTCACCCTGCTTGAATACGGTGATACCGTGCTCGGCATGAACCTGAGACACGGTGGGCATCTTACCCATGGTGACAGGGTAAGCTTCTCTGGGCGATCGTACAAATTTGTCCAGTACGGGGTCGAGAAGGAAACGGAGAGAATCGACTATTACGAGGTGGAGGCGCTGGCAAAGAAACATAAGCCGAAGCTGATTGTCGCTGGCGCCAGTGCCTACCCGCGCATCATTGATTTTGAACGTTTCCGTTACATAGCTGACCTTGTTGGCGCCAGACTGATGGTAGATATGGCGCATATCGCTGGCATGGTGGCCGTTGGACTTCATCCCACGCCGGTGCCGTATGCCGATATCGTTACCTCCACCAACCACAAGACGCTGAGAGGTCCGCGCGGCGGCTTCATCCTGTGCCGGGGAGAGCTTGCCTCAGCCATAGATGCATCCGTTTTCCCGGTTACCCAGGGTGGACCGCTGATGCACGTAATTGCTGCCAAGGCCGTGGCGTTTCATGAGGCGTTGCAGCCGAGCTTTGTCGAATACCAGCGGGCAATACTGGACAATGCCCAGACCCTGGCGCAGGAGCTCCAGCGGGGCAGATTACGCCTTGTGTCCGGCGGCACGGATAATCACATCGTCCTGGTGGACCTTACCGAAACAGGTGTCACCGGCCGGGTAGCTGAAGAGGCTCTCGGACGCGTGGGAATTGTGGTCAACCGGAACGGCATCCCATTCGATCCGCTTCCGGCAATGATAACGAGCGGCATCAGGCTCGGCACGCCTGCCGTGACCAGCCGCGGCTTCGGAAAAAAAGAGATGAAGCAGGTCGCCGGCTTTATCCTTAGGGTAGTCTGCAACGCGGGCGACCCCGTGGTTGAAGGCCATGTACGGCAGGAGGTCCAGGAGTTGTGCTGCCGTTGCCCGGTGCCGGGAATTGATACCTGACCTGGCACACAGCTCGTTCTTACCTCACTCCTTCGTCCCGGGAAGAAGGGTTTTTCCTGCAATACGAGCCTAAACAAAAGGGTGCTATAATGTCTTGGGATACAAAAAGTGTAATTCTCGCTTTTGCCGGAGGGACTGAAAAAGCATATGGATGAACTGAAAATTTTCGCCGGTAATGCGCATCCGGCGCTGGCTCAATCGGTTTGCGATTACCTGGGTATTCCCCTCGGAAAATGCGAGGTCTTCGAATTCAGTAACGAAAACATATTCGTCCGTATCCTGGAAAACATCCGCCAGCGTGATGTCTTTGTTATTCAGCCGCTGGCTTCCCCAGTCAACAATAATCTGGTTGAGCTTCTTATCATGCTGGATGCCCTCAAAAGGGCTTCTGCCGGACGTATTACAGCGGTTGTACCATATTACGCCTACGGCCGTAGCGACCGAAAGGATCAGCCTCGCGTGCCGATAACTGCGAGATTGCTTGCCGATCTCTTCACAGTCGCCGGCGCCAACCGGCTGCTGACGGTCGACCTGCACTCATCTCAGATCCAGGGGTTCTTCAACATCCCAGTGGATGAGCTCACAGCACTCTACTTGCTGAGCGATTATTTCAAGAAGAAGGAGATCGAGGACCTTGTAGTAGTCGCCACTGATATCGGTATTTCTCGCCGCGCCTGGGATGTTGCGGCGCGCCTGAACGCACCGCTGGCTATCATAGAAAAGAAACGTCTTGACAACGCGGGCCACACTGCGGTACTTAATGTCATTGGAGAAGTCAGCGGGAAGAACGCGCTCATTTTCGATGATGAAATTGATACTGCCGGTTCTCTGGTAAATGCCGTTAGCGCCCTGACGGAGCTGGGAGTAAGAGAAACATATTCTGCCTGTACTCACCCGATATTCTCCGGCCCGGCCATCCAACGGATCGCCGCCAGCCCGATAAAAGAGGTTGTGGTTACCGACACGGTGCCCGTGACCGGTCAGAAGAGACTGCCAAAAATCACGGTACTTTCTATCGCCCCTCTGCTAGGCGAGGCGATACATCGCATCCATACCGGGCAATCGGTCGGGGCAATGTTCCAGCAGGAATGAGACGGAGAAACAGGTAACAATAACCAGGTAACAACGATTAAACCGCTTACCTGTTTTGTCACTCCCGCAAGGCTTGTCACGTACTGCGATACGTGCGATACGGGAGCGGGAATCCAGAGGAAGGGGGCGGTGGTAGTGACAAGAAACAGGGTTACAAAAGGGAGTAAGCACGAGAAAACATGGTATTAAAGTGGTTGGGTGGACTGGTTGATTCCAACGAAAAGGAAATAAAGCGGCTGCAGCCGAATGTCGATGATATAAATAGCTTCGAGCCGGAGTTTGAGAAGCTCAGCGACGCGGAACTGAAGGCGAAGACGGACGAGTTCCGGTCCGCCTACAAAGACGGCGCCTCGCTCGATAAGCTTCTTCCGAAAGCTTTTGCCGCCGTCCGCGAGGCAGCAAAACGCACCATTGGCTTGCGTCATTATGACGTGCAGCTTATCGGCGGTGTGGTACTGCACCAGGGCAAGATAGCGGAGATGAAAACCGGCGAAGGTAAAACGCTGGTGGCGACGTTGCCCCTCTATCTGAACTCTCTGACCGGCAGAGGCTGTCATCTGGTGACGGTGAACGATTACCTGGCAAGGCGTGACCCTTACTGGATGGCTCCGATATATTACGCCCTCGGTGTGAGCGTTGCCAGCATCTTTCCGCAGCAGGCGCCCGGTGAATATACTCCCTCCCGCATCTACGATCCCGATTTCGATTCGGGAGATAAACGGTGGACACATTTTCGCCCTATTTCCCGCCGTGAGGCTTATCAGGCGGATGTTACATACGGCACCAGCGCCGAATTTGGGTTTGACTATCTCCGGGATAACATGGCTGTCGATATTTCCCAGTGCGCCCAGCGGCAGCCGCTTTACTATGCCATCGTGGACGAGGTGGATAACCTGCTTATTGATGAAGCCCGGACCCCGCTCATTATCAGCGGACCGGCCCAACAGGCGGAGGCCCTCTACCTTCATTTTGCCCGCCTGGTGGAGCGACTGCGTTCGGAAGAGGACTATGAAGTTAAAGAGAAGGAGCGTAGCGCTGAACCTACCGATGCCGGTTATGCCAGGGTAGAGAAGATTCTGCGGCAGGATGGGCTGCTAAAATCAACGAGCCTCTACGACCCGGAAAATGTTTCATTGATGCATCATCTAAGAAATGCCCTCATCGCCAAGGAGTTTTACAAGAGGGACCGGCATTACGTGGTCAAAGACGGCGAAATCATCATCGTTGATGAGTTTACGGGCCGGCTCATGCTAGGCCGCCGCTACTCCGAGGGGCTGCACCAGGCTATCGAAGCCAAGGAACGGGTCAAGGTCCGGGAGGAAACGAAAACATTCGGCACAGTCACCGTGCAGAACTATTTCCGGATGTACGAGAAGCTGGGTGGTATGACCGGTACCGCTGCCACCGAAGCGGAAGAATTCCACAAGATTTACAAGCTCGAAGTAGTCTCTGTTCCCACCAATAAACCGATGATCCGTGAGGACTTTCCCGACCGCATCTACAAGGATGAAGCCACGAAGTTCAAGGCGGTAACGAATGAAATAGAGCAGCTTTACCGGGAAAAGCGCCCGGTGCTCATCGGCACAGTATCGATCGAGAAATCTGAAACTCTGAACGAACTGCTGAAGAGAAAAGGGATTACGCCAAAGGTACTTAACGCTAAGAAGCACACTGAAGAGGCTGACATTATCGCCCATGCAGGAAAGCTTGGCGCAGTCACCGTAGCCACCAATATGGCCGGGCGTGGCGTGGACATCATTCTCGGTGGTAACCTTGACACCATGGTGGAAGATCGGCTGCGGGAAAAGCATATCGACCCTTTGGACGAAACGAAACAAGATGAAATTGCTAAGGTACGGACGGAAGTCAGAATAGCGTGGGAGGAAGAACACCGAGAGGTGGTAAAACTCGGCGGGCTGCACGTGCTCGGTACCGAGCGCCACGAGGCGCGCCGGATAGATAACCAGCTTCGCGGCCGTTCCGGTCGTCAGGGCGACCCGGGCAGCACCCGCTTTTACGTATCTCTTGAAGACGACGTCGTCCGGCGTTTCGGAGGCGACCGCGTTAAGGGCATCATGGAATGGGCAGGCATGGACCAGGATATGCCGATCGAGAACAGGCTGGTAAACCGCACCATTGAAAGCGCTCAGGTGAGGGTGGAAGGCTACCACTTCGATCTGCGGAAGCATCTGGTCGAGTATGACGATGTAGTAAATCAACAGCGGGAGATCATCTATGCCGAGCGCCGGAAGATACTCAGCGGGGCAGACCTGCGGCGCAACATCCTCTCCATGATTGGCGAGGAGATAAAGAACATTGTTACGGCCCATACAAGCGGTTCGCCCGAAGATGACTGGGATATTAAGGGCATACTGAGTGAGACAGCCGCCATCTTTACCCTCCCGCCGGACATAAACGCGGAAGCCTTTATTGCTCTCAGACCGGAACAGATGGCGGATAGACTGATTGAAGCGGCTGAGGCAGTTTACACCGGAAAAGAGCAGGAAACTGGTCCTGAGAATATGCGGATGCTGGAGCGTCTGATGATGCTTGGCATCATCGATAATCTGTGGGTGGAGCATCTTACTCATATGGAGCACATGCGTCTCCAGGCAGGTTGGGAGCAACTGCGCCAGGTGCGCGCCGTGGATGCCTATAAGAAGGAAGGCTATACTGCCTTCCAGGAACTGCTTGATACCATCCGGCACGACGTTGCCCGCACCATATTCCATGTCAACATCAGCCGTCAAGAAGAGCCCCGGCGCACCCCTGTATCTCCGATGGCAAGGGTGGCAGCGCGGGCGGGCAGCAGCCAGGCCCAGCCGGCAAAGATCGCCGGCAAGAAGGTGGGGCGCAATGACCCCTGTCCCTGCGGCTCCGGTAAGAAATACAAGCACTGCCATGGGAGATAGATGTGGACGTGGATATCGGGGAGCTACTGGAAACAACGCTGAACCTCAAGGCGTCAGACTTGCATCTGGCTGCTGACACTCCGCCGATGGTTCGCGTGCATGGTGAACTACAGGCCGTCAATAAGCACGAGCCTCTTACCGCAGAGGATGTTACGGGCATCTTTCACACGGTCGCCCCCGTGGAGGCGCGGCAGACTTTCCAGGATCGCAAAGAGCTCGATTTTTCCTTCAGCCGGCCGGGACTGGGACGTTTCAGGGTAAATGCCAGCTTCCAACGTGATACCATCAGCCTATGCTTTCGCCCGGTCCCATTATCAATCCCCTCGATTGCTGCACTCAAGCTGCCTGAAATCTGTAAGAAACTGGTGACCAAGTCCCGAGGGCTGATCATCATTGCCGGTCCGACCGGATCCGGCAAGTCCACTACCCTTGCAGCCATGGTCGAGTATCTCAATGAGACCGCCACCAAACGGATAATTACTATTGAGGACCCGATTGAGTTTATTCACAGCAATAAGAAGAGCATGATAATACAGCGGGAAATCGGCGCGGATACCGTTTCCTTTTCTGAGGCGCTGCGCCACGTCTTGCGGCAGGACCCGGATGTGATTTTGGTGGGGGAACTGCGTGATGTCGAAACAATCTCCATGGCCCTGACCGCGGCGGAGACCGGACATCTCGTTCTAACCACACTGCACACTAACGGCGCGGTTGAATCGGTAGAGCGGCTGGTCGATGTGTTTCCGGCGGCCGCACAAGAGCAGGTCCGTTACCAGTTAAGTTTAGTGCTCGAGGGAGTCATTTTCCAGCTTCTTTTACCCCGCGCCAGCGGGGATGGCCGGGTGCCGGCCGTTGAGGTGCTGGCGGGAACGATGGCAATCCGAAATCTCATCCGGCAGAACGAACTGCACCAGATAAAGTCATATCTTCATAGCGGAGCCGGCTACGGAATGCAGACCCTTGAGCAAGCTCTTGCGGCGTTGGTCAAAGCCGGAGAGATTACCCCGGCCGAGGCAAAAAGCCGGGCGTCAGACCTGAAGGGCCTGGAAATCCTGCTGTTGAAAAGTTACTAGAAAAAGCATAGAAGGTATCGACGCAAGTTTGTTATGGCGAGGGCGAAGCCCGAAGGAATCCGTGCTCATTCAGTCATACACAGATTTCTATGCTGAGTTAACCTGTTCAAGCAGAGGGTTCACCCTCATGTCAAGTAGGGGCAGGCACCGAAGCGTTCGTAATGGCGATAATTTTACTAAGCGCCTTTGCCGCTTTCTCCTTTGCCTGCGCCGGATGACGCCTGCACCCCGACTTTGAGCAGCTGCGCCTGCTTGGCGAGGCTCTTGATCTCCTCAGCAAGCTTACTGATACCGGCGGCAAGACTTACGCTGTGCGTATCAGTGCCGGACTTTCCGGAACTCTGTATCTCGTTGCTGGCGCTGATAATCTCCCCGGCAAGATGGTCATATTTATCCGCTGCCTCAAAACTTTCGTTAAGGTACCGGGAAAAGAGATTATTCAAAGCAGTCAGCTCTCGCACTTTCTGCTCAAGAGACTCGGTCTGAGCCCGCACCATCTTTTCCAGGTTTTCCATATGTTCACGATTGCTCAGAATCAGTCTTCTCCGTTCCAGCGCCCTTTCCACAATCAGGACAAGCTCATTTATGTTGAACGGTTTGTTAAGATAGCCTGAAGCGCCGTCCGTAAGCGCCTTGATGGCAATGCTGACATCGGCTACGGCGGTCGCCATAACTACTGCGGTATCGGGATGCGTTTTCCGGAGCTCTTCCAGCACTTCCATTCCCGATTTTCCCGGCAGCTTAATGTCAAGGAGGACGACATCGGGCTTCCATTGCGCCACCATTTCCAGCGCCTGATTGCCATTGGATGCGGTAATAACCTCATGGCCGGCCCTTTCAAGCACCCGCCGTATCAACAGCAGTACATCCTGCTCGTCATCGACAGCCAGAATAACAGCTTTACTCTGCATCGTACCTTCTCCTGTAGAGTGTTCCTCCAAGACAGCGATATATCATCTCAACAACCGGGACCAATCCTGGTGCAATCTCTTCTTCTTACTTTGTCCCATTGCCAACTGTCTCAATCTTAGCGGGATAGTTGAGGAGTGTCAATCTGCTTAAGACTCAGGAGAGATGCGACATCTCTTCAGCGATTCCGGTAACGAAAACAGTCTGATTATGAGGGGTTTGGGAACTGACTATGGCCCATTTAGTTGACAAAACCATCGTTTCATTATAGAGTTGGTTTCAGTTGGGGATTCGTGCGGCGAGTTTGCCCGCCGCTTGCATGTGAAGTAGGCCGAGCATGGGAGTAATCAGGTGGCACCTGATGGAAAAGTAATATCATTTCAGGACAGGCTTGGCCAGGCTCTGGTGGAAGCTGGC
This sequence comes from Chloroflexota bacterium, assembly GCA_016190825.1. Taxonomy (GTDB): domain Bacteria; phylum Chloroflexota; class Dehalococcoidia; order Dehalococcoidales; family UBA2162; genus JACPPV01. Next base: position 105,831 of record JACPPV010000009.1, read on the forward strand.
TTTCTCACGCCAGAGGCGCTTAGCGGAGCGCGTGACGCCGCCAGAAGAGAAACCAAACGCCTGACCGATATCCTGATAGAGCAGCGCTTGATCTCCAGGGAAGTTCTTACTACCGCTCTGAGCTTTCAGTTCAAGGTCCCTGTTATCAATCTCAAAGGACTTGAGATCAAGCCCGATGTTTTGAAACTTGTTTCAGAAGAATTCGCCCGGCAGCGGGAGGTATTACCGGTGGCTGTCAGCAACGGCGGAGAGCTCCAGGTTGCCATGGAAAATCCCAATGATTTTGAGGCAATAAACACTCTGTCTGCAATGACGCGGCGCACCATCAGGCCGGTCCTTCCCCTGGATGCCCGGGTGAAAGACATGGTAGAAGTGATTTACACGCCGGCATCCCGGGTAAGCCAGCAGCTCGCCGAAACCTTGGAATCGGTGGCTGAACCAATCACGCCAGCGCCGCCGGCAAGGTCTGTGGCGATTACTGAGGACGTCACTCATGCGCCCGTGGTGCGCGCGGTGGACATGATCGCCCTTCAGGCGGTAAAAAGTCGGGCTTCCGATATTCACCTGGTGCCCACGATTGATTCTGCCAAGGTGCTCTACCGCGTTGATGGCGTGTTGCACCAGGTCCACACCTTGCCCCTGGAGATTCATCAGAACATGGTCTCAAGGATAAAGGTGATGGCAAAGATGGATATCACGGAAAAGAGACGCCCGCAGGACGGCTCATTCAGCCTTACCTTCGGCGAACGGGAGATAAACTTCAGGGTGGCCTGCGTTCAATCTGCCTATGGTGAGGTAATGGTCATCAGGGTACTGGACAAAGGTAATATCCACTTTGATGTCTCAGAGCTCGGACTTACCGGCACGGCGCGGCAGGCTTACCAGAGACTTCTCACCTATCCCCTGGGTATGATCGCAATCAGCGGTCCGACCGGCTCCGGTAAGACTACCACATTGTATGCTTCCCTGTATACCTTGGCCGATGGGAAACGGAATATCATGACCGTCGAGGACCCGATAGAGTACCGCTTTGAGAATATCACCCAGATTGAGACAAATCCGGCGGCCGGCATTGACTTTCCCTCTGGCTTACGGGCAATCATGAGAATGGACCCGGACATTATTCTGGTGGGTGAGGTACGGGACAAGGAGACGGCCACGGTAGCCATTCAGGCAGCGAACACCGGCCATCTGGTGCTATCTTCAATTCATGCTAACGATTCAGCCAGCAGCATAACCCGCTTTCTTGACTTGGGGGTTGAGCCATTCTCTGCCGCCACCGGAATCATCGGGATTGTGGCCCAGCGGCTGGTCCGCAAGATTTGCCCGCAGTGTAAGACACCGGCTGAGCCAACGGCCGTTGAAGCAATCGCTTATGAACAGGAGATGCAGGAATCCGCAGGAAAGTTTTACGCCGGTCAGGGCTGCAACGCCTGTTCTTTCACCGGCTATCAGGGCAGAATCGGCGTGTTTGAGGTGCTGGTAGTAACCGAGGAAATCAGGAGTTTGATTGTTCAACGCGCCACCTCCTCTGAGATAAAAAGAGAGGCAATGAAACAGGGTATGGTGACAATGCACCGGGATGGCATGCTCAAGGTCAAAGAGGGCATAACTACTGTTGGCGAGGTAATGCGGGCGGTTTTCACCACTGCCTGAATGGAGACTTTGCGAAGCCAAAGGAGATTACTAAAAAGTAGCCCCGCAGCTTCCCGAAAGTATGCAGGCTATTGGTGGTGTAGACCTCCGTACCTGCAGATCGCATCACAGGGAGGGATGCCTGTGTCACCATAATGCAGGTTTCAATGTTTTCCGCAGCCTCAATAAGAGGAATTTAGAAATTAAGAAATGCTTTTTCAGACACTTCTGGGTACTAAAGAGGACGATAAATGGCGATCGAATACGAAGCCTACGATAGGACCGGGAAAAAGGTAACCGGCGTCCTGGAAATCGATTCTTCGGACAGGGCCCAGGAAGCGCTCATCGCGGCGGACCTGGTTGTTCTCAGCCTGCGTAAGCGTGGAGAACGCAAGACTGTCTCTGAGCTTATGCCGACTTTCTTCGGCATCAAGCCGATCGACATCATTGCCTTTACCCGTGAGCTTGCCTCACTGCTTGATTCCGGCATTCCCCTGTATTCTGCCCTCGGAGTGCTTTATGAAGAGACCCAAAAGGGGGTTTTCAAGAAGGCTATCCGCTCGGTAACGCGTGACATTGAGTCAGGGATTTCACTTTCCCGAGCCTGCGCCAAAATACCATCGGTTTTCCCGCCGTTCTATATCAGCCTGCTCCAGGTGGCGGAGGAAACGGGCAAGCTGAAGGAGGCCCTGCTTGAAATCGTGGATTATCTAGAAAGGCAGAGAACTATCCTCTCTAAAATCAGAAGGGCGCTCACCTACCCAACAATTGTGTTTATCGTCAGCCTTGTCGGCGCCTTCATTGTTGTCACTTTCGCCCTTCCGCCAATAGTAAAACTGCTCGAGGAATACCAGGCACGGCTGCCCCTGTCCACGAAGATATTACTGTGGGTCAGTAACGCCGGAGTAGCCTATGGTAAGCAGGTGCTTATCACGACGGTTGCCTTGGCTTTCCTGGTCTGGCAATACAGCCGCACTTCCGCGGGAAAGGTAAGGCTGGACCGCGTCAAGCTTAAAATCCCGGTTATCGGAGGCATAGTTTACCGGAGCCAGATGGCGCGCCTTTGTTCAAGCCTGACAACCTTGCTCGGCGGAGGCGTGCCGACTGCCGATGCCATAAGGATTACGGCGGAGTCTACTGAAAACAGCGTTTTCCGCGAGGCAATGACCGCTGTTTACCACCAGGCGCTTACCGGAGACCGGCTTGAGCCGGCTATCCGGAAACAGGCGGTGTTTCCGCGCTTGTTCGCCCAGACGGTGGGAATCGGGGAGGAAGGCGGTTCACTCAAGGATAATCTGCGTGGGCTTACTGCCTTTTATGAGCAGGAGACAGAGAGAGCGGCCAACCGTGCGACCGACATGGTTGAGCCGACCATCATCATCTTCGTGGGTATGCTGGTTGGCTTCATCGGCGTGTCCATTATGTCGGCCATTTATGGGCTAATCCCCCAGATAAAGTAGCGTCTGAAAGATGGCTCTAAAAACCGCTATGAATCAAAAGCAGAACTACCGCCAGGTACCGAATCTCAATTTTATCCCGCTGGAGTTCCAGAGGCGTCTCCTGCCATCCCGCGCGATGTTGGTCCGTGTCTCGCTCGCTGCGCTAATCGGTGTAGGCATCCTGATCAACGGCTTCCTCTACATGGAAAATCTAGCTGTGAAAGCTGACACGGACGCCGCGCAGGAAAGGATTGAGCAGGCAAACAGTAAGCTGGAGGCGGCAAATCTCAGGCGTGGAGACGCTGCAAAAATTCAGGCCGATATCGATGCGCTTCAGAAGGAAGCCCTCTCTCTAAAGGAGGAATGGAGAGAGCTACAGGCCGGACAGGGCTGGCCGGAGGTGCTGTCGGCCGTTTTTGGAGCCAGGACCAGCGGAGTGGACCTCAATTCGGTCACCAAACAGGGCATCAGCCAGGTGGCTATCAGCGGGAATGCTACCAGTTACTCGGCGGTGCTTGAATACCGGAACCAGCTTCTCACCTCTAAAGAGATATCCAGGATTGTCTCCCTGACATCAGAAAAAGAGGGGGCTTCGTTCTCTTTTTCAGTAGTAGCACAGATTGAGACGGTGGTTGCGCGATGACCATTCGCTGGAGACTGTCCAGAACTGATACTATCCTGGTGGCGGTGCTGGCAGCCATGCTGGCGCTCACCTTCCTTATTTCCCAGGAAAATACCGATGCGCGGCTGGTCAAATCCACGCTGGAAAATCGCGCCCGAGCCGCAGAGATAAACCTTGCCGAAGTGGGGACCGGAGCCAGTGCGGCGGACCTTACTCAAGCCCTGGAGCGGGCACGGTCAACGCTTACCAATCCCTTCCCGTCTGAAGAAAAGGCAGCCGCATTCGGCGTTGATATTGAGCAATTCGCTACGAAGAATCGGGTTTCTATCAGCAACTGGAACAACAGCTATACTAACGCGGTATTTCGAAACAAGCGGTATCCGGTGGTAAGGCATATTCTGACCATCGAGGGCAGTTACGAATCCCTGCTTAAATTCCTTGGAGAGGTGACTGCCACACCGCTGGCGGTAACCGTCGAAAGCGCAGCCATTCGTCTTCAGTCGCCCGGCGGAAACATATGGCACTTGAACGTGGAAATGCTGGTCTACTATGTTGAATAAATCGAACCAGACAATTGGTAGTGGTGAGTATTATGGCAGCAGTCGGTAAAGCCTGGGGAGCAGACAGGGCTGTTCTTGCCGTATCAATCGCAGGCATGAAGCTGAAGCTTCTTGCCTGCCGGGGCAAGGAGGTGACAGCCTGGGAAACGGTGGACCTGCCAGCCGGTTTGATGAGTGGTGGACTTCCGTCCAATCCGCCGGGACTTGCCGGTGTGATAAAAACGACGTTGAAGCGAAAGGAATTCAGTGGACGCGTGCGAGTGCTTGCCGCTCTGCCATCCCTTTACTCAGTCTGCCGGATCATGGAGCTGCCGGACTTGCCCCGCATCAAGCCGGAAACGGTGCTCCCTCAGCAGGCGAGACGGGACATCGGCTACTCCGCCGAGAACAGCCTGCTGTTCTGGCAGCGCCTGAACAATCAAAGCGACGGTAGACAGTTTATGGTTGTTTCCGTACCGAAGGAACCGGTGGTCGCCATTGTTCAAACATTTCAGACGGCAGAGGTGCCTCTCAGCAAGCTTGAGACGGCGACCTTTTCGTTGTGCCGGGCGGTAAATGAAACCGATGCCGTTATCCTGGAGATAGACCAGTATGGATTTGAGTCCACCATTATGAGAGACCACATACCGGTAATCACTCGAAGCCAGTTTTCGGGGCAAAGGCCGTGGGATGCCGAATCTTTGCCGGCGCACGTGACCGATGCTCTCCAGCGCATCATCTCCTTCCATGATGAAAATAATCCCGGCAGCCCCCTGTCTGCCAGCGTTCCGTCCTACTTGCTCGGCTCGGGTGTCTCCGGGAACCCCGGCGTAATTGAAGCGGCGAACGCTGTCCTGGGGCGTCCGGTGGCGGACTTCGATCCGCCGCTGACCTATCCGGCCGATTTTCCGAAATCGGAGTTCGCGGTGAACATCGGTCTCGTGCTGAAGGAACTATGACGAACCAGAGCATGGTCAGGGCGACGTTTCTTCTGATTCTTCATTGTCATTCCTGCTTACGCAGCAATCTATCCCTGCACTACCCGGATTCGTGCTGTGCGTGTAGTGTGCCGATACAGGGAAGGACATACCGCCGCTCAGCGCGTTTTTTGCCTAGCCCCAAACCGCCTCCAATGATATAATTGGCAGGTGGATATACTGGATAAGATACTTGCCGGGCTCAACCCCGCCCAGAAGGAAGCCGTTGAAGCGCCCGACGGGCCTTTACTTATTCTGGCCGGACCGGGTAGTGGCAAGACCCGGGTCATCACCCATCGCATCGCCTACCTGGTCCGTATCCGCGGTGTTAATCCCCAGCGTATCATGGCGGTCACCTTCACCAACAAAGCCGCGAGGGAAATGACCGAGCGACTTGAAAGACTGATGAGCTATGCAGTCAAGGAGCTGACCATCGGCACGTTTCATGCCATCTGCTCCCGGATACTGCGACGCGACGGCAGTGCCATCGGCATCGACAATCGATTTGTCATCTACGACGGTGACGACCAGACCCGACTGCTCAAGCGCTGCCTTCAGGAGCTAAACCTCGACCCCAAGCAGTATGCCCCGGCGGCGCTAGCTTCGGCGATTTCCTCGGCAAAGGCCCACCTGCTTGATCCCCGCCAGTACCTTGAGCGCGGGCGCAGCTATTTCGATGAGATTGCGGCGCGGGTGTACGAACTGTACCAGCAGCGGCTCCGCGAGAGCAACGCGCTCGACTTCGATGACTTGCTGATGATGGCGGTGCTCCTTTTCCGGCGGAACCCGGATGTCCTGGAGCGGTATCAATCGCGCTACCTGCACCTGCTCGTTGACGAGTTCCAGGATACCAACCTGGTGCAGTATGAGCTGATCAGGCAGATTGGCGGCAAGCATCGCAATATCTGCGTTGTGGGCGACCCCGATCAGTCGATCTATTCCTGGCGGTTCGCCGATTTGCGCAATATCCTGAGCTTTGAGAAGGACTACCCTGATGCCCGGGTCATCTTGCTCGAACAGAGCTACCGCTCCACCCGGACCATCCTGGAGACTGCCTCGCGGATCATCATGGCTAACCAGCAACGGAAGCCGAAGAACCTGTGGACGGAAAACGAGGTAGGCGAGCCGGTCAGCACGGTGGAAACCTACAACGAGCAAGAAGAGGCGCAGTTTGTCGCCCGGGAGGTGGAGCGACTGGTCAGTCGCGGAGAAGCCAGCCTGGGCGATTTTGCGGTGATGTATCGGACAAACGCGCAATCGCGCGTCATCGAGGAGACCTTTCTGCGCCACGGGATTTCCCATCGCCTGGTTGCCGGCACGCGGTTTTACGAGCGGCGTGAGGTCAAGGATATCATCGCCTACCTCCGGCTTATTCAGAACCCGAACGATGGCGTCAGCCTGATGAGGATCATAAATATCCCCCAGCGCGGTATCGGCGATCAGAGCCAGGCGCGATTCTCCGCCTGGGCGAAGTCGCTCGACCTCTCGCTTTATGAGGTGCTGAAGCAGTTGGCCGGAAAGGAAATGAAAGCGCCCTTCACCCCGCACGTCGCCGGGGTACTGTGCGCTTTCGCCGGCATGATGGAGGGACTCGCCGCGCGGAGCAATGAGTTGAACCTGGTCGACCTGTTCGACCTCGTGGTCGAGCGCACCAACTACCGGGCATACCTGATGAATATGCCTGATGGCGAAGAGCGCTGGGATAACGTCATGGAGTTGCGCAAGGTCGCCGAACAGCACCGCGACCTCTATCCGCCGGACGGTCTGACGGCGTTTCTCGAGGGCGTAACGCTGGTCTCGGATGTCGACAGCCTGGAAGAGGGCGTGCCAGCGGTCACCCTGATCACCCTCCACCAGGCGAAGGGGCTGGAGTTTCCGGTGGTCTTCATCGTTGGCATGGAGGAGGGACTTCTCCCTCACTTCCGCTCCTTTGACGACCCGGCACAGATGGAGGAAGAGCGGCGACTCTGCTATGTGGGCGTGACGCGGGCGAAGAAGCGACTCTACCTAGTGCGGGCGTTCCGCCGCAACCTGATGGGACGGAGTATCGTCACCGAACCGTCCCGCTTCTTGGCCGACATCCCGCGTGATAAACTAGCGACCGGAAGCTCGTGGCAGGAGGAGCGGGGCGGCGTTGACGCCTCGCAATACGCCTGGGAAAAGCCGTCACTGTCTGCCGCCGTTGCCCGGCCGGACCTGAAAGCGGGCGACCGCGTCCGCCACGCCCAGTTCGGCGAAGGGGTGGTGGTCGGTATTAAGGCGACCAGCAACGATACCGAGGCGACAGTAGCCTTCGATGGCCATGGGGTAAAAAAGCTCTTAATGAGTTTCGCCCGACTGGAGAAGGTGGTATAATCTGGAAAATCTCAAGTGACAAAATAGCAAGCAGCAAGTATTGACAGGCTACACGGAAACGTGTATAATGAAGGAAAAGCTGATCATACTGGGAAGTGTAAAGCAGGATAGTTTATTAGAAATGCAAAATGACCCCTGGCCGATGTTGGTTTAACCGTATTATTTAAGGAGTGCTGAATATGCAGATAAGTAAGATAAGTAATTGTAGTTGTGGGAGCACCGACTTTCTCGTAATAACGGAAAAACTATATGAGGGATCTGTTGAGGATGGGGTGTTGAAGTGCGAGCCGGATAGCGAAGGTATCATGGAGATCCAATGTAGACAATGCCAAAAACAATATGATGTTAGCTCGTTTGAAGACATAGATTATTGACACTGGAATTAGAAATGAGCGTGAAAACAGACAATGATGTCCTCACAGAGATAACAAAGTTCTTTGAGCAGATTTTTGTATTAAAAAGAAAAGGTAATGAATATGCTTATGCAGATTACAAAGTTGAATGGCTGGAGCAACTGGGTTTGTCCGCTTCTGATGGGGATGAATCCAAAACATCACGGACCACAAAGAAATTACAGGAACACCTGAAAAACAAGTTTGGTGAGAGATTGAGTGTAGAAGCGCCTGTTGCAAAGGGAATGACTCTAAGATTTGCATCTGATAAGCTGAATGCTATAGAACGTATTGATATTGACTCGAATAAGTTGCAGGCTTTTGACATTTTAGATATTGAAACGGGGACAGCGTTTGAAGTCAGTCTGTCAGATGCCTTCGCTGAATTCTTCAAAGATGTTCTGAAGTCTTTATTGGATTCGCGAGTCAAGACACTCTATATTTGTATGAGAAACCACAGTTACAAAGGTTCCAAAAAGAGCGGCTATTTAAAGCTAAGAGACTCGCCGATGGTTCAACAGTATATAAGTCTCGCAAAGCTTTATAAACTGGACATATATTTGGTCGATTTATTTCCTAAATGTAATGAGACATTGTAAATTTCTTGGTAGGTCGATAATTGGATGGGTTCCCTAAATTCGACAAGTTGTTAAGAGCGGCCTAAAATCCGTAGGCTATCAAGCAGAGACACCGAAAACGATAACAGGAAAAAGCAAAGCGACCGGTTATCCGGATATAGAATTCATCGACGAATTTGGGCGTTCAAATTACCTTGAGTGCAAGACCTACAATATAGAAAATATTTCTACTACGATGAGGTCATTCTATTTATCGCCTTCTGAAGAGTTCAAGATTACCAAAGACGCGCACCACATCGTAGTCTCTTTTGAGGCATTCGTTGCTGGTAATAAGAGAGGGAAATACATCTTCAAATGTAGAAGCTGGAAAATAATTTCCCTGGAGAAACTCCTGGTTGACGTTAAATACGAGTTTAATTCGGATAATAAGAGGCTATATTCACCTGATTTGGTATTGGCTGAAGGGAAATTGTGACAGCGCAGTTTCCCTACAACAAGAGGTGATCAGTCAAATAGCCCGTTGATAAACCATACGGAAACGTGTTTATTGAGATAACATGCCCATCAAACTCTTAGACCCCCAGGTAGTTGCCCGGATAGCCGCCGGGGAGGTGGTGGAGAGGCCGGCCTCGGTGGTGAAGGAGCTGGTGGAGAACGCCCTGGATGCCGGCGCCACTCAGGTCACGGTGGAGGCGGCAGGCGGTGGGATAAGCCTTATCCGGGTGACGGATAACGGGGTCGGGATTCCCGCCAACGAAGTCGAGCTTGCCTTTCAACGCCACGCCACCAGCAAGATTGCCAGCCTGGTTGATTTAGAATCGATTTCCACCCTGGGCTTTCGCGGTGAGGCGCTGGCCAGCCTTATCGCCGTGGGCGAGGTGGAGCTTGCCACCTGCGCCGCTGGCGAGACCGCCGGCAGCTATCTCCACCTGGTAGATGGCGAAATAGTCGACCGCACCCCGCAGGGACGGAGCCGGGGGACGACCATCACGGTGAGAGGCCTGTTCCACAACGTTCCCGCGCGACTTAAGTTCTTGAAGTCGACTGCCACCGAAGGCGGGCACATCGCTGCCGTGGTCACGCACTATGCCCTCGCCTATCCGGAGGTGAGGTTTACCCTTTCCGTTGATCGGCGGACGACATTGTCTACGCCGGGAAACGGACGGCTTATCGACTGCGTGGTGGAGGTCTACGGCGCGGACACGGCACGGGGCATGATCGAGCTCAGGCGGGATAATAGCTGGGACGGAGCCGGGCAGGATACCGTCGCCGTCACCGGACTGGTTGGGTCGCCGGCCGTCAGCCGCTCGAACCGCAACTACCTCAGCTGTTTTGTTAACCGGCGCTGGGTGAACAGTCGACTTCTTACCTGGGCGCTGGAGGAAGCCTATCATGGGCTGTTGATGACCGGCAAACACCCGGCGGCGGTCCTGAACATTTCAATCCCGCCCGGGGAGGTCGATGTCAATATCCATCCGGCCAAGATGGAGGTAAAGTTCCGCGATGAACGCCGCGTTTTCGCCGCGGTGCAGAGGTTGGTGCGGCGCGCCCTCATTGAACCGGTTTCTCTGCCCCGCATCGAGGACCCCGCCGCCACCTATGCCGCACCGACTTCATCCCTCTCTACCCGGCCATTGCCTGCAGAAAAGGTGGAGCGACCTTCCGGCCTGCCACTTGCGCGTCCCGTTCCCGCTTTCGCACTGCCGGCATTGCGACCCCTCGGGCAGGTGGCTGGCTGCTACATCGTGGCCGAGGGACCGGACGGACTGTACCTCATCGATCAGCATGCCGCCCATGAGCGGGTGCTTTTCGAGCAGATCGTTGGGCAGCGGGCGCAACGCCAGTTGGAAGTGCAGGGACTGCTTGAGCCGCAGACATTCGAGGTCAGCCCGGCACAGAATGCCGCGCTTCTTTCCCGGCTCGACGAACTGGCCGGATTTGGATTTACCCTGGAGCCTTTCGGTGAGCGCGCCTACCTGGTGAGGGCGGTCCCTGCGTTTCTCAACCGGAAGGACTGGATGGCTGTGCTACGGGAAATAGCCGATTCCCCCGGTGGCGGAGAAGACTGGTCGGAGAGGACGACCGCGTCCATTGCCTGCCACAGCGCCGTTCGGGCGGGGCAGACATTGGGTGACGACGAGATGCGGGCGCTGCTGAGACAACTAGAGCAGACGGCGCTGCCCAGCACCTGCCCGCACGGTCGACCCACCATGCTCCATCTCAACTCCGCTTATCTGGAGCGGGAGTTCGGCCGGAGGGGGTAAAAACTCGTGTGTTTGAAGTTGACTATCTGTTTGTGGCAAGAGTCTAAGTGTATAATTGAGAGAACGGCTTGAGTATGACGTCAGATTCGCAGCGAGAAAAAGTTTTGACATCTCCGGATTTTATGCCCAGAATCGACGCTGAGTATATACAAGCTTCATCTATCATCGCGCATGTTGGCGATACGCTACCTTTCCTACAGACCATCCCGACAGGTTTGTTTCGCCTCATTATGACGTCTCCCCCTTATAATCTCGGAAAGGCGTATGAAAAACCCAAAGCACTGAGCGAATATCTTGAGGAACAGGGAAACGTAATCCAAGAGCTCATCCGATGTCTTGCCGACGATGGTAGCCTTTGTTGGCAGGTAGGAAACTTCGTTCAGGATGGCGAAGTCTTTCCTCTCGACACCTTGTTCTATCCCATATTCAAACGAAATGGTTTGAAGTTGCGCAATCGGATTATCTGGCAGTTTGGACATGGACTCCACGCATCTCGCCGTTTCTCAGGAAGATATGAGACTTTGCTCTGGTTCACGAAATCAAACAATTATGTCTTCAATCTCGATAAAGTGCGGGTTCCCGCAAAGTATCCCGGAAAAACATTTTACAAAGGACCTAACAAGGGTAAGCCTTCTGGAAACCCTTTGGGAAAGAATCCCTCTGATGTTTGGACGTTTCTAGCTGAGGAATGGGAGAATCAAGTCTGGGAGATTCCCAATGTTAAATCTAATCACCCTGAGAAGACCATACATCCCTGCCAGTTTCCGGTGGAACTTGTTGAGCGCTGCGTTCTGGCTCTGACGAATGAGAACGACTGGGTATTCGATCCATATATGGGAGTTGGTTCCGCGTTGATCGGTGGGCTTTTGCACGACCGGAAGGTCGCTGGCTGCGACAGGGAACACCTGTATGTCGAAATCGCCAGGAATCGGATTAGAGATCTTTTCCTGGGTCGTCTCAAAGTGAGAAAAATGGGGACACCGATATACGTTCCAACCGGGCGAGAGAGAGTATCCCAGATTCCCATCGAGTGGCCAAAAGGAGAAGCACAATAGTGAGAATAGTCGCCTCGTATTCGTTCAGGGGAGGAGAAAGAGCGGTCAAAAGGAAGCACAAGGATTCCCTTGCCGAGATTACGGCTGTAATCGAAGCGGTAAACTCCGATGAGCATAAGACGAAAGCCAGTAGAGAAAAAACTATGCCTGGTAGAATACTGTATAGTCCAAGATCATTAAATGCCGCGTTCAAATCAGAGTTTGAAGCCGCTGGATGGCAGAAAAAGAAGGTGAATTGCGAATATCCCACTCAGTTTTATGTTAAGGGATACACTCCCACGCATAACGCCAAAGGCGCCTTCCGTGAGATGGATTTCCTCAAGGGAAAGTTAGGGGTAGAGGTACAATTTGGTAAGTATGCATTCATGGTTTATAACGTTTGCGCCAAGATGACAATATTCCAGAAAATGGGCTTCATCGACACTGGCGTCGAAATAGTCCCGGTCAAGAGTTTCGCCGACCAGATGTCCACAGGAGTCTCGTATTTTGAGCAGTTTGTGTGGGATTTGGAAGCTCGTGGCGTTTCAAACATAGACATTCCTGTTCTTATCTTGGGTATCGACCGATGAGCTCCGCTTATCTGGAGCGGGAGTTCGGCCGGAGGGGGTAAGTTCCAAGAAGACCAGCAGGGGGAGCCTTATCATGACCCAAGTTAAACAGATTGCTATTCATGTCGATGGAGCCTGTACGGGCAATCCCGGGCCGGGCGGATACGGAGTCATTCTTGACTACCAGGGCTACAGGAAAGAAATCTCCGGTGGCTTCAGAATGACTACCAATAACCGTATGGAAGTTATGGGAGTCGTCGTTGCCCTGGAGTCGCTGAAGGGGCCGTGCGAAACGACCATTTACAGTGACTCACAGTATCTAGTCCGCGCAATGACGGAAGGCTGGGCCAGGCGGTGGAAAGCGAATAACTGGAGGCGCAACAAAAAGGACAAAGTATTGAATCCCGACCTATGGGACCGATTGCTCAACCTCTGCGATCGGCATCGGACCAGTTTCATCTGGGTGAAAGGACATAACGCGAACCCGGAAAATGAGCGGTGTGACCAGCTTGCCACTGAAGCTGCCGGAAAGCACAATCTTCCCGCGGACCCGGGCTATGAGAGCATCAGGGCTTAGAGCCTGGACCAATCTGAGGGCAAGTTCTTCCCGGCGGAATGGTCCAACATCCCTGCTTTGTCCTGGTCTTCGAAATGAACCTGGCGACACAGAACATGGCACCACGTTATATTGAGTTCAGTGATGCATGAAACAAAAACAGATGTTTGACGCCTTTTACTGGGCCATCCTGATTCTTGTCACTTCCCAGGTACTGGCTTTCTATATCTCCTTTCGCGAGAAGGTCTTCTTCGAGGAGAACCGGATCGTCTCACCGGAGCTGTCCGTCGGCGTACCGCTAATCTACTTTTTTTCTGCTGCCGCCGTGCTGGGCATCATACTTTTCCTGATACCTGTTTCCAGGCTGAAGATAGTTCTCAGGTTCCTTTACGCCTTCCTCTTTTCATGGAGCATATTCATCGCCTTCGCCTTTTCAGTGCCGACACCGGCAGCAATTCTTCTTGCCGTCATTCCGGCGCTTGTCTGGATCGTAAGACCGGTTATCTGGCTGCACGACCTGCTGATGGTCTCCAGCATGAGCGCCGCCGGCGCGGTCTTTGGATTCCTGTTCGCTCCATGGACCTTTATGGTGTTCATGCTGATTATCGCCGTCTATGACATTGCGGCAGTCCGCTTCGGCTACATGCTCTGGCTGGCCGGAAAACTGTCCGAGGGTGATACCCTGCCCGCCTTTGTCATTCCAAAACAACTTTCACAGTGGAATCAAAGTCTCAGAAAAGCAAGAATTGATGGAGAAGTTGAGTCCGAGTTTTCGATACTGGGAGGCGGAGATATCGCCCTTCCTCTGGTCCTGACCGTCTCCGTCTTTTTCAGCGATGGATTCGCCAACGCCCTGGTTATGGGCGGTTTTTCCGTTATCGGCCTCAGCGGGGCATACTGGATACAGCGCTTCTTACTTAATGGAAAACCTATGCCGGCCATTCCGCCGATTGCCGCCGCCTGCCTGATCGGACTTTTGACCCTGCGCTTTTTACTGTAGCCTGGGACCCATTTCCGAAGGCTCAGCGAATGGCGTTGTCAAACACTCTCTCCTTCTGGTTTGCGCTTGAAGGTCGGTTAGTTATACGATGGGATAGTGCAGAGAAAATTTGTCGTGGGTCTGGCGCTATTGCTTCTCCTGGTGCTGGCGGCCGGTCAGAGTCCAAGGTCTGATTTCGACCGTACACTCAGTCTGACGGTGAAACCATACCGTTTTGGCCTGGCAGGGTGGGAAGCCAGGACCATAGTGGGGTGGCTGGGAGAAAGAATCTGGAAACCAAACGGGCGGATTGAAGGCGACACCGAAGCAGTTCTCAGATACGTCGAGCTGGGGAATCGCATAAAGGCGATTACAGCCGGAACAGGGAGGGAAGTAGCTGCTCATCCGGAGCTCGAAACGCTGCAGCGGGAGCGGTCGGCGCGGGCATACGTGGTTGAAGTTACTCTGGAACGGCAGATACGCGATGCACTCTCGGATGAAGGCATCTATCACCCGTGGGACGCGCGACTCGGCATAAAGGCAGGTTTTCCTCCGGTCAACTTTGAACTGCAAAGGCCGCCCCATCTCCTGGTAGTCTCGCGCAGGGACAGAATAGAGACACTGAAAACTGTCCTGCTGAAGAGCGACCTCGATGTGCCATCGATGGTGGGAATCGAAGTCGGGGTTGATAGCCCGAACATATCTTCGCTGGTCGTGAACCTGGGTGGATTCGGCGCCTTCCCCAGCATCGTGAGCGGAGACTCAGGTCTGCACTACGTCGTGGAAACTGCCGTGCATGAGTGGGTACATCAGTATTTGGCCTTTCGACCGCTCGGCTTCCGCTATCTGCTGCAGGTTTCGGGAATAAGGCACGACCCGGACATAGTCGCCATTAATGAGACAGTGGCGAATATTGTTGGGAAAGAGATCGGCGCCACCGTTATGCAGCGCTACTACTCCGAATATGGGTTCACCGGCTACTCATCCGCCGTGCCGGGGGCGTTCGATTTCGACCGCGAGATGCGGGACATCCGGAAAACAGTTGATGAGTATCTGTCCAGCGGCGATATTGATGAAGCCGAGAAGTTTATGCGCGAAAAGCGCGACTACCTGGCAATACAGGGCTATCATATCAGAAAGCTGAACCAGGCTTATTTCGCCTTTAACGGGCAGTACGCCGATGTCTCCGCCTTTATCAGCCCTATCGGCACTGAACTCAACGAGCTAAGGGCCAGGAGCACCTCCTTGGCAGAGTTCCTGACGGTCGCCTCATCGATAACGGGTCGAGATGATCTCAGAACGCTGGTAGCAAGCGACAATTGCGAAGTTACCAGTAACAACAGCCAAGTAGCAAGTAATAATAACCCCGAAGTGACAACTGATACGTTCAAATAGCAAGTAACGATAGCCAAAGAGAGGGTCATTGAAGGGGGAGGCGTCTGGTTTTGCAGTCTTGGGATTGAGACTGTTGTTTTTTGTATCTTGTTACTTGCGTCTTGTTAATTGTGTTCCGGCTGCCTCCAGCATTCCTTTCAGCACATGCAGCAGTATCTCTTCCTGCGTGCGATGCTGGTCAATAAGCTGGCAGAGATCGTAGACCGATTTCTCCATGCGCAATTTGTGAGCTATTTTTTCCTCATTATTCATTCCATCAAACAGGAGAGCGAGCGCTGACCTCGTCCGAAGAAGGTGTCTCTGTATTTTTCGATGTATCTTCGAAAGCGCCTGCAAAATAGCTTCACCCAGTAAAGGTCGCAGGTTTTCTTCCTCGAAGCGGAAATGGTTCTTCATTCCGTCATACAACGAGGTAATGGTCTCTTCCAGCCGTTTTTGTCTATCGATGAGGGTCTCAACGGAGCTTTCTGTCCATTCGGAATATATTCGTTGCAGGTTAAAAAGCGCCTCGAGGTCACTCATCCGCTCGCCCGCCAGCTTCAAGCCGTACAGCACCGCCCGGTGCTCGTCAATCAGGAGGTCGATAGTGGCCAGATGCCCGGCAATACCCTTTTCCCCGCTGCTTCTTTGCTTTGATATCAATTCGCCTGAGCTCCTCTTTGCTCCAGTACCCCCTTCAACATGCCAAGTAGTACCTCTTCCGTGGCGAGGTGCTGCTCAATTGCCTGGCAAAGCTGGCTGACGACTTGCTCCACGTTGAGTTTATAGAGGAGCAACTCCTCCTGCTTCATTTCCTGCAGTCTGGGGGCTGTCAGCACCGGTTTGGCTTGGCGGAATTGCTCCATAATCGCTCGATGTGTATTTATGATAGACTTCATGAGGAACTCACCGAGGAGGGGAGGCAGATATTTTTCCTCAAAGCCGAAGTGCCTTTCGAGGCCGTCATGGAGCAGCGTCCGGATTTCCTCAAGCCTGGACTGTTTTTCGAGTAAAGTCTCTATCGAGCTTTGGGTCCAGTGCGCATAGGCTCGCTGCAAATTGAAAAGCGCCTCCAGATCATTTGTCCGGCCTTCCGCCAGCTTGACCTGTCCTAAAAGGGCGTGGTGCTGGGCAATTACAGCGTTGATGATGCCCAGGTAATCCAGTTCTTGCACTTCTTTCCTCCTTCACCGGGGGCTATCTGGTTATGACTTTTTATTCCGGGCTATCCCTCAAGCGTGGCGAATCAACGCATATCAAGATCTGATGGCCTGTGCCCCTCGTCACAAAATACCTGTAATTCAATGATAGTCCATTCCGTCCATGCCCACAAGAGGGCTTGTTTTCTCTTGCAAGCACAGTAATAAGGCTGCCTCACTTAGGAACTGGCATTTGAGTATTGACACTTCACTCAAATACACCGGATAATTTATAGTCAAATGTCGTGATTCACGGCATTCATGGGGGAGAACGGAGGTCTGTGATGCGGGTTGCCTCAACACTTTGGAAAGCCAATGGAATCGCGTTTGCAAGCAGCTTTTGCGTAATGGTAATCGAGCTCATTGCGGCAAGGATCATGGCGCCGTATATCGGCGTATCACTTTATACGTGGACAAGCATTATCGGCGTGATTCTGGCGGGCATTGCTCTGGGCAACTACCTCGGGGGTAAGGTGGCAGACCGGTACCCCTCGCCCACGATTCTGTCATCCATATTCCTGGTAGGCGGGACGCTTACGCTATTAATTCTTCCGGCGACCAGATTGGTTGCCAGCGGCAACTTGTTTGGCGGCCTGCCTATTATATGGGACTTCGTTCTCAAGACCTCAGCCATCTTTTTTCTCCCGGCGATCATACTCAGTATGGTCTCGCCGATGGTTATCAAGCTTGCACTGGCCGATATAGGCCGTACCGGAGGAGTGGTTGGCACGATATACGCCTTTTCTACCACCGGTTCTATCCTGGGCACTTTCATGACCGGGTTCTTCTTCATCACTTGGTTTGGGACACGAGCCATTGTGTGGATGATTGCCGCCATCCTGATTATAATCGGAGTAGGCGTGTGGTTCCTGTGGAAAATGCCCGAAAGATGGCGTCTTTCTCTCAAAAATTTCATTTTTTGGGGAATCATTGTCTACGTTTTCTTGGTATTCGGGGTTGTCTTTCAGACCCGTGCCTCGTGGCAACCGAATTTCACCAGGGAATCAAACTATTACACTATTCAGGTGGCAGACCGAGGGGTAGTCATAAAAACGGTCCGGCTTGATGACCTTATTCACAGCTATGTTAACGTGGAAGACCCTACCGACCTCATTTATGATTACACAATAGTCTTTTCTGAGATCGTTCGATATTTTGCCCCGCAGAATCCCGCACCCCGGGTCCTTCATCTGGGCGGAGGCGGATACGCTTTTCCCCGTTACCTGGAAGCTCTGTATCCAGACAGCGTCAATGAGGTGGTTGAGATTGACCCGGTCGTAACTCAGATCGCTTATGAAGAGCTGGGGCTTGCCCGTGATACATCTGTAATAAGCCACAATCTGGACGCCCGTCTATTCCTGATGCAGCGCAAAAACGGTGAGAAGTTTGATCTCGTCGTCGGGGACGTTTTCAATGATAAAGCAACCCCTTTTCACCTGGCTACCCTCGAGTTCAACCGTATGGTTAAATCGAATATGAAAGAAAACGGCGTTTACATGGTGAATATCATTGACGACTACGGGCGGGGACGGTACATGCCTTCCTTTGCCTATACCTTGAAACAGGTTTTTAAGTATGTTTACCTCTTCACCACAGGAGAAGATTGGGAGCAAGTAACGTTCGATACTTTCGTTCTGTTGGCGACTGACCGTCAGATTGACCTGGCGGAGTACCAGATGACGGTCCGGCAATCGGAGGCATTCCGCCCCTTTGGCAGCCCGCACGACGAAGCAGGATTTGAAGAATACCTGGTGGCAAGAAAGCCAATTCTTCTTACCGATGACCATGTTCCGACCGATATCCTGATTGCACAGCTTCTAAAGTAGACGTGCGCCAAAGCACTGAAAAGGCCATTGGTCCCTCAACCAAGTAGTGTGCCTTTACCGGCCCCCTGTCCTCCCTGAAAGGGCGCAAAGAACACAAAAAAGGACTCCTGCATTTGCGGATTGTTGCGGAGCAGGGCGAGGATTTTGCCTGGAACAGCTACCAAACAATGCCACTTTGCAGACTCAGGGCAGCTCCAGCCCCTTTTAACCGATGCCGCCGTTTGTACGGATAACGGTATGTTCTGATAGCAAACTAGCGCTGACGGTCTGGTCTCATCTTAGAATAGCAATCACTGCAGTAGACCGGTCTACCCAGCCTGGGTTCAAAAGGCACCTGGGTATCTTTTCCGCATTCGGCACAAACCGCGGGGAACAACTGCCGGGTAGAGCCGGAATTGAAGTTGCCCTCGCCGGAATGGGTTGAGCGGCGTGACTGGCGGCAAGTAGGGCACCGCTTCGGCTCGTTAGCATAGCCTTTTGTAGCAAAGAATTCTTGTTCCCCCGCCGTGAACACAAAGTTTACCCCACAATCAGAGCACTGGATTGCCTTGTCTTGTAATGTCACCGGATGACCTCCCTCTTTGTTCTTTTACTCGCAGGCTGAGTCCAGGTCATCCATCACTTGGCTTCCGAATCCGGCACCCCGCCGCCGGCAATAGAACCCACCAATCATACGATAACCTTTCGTAAACCAGCGTGTATATTATATACATAAAGACCATCTCGTTTGTCAAATACCAGCGGCAAGCGTCAGCTTTTTGGCGATGTCATCAGTTGGCGCAATAATCTCCATAGTGCGTTGGCATGTCTCAATACCGCTTCTTCTGCCTGGAGCGCCCCATAGCGGACACCTATGTAAAGCTCCGTCAGTTCAACAAGCGGGGCGCTACCTTCGGGTACCGCTGCCTGTAATCGCCTGACGTATTCGTAGGGAGTTTCCCAGTGATGGCGGGTGACGCCAACTTCGGAAGCTTCACGGAGCAAACGGCGGTATATCTCCCGAACGTCCATTATATCTTCATGATCATTCTCATCGTGGTTGTGCAGTCTCTCCTGAGCAGTACGCTCACTGCCGCGGCGTAGGAGTGATCCCAGAAAAAGGCGCAGGTCTGTCTTGAGTCCCGTCCAGCTCCACAGGGACTCATGAAATTCCTCAATTCCTGAATCGCTTTCCCGGGAACGATAGCGGAAAACAGCCCATGCCATCAAAAATAACACTCCTGCCAGGATGATGCCAAAAAGGCTCCATTTTATCACCATGATGATTTCTGGCGAAAGAAACCGTCCCGGCAGTTCTTCGGTCTGTTCGCCAAGTCCTGTAACATTGGCCGATGGCAAGGCAGGGATCTCTTTCCCTAATATGAGATTGATGAAAAACATGACGATCCAGTACACCACTTGCCCTATCAGTCCGAAGGGAATAGAGATAATAACTATCAACCATACCAGCCCTTCAAATGCCAGGTCCATTAATCGTTGCAGTAGAGTGACAAACTCTGAAGAGATCACCCCCGTAGCCGCCATAGCTATGAGGACTATCCCGCTGATGAGTCCAGAAAGCAGCGAAAGCCAGCGGCGGCTGAAAAGCAGGGCGTTCTCTCCGGCTTTCCTCATCCTTTCCTGGAGGACATGGAAATTGCCCAGTGCTAACGCCATAAGCCCAAAAAAGAAAAAACCGGCCGCATACAGCATTATTGAGGACACAGGCATTCCGGGAAGGCTTATTCCCCACATGATAACTGACAGAACCATGAAGACAATGCCGGCAACAAAGGACCGGTATATGTCTTTGGAATCAAGATACGAGCGTCCCCACGCTATGCCCCGCCACCAGAGAAAAAGACCCAAAAAAGGCGCGCCGACCATGGTATGGGGATGGGAAAAGCTATCGAGGAAGATTCTCCCCGCCTGGAAAAACCACTCGTCTCCGAACAACCTGAAGCCGCCGCCATACTCGATGCGCACCACGGTAAAAACAGCGGCCAATCCGGCGGTTACTATCAGCAGCCGCACCCAGCGCAGCCGCCACGGGCGGTTGATCAGGAAACGGCTAAGGGACTGTGAGACGGTTAGAAGCAGAATGACAGATGCAAGACTTAGCGGCGGGCGCGGCGCGGCGAAAAGCGGCAGGTTCCCCACCCAGATGAACCAGGGATATAGCCAGAATGACTCCATGAGGAGTACCATCATCGGAAAGATGATGACGCCAAACCACCGGACTTTGAACAGCCTGCTAATCATATTCACGCTTTCTCGCCGCTAGTCTAACGTTGGATTCAATGCGATGTTTCCAAGAGTGAAAGCGAATCCATCTCCCGCCACGGAAGGTCGCCCCGGATGTGATACCTGGTCAGGCCGTCCGTCCCTGGCAGCCCCTCTTTGCCGCCCACCGTAAGCAGGACAACCCGCCGTCCGATGCGTTTCATATTAAGAAGAGTGGAAAGAAGCGCATCTGTCGGAACAGCAGCAATTACAACCAGGCTACTGCCCCAGGGAAGATTCCGGCTTTCCTGCTGGACAAACCGGGCAATTGAAACGCTCTCCGTCCCGTGCACCTGTGCCAGCGCCTCCAGCATCAAGCGAAACTGGTCGGCATGTTGACTGGGGGGCAGCTTCACTGTCTGGTTATCTTCCCATTTGCTCTGGTTAACGTACAGTCCCACCCGGTAGCCCTGTGACAGTCCATGATTGGCGACAGATGCCGCCGTTATCACCGCCAGTTCCAGAAGCTGTGGCTCGCTCCCCCACAAAGGCGGTTCAACGGTGCGGACATCCAGGAAAATCCCCACGTCAATAGTGGTCGTGGTCTCGGCAATCTTGGTCTGGAGCTGCCCGGTTTTGGCAGACGTTTTCCAGTGAATTCGTTTCAGGCTATCGCCGGGGCTGTAGTCCCTTACACCCAGAGTGAGCAGCGGGTCGGGATGGATGTGCCTCTTGACAAGAATATCGCCGACCGGCTGCCGCGAAGGGATTCCGAGCGTCTCAAGAGAAACTATCCTGGGATACACGATGAGGTGCTCTTCCGCCGCTACCTCCACCTCCCGGTCAAAAAAACCGAAGATGTCGCCGGAGCGGATTCGCGCCGGCCCGAAGGAGAAGTAACCCCTCTGCGCACACTTCACCGGATAGCGCCGTACGGTCTTGTGATACCAGGGGAGGGAAAAGAAATTGCCCAGCACCTGGCGCGCCGGCTGGCTTGATTGATAGGTCTTTCCCTTTAGGAGAGTCACCTGGTCCGGAATCTCATCTTCTACCTGGAGCCAGGGCAACGGCAGCGGCTTCCGATTGCTCACTTCAACTTCAAGCTGTATTTCCTCTCCAAAAAATACGCGATTGCTGCTTAACCGGCGCCGGTATTCAACCCGGTTGAGACAGAACCGTCCCCAAAGTCTTGCCAAGCTGCCGGCGAGGAAAAAGGTGATTGCGATCATAAAGAGCGGCACCTGGCGCAGAATCAGGCTGGCAAGAAGAAGCAATACCGTGATGGGAAGCCACAGCCCACCAAGCATGAGCTATCCTTCCTTGACGCCGGCTTCCTCTTCAACCGGCACGGATACCGCGCTGATAATCTCATTGAGGATATCCTCGGTTGTCCGGCCGCGAAGATGGCTATCAACTTTGGTAATCAAGCGGTGTGCCAGAACAAAGGCAGCGATATATTTTATGTCATCCGGGATGACAAAGGCGCGTCCGCGGAGCGCAGCCAGCACCTGTACCGCATGATAGAGCGCCAGCATGGCACGGGGACTTGCCCCAAGCTGAAGCATGGCATGTTCCCGGGTGGCGCGAATAAGGCGGATGATATAGTCCTCTACTTCAGCCGCCACCAGGACTTCACGGCAAAGACTCTGTATGTGGAGGAGATGGTCAGAAGTGACTACCGGGGTCAGTTCTTCGAGCGGGTCAGCCCGGCGGAAGCGGGCCAATATCTCACGGTCGTCCGCAGCAGTCGGATAACCCATCCTGATGCGCAGAAGAAACCGGTCGAGTTGAGCTTCAGGCAGAGGGAAAGTCCCCTCAAGCTCGATAGGGTTCTGGGTCGCCAGCACCATGAAAGGACGGGGCAATGGCCGAGTCTCACCCTCGGCGGTGACCTGCCGCTCCTGCATTGCTTCAAGCAGGGCGGACTGCGTCCGTGGGGTCGCCCGGTTGATTTCATCGGCCAGGACTACCTGCGCCATGATCGGTCCCGGGCGGAACTCGAACTCGGCGGTCTTCTGATTGAAAATGTAGGTTCCCGTGATGTCTGAGGGTAGCAGGTCCGGGGTACACTGGATGCGGCGAAAGGTGCACCCGAGCGACCGGGCGATGGCTTTTGCCAACGTGGTCTTTCCGATGCCAGGTATGTCCTCGATGAGGACGTGCCCCTCACACAAAAGGGCGACTATCGCCAGCTCCACGGCGTCATCCTTACCCACAACGACCCGGCCCACATTTTCCTTGACCGTCCTGCCGAGTTGACTCACCTTTAAGACTGCTTTGTCATCCACCGGGGTGCCTCCAGACTCCGATAGTTCTACAGGTATTATAGCAGATAGTCCAACCGCCTCCATAGCCTTCCACAACCGGTTGAACAAATGGACGGCAACGTTTAGAATAGGGTGGAAGGAATAAAGGAATACATGATCTGTCCGGTCTGCAATAGTCTCCTGGTGGTTGTTGAATATCACCGGATTGAACTCGATTTCTGTCCCCGTTGCCAGGGAGTATGGTTTGATTCCGGTGAAGTGGAGCTTTTATTGAAATCGACCGGCAGAGAAGATGCTCCCCGGTTTCTTGACGACCTATTGACGGGTAAAGATGCTGCACGGGCTGAAGGCAAGCGGAAATGCCCAATCTGTCACCGCGCGATGAGGAAAACTGCCTGCAGCCAGCAACCAGGGATACTTATCGATGCGTGCCGAAATAAAGACGGCCTCTGGTTTGACGGTGGCGAGATTGACCAGCTCCTGAGACAAATTGCAGGCACGAGGACGACAGCACCGGACACTCTCCCGCCAGTGGCGGCTTTCCTGGCTGAGACATTCGAAGGGCGGGACCGTACGGCAAAATCCGCCGGTTAACAGGAGGTCTGCAAATGATAGCGCTCTGGGTAACCATCGGAGTTATTGTCCTCCTTGTCATCATCTATGTTGCTACTTACAACAGGCTGGTCGGGCTGCGTAACGAGGTCAAGAATGCCTGGGCGCAGATTGACGTCCAGTTAAAGAGGCGTTATGACCTCATACCCAACCTGGTGGAGACAGTGAAAGGCTACATGAAGTTTGAACGTGAAACTCTTGAGGCGGTAACCAGGGCGCGCAACGTCGCTTTGCAGGCGTCGTCAGCCGGAGCTGTCGAACGGGGCAAGGCGGAAAGCGAACTGGGCGCCGCCCTGTCACGACTACTGGTGGTAGTGGAGAGATACCCGGAATTGAAGGCAAACCAGAATTTTCTTGCCCTCCAGGAAGAGCTAACCTCCACCGAAAACAAGATTGGTTTTTCCCGGCAGTTTTATAATGATTCGGTGCTGAGATACAACAACCAGACACAGATGTTTCCTTCGAGCATCGTGGCCAGTATGACCGGGTTCAAACCGGGAGAGTTCTTTGAGGTGACGGCGGCCGCGGAAAAAGAAGCCCCTAAGGTCAGCTTCACACAGTAAGGAGCTTTTATGTGGGAACAGATCCGATCGAACAGGTTCCGCTCGGCCGTGCTGGTATCTCTGATGGGCACGGTACTGTTGCTGCTGGGATATTTCCTGGGCCTGTTCTTTTTTGATAGCGGCACAGGAGGACTCGTTATCGCCCTGGCAGTCTGGGCGATGATGACGCTGGTTGCCTTTTTCCAGGGAGACAGCATCCTTCTGGCAGTCGCCGGAGCCAGGAAAATCAACCGTGACGATCATCCCCGTCTTTACAACATCATCGAGGAAATGAAGATCTCCTCCGGGCTCGAGAAGATGCCGGATGTCTATATAATTGACGACGCGGCGCTCAATGCCTTCGCCACCGGGCGTAACCCGGACCACGCGGCAGTGGCCATTACTTCGGGGCTGCTCCAGAAGCTCAACCGTGACGAGTTGCAAGGCGTCATCGGCCATGAGATCGCCCATATCAAGAATCGCGATGTCCTTTTGATGGCGATGTCTGCCGTTTTGCTCGGCACAATCGTGATTCTCGCCCGGTATGCCTCCCGCATCCTTTTCTTCGGCGGCATGCCGCGCTCTCGCCGCAGTTCATCCAGAGGGGGCGGCGGAGGTCAGGTCATCGTCCTCGCCGTTGCGATTGTGCTAATGATACTTGCACCGATAATGGCGCAGCTCATTCATTTCGCCATCTCCCGCCGGCGGGAATACCTCGCCGACGCTTCCTCCGCCCTTTATACCCGCTATCCTGAAGGGCTGGCCTCCGCCCTGGAAAAACTGGCGGCATCCTCCACACAGGTCAAGCAGGCGAACCAGGCCACAGCGCACATGTACACGGTGAGCCCCTTTAGAAGGGAGGGGGTTTCCATTGAGACGCTGACCAGCACTCATCCCCCAATTCAAGACCGGGTCCGCGTATTGCGTGCCATGGGCGGGGCTTCCTATGCCGAGTATGAAAGGGTATTCAGGGACATCAAGGGCAGGGGGATAATACCGACTTCGGCCGTCGTTGCTCCGGCGGCTGTCCAGACTGTGGCCCACGTCGTGCAGACAGAACCGCTCGAACAAATCGAGCGCGCCCGGGAAACCTCGGATGTCCTCTGGAGACTGAACCGGTACCTGACCATCGATTGTGACTGCGGCGCAAGGCTGCGCGTACCCCCCGGTTTTAAGGAGCCGGTACTCCAATGCCCCCATTGCGGGCAAATCCATAAGATTGAGGCGACTGCTGGGGCGCCTCAATGAACGGGCCGGGTCGGCCTGGTCCACACACGCAAAAATTGGTTGAGGAGAGGAAGAATGAAGATTGTTATCAGGAAACTCCGCTGTCCCACCTGCCAGAAGCTGGTAAGGGGGCATGCTCAGAAGATGAATAGCCAGCTCAAGGTCTTATGTTCCGCTTGCGGCAATCCCCTGAGGTTATGGACGGGAACCAGTTGGAGGATTCTTCGCGAAAGTGATTGATAGGGATATGGGGACTGTTCCCGGAGCAAAAACGTGCCAGGAGAAGTGAGTTTTCTCGGCGCCGCGAAGAGCGTAACTGGCTCTCAATACCTGCTTGAGGCAAATGGTGCCCGCCTGCTTATCGACTGCGGTCTCTACCAGGAAAGGGCACTCCTCGAGCGGAATTGGGCGCCCTTTCCCGTCCCGCCGGAAACTATTGATGCCGTCCTACTGACGCACGCACACCTTGACCACTCCGGCCTCATCCCCAAGCTCGTCCGAGACGGTTTCCGCGGCCCCATCTACGGCACTGCCGCTACTAGTGAGATAACCAAGATAATGCTGATGGACTCAGCGAGCCTTCAAATGGAGGATGCTGAGTTCAAGCGTCAGCGGCATGAGCGGGAGAAAAGAAAGGGACCTCATCCTGAAATACCTCTTTATACCACGGATGATGCCCAGGCTGCGTTTGCGCGCTTTGCCGCGGTGAACTATTGGGATACAGTTGAAGTAGGAGATGGCGTTGAAGTTACCTTCCACGATGCCGGGCATGTCCTGGGCTCATCCATGCTCCGGATCAAAATTCGAGATAACGGAAGAGAGCAAATTGTCGTCTTTCCCGGAGACATCGGCCGGTGGGACAAGCCCATCCTGCACGATCCTACCCGGTTCCCCGAAGCCGATTATGCACTGGTAGAGTCCACCTACGGCGACCGGCTTCATGAGCCCACCGGAGAGGTAATAAGCAGGCTGACGGAATACATTAACCTGACTGTGCGGAAGGGCGGCAACATCATCATTCCAAGTTTCGCCCTGGAAAGGACTCAGGAGCTCATGTATTGCCTGTACCAACTGCTATCGGAGCGTTTGATCCCGCGCCTCAAAATCTTCGTTGACAGCCCGATGGCAAACAGTATCACGCAGATATTTGAGCAGCACCCTGAGCTCTTCAATGCCGAGATGCTCGGCTTTGTACTGCAGGGAAGATCGCCTTTTGATTTCCCTGGTTTGAGCTTGGTGAGAACGGTCGAGGAATCCAGGACAGTAAATGACGTCAAAGAGCCGGTAATCATCATCGCCGGTTCGGGTATGTGCACCGGCGGAAGAATCAAGCACCACCTCGTCAACAATATCTCAAGACCGGATAGCATGGTCCTTTTCGTGGGCTATCAGGCTGTGGGGACGCTGGGTCGGCAGATCGTAGACGGGGCGGAAGAGGTCAGGATACTGGGCAAGTATTACCCCGTCCGCGCCAGGATTGTCCAGGCAAGTGTTTTCTCCGGCCATGCCGATAGAGACGAGTTACTCAGGTGGTTATCTGGCTTCCAGAGACCGCCCAAACGTCTTTTCGTAACCCATGGAGATGCGAACGTGACCGAACGTTTTGCTGGTCACGTCAGAGAGCAGAGGGGATGGGAAGTGGTGGTGCCGGAGTACGCAGATACATTTGCTCTCGATTAGGGGGAAATTTCGTCTGGAAGAGCACTAAAAATGTTTTCCTTCGTGAGGTAGCCTTTCTCGTTAGCCCCCCGGCTTACCTGACCACGGCCTTCCTGCCCACGATCTCGTGCTTGATATACCATTTCTGCACCGCCTCGATTACCCCGTCTGGAGTATCGCAGACCCTGAGAAGGGCGAAATCCTCCTCGGACACCAGCCCGCGAGCTAGGGCCTGACCGTGCAGCCAATCGAGGAAGCCCTCCCAATACTGGCCATCGAAGAGTATGACCGGGAATGGCCTTATTTTCCGCGTCTGCATCAAAGTGAGCACCTCGGTTAGTTCATCCAGGGTACCCAGACCGCCAGGCATAATGATAAATGCGGAAGCATACTTTACCAGCATGACCTTGCGAACAAAGAAATGGCTGAAGGTGAGCGACTTGTTGATATACGGATTTCCCGGCTGAGGTTCTGCCAGTTCAATGTTCAGTCCCACAGACGTTACGCCGGCTTCCGATGCGCCTTTGTTGGCTGCCTCCATGACTCCCGGCCCACCGCCACTGACGATTGAAAAACCCATCTCGCCCAGCCTCCGCGCGATTTCTGTAGTCTGGGTGTAAAGCTTGTCCCCCGGCTTGATTCGGGCTGAACCGTAGAAGCTGACAGCCGGCTCAATGCCGGAGAGCCTGTCAAAGCCTTCAACCAGCTCCCCGATGATCCGGAACATACGCCAGGACTCCTCCTTGGCCAGTGCATTTATTTCGTATTCTCGCGCCATATTGTTTCCTCCAAGGATGCGGTATTTACACAGTATAGCAGGCTGTGCGTTCAAAGAAAACGACTCGCGCTGTGAAGAATTCATCTCGTCCTTTTCCAATAAATATACGTATGCTTACGAATAACACGGGCCAGATTACTCATGTACAATTAACAGCACAGGCAATCGGTCCGTCCGTTCAATCATGACTACTTTGTCAACAGGCAGGGCGAAATTGAACGTCACAGCGATTCAACTGAAGAAAATTGACGGGCAGCAGATGAAGAATATGCTCGCAGCCGCTACGGAGTGGCTTGGGAAGAGTGCGAGAGAAATAGACGCCCTGAATGTCTTCCCCGTGCCGGATGGCGACTGCGGGACCAACATGCTGCTCACTATGCGTTCCACCGTGGAGCAGGCATACTGGCTTACCGATAGGAAGGTATCCACGATTGCCAAAGCCGTGGCGGATGGCGCACTGATGGGCGCCCGGGGCAATAGCGGCGTCATCCTCTTCCAGATTTGGCGGGCGATGGCCCAGAGTCTCGGAGACAAGGCGACGGCTGATGGGCCTGAGCTTGCCGTGGCGATGACGGAGGCATCTAGAGCGGCCTACAAGGCACTCGCTAACCCGGTTGAAGGGACGATATTGACCGTTATGAAGGATGCCGCGGAGGCTGCCAGCAGGCAAGCAGCAACGGCTGATAACGATATAGTAACAGTGCTGGAGGCGGCAGTGACCGCCGCCGGAAAATCGGTGGCCAACACCCCCAACCTCCTCCCCGTTCTGAAGGAGGCAGGCGTTGTTGATGCCGGAGGCCAGGGCTTATACACCATCCTGGAGGGCGCACTCCGCTATCTCAAAGGCGGGGCCGGTGATATGAAGACCGCCGAGCCCCGGCTGATTTTGCCCGAGATGCCCGCCTCCAAGCTAACAGAATTCCTGATGGAGGAAGGCGCGCCCTATGGATACTGCACCGAGTTCGCCCTGAGAGGTGATGAGCTTGACCCGGACGAAATCCAGGTGCAACTGGAGAAAAAAGGTAAGTCAGTGATCGTTGTCGGGGCGGGACCAGCGGTAAGGATACACGTCCACACTCTCAAGCCCGGCACCGTAATTAACTATGCTACCCGTCTGGGCACCATGCATGATGTGAGCATCCGCAACATTGACGAACAACGCCAGGCGTTCCTCGAGTTGCAAAGGCAGAGGGCTCCGGCAGGCGAAATGTCTACCGTGGCGGTGGTTTCAGGGGACGGCCTGGCAAACGTTTTCCGTGCGCTGGGTGCTGCCGCCATCGTACCCGGCGGGCAGACGATGAACCCTAGTATCAGGGAATTGCTCAGGGCGGTGGAGGCCGTACCATCGAATAGCGTCATAATCTTGCCGAACAACAAGAACGTGGTGCTGACTGCCAACCAGGTACAGCCCCTTACGAAGAAGAGTGTAAGGGTGGTGCCCACTGAGACCGTTCCGCAGGGAGTGTCAGCCCTGATGGCAACCGATTTTCAGGCCGGCTTTGATAAGAATGTCGAATTGATGACTAGGGGGATGGAGTCATTAATATCCATCGAAATCACACGCGCGGTCCGTTCCGCCCGTATTGGTGAACGGGCGGTGAAGAAGAATCAATTTATCGGATTTGTGAATGGCAGTCTGACTGCGGCCGCCGGCTCCCCGGCCGATGCCCTGGTCAAAACCCTGGACAAAACGGACCAGGAGAAATTCCGGGTGGTAACCATTTATTTCGGGGCGGATACAACACAGAGCGAAGCCGAAGATGCAGGTGCAAAAATACGGCAGCATTTTCCCCACATGCAGGTTGAGGTGGTCGAAGGCGGCCAGCCGCATTACAATTATATCGTTTCGGTAGAATAAGCCGGCCTCTCAAACAGCGACGCATCTCCTAGTACTTAGTTGGTTAAAAGGGCGTCATGACAAAACCGTTCGCCCCCGTATCAAGTACGGGGCAGGCTCTGAGCCTGTCGAAGGGTGCGCCGATGGTTTCCTTCGGCTTGGCTCAGGACAGGCTAGCTCACCATGAACGGCGCATGTGTTACGCTTAATTATGCAACTTAGTACTAGGTCAATACAGCCCTGCTGGAAAGTGCAGTGAAGCGAGAAGAAACCGCAGCCACCACCAGAGAAATCGTCGTAGGTGCGCTGGCGCTAGCCTTCTCTATCGCCCTGATTGTTATCGCCCTTCTGTTCAGAGACTATCTTACCGGTATTGCTAACATCGGCGGCCTGGGTCTGCTGAGCGTGTTCCTCATTTCCTTTATTGCCGGCAGCACGGTCAGTATTACCATGATACCTGTCCCTTACTGGCTTGTTGTCTTCGTTCTATCTGATACGCTGTCAGCGGAATGGGGGCTGTTTGCGCCGATATTTGTTGGCACCACCGCTGCCAGCGGAGCCACTCTCGGGCAACTGCCATCATTCCTCATTGGGTACGGGGGAGGAGGGGTATCGGAGAGGTTGATCTCCAGACTCAGTGAGCGGCTTTATCAGAAAGCAAGTGAGATGGCGCAAAGGTACGGCTCATTGGCCGTATTCTTGGCATCGGCCATCATCAACCCCCTACATTTGCCGATGACTCTGGCCATGGGCGCTCTACGGTTTCACCCGGGCAAATGGCTCCTTCTTACTTTTCTTGGCAATCTTGTTAAGAGTCTCGCCATAGCATTTGCCGGTTATTTTGCGCTTCATTTCATCTCTGACCTGCTGGAAAAGGCGTGATTTGACTCGCTACGGACATAACGCTAAACTAAAGCTATGCAGAGGCCGTTCCCCCAGCACGCCCTGAGGAGAGGCAGCGTTCATGCCTCGCTGGGCATGGCTATCAGCATCGCCCTGTCCCAATACGGCCGCGAGATGATAGTGATACCTCTCGCCGCTGCAACCCTGGTCACGTTATCCGTTGAGGCGGCGCGGCTGCATAACCCCGTTCTTAATCGCTGGTTCATGACAGGTCTCCGTCCCGTTGTTCGCGCTGAGGAAGAGAACAGGTTTAGCGGAGGCAGTTTTTTCCTGATTGGCAGTCTGGTAAGCGCAATAGTGTTCCCGCCGGAAATAGCCATACCAGCCATAGTGTTCCTGGCGGTGGGAGACCCGGTCGCCGGGGTGATTGGCACCTGGATAGGACGCGTCAGACTGTGGAAAAAGACGGTGGAGGGAGGAATTGCCTGTCTCATTGTCTGCCTGGCGGCGGTCGCCGTGATAACTGCGATTGCCGCCAGGCCGTCCCTTGGCGTGATGCTCATCGGCGCAGTCTCCGCGACTGTTTTTCAGGCGCTGCCGGTGCGCATAAATGATAACCTGACCATTCCCATTGGCAGCGCTCTGGTCATGGCGCTTGCAGGCATAGTCTTGTAGGAGCTTGTCTTAGCTTTTCCTGTCTGAGAATATCATTCCGTTTTTTCTGGGCTTTCGCGCAGCCAGCGATAGATTTCGTCCAGCACCGGCGGGGCAATGCTGAATACCTCGATGTCCGGGGGAAACTGCACCATGTGGCCCTGCCGGATGATAAGGAGGGCAGCCTCGCTGCCTTTAAGGGTCTCGTTTATGCGATACGCCATGTATTCGCACCGTTTTTTGGAGACCTGGGAGAAAAGGTCGGATATGACGCGCGTCGCTTTTTCACTGATGAAACCCATCAACAAATGGCGCTCCCAGTCCATACTCTCTGCCACGAGGTCGGCATCTTCCACTGCTTCCAGTTCAGCCCCGGCCTGACATCTTTCCCTTGCCATCTGGCTGGCTCCAGGGTTGATTTTCTCCAGTGCGCTGAGTCCTTCCTCCCCTGCCTGGCTCACGGTCTCATGATAGATGTGGGCTACTTTCCCGATTTTTGTCTCCAGGTTAGCTACGTGCTCCCCCACCTGCCGCCAGTAGACGCCAAGTTTTTCGGTGTATTCGGCCGGTGCCCCTTCCCATGAGAAAAGGAGTGGCACAAGGTAAATCTTCCGCCTCGCCTGAAACTGACCAGCCCCTGGTTTTTCCAGTTTTCCCAGTTCTGCAGTCATAGTAAAACTATTATACCTTAATACGGAAAATTGCAAAGGCACTACCGTGGCTGTCCCCAGCCACCGGTACTACGGGAAATTTATAACTCGGCTTGCAAGAGAGTAGTGGTATCTTGGACGCCCTGGATGCCGCGGACCTCTCCCACCACGATCTTGGCGAGTTCAAACAGCGTCTTCGCCTCAGCGACGGCGAGTGCATCCCATTGTCCGAAAACGAGGTTGACTTCGATGATTCCGGGAGTCATGCGAATCTGAGAGATTGCGCTCGATTCTAAACCGGGAACCAGCTTGATCAGAAGATATCCCTTCACCAGCGATGCCATTAAATAGATTATATATTCAGGCTGGCCGCTTGGCAAGGGTCAGCAAGGCAACAATTAACCTTGCCTAACGGCAATCCCAAACCCTATAATTGAATTTGCTGAACCTACCAATTGCAAGGACTTGAAGATTGAGCCATCTGGAACATAAGATGCAGGCGCCGCAGAGTATCGGCTTCGCCATAGTGACCATATCGGATTCGAGAACGGAGGAAACAGATGAATCCGGTCGGTTTCTGCGGCAGGGCCTCGCTGAAAACAGGCACCGGGTGACCGCTTATGCCCTGCTAAAGAATGACGTTTTCGCCATCAGGCAAAAGCTCGACGATCTTACCGGCAATCCCGATGTGCAGGTTATCTTGACGGCTGGAGGCACCGGTCTGAGTCATCGCGACCTTACTATTGAGACCGTATCCCCGCTCCTGGACAAGAGACTCGATGGATTTGGTGAACTATTTCGTTCCCTTTCTTACCAGGAGATAGGCACCTCGGCAGTATTGAGCCGGGCGTTGGCCGGCATTATCCGGGGCAAGATTATTATTTGCCTTCCTGGCTCGCTGGGGGCGGCAAAGCTGGCCCTGGAGAAGATAATATTACCGGAAATCGGACACATGGTCCGGGAGGCAACAAGATGAGACCTTTTGGAGCGCTCCTCTCTTACGAAGAAGCGAAGCGAATAGTTGACGCTCATATTAAGCCGGTGAGCAGGACGGAGACGGTAGGTATTGATGACGCAGTCGGCCGTGTCCTGGCCGAGCCGCTGGTTGCCGCCTTGAGCATCCCGCCGTTTGACCGCGCCGCCATGGACGGATACGCCGTCAAGGCAAAGGATACCTTCAACGCCGGACAGAGGAATCCGAAAATGCTGAAGCTGATTGGAGAGTTGACCGCCGGACAGACGCCGAAAGCCACAGTGAAGGCGGGTGAATGCTTGCAAATTGCCACCGGCGCGATGATGCCCCGCGGCGCCGATGCCGTGGTGATGGTTGAAGATACCGAGTCAGCCGGTGGCGAGGTCAAAATCTTCAAGTCTGTCTCACCCCGGGCGAATGTCTCTCTAGTGGGAGAAGATATCAGAGAAGGCACGCCGGTGCTCAAAGCGGGCGTCATGCTTGACGCCGGCAAAATCGGCGTTCTGGCGACCCAGGGCATGACGAAAGTCCAAGTGTATGCCCGCCCCAGGGTAGCCATCCTGCCAAGCGGCGAGGAGGTAGCCGAGCTGGGCAAGAAGACCAGACGCGGCAGCGTGTATGATGTTAACT
Source organism: Chloroflexota bacterium (assembly GCA_016190825.1). Classification (GTDB taxonomy): domain Bacteria; phylum Chloroflexota; class Dehalococcoidia; order Dehalococcoidales; family UBA2162; genus JACPPV01. Next base: position 139,043 of record JACPPV010000009.1, read on the forward strand.
CCCACACCGTCGCCTCAATCGTAACGGAGAACGGCGGGATTCCGGTCATATCCGGCGTTGTTCACGATGATCCGCAGGATATCAGGGACAAGATCACAAAAGCACTGAAAAACGACCTCATTGTCATCTCCGGCGGCTCCTCGGTAGGGACGAGGGACCTGCTGGTGACCGTCCTGCACGAATGGGGAGACATTCTCTTTCACGGCATCCAGGTCAAACCCGGCAAGCCGACCCTCTTTGCTATCATAGAAGGAAAGCCCGTTTTCGGCATGCCCGGCTATCCCACCTCCTGCCTGATAAACAGCTATCTCTTCCTCCTACCAACGGTGAGGAAGATGGCACGTCTGCTGCCAAGACGGGGAGAAACAGTCGTCGTCAAGCTGGGACGAAGAGTCTCCGGCAGCGTAGGCAGAAGACAGTTCCTGACGGTCAGAGTCGAAGTGGATGAGGCGATGCCGGCGTTCAAAGAGTCCGGCTCAATTACCAGCGTCGCCGATGCCGATGGTTACATTGAGATACCGGAGAACATAGATTTGCTCGAAAAAGGTGAGAGGGTCACTGTGACGCTGTTTTGACCTGGCGTCTCACTGCCTCGCCGTCAGCGGTTCTTTCGCCAGAAAACGCTCATAAACAAATAATCCCACATTCGCCAGTGCCAGCACGATAAATCCGGCTAAACCGGTGGCACCTACCGTCAAATCATTCCCTCCCTTTGTGACCATGAGAGACAGTCCGAACGTCGCATTCAGAGAGCCATGGATTATTGCGGCGGCAATCACAGACTTTGCTCTTAACCTTATGTAGCTGAAGATGGGTGACAGGAGAAGCGTGAAAACTGTCATCATCAAGACACCGGCAGTAGGGTGCTGCGGGTAATTGTGTCCCTGGAGTATGATCGGCGCGTGCCACACGCCCCAGACCACTCCAATGAGCGCTGCTGACTTCCAGAAGCCCAGGTGGCCGAGTTCCTTTTGCAGAAACCCTCTCCACCCCAGCTCCTCCCCAAAGCCGGCTACGGCGTTGACAGTGACGCCCGCAATGAGTCCCTGGAGCAGACCGATCCAGATAGGATGAAGAGGAAACATATCTACCTGCCGCTCCACCTGTGCGTACTGCTCCGGTGGCAGCGTATCTTTGAATCTTTCCAGCAGCCCGGCCATTTCCGGCGAGTATTCCACGCCGGGCATAAGTAGATTGATGCCCAGAATGGCGAAGGAGAGCACCGGCGGCAACAGCCAGGCGACCGCAAACCAGCGGTTGGGCTTGAGATAGATTTCCAGAGGGCCCTGCAAAGGCTTCTTATAGACAGTCTTCTGGAGAAAGATCGTGACAGTCATGGGAATGAACATGTAGATTACGCTGATGATCAGCGAGCCCGGCATTACCCATTTCCCACCCAGCGCCAGATAGAGAATGACCAGGAGGTAGTTCAAGGAAAACGTAAGACCGAGGAAAAGCGCTGTCTTTTTCCAGTTCTTACCTGACATGGTGGCTATCTCTGACTGTATCTGAGGGCGTCTTGGTCTATTTCGATCTCCGGTAATCTCCGCTCTTGCCGCCGGTCTTACTTTCGAGGCAGATATCGTCGATTACCATTCCCCTGTCCACTGCCTTCGCCATGTCATAAATGGTTAGTGCGGCAACGGAGGCAGCAACCAGCGCTTCCATCTCAACGCCGGTCTTGCCGGTGCTCCTGGCAGCGGCGGTAATACCTACGGAATCCCTTGCCGAAAGGTCAAAGTCGATTGAAACGTCATTGAGCAGAATGGCATGGCACAACGGAATCAAATCAGGGGTCCTCTTCGCCGCCATGATACCGGCAACCCGTGCCACCGCCAGCACATCCCCCTTCTTCAGTCCGGCTGACCTGATAAGCTCCAGCGTTTCCGGTTTCATGATTACCTTCCCTGTGGCGACAGCTACGCGTTCGGTATCCGCCTTCGTACCGATATCAACCATCCGTACTTCGCCGCTTGAATTGATATGACTTAAGTCGGTCATACTGTCACCTCTTCATCTGCTAAGCCAAGCTCATAAACATCCGGTGCGGTTTCGGATTTCGCACTTCGGCATTCGGATTTTTTGTTATCCTCCTATCTGCCGCATGGAGCGCTTTCCCGGCCCAATGCCCTCAGCCAGGTGATGCTGCTCCTGCTTGATCGCTACCGCGCGCCGGATAAGCCCTTCAAGCTCCTTCAAACCCCCGCCGTTACGGAGTACGGTCTTTATGTCAACTTCATCGTCGTCGAGAAGGCAGGGACGCAACTGGCCATCAGCCGTCAGGCGAAGACGGTTGCACGTCCGGCAAAAGTGCTCCGTCATGGCACTGATGAAACCGATTGTTCCTTCGGCTCCTGTAAAGCGATAGTACCGTGCTGGCCCGTTGCCATCTTCGCCCTCATCCGGTTCAAGTGTTCCCAGGACGCTGATGGACTCAAATATCTGAGCGGCTGAAACTACTACACTATCATCTCCTTCGCCACGCACCCCAACAGGCATGTATTCGATGAAGCGGACGTGCCAGCCCTGGGCGATGGTCAATCGGGCGAAATCAATGACCTCATCATCGTTGATACCTTTCAGGACCACCATGTTTATCTTGACGGGATTCAGCCCGATACGGCGCGCCGCCTCGATGCCATCGAGCACCTCTTTCAGCCGGTCGTGCCCGGTAATGCGCCCGAACCTTTCGGCTTGCAACGTGTCCAGGCTCACGTTCACTCTTTTCAATCCCGCTCTCTTCAACTCAGTTGCATACCGACTCAGGAGCATCCCGTTGGTCGTCAGCGAGATGTCATCAATCCCCTTGACCTGCGCCAGCATGCCAACCAGCCGGCTCAGGTCCGGGCGGAGCAAAGGCTCACCGCCGGTCAGTCGAACCTTGGTGATGCCCATGTCGGCAGCCACTCCAACCACCCGCGCAATTTCTTCATAGCAAAGGTTATCGCTGTTGATGGCGGATGGAGCCAGTCCGTCAGTGCAGTAAATGCAGTTAAAGTTGCAGCGGTCAGTCACCGAAATGCGTAAATAGTTTATCTGGCGCTGCCACGAGTCGACGATGCCAGTCATCCTTGCCTCCTGATTACATGGACGGAGGTTGCTTTGAAAGCGGCATGAACAGTTTTACCCTTCTCCAGGACAAGCTCACCAGCTGACCTCTTCGTCACCAGCGCCACAAGCGGAAAGCCACAATCAACCTCAATGCGGCACAGCGGCCCCATTGACGCCACGGACGCTATTTCGCCGCTGAACGAGTTCCTCTCGCTGTCATGAGAGGCAGAAATGGACAGAATAATGTTCTCTGGCCGGACGCAGGCGTATACCTCTTCTCCATCCGGATAATCGGAAATCGCCTCGATGAGCCTGCCGCCAGCATCGATCGTGGCCAGTCCGTCATCGCTGGCAATAATGACGCCCCCGATAATGTTTTCGGCTCCAACGAATTCCGCAATATCCCGGCTGCCCGGCGAAGCGAATATGTCCTTGGACTTTCCCACCTGGGTAAGTTCGCCGTTCATCAGCACGGCCATCCTATCGGCCAGGCGCTCACCATGAGAGCGATCATGGGTTGCCATAATTACCGTGGACTGGCGCTGCCGGATTATTCCTGCGATTAGCTCTTCGATCTTCGATGCTGAGACCGGGTCGAGGTTAGCGGTGGGCTCATCCAGCAGAAGCAGCTCGGGCTCGAGGACGATTGCCCTGGCGATTGCTACCCTCTGTGTTTCTCCGCCGGAAAGGGTGCGGGCATTCCGGTCACGGCATACGGATAGCCCCACCGTCTCCAGGACAGGGTCTACCTTTGTTCGCAGATCGGCGCCCATGACTCCCCGCCATTTCAGGCCGCAGGCAACGTTATCATAGACGCTGGAATTGAAGACCACCGGCTTTTGCAGGACGAAAGCCATTCTCCGCCGCGCCTCTTGCCTCGCTTTGCTCGCCCGGCTGACGTCAGCGTTGTCAAAATAAAGCCTGCCCGACGCCGGAATATCTAGCAGGTTAAGGAGCCGTAACAGAGTTGTCTTTCCCGCGCCCGTGGGACCAATCAATGCCAGAGTCTCGCCAGGCTCAACCTTAAGGTTTACATCTCGCAAGATGTCGTGCTCGCCGTACTTCTGACAAAGCCCGACTGTTTCAATTAGTGTCATCTTACCCTTGCTGAATCCTGTTAAGACCAAAATTAATGATAAGGGCGATAAAGAGAAGGATCATTCCAAGCGCCATCGATAGCGCCAGATCACCTTTGCCTGTTTCCAGAGAGATGGCAGTGGGCATGACCCGAGTATACCCCAGTATGTTTCCGCCAACCATGATAGCCACGCCAACCTCCGAGATCGCTCTGCCGAACGCCAGGACCACTGCTGCCATCACAGCAAACCTCGCCTCCTTCAGGACGACAAGAGACGTCTGAAAGCCATTCGCCCCGAGGGAGCGAGCGGTATCCGGCAACAGTCCGTCAACGCCGCTCAAGGCGGAGATGGTCAACCCCAGCAGTATCGGAGCGACGAGAAGCGCCTGCCCTATCACCATTGCCGTCGGTGTGAAAAGAAGGTTCAGGCCGCCCAGCGGCCCGGCGCGGGAAAGCAGAAGAAAAACAAACAATCCGATGACAACCGTCGGTATGCTATAAAGGGTCTGGATAAGTGTGACCAGGGTCTTCTTTCCCCGGAACTGGCGGGCATGAATGAGACCGCCCAGGGGAAGACAGACCAGTGCCGCCAGCCCCAGCGAAGTTACGGCGATTACCAGGGAACGACCGGCAATTTCCATCACCTCCTGGTCGAAGGAGACAATAAGCTCGACGGCCTTAATCAAGCCCTGCCATATCTCATTCATTATCTCCTACCTGTTTGGGCTCGCTGCCTGAAAAGGGGGTGAAAAGCTGCCTGCCATATTCCTTTACCCCATAATTGCCAATGAGTTTCTGCGTCTCTGGAGATACCATCAGTTCCACCAGCCTGGCGGACAGGTCACTCTTGACCCCTGGCACTTTATCCGGGTTGACAGCTATAACCGAGTAGACGTTGAGCAGAATATCCCCTTTTTCAACCAGAGGGACCAGCTCCAGCTTGCCCTTATAAGCCAGGAAAGTGCCGGCGTCCGTTAGGGTATAGGCGCGTTTCTCGTTCGTCATCATCAGTGTGGGACCCATGCCTCTTCCGCCCTCGACATACCATCCGGTCTCTTTTCGCACCTTTTCGTAATTATAGCCTGCATTTGCCCAGATTTTCTTCTCCATCGAGTGCGTACCCGATTCGTCTCCCCTTGAGACAAAGCTGCCGCCGTTCCCGTCTGCCAGCCTGCTGAAAGCGTCCTCCGGGCTCATTCCCTTTATGCCGGCAGGGTCAGACGGCGGGCCGACAATGACAAAGTAGTTGTAAGCGAAAGGAATCCGCCTCACCCCGTAGCCATCGGCGATGAACTTGTCTTCTAGAGCCGGATCGTGCACAGTGACCACGTCCACGTCTCCTCGCCGTCCGAGCTCAATAGCCCGGCCGCTGCCAGCATAAATTACATCCAACTCAACCCTGTATTTTCTCTCGAACATCGGCTCCAGGTATCCCCACAGTCCTGTATCATAAAGACTGGTAGTTGTCGCTACCCTCAACCTGGGCTGGGGTGGGAGGGGTGGGACATCGGTAGGCCCTTCACACCCCGCTAACACGTAAATCGCGGTGACCAGTATGACCGGCGGGGCAAGGAACTTTACCAGCCTGTTCTTCAATGTCCTCAGATTTCCTTCACGCATTACTCCCCCCCAAAAAAATACACCTCGAAAGGAGGTGTATTTACGCCACAAAGGCGTATCCAACTCTCCTTTCCAAATACGGGAGGCGTAAGCGTTTCCCCTTAAACCTATCGGTTGCCGCCCATGGGAAAACTCCTTTAGGGAAGGCAACTCGGAGATTGTATCTTAAACTTTTCGGGCTTACCTGTGCCCCTCGTTACATTCACTATAGCCTGTTGATAGCCGGCCAGTCAACAGACCGTGGAAATGTCTTAGTCTAACCTGTCACCCCTCATTCGTGTTATAATTTTCCAGCATGAAGGTTTCAGATCTGGGCGAGCATGGAACCATCGATCTCCTTGCCAGAACAATAAACAGCGCACGCGATGTGGCCGCGCCCTCATGGCAAAAACTGGTTCTCGGCATCGGTGATGATTGCGCCGCGTGGCAGGGCGACGGTCCAATTCAGCTTGCTACCGTTGACGCCCTCCGGCAGGATGTTCACTTCACGCTGGAAACCACAAGCTGGAATGACCTCGGCTGGAAGGCACTGGCGGTCAACCTGAGCGATATCGCTGCTATGGGTGGCCTGCCCGCTTATGCCCTTGTATCGCTGGCGATTCCCGAGCAGACAGACATTGAGGATATCCTTGCCTTCTACCGTGGAATGCTGGAGCTCGCAGGACATTTCGGTGTCGCTATCGTCGGCGGAGACATTGACCGCACCCCGTACATTGATGCTACTGTGACCGTATTTGGCAACGCCGGTGGGTCATTACTTACCCGTTCGGCGGCAAAAATTGGTGACAAGGTTGCGGTTACCGGTTTCTTGGGGGGAGCCGCCGCCGGACTTGAGATGCTGAGCAAGAACCTCAAGCTGGATGCCGAAAGTAGCGATGCTCTTAAAAAAGCCTTTTCGCGCCCGGCCCCCCGTATCGAAGAGGGGCAGATAATGGTTATCGAAGGAGTGCGGGCGGCGATCGATGTCAGCGATGGACTGGTTGCCGACCTGGGGCACATTTGCCGAGCTAGTGGCGTTAGCGCCATCATCAGGACCGACCGTGTGCCGGTCCAGGCAACGGTCAAGACTCATTTCGGCAGCCGGGCGCTTGAGATGGCTCTAACGGGAGGCGAGGATTATGAACTCCTCTTTACCGCTGACGGGGAAACAATTGAGCGGATCAAAGACCACGCCTCCTGCCAGGTGACGGTCATCGGTGAGATTATCGAGGACGCAGGTGCCGGAGTAAGGGTGGTCGATAGCAACGGCCAAATCGTGGATCTTCCCCAAACCGGATGGGACCATTTTCAAGAGAAATGAGCATCGGAATCACCTTGCTGGATATAGTAACCCACAGTCCCGAGGAGACCCAGGAGTTGGGTAGATGCATCGGCGAACAGGCTTTGCCCGGCGATATTATTCTCCTTACTGGTAACTTGGGGGCGGGGAAGACCTGTCTCACCCAGGGAATAGCGCAGGGACTCGGTATCCAGGAATACGTGATGAGCCCATCTTTCGTCATAGTCAGGGAACTCCGGGGACGGCTGTGGCTTTATCATATCGACCTTTACCGCCTCGACCGCATTGAGGAGATGGCAGACCTGGGGCTGGATGACTATTTTTACGGCGGTGGCGTATGCGTCATCGAATGGGCGGAAAAGGCGATGAACCTTTTGCCGAAGGAGCACCTTTTGATTGAGATAAGCTATCTCTCCGACACGGAGCGCCAGTTTCAGATGAAGCCGAGTGGAGAGCGGTATTTGGAGTTGATATCCCGGTTGCAACAGACTTACCGCAAATAGGAAAGACAGATGCAAATCGCCATTGATACGTCAACCGGTACCGCCAGCCTTGCTCTGGTCAAAGATGGCGCGATGCTTGCTGAGCTGACGTGGCGCTGCGGACAGGACCATACCGTGCACCTTTTGCCTAACCTGGCCCACCTGCTGCGCCAGGCCGGAGTTACCCTGGAATCAGCCAACTGTATTATCGTTGCCAAGGGACCGGGAAGCTACAACGGATTGCGTGTTGGGCTGAGCACAGCCAAGGGACTTGCCTTCAGCCTTGATATTCCTCTCATTGGTATCAGCACACTTGAAGCAGAAGCCTATCAGTATGCCGGGGACGGTCTGCCGGTATGCGTGATACAGAATGCCGGTAGAGGCGAAATCGCCGCAGCTATTTACCAGGAGAAAGGCAGCCAGTGGTTCCAAACAGCGGCTGAGCACATTACGACGGCCAAGGCTCTGTGCGAACAGGTGAAGGACAGGACAATATTCTGTGGAGAGGTTACTGCCGCGCTTGCCGGCTACATTAAGGAGACGGTGGAGGAAAATGCAGTGATCATTTCCTCCATTTCTCACTGGCGTCGCGCCGGCTATCTTGCCGAACTAGGACTGAGACGGTTTCAAGCCGGCGATTTTGACAACCCGGCGACCCTTCAGCCTCTGTATCTCAGGGCGCCGGCGATTACCCAGGCAAAGCACCGCTAAGAATTGGAGAGTAGTAAACCGTTGTCAAACTGGCCGCGGATCACAATTGAACAGGCTCGGGATTACAGCCTCTGTTTTTGCTGCGGGAGAGACAACCCCATCGGATTGAAACTCAGCTTTGAGTGGGACGGGAAGGAAGCCCGCGCCGAGTTCACGCCCTCGGAGGTGCACCAGGGCTGGCAGGGGATAATTCACGGTGGAATTATCGTCTCACTCCTCGATGAGGCAATGACCTATGCGGCGTTGTTCGAGGGCAATATGTGCGTGACCGCCGAGCTGCAAGCCAGGCTGAAACGCCCTGTCCCGGTCAACGAATCGCTGGTGGTCACCGCCTCGGTGGTCAAGAGAACGAAGAAACTACTCACATCACGGGCAACGCTGTCATCGAAGGGTGGCGACGTCGTCGCCGAGGGAACCTCTACCCAGTTTATCGCCGGGCCATCTGATGTCCGGGCGAATCCCGAGGCGATGTCAAAAAACAATGAGAAGGCGGTGCTCTGGGACCTGGACGGCGTCATAGTGGACACCGCCCCCTTTCATCTTAAATCATGGCAGAATACCTTCGGCAAAAGAGGCATAAAATACACGCAGGAAGAATTCAAGCGCACGTTCGGGCAGCGGAACGAAACCATAATACCGTCAGTGCTCGGCAGACCTGCCTCCGAGGCTGAAGTGAAAGAAATCGTTGATGAAAAGGAAGCCAGCTTTCGCAGCATGGCTAGAAAAGGCGCAAAGCCATTTCCCGGAGCCGTCGCCCTGATTAAGGAGATGGCGCAACGGGGCGTAAAGACGGCGCTGGTCACGTCTACTCCTGTTGAGAATATCCGCTTGCTTTTGGACGCCCTGGGCATATTTGATCTTTTCCAGGTCAGAATTTCGGCGGAAGATGTCACCGAAGGGAAACCCAGTCCGCAGGGTTTCCTCCTTGCCGCTCAGAAGCTGGCCGTGAAGCCAGGCAACTGCGTGGTCATTGAAGATGCAGTAGCCGGAGTGGCTGCAGCGAAGCGGGCGGAAATGCACTGCGTAGCCGTCACAAACACCCACCCTAGAAGGCGTCTGAAGGAAGCTGATCTAATCGTTGAAACCCTGGAGGAACTCACCGTTGATAAACTGCTCGGACTCATCCGGGCCTAATACAGACAGAAAAGGAGATATTATGGAAAGGTGTCTAATACTCATTAAGCCGGACGCCATGAAAAGAAATCTGGCCACTACCATTCTCAGCCGTTTCGAATCGCAGGGGTTAAAAATGACCGCGCTGAAAATGCTGCATATGAATAATGTCCTCGCTGAGCGGCACTATGCGGTTCACACGGAAAAGCCCTTTTTCAGGGACCTGATTGAATACATGACTTCTACGCCAATAGTGGCCGCTGTGTTCGCAGGAGAGCAGGCCTTAGAGAAAATAAGCCGCATCGTCGGTGCCACAAATCCGGTTAAAGCGGAACCGGGGACGATCCGCCGGGATTTCGGGCTGGATATCACGCAAAACTCCGTGCACCGCTCAGATGCGCCGGAAACCGCTGAGACTGAGATCAGACTGTTCTTCACAAAGGACGAGATTTTCGATTATTGAATTCTGAGGACCGGGGTCGCCGTGCTCCATAGCTCATCGAGCTGGTAGTACTGGCGCTGGGGCTGGGCGAAAATGTGAATCACAAGATCACCATAATCGAGGAGAAGCCAGCCGGAGTCCGCCGTTCCTTCGAGATGGAATGGGCGTGCGCCCGCCTTTTTCAAGGCACCTTCGATCTCTTCCTGGATCGCTCCAATCTGCCTTTCCGATTCAGCGCTGCAAATCAAAAAATAGTCAGCAAAACTGCTTACCTTGCTCGTATCGAGCAGGACGATATCGCTTGCCTGTTTCTCGCTAGCCGCTTCAACAGCCTTGCGCGCAATGTCTAACGATTCCAGAGTTGCGCCTCCAAAAGTAACCCTCCATTGATATTATAGCATAGATAAAGGCACTATCCGATGGCAAAGGGTTGCCCGCAGGCATTGCATTCTGCTACTCTTAGGTAAGAGGTGGATAAGATGGACCAGCTTCTTTTCGGGAGCGCCGGGGTTCCCCACAGCGCCAGGGTAAGGTCAACGGCGGTCGGAATTAACCGAATCGCGGAACTCGGTCTGGGCTGCATGGAGATAGAATTCGTCCAGGGGGTCAGGATGGGCGAGGCTACCACCCGGGAGGTAGCGCAGGTGGCTACTGCCACCGGTGTCCGGTTGTCTGTCCATGCTCCTTATTACATCAATCTTAATGCCCATGACCCGGAAAAACTGAAGGCAAGTCTGCAGAGATTGCTTCAGGCCGCCCGGACCGGTGCTTTGTGCGGTGCGGAAACGGTGGTCGTCCACACCGCCTTTTTCCTGGGAGACCCGCCGGAGGAAGTCTACCAGCGTGTAAAGCAGCGTCTCCAGGAGGTAGTCAGTCAGCTAAGACAGGAAAACAACCGCATCTTAATCAGGCCCGAAGTCATGGGTAAAGGGAGTGAATTCGGCTCGCTCGACGAGGTCCTCGCTTTATGTGCCGAAACTGAAGGGCTGGCCCCTGCAATAGACGTTGCCCATTTGCACGCACGTGAGGGAAAAATCAATTCCTACCCCGAGTTTGCAGCCGTCCTTGAGCAGGTGCAAGGACGGCTGGGCAAAGCCGGCCTGGACAACCTCCACATTCACTTTTCCGGTATCAGGTATGGCGCCAAAGGGGAGATCAGTCATCTCAACCTGAGGGAATCGGATTTCAATTATGTTGAGCTGTTGAAGGCGCTGCGGGATTTCAAGGCAAAGGGAATGGTAGTCTGCGAGAGCCCGAACCTGGAGGAGGATGCCCTGCTTCTCCAGGCGACTTACAATGAGCTGCTGAAGACTGGGTGACACCCTGCCTTGCGACCTTTTCAAAGCCTATCCATTATCCGCGTGTTACGTTATAAGAGGGTGTGAGCAACCCGGTAGAGGGGGCAGATTCTGCTTATCCGGCGGGTGCGACCTTCAAAATTTCAAACCGCCGCCGTTTCTGGTATAATAAGATTACGAATAATAGAGCAGATGGTTTAATTGCTGAACGCAGGGGTTAATTATGCAGTCAAGCTGGAAACGTAGTAGCATAGTATACATAATCTTCCTAATCGCCGGGGTCGCTCTGGCGACGGTGCTTTTTTCATCACCGCAAAAGCCTGCCGAGGTCCCACTCAGCGAAGTTATTGTCATGTCCCAGGCGCACGAGATACAGAGGATCATTGTAGAAGAGGAATGGCTTTCGGTAACTACGAACGCCGGGTCAAAATTGCGCAGCTTTAAGGGAGAAGGCAGTATCTTTGAGATAAAAGACTTGGACATTAAGGGAATTGAGCTTACCATTAAACCGGGCGGAATTGATTGGGGTAGTGTTCTTATCAGTTTCTTGCCTCTGGTCCTTTTGGGCACATTGCTTTTCTTCCTGTTTTTCCGCGCCCGCGGCGCCAATAACCAGGTAATGGGGTTCGGGCGCAGTCGGGCTCGCTTAACTACGCCATCCAAACCCACCGTAACCTTTGATGACGTGGCTGGCGAGGATGAAGCCAAGGTGGAACTGCAGGAAGTCGTTGAGTTTCTCAAGTCAAGGGAGCGTTTTCAGGCGCTGGGTGCCCGCATTCCAAGGGGCGTTTTGCTTGTAGGTCCACCCGGCACCGGCAAGACGCTGCTGGCGAAGGCTGTTGCCGGGGAGGCCGGCGTGCCCTTTTTCTCCATAAGCGGCAGTGAGTTTGTCGAGATGTTTGTCGGTGTGGGCGCTGCCCGTGTTCGTGACCTTTTTGACCAGGCGAAGCGTCATGCCCCTTGCATCATATTTGTTGACGAGATTGATGCCGTCGGGCGGCAGCGCGGCGCTGGACTAGGCGGCAGCCATGACGAAAGGGAGCAAACCCTGAACCAGATTCTCACGGAGATGGATGGTTTCGATACTAATACCAGCATCATCGTCCTTGCTGCTACCAACCGGCCGGATATACTTGATCCAGCGTTGCTTCGCCCGGGGCGCTTTGACCGGAGAGTAGTGCTGGACCGTCCGGATATTAGCGGCCGGGTTGCTATTCTTAAGGTTCATTCCAAGGAGAAGCCGCTGGATAAGAAGGTCAACCTTGAAGTGCTGGCCAAGCAGACGGCTGGTTTCAGCGGCGCGGACCTGGCGAACCTCATGAACGAAGCCGCCATTCTGGCCGCCAGACGGGGCAAGAAAACGATTGAGATGATAGACCTCGAGGAGTCCATTGATAAGGTGCTGCTCGGACCGGAAAGAAAGAGCCGCCGGATGAGTGCTGAAGAGAAGGAGATTACTGCCTATCACGAAGGCGGCCATGCCCTGGTGGCGCGGATGCTGCCTGATGCTGACCCTCCGCGAAAAGTCTCCATAATACCGCGCGGCACGGCTGGCGGATATACGAAGTCGCTTGAGGAAGAGCGCAGCTACTGGAGCCGTTCCAAACTCATTGCTCAAATAACTGTGTCAATGGGCGGCCGTGCGTCCGAAGAGCTCACCTTTGACGAAGTGACCACCGGTGCCCAGCAGGATATTAAGATGGCTACCTACCTGGCCCGCCGTATGGTGACTGACTTTGGCATGAGCGAGAAACTTGGACCACGTACCTTCGGTGACAAACAAGAGATGATTTTTCTCGGTCGGGAGATCTCCGAGCAAAAGGACTACGGCGACAAGATAGCTGACGCTATTGATGAGGAAATTGACGGGATTATCCAGAATGCCCATGAGACGGCGAAAAAGATTCTAACCGAGAATAAGCGGAAGCTGGTTCAAATCGCGCAGGCTTTGATTATTAAAGAGACAATTGAGGCCGAAGAACTGGAAGCGCTCTTTAATGAGCCTCTCCCCGCGCCTTCGCCAGAGACTCTAACCACGCCAGCCCCGGCGCCGGTTCCTGCGGAGGCTGCTGCGAAGAAAGAGCCGATACCCAAGACAAAGAAATCCCCGAAACTCCTGCCACCCTTTCCCGAGGGAGCTCCAGCGCCAACTGACTAGGACACTGCATACGTTGTCATGCGGGTCGGGACGAAGCAATTCGTGCGATTCTGCCTGAGATTCGTAAAGGACTGCATATTCAGGGTTTCAGGCTTAGAGCGCACGACTATTTCCTGCGCTGGACCATGTAATTAGCCAGGTCATACAACGACTGCCGGCTGGGGCAAGCGGGCAACAGCTTCAGGTCACGGCAGGCTTCTTCACAGAGCCCGGAGGCAATCTGGAAGCACTCCTGAACTATCGCCGGAGAGTTGCGTACCATTTCTATTGCCTGTCTGGCATCGGCAGGGTCAGTCCGGGACCGGAACCACCTCGTTACCGGGTTCTTACGAGGATAGCGCTTCAGGAGAAGCATCGCCGGCAGGGTGAATGTTCCCTGCGTCAGATCAGAACCCACCGGCTTGCCCAGTTCTTCTTCGCTACTGGTAAAATCCAGAACATCGTCTATTATCTGGAAGGCAATGCCGAGGCCGTATCCGTACCGGATCAAGACCTGGACCGATTCCTCAGGCGCCCGGCCCAGGACAGCGCCGGATTCGGTGGCCATAGCAAACAGTGCAGCGGTCTTCTTGCCTACCCTCTCGTAATACTGGTCAGGACTTTGCTCCAGGTTAAAGGCATTCAGTGCCTGGTTCAACTCCCCGCTTGAGATGGTCTTCAGCGTTTCGGCAAAAAGCTTGATTACCCGTAAGTTGCCCGTGGATGCAGTGAGGGCACCTGCTTCAGCAAACAAATAATCGCCGAGCAGCACCGCCTGCTCTTCGCCCCACAGAGCGTTCACGGTGGGCTGGCCACGGCGCACAGAAGACTTATCAATTGCATCGTCATGGACCAAAGTTGCCGAATGCAAAATCTCGATAGAAGCCGCCATTGGCAGTAGACGGTCGAGATCATAGTCGTAAAACTTGCCGGAGAGGAGGGTCAACACCGGGCGGAGTTTTTTACCGCCCTTCCTCAGGCTGTGCCCCAGCAGCGCCGATAGATGCGGAAAATTGACCAGGCACATTGATTCCAGCAGGTCCTCCACCCGATAGAGGTCTTCCTGGATATGCCCATAAATTTCGCTCAGTTCCAACATCTTCCCCTTAAGGTGAAATAAGAAAACTGCAATTCAGCCAACCGCTATCACTCAACTGCTGGCTGTCCCAATTTTGCACTCTCCGATTCCGCCAACTTCTCGTCGAGCTTGACAAATAAGGGCTGGGGAAGGGCCAGCTTCTGTCCGGGCGGAGGGAGGTTCGTCCCCCAGCCATAATCTGTGATACTCCCGTCGAATCCCAGGTATGCGTGCAGCTTCTGGGAACTGAAAGGCAAAAAGGGATACAGCATCGTTTTGAGCTGGGCGATAACGCCGACCGCCGTGTAGAGCGCCGTAGCCGCCTTCGCGCGGTCCTCTTTGATTATCTTCCACGGCGATTTATTATCGAGATAGCGGTTAGTTTCCTGCGCCAGCGACATCGCCGAGCGAATCGCTTCGCGGAAATGGCAGCCGGACAGCAGATCACCTACCGACATCAGGGTATTCTCAGCCCTTTGAAGCAGGGCAAGACTTTCGCCATCCAGCTCGCCCGGTTGAGGAACGCTCTCTTCAAAGTTCCGGTAGACGAATGTGAGGACGCGGTTGACCAGGTTGCCATAGGTGGCAACCAGTTCGTCATTATTCCGCCGGAAAAACTCCCGCCATGAAAAATCGGTATCAGCGGTTTCCGGCATGTTGATGGTAAGTATATAGCGTAAAGGGTCAGGGTCGTAGCGTGCCAGGTAATCCGGCACCCATACCGCCCAATTCCGGCTGGTGGAAAGCTTCTTTCCCTCTATGGTGAGAAACTCGTTTGCCGGTACGTCATAAGGCAGATTCAGCCCGTCATAGCCCATCAACATGGCCGGCCAGATAATGGTGTGGAACGGGATGTTGTCTTTGCCGATAAAGTAGTAGCTTTTTGTGCTTTCATCTTTCCAGAAGGGAGTCCATTTGTCCCCGTCTCTTCGGGATTCAGCCCATTCCCTGGTTGCTGAGAGGTAGCCGATAACCGCCTCAAACCACACGTAGAGACGCTTCCCCTCATACTCCGCGATGGGGAGCGGTATGCCCCATTCGATGTCCCGTGTAATAGCGCGGTCTCTCAGCCCCTCCTCAAGGTAGCGGGACGTGAAGTGGAGGACGTTCGGCCTCCAGTGTGACTGCTGTTTTACCCATAGCAAAAGACGGTCGCTGAAAGCGGTCAGTTTCAGGAAAAAGTGCTCGGAGTCCCTGAATTCGGGCGGGGTACCACATTTGCGGCAGCGGGGCTCAATCAACTCCACGGCGTTGATCGGTTTACCGCAGGCATCGCACTGGTCACCCCTTGCGCCAGCAGCGTGGCAAAATGGACAAATGCCCTCGAGATAGCGGTCCGGTAAGAAACGCTGGCACTTCGGGCAGAAAGGCTGGGACATTCCTGATTTATAAATGTGACCCTTGTTGAAAAGGCTGAGGAAGACATCCTGAGCAACAGCATAATGGTTTGCCGTTTCCGTCGAAGTATAAAGGTCAAAGGAAATGCCAAGCTTCTCCCAGCAATCGAGGAACTGCTGGTGGTACCTGGCAGCAACCTCGTTCGGCTTTATCCCTTCTTCCTCCGCTTTGAGAGTGATGGGCGTGCCATGCATGTCAGAGCCGGACACCATCAGCACATCGCTACCTTTGAGCCGATGATAGCGGGCAAATACATCCGCGGGCAGATAAGCTCCGGCAATGTGCCCCATATGAAGGGGCCCATTAGCATAAGGCCAGGCGACGCCGATGAATATTCGCTCACTCATAAAGCCCCGTTCCCGAGAAACAACTCCTTCATCAACTATCATACCTTATGTAAACTACGGGAAAAAGGTCAGCACCGGGCCATCTTTCTCCTCTTTGTAGTGGGCATAACCCTTTTCAATGGCGCATTGAACACAGTAGTGCATCACCTTTCCTTGCTCGACCTCGACTCCGTTTTCTTCATTCACACCGATATAGCGCTCGGAATGGCCAATGGTACGCTGGCATCCGTCACAGCGGATATATCCCAGAGAAATGCAGCCCTGCCTCATATTTATACCTCTTATTCATAGTTTATTCACAGTATTATTGCTAGCGAAACCAACGTTCTTTATAGCCATTCTCCGCCAGGCAGAGAATCCACTTCATTCAAACAGTAGACCTCCGTTCCCGTATCAAGTACGGGACAAACTTCGCAGGGGTGACAGTTTGGCAATAGGCTCGGGATCAAGCGCGCTTCAGCCATGCCCTGTAAAGCTCCTTTTTGGGCAGGCCAGTCTGGCGCGAAAGGGTAGCCACTGCCTCCCGGGCAAGCATTCCAGACCGGCGCATTTCGTCTAGCTGGCGCTCGATGTCTCCAGTCATTTGCGGGGTCCTCGCCCCCGTCTGCCCCTCAACAACCAGCGTAAATTCGCCCCTCGGTTCGGCGAAATGCTCGATCGCCTGGCCAATTGTTCCCCGGAAGACCTCCTCGTGGAGCTTGGTCAACTCACGACAGACGGCTATCCGCCGGTCTCCGAAGACTTCCAGAAGGTCACTCAAGGTCGATAGCACACGGTGCGGCGCCTCCGGGACTATCATCGTCGCCGGATCATACAAGACGGTGCTGAGAATCTGCCTCCGGGCGCCGCCGCGGCGGGGCAGAAAGCCAAGATAAGTGAAGCGGTCAGTCGGAAGTCCGGAGACTACCAGCGCCGCCACCACCACCGAGGGTCCCGGGATGGGAACAACGGGCACGCCCCGCTGGCTGGCGGCCACTATGAGGTCATGTCCCGGGTCAGAGATACCTGGAGTCCCGGCATCGGAGACCAGTGCCACGTCACTTTCTTTCAGAACATCCAACAGGTAACCCAGCTTCGTACGCTTATTGTTCTCATGATAGGACGTCATCGGCGTCCTAATCTTGTATGCGGAGAGCAATTTTCTTGTCTCGCGGGTATCCTCTGCGGCAATCAGCTTAACGGAACGCAGAGTCTCGATGGCTCGCAGGGTAATATCAGCCATATTACCGATTGGGGTAGCCACAACATAAAGGACCGGCACAAATTCTCGCCCGCCTTAAGCAACTATTCATTTCATTCGGGAAGCCTGATTATTATACTTCGCCGTTCTGTTCCTGTCCAGCCCGTGAAACGTAACAAAAATCAGGGAACAAGAGCCAAGAAACAAACAATGCCCAAAGAACAACAATCCAATAGCCAAACATGGGGCGAATCGTAATGACAGGCTGTGACAGCGCTCGGAAACACCTCCAAATGAGAGCGTTTAATAGCTCCGTTCGCCCCCGTATCACGTACGGGGCAAGCTCTGAGCTTGTCGAAGGGCCGTTGTGGTTCCCTTCGTCTGCTCTCAGGGCAGGCTAACGGCTCACCACGAACGGCTTGGGTGAGTTGTTAAACAACCTCCCAAATTCGTCTTGACTTTGGCGCTGGGGCAATGCTATAGTTACAGTTTAAAAAGGAGACACCATGGAAGCTCCGAGATTCAAACAGCTCCGCCGTTCATACGGCTTTGATGAAGTAGCGATTGTGCCCGGGGATGTGACGATTAACCCGGAGCAGACAAATATTGAGGCGAAGTTTGGAGATGTGATCATCCCGGTCCCAATCTTGGCCGCCGCAATGGATGCGGTCACCGATGTGAATTTCGCTGTCCATATGAGCATGGTGGGCGGGCTGGCTGTGCTCAATATTGAGGGAGTGCAGACTCGTTACGATAATCCACACGAAGTGCTCGACCAGATTGCACGGGCGCCGCAAGCGGAAGTCACCGCTCTTCTCCAAAAGGTATACGCCCAGCCAGTAAAGGAAAACCTCGTCGGGGAACGCATCCAGGCGATAAAAAAGGGCGGCGCAATCTGTGCCGTTGCCATGGCGCCAGCCAACACCAAACGCTTCGCTTCATTAGTCGTCGAGGCTAAAGCCGATATCCTGGTGGTGCAATCCACCGTCACAACCGCCCGTCACATTTCGAAGAGCTACCGGGGGTTGATTTTCTCTGAACTGGTACAATCGGTCCCGGTCCCCGTCATCGTCGGCAACTGCGTCAGCTACAATGCCTGCCTCGAGCTGATGCGCACCGGGATACATGGAGTCCTCGTCGGCGTAGGACCGGGAGCTGCCTGCACAAGCAGGGAGGTCCTCGGCATCGGCGTGCCTCAGATCACCGCCACCATAGACTGCGCCGCTGCGCGCGACCACTTTTTTGAGGAAACAGGACGATATGTGCCGATTATAACCGATGGCGGGATGCGCCGGGGCGGAGACGTGTGCAAAGCCATAACCGCCGGCGCCGATGCCGTCATGCTGGGTTCAGTCTTTGCCCAGACAAAGGAAGCCCCCGGCCTGGGCTACGAGTGGGGGATGTCTCAACCCCATGGAACACTGCCGAGGGGGACACGGATAAAGGTTGGCACCAGCGGAACCCTCGAACAGATACTTTTCGGACCGACTTCTTTGACTGATGGCAGCCAGAACCTGGTGGGCGCTCTCCGTACCGCGATGGGAGTATGCGGAGCTTTCACAATCCAGGATATGCACCGGACAGAGATGGTCATTGCTCCCGCTATCACCACAGAGGGCAAGTCCTGGCAACTCGTCCAGCACTAATACTCACCTGCATCTCTCCCACGAGGAGAGAGAAACCGGTAACTGCGCCTTCTTACGCGGCTAAGTAATATTGGACTGACCAAAACGCTTCACAATGGAAAACAGCCCATGGAACGGCAGCGGGACCACAACACCTTGAAGCGTCCGGTAGAGCAAAACCGCCGCGCAGGACGTGGGCGGTTACTCTCCTTCCTCTTCCTCAGCCACGTGGTGGGGTTCATGGTTGATGCGGGGAATCAGTGCCCCTGCTTTCTCCCTCCGGCGGGGCAATGGGAAGGACATGCTGTCAATCGTCTGCCGCACGTTCTTGAGCTTCTCCGTCGCGGCAGCCTCAATGACAACACAATCAATCCCCGCCTCCCACAAAGCCTGAAGTTCGCTGCTCGTAACATTCGCTGAGATAGGGGCAAGCAAAGGCTTTGTGAGCAGGTTGCCGAAACGCTGCAACAGCAACAGGCGCTCCCACGTGAGAGAATCATCCCCCGCTGTTGCGGTCATAAACACCGCATCCACCGGCAAATCATTGACAACGCGCAGTAAGCCATCACCAAGTGAGGCATCGACCGCAAGTATCTTTCCTAGCTGGCTGCCTTGAATCACCTCAACCGGGGCATGCACCGGGAAAACAATAAAGTCGCATCCCTTCCCGGCAAGGTCTGGCACACCGACGCCGGCCTCTTTCAACCAGCCACCCCAGGGAATATCCAGTGCCCTTTGAGGCACCTTGTCCAGAGCTCCATCGGCGGGCAATGCTAGAATTAAGGCATCAGCGACTCCGACAAGACCGGCCAGACTTCCGACGCTCTCCGGGGCAACGCTTGCTGCCAGTTGCATTTTGGGTTTGGGCGGGGCTGGCTGGCGCGGACGAAAGCCCATCGGCTCGGGAGCCCCACCAGAAAGATGCTTCAGTTTATCTATGAACTTACTCATCTGCATGCGCTGAATATCTCCATTAACTAAGCGATAGCATAATCGGTGGTGAGGGCGGAAGTCAAGCCCGCGTGCATTCAAACTTTCCTGAACAGCTTGGACTGGATTTCGGGCGATAACATAGCGCCACCAGAAACAACGATCTTGAAGGCTTCCTCAACGGGAATGTTGGTACGGACAATATCCTGCTCTTTGACTATTTCCAGGAAACCGGAAGTCGGGTTTGGAGCAGTGGGGATAAACACGGTGAAAAGCTTCTCGCCGCTCTCCGAAACCGTTTCATTGGTGACGAAACCGATAGCTCTCATACCAGCCCGGGGAAACTCAACCAGTACCACCTGAGCAAACTGGCCTCTTCCAGAAGCAGAAAACCGCTTCAAGAACTCCCGCACACCTGTATACACATACCGGAATACGGGAACCCGTGCCAACAACGCCTCGCCGAAGAGGATCAACCTGCGCCCCAGGACGTTGTCAGCTATCAGTCCAACCAGGTAGATCAGTATCAGACCGACCGCCAGGCCGACACCCGGCAACCGCCGCCCCAGAATTGCCCGAATCGGCGGCTGCAACAAACCGTCTATGGCTGAAAAAATCCAGACCAACACCCAGATAGCGATGACAATCGGCACTACTACCAAAAGACCTTCGAGAAACTGGGCGCCGATTTTCCGGCGAATCCGTTGTCCGTTCGTTTGTTTTATCTCTTCCATTTTCTTTACGCTCACATCCCTGCTGGTATACAAGAATGACAGTGATGATTTTGACTCCCCAGGATGCTGGCGGTCCGATTTACAGAAGCCTGCTATCTCTTGAGGTAGATTTTTCTAACTCTTCTGGCGGCATTGATTCGTTCCAGCGCCAGCATATCGGCCACTTTTGCCGTCGTCAGCCCCTCCACTTTGGCCCGGGTGATAATCCTCTCCATGGTGTGATAGATTTCTGCTGTCTGCGCCCGCGCCTGCTCAGCATCATATCGAGTCAACTCCATCGCCAGGTTAACAACCCCGCCGGCATTGATGATGTAGTCCGGTGCGTAGAGGATACCTCGCGCTTGTAGCAGCTCTGCGTCTGGGTCCTCCTCAAGCTGGTTGTTCGCCCCGCCGGCGATTACCCTGCATTTGAGTCGCGGGATCGTCTGGCGGTTCAGAACGGCGCCGAGAGCGTTTGGCGAAAACACATCGCATTGAACATCATAAATCGCCCCAGCATCAACCGCCGTCGCCCCGAATTCCTGCCTGGCTCTCTCAAGTGCCTGTAAGCTGACATCGGTGACAATCAAATTTGCGCCGTCATCCCGGAGAAGGCTGGCGAGATGCGAGCCCACCTTACCGACGCCCTGGATAACCACGGTCCGGCCGTGTACTGATTCGGAACCGAATGCCTCCTTGAGGCATGCCTTCATCCCCTGGTAAACGCCGAAGGCAGTCATCGCCGAAGAGTCGCCGCTGCCTCCCCAGGAAAGGGGCAAGCCGGTGACATGGGCCGTCTCGGCGCGGATATTCTGCATATCTGGAACTGTTGTGCCAACATCCTCGCAGATGATGTACCGCCCGTTGAGTGACTCGACGAAGCGTCCCAGGGAGCGGAAAAGGGCATCGCTTTTGTCTTTGTTGGGATCGCCGATAACAACGGTTTTTCCGCCGCCGAGGTTAAGCCCGGCCACTGCTGACTTGTAAGTCATCGCCTGTCCCAAGCGGAGCACATCCAGGATAGCTTCTTCCTCAGTGCGGTAAGGCCACATCCGTACACCGCCAAGCGCGGGACCGAGGGTAGTATCATGTATACTGATGATCGCCCTGAGACCGGCCTGTGGATCGGAGCAGAAAACAAGCTGCTCGTAGTCATGCCGTTCCATGTATTCGATTATCTTCATACAGCTTCAATCCTCCAGATTTCAGCGTCCCTTTTCTTCCACAGGCAAAGATAAACTGCGTTCTACTTCCGGCTCCGCCCTCTGTCGCTCCCTGAACCGCTCGACGATATTCTTAGCCCTGACAAGGGCGCGGCCAATGCCGTATTTCTTGCTGAGCCGCAGCGGCACACAGCAGCAGGCACAGCAATTGCAGATAGCGTACAAGTCCTGCCGGCACTTGATGATGGTATGAATCGATCCTTCACCTTCGCACTGCCTTAAGATGGCTCTCGCTTCTTCTTTGGTTATCTCCCGGTACTCTTTGGGCCGCTCTCCAGAGAAGATATTCCGGCTGGCGCTGACCATTATCTCGCTCTCTATCGTGCGGTGGCAATTATGAAATACCTGGCGGCAGGTGCAAGGGACAACTGTCAGACCGGATGACATATCAATAATCTCGTCCGCTTCTGCCGGCGTCAGAAGATATGCCCCGCTTACGTTGCGACCGTAGAGGTTGGCTACCGCCCGCACCAGTCCGCCAATCAGTGGAACCCGGGTCCACTTCGCCTGAAAGATATAATATCGGAGAAACCATTCCCGGTGCCTGTTGTAGAATCTGAAAGAATGATGCATCCTGAGCGTATTATAGCACTACAGGCATGGATAACAAAACTGGAGCCAGCGGAAAATCTGAGACAAAATTTGCCGCCTCCTTCAAGAAATACGTGACAAAGGCATGGCGGCTATGCGATGATATAAGCTATCAAGAATGTGAAGTAACGCGCAGACATAACATTCACACTATGTGAGAGGTCAAATGGGGATTCAAATAACCGATACCACGCTACGGGACGCTCATCAATCGCTTATCGCCACACGCATGAGAACGAGGGACATGCTGCCGATCGCCGAAAAGCTCGACCAGGTGGGGTTTTTCTCGCTCGAAGTCTGGGGAGGGGCAACCTTTGATGCCTGCATCAGGTTCCTCAACGAGGACCCATGGGAACGTTTGCAGGCTTTGCGGGCGAAGATAAAGAATACCCGCTTGCAAATGCTGTTGAGAGGGCAGAATCTCGTCGGCTACCGTCATTACCCGGATGACGTTCTCCGGGAGTTCATCCGATTATCAGTTAAGAATGGCATCGATGTCTTCCGGATATTCGATGCGCTAAACGACGTGAGGAATATGGAGCTGGCAATAAAGGTCGCCAAGGACTGCAAGGCGCATGTCCAGGGCACCATATGCTATACCACCAGCCCGGTCCACACGATAGACAATTTTGGCCGGATGGCGGCTACGCTCGAAAGCCTGGGATGCGATTCTATCTGCATCAAAGATATGGCAGGGCTGATTTCCCCCGTTGCTGCCACTCAAATGGTAACAGCAATCAAGCAGAAAATAAAGATACCCCTAAACCTTCATTCTCACTGCTCGAGCGGGATGGCCCCGGCAAGTTATTATGCCGGAGCTGTAGCTGGAGTTGACATGGTTGATACTGCGTTTTCCGCGTTCGGCTGGGGGACGTCCCAACCGCCCACTGAGGGGATTGTGGCGGCTTTCAAGGATACCCCTTTTGATACCTGCCTGGATCTAGAACAACTTTACGAGATAGGCGAATACTTTGCCGCGGTGAGCCAGAAATACCGGATGCTCTTCACTGCCGAAGCCACCCGGCCCAGCGTGGATGTTCTCCTCCACCAGATTCCTGGAGGAATGCTCTCGAACCTGGTCAGCCAGCTCAGGGAGCAAGATGCGCTAGACAAAATGAGTGAGGTGCTGGAAGAAGTTCCCAGGGTGCGTAAAGACCTTGGCTATCCACCGCTCGTAACCCCCACAAGCCAGGTGGTCGGCACGCAGGCAGTACTCAACGTGCTCTCCGGTGTCCGCTACAAGCAGATAACCCAGGAGGTAAAAAACTACTTCCTCGGCCAGTACGGCCGGCCCCCGGCCGAGGTGAATGAAGAGCTAAGGAGAACGATAATCGGCGAAGAGGCACCAATAACCGTGCGTCCGGCGGATTTGATCAAGCCGGAGCTGGAAAAGCTGCGGGAGGATGGCCGCAAGCTGGGTATCTTGCACAAAGAAGAGGACCTTCTCACCTACGCCCTTTACCCGCAGGTTGCGGTAAAGTTCCTGCGAGGCGAGATTAAGGAAGAGGTCCTCGCCACCCCCAACCAGGTGCAGACCGGCTCAGCTTTGCCGAACCTGCCCACTGAGTTCGCCGTGGATGTTGACGGTGAGATCTTCAATGTAAAGATTGCCTCTGTCATCGGCAAGACGGTGGAAGTTGTTCAAAAGCCCAGGAAACCCTCGGGGGAAGCGCCCGGCGCGATAGTTTCCCCGATGGCAGGAATGGTCCTTTCCGTCGAGACGAAGAAAGGAAGCAGTATCCGCGAGGGCGATGTGGTAGCGACCATCGAAGCGATGAAGATGCATAATGAAGTGCAATCGCCTTATAATGGAGTGGTAAAAGAGATTTTCGTCTTCGATGGTGAAGTGGTAAACGCCGGAGACGTGCTGATGGTGCTGGATTTAAATGGTAAGTAAGATTCTTGTCGCCAACCGCGGGGAGATAGCCATCCGGGTAATGCGCGCCTGCCGGGAGATGGGGATACCATCGGTAGCGGTCTATTCCCAGGCAGACGAAGGCGCGCTGTTCGCCAAATACGCCAACGAAGCCTATTTCCTGGGGGGGGCGCCGGCGACAGAGAGCTATCTCAATATAAAGAAGATAATTACTATCGCCAGGGACTGCGGCGCTGATGCCATTCACCCCGGCTACGGATTTCTCGCCCAGAACCCCAACTTCGCCTATGCCTGTGAGCTCGAGGGAATAAAATTCATTGGTCCGTCCAGCAAAGTGCTGGAGCTCATGGGAAATAAAGTAGCGGCGCGGCGGGAAATGGCAGAAGCCGGCGTGCCTACCGTCCCCGGCACCGATGGGACCGTGTCCGATTTCAGCAAGGCAAGGGAGGTCATCGCTGATATTGGCTTTCCGGTCATAATCAAACCTTCAGGCGGCGGAGGCGGGATCGGGATGACGGTTGTCAATAGCGAGACGGAGTTACAGAAAGCCCTGGAATCAGCCCGGGTGATTGCCAACAGTACTTTCGGGCTGGCCGATGTCTATATCGAGAAATACCTTCCTCACCCGCGCCACATCGAGATTCAAATTCTTGCTGATGCATATGGTAACACCATCCACCTGGGAGAGCGCGAATGCTCTATCCAGAGACGCTATCAGAAGATAATCGAAGAAGCACCTTCCCCGGCAGTAACGCCAGAGTTGCGGCGCGAAATGGGCGAAGTGGCCGTAAGAGCGGCGAAGTGGGTAAACTACGAAGGGGCAGGGACAATCGAATTCTTGTTCTCTGAGGGGAAATTTTACTTTCTGGAGGCGAACACACGTATCCAGGTGGAACACGCCATCACGGAAGTGGTAACCGGTGTCGATATTGTTAAGGAGCAGATAAGCGTTGCCCGCGGGGAGCGCCTCAGTTACAAACAGGAAGATATCACCATGAACGGCTGGGCGATAGAATGCCGCATAAACGCCGAGGACCCGTTGAACAACTTTGCCCCGTCTCCCGGCAAGCTGAGACACTATCGCTCCCCGGGCGGAATCGGTATCCGCATAGACAGCGGCGTACATACAGCCTACACCATACCTTCTGCCTATGACCCGATGATTTCAAAACTTATTGCCTGGGGTAGGAACCGCAATGAGGCCATCAACCGGATGCGCCGGGCGCTTTACGAATACATTATAGTCGGTGTAAAAACCAACATCCCATTCCACAAAGCGGTTATGGAAAATCCTCGCTTCGTCAGCGGGGAACTGGGGACCCATTTCATCTCGCAGGAGACCTCCCTCGTCAATGATATGAAATGTATCATGGAGCGCGAACAGCCGCTCGAAGAGAAGCTTTCAGAGATATTCGCTGATAAGAGGAAAGTGGCGGCGATCGCCGCCGTAACCGCTTTCACCCAGATGCATTCGCACGGGGTCCGAAAAGAAAGTCCGGAGGAGTGAACGGCGGTGGTTTCGCCTCACCTTACCATTCCCGCGCAAACGGGAATCTACCTCCACCACCTGGATCCGGCTCCCATGTCTGTGCATGGGACAAGTTTCGCCGGAATGACAGTCTTGGACTGGGATTGCCTCGCGTAGTTCCACCCCGAGCCTTAAAGGAATCTCCCCGAATGGTTCATCCGCTCTTGTATTGCCTGTTCGCGTTGTAGTATAGTATAATCCATTGTGATTTTTTGGGAGAAAGATTAGCAAGATGGTAACAGAGAAAACGGCTGCGGAGTCGGCTCAGCGGTTGCGGGACTACGAACTCGTCCTTGTGTTTAAGCCGGATTCCGCCGAAGAGAAGCTCGAAGTGGCATTGAATAATCTCGGCAAGTTTGTTGCTGACAGGGGTGGTGCTGTATCTGAAGTGCAGCGGTGGGGCAGAAGAAAGCTGGCTTATCCCATAAAGAGCTCTCTAGAGGGGATTTATTTTCTGGCAAAGCTCAAATTGAGATCAGCTACGGGGAAGGAACTGGAATCCAATCTGCGGGTTTCTGAAGATGTCCTACGGCACTTGCTGATCAACCTTGAAAGCTGAGCCATGACCCTCCAGGATAACGCAGGATGAGCGGACAGGAGCGGAAACGTGGTTAGCGTAAATAAAATCATCATCATCGGTAACCTGGGCGGCGAGCCGGAAATGCGCTTTACCCCGAATGGGCGTGCGGTTACTTCTTTCAGCGTGGCAACCAACTGGCGGTATACAACGGCTGACGGAGACCGCCGCGAGGAAACGGAATGGTTTACCGTGGTCACCTGGGGCAAGCTGGCTGAACAGTGCAACCAGTTCCTGAACAAAGGGCGGCTTGTCTATGTGGAGGGGAGATTACGTACCCATAGTTGGGAAGGCCAGGACGGACAGAAGCATTCCCGCAACGAGATCGTCGCTAACCGCGTGAGTTTCCTGGACAGGCAAGCCGTAGCGCCGCTGCCCGGAGAAAGGGTATCTGAAATCCCGGGGGGAGACGAAATAGAACCTGAAGATCTTCCTTTCTAGGCAGATCATTCTATATTGACGTGAGAAACAGGAGAGGATAACCAGTGGCAAGAGAACAAAGCGGAGGCAGAGATACCAGGGGTGGACGCCCCAGATATGCGCCGGTACGCAAAGTGTGCCAGTTCTGCACCGGCAAGATGAAATCAATAGATTATAAAGAAACAGAGAAACTGCGCAACTTTATATCGGATAGCGGGAAGATAGACCCTCGCCGCCGGACGGGCACCTGTGCCCAGCATCAGCGTCTCCTGGCTACCGCCATAAAAAGGGCTCGCCATCTCGCTTTACTCCCCTATGTACCAGCCCACGTGCGAAGGACCGGGGTTTTTGGTTCCACGGCCAGCTAACTTTCGGGCAGGAGCGCTGTCTTTCAAGAATATTAATTGTTCACAGCGAGGGTTTTAAGTGCCAAAAAGGACTTATCAACCGAAAAAGATACCGCGAAGACGCGAGCATGGCTTTCTGAAGAGAATGAGCAGCCGGGGCGGACGAATCGTTCTTAAGCTGCGCCGACTGAAAGGCCGGCAGCGATTGACCGTGGTCTGACGCTGAATCCTCATAAAACAGACCGGGAGGGGGAGTGATGAGGGGAGAACAATACCTGACCAAACCGCAGCACTTCGCCCGGGTTTACGGTAAAGGGGGGTCATGGGCTTCACGGTATCTGGTGTTGAGGGCATTTAGCAAGGGTCTTTCGCTTTCCCGGTTCGGTTTTTCCATCAGCCGGAAAGTAGGTAATGCTGTAGTAAGAAACAGGCTGAAGCGCTGGCTCCGGGAAATAATGAGGGCTGCACCGTTGAAGGCAGGGTATGACATAGTGTTCATTGTCCGCCCTGCTGCGGCGCCGCTTGGTTACTGGGACATAAGAAAAGGGGCGATGGAACTACTATCCCGCTCCCGCTTGCTCCGGGCGGGCAGGCAGCCTGAAGCAGTGGTAAACGTCGAGGCGGACGGAGAAGGATAAGCAAGACGAGATTGCGCGGTGGCCCCTACCGATACCCCTACCATGAGTGAAAATTACACCTGACTAGTGAACGAAGAAACAAGAGGAAAAGTGAGGACGATTGCGCTGGGTTTAATCCGGCTATACCAGGAGACATGGTCACGCGTCACACCCCCATCCTGCCGTTTTTTGCCCACATGCTCACAGTACACTTACGAAGCAATCAGCCAACACGGTCTCCTGAGTGGGATGTGGTTAGGAATGAAGCGGCTCGCCCGCTGCCATCCGCTGCATCCGGGCGGCTATGACCCTGTACCATGATGGACAGGGCAACAGGCGGATGAACATCGTGGTACTTTCAGCGCTTTCGTCCCCGAAGAGTAAGCATAAGTGATAGGTAACATCAGGAAATTGTTATCCCCCGGAAAGCTGCTACTGTGGGCTCTGCTGCTGGGTTTGCTCATCTTTGTGAGCTGCGCCCCGGGAGCCGCAACCGTCCCCAAGGGATGGTCAGGCGCGGTCATAGCGGATGACACCCTTATCATTGGCTCCATGGAAGGAAAGATGGTGGCTCTCAATACCGCCGATGGTAAACGACTCTGGGAGCTGCCGCTGGAGATGACAGCCCAACCTGGCGGTCTCTTTGGCTGCGCTCCGGCGCAGTTGCCGGTGGCTATCTACGGTTCGCCCACGATAGCCGGAGATCTGATTTACCTGGGCGGCTATGACGGCAAATTTTACGCATTTGTCCCCGGCAGGGATGACCCGAGATGGATATACCCTCGACAGGGGACGGTGGGCGGCTCCATCGTTGGCGGGGCAGCCACCAGCGTCAGCCAGGACAAGGTCTTCTTTGGCGCATCTGACGGCACCGTTTATGCCCTCGATGCCGCCGATGGCTTCAGGGTGTGGACCTTCCCCACAAAAAGCAAGATATGGTCAACACCGGCAGTTTTGGAAGATACGCTTTTCGTAGGGACTTTTGATAAGAAGCTTCATGCTCTGGATACGGCCACGGGAGGCAAGAAGTGGACTTTTGAGGCGGCTGGGGCAATTGTCGCCACCCCGGCAGTCCATGATGGCACAGTTTTTGTCGGCTCCTTTGACCGGAACCTCTATGCGGTGGATGTAATCTCGGGTCAGCTCAAATGGACATTCACCGCCGGCAACTGGTTCTGGGCAAGGCCTATCGCCACAGACGGTGCCGTCTACGCAGCCTCCCTTGATGGCAAGGTTCATGTGCTGGATGCCGGCAACGGCAGCACGCTTGCGGAATTTAGCCTGGACAGCCCTGTTAGCTCATCGCCGGTCCTGGCAGGCGGTTCGTTCATAGTAGCCTCCGAAAAAGGCATCGTTTACGCCATTGATACCGCCGGGAAAGAGATCAGGACACTGGTTGATCTGGAGCTGAAAGGGGCAAAGATAAACGCGCCTCTGGCCACAGATGGGAAAATGGTCTACGTCCACGCCAGCAACGCCAGGGTCTATGCGGTGAATGTTGATTCCGGTGCGGATATATGGAGCGTTTCCTTGAGAAGTGCACCAGCTCCATCTCAGGAAACTGGCGGAGCCAACTGGGGCATAATCATCGGCTTCATTGTTCTCAGCCTTTTGACAATGTTGTTAATCAAGGCGCTGCGCAGGCGCCCTAAAGCTTAGTGAGGTAGACTTAGTTGAGTATCGGCGCAATCTGGGACCTGATTATTCTCTCTCCCCTGGTGAACATTGTCGTCGTGCTGTCTCACTACCTTTTTGGCAGCTTCGGCCTGACCATCATCGTGCTGACAATAGCCATACGGCTCTTGACCTATCCTCTCACTCTAAAGCAACTCCATGCAACCAAAGCCATGCAGAACATCCAGTCCCAGGTGGCAGAACTGCAGAAAAAGTACGATAAGGATAGAAAGAGGCTGGCGCAGGAGCAGATGAAACTCTATCGGGAAGCCGGCATGAACCCGGCTGGCTGCCTTTTGCCCATGCTTATCCAAATGCCTGTCTGGATAGCCCTCTATCAGGCGATAGTCCGCGTCCTGGCAGTAAATCCGGAAGATTTCCTGAACCTGTCAAGACACCTTTACGCTTCCTGGTCAATGGTTTTCTCCCAGGTGCCACTGGAAAGCCGCTTTCTGTGGCTGGACCTCGCGGCACCGGACCGTTTGATGATTTTGCCCATTCTGGTAGGCGCTTCAATGTGGGCACAGCAGAAAATGACAACCACGCCGAGCTCGGACCCAAGGCAACAGGCTCAGTCACAGATGATGCTCTGGATGATGCCGCTAATGTTCGCCTTCCTTACGCTACAGTTTCCGAGCGGCCTGGCCCTTTACTGGACGGTCTCAAACGTCATCGGCATCGTAAATCAGTATTTTGTCACCGGTTGGGGTGGACTGGTTATCCCAGGAATTACTACTAGGCGAGCGCCCGAAGCGAAGAAGATCAGAGGGCAGGTAGTACGGCAGGAGGCGTCGCCGCAGGCAGGAAAGGAAACCGCCGCACCCGTCCCCCCGCCCGAAGGGGAGGTAGCAGATGGAAAACCTGGAGTTCAGCGGCAAGACCGTAGAAGAGGCACTTCAGAACGCCCTGGAAGAACTGGGCGTAGACCGGGAGGAGGTGGAGGTCGTCGTCGTAAAGGAGGGTAAAGCTGGCATTCTGGGATTGGGCGCCGAATCCGCTGTGATCAGAGTAGTACGGCGGGCGCCAGGCTTGCCGGATGCCGTAACTGATACGGCGAGGTCCATACTGGAGAAGCTGCTGGCGCTTATGGAGATAGATGGCACGGTAACAGTCGAAACAGAGCTCCTGGCTGGCCAGACTGCCTCAACAGTCCTGAATATAGCCGGTGATGACCTCGGCATCCTGATCGGACGACGCGGGCAGACCCTCTCCAGCCTCCAATACCTCGTCCGGCTGATGGTCAATCACCAGACAAAAAGCAAAGCGCCGGCGCCTATCATTATTGACGTGGAAGGGTACAGACGGCGCCGTTATGAGGCGCTGGAGGAATTCGCCAGGCAAATGGCGGAGCAAGTGCGCATCAAAGGCAGGCCATTTACCTTTGAGCCGATGTCTCCATTTGAGCGGCGCATCATCCACGTAGCCCTGGCTAATAATCCTGAAGTCACCACGGAAAGCACCGGAGAAGGCGAATCACGCCAGGTGGTCATCCGGCTCAAGTGAAAATAGTAACTCATATCAGTCAACCCTCTTCACCACCTCCTCCAGCACCTCACGCCACTTTTCGCCGAGGCGGCGGTGATGAAGACGGATTTGAAGGGCATCAAAATGGATGCTGCCTGCTTGTAATGAGCCTGTCGAAGCCACCGGAACGCGCAGACCTCTCAGGAAGGGTCCGAGTTTCGCGGTGTCAAAGCGCATTCCATCAAAGCGGCGGATGATGATTTCTCCCTCCTGGGTGGAAACTGACTCGATGCCGGCCATTGCAGCCAGCGCCCTTATCCTGAGTGCGTAAAGTAGATTTTCTACCTCACGCGGCGGCATGCCAAAGCGGTCCTTTAGCTCCCGTGCAAGGCTTTCCACCTGCTCCGCCTTTTCAATTTTGCCCAGCCGCTGGTAAAGAGCAATCCGGACCTCAAGCTCAGTGACATAGCCCTCGGGAATAAAGGCGGGGAAAGGCAAGTCTATGGTCGGCGGCGGCAGATGCGCCTTCTTTACTTCCTCTTCACTCCTGCCCTCTTTTTTCGCCTTAAGCTCTTCGACCGCCTGCGCCAGAAGCTGGGTGTAAAGGCTAAAGCCTACGGCACTGATGTGGCCGCTCTGCTTTACGCCGAGAAGCGTACCCGCTCCCCTGATTTCCAGGTCCTTCATAGCGACGCCAAAGCCCGCACCCAGCTCGGTGGCCTCGTAAATTGTCCGCAAGCGTTTCCGGGCAATATCAGTGAGGCGTTTTCCTTTTTCATAAAGAAAGTAGGCGTAAGCAAGGTTTGCGCCCCGCCCTACCCTGCCCCGCAGTTGATACAGTTGAGTCAGCCCAAACCGGTCGGCGTTGTTGACAATAAGCGTGTTGACGTTGGGCATATCCAGTCCAGACTCGATTATGCTGGTACACACCAGGACATCTGCCTTGCTCTGGACAAAATCGGCCATTACCCTCTCCAACTCCTCCTCATCCATCTGCCCGTGGCCGATGGCGAACCGGGCTTCAGGCACCAGTTCCTGGAGCCTGCCGGCAATGAAGGCAATACTCTGCACCCGGTTGTGGACGAAGAAGACCTGTCCGTTGCGTTCCAACTCGCGCAAGATAGCCTCCCGCACCAGGCGGTCGTTGTATTCGGCCACGTAGGTCTTGACCGGCAAGCGCTCTTCCGGCGGGGTTTCCATGACGCTCATATCCCTGACGCCGACGAGGGACATGTGCAGAGTGCGGGGGATAGGAGTGGCGCTGAGCGTTAGCACGTCTACCTCCTGCCGTTTCCGCTTAAAGAATTCCTTGTGGGTGACACCGAAGCGCTGCTCCTCGTCAATGACCAGCAAGCCGAGGTCTTTGAAGATCACATCCTTCTGTATCAGACGGTGTGTCCCGATGCAAATATCAACTGTGCCATGAGCCAGGGCTTCTATGACTGCCTTCTGCTCCCGGTGTGAGCGGAACCGGCTGAGCATTTCGATCTTTATCGGAAACGCGGCGAAACGCTGGGTAAATGTGGCAAAATGCTGCGCCGCAAGCACTGTCGTCGGCACCAGCACGCCTACCTGCTTGCCATCCATTACCGCCTTGAAGGCCGCGCGGATGGCAACCTCTGTCTTGCCGTAGCCAACATCGCCGCATACCAGTCGATCCATTGGTCTGGTTTTCTCCATGTCTTCTTTCACTTCACTTACCGCATCCAACTGGTCAGGTGTTTCTTCATAGGGAAAAGCCGACTCGAACTCGCGCTGCCAGACGTTATCGGGGGAAAAAGCGAACCCGGGCACCACCTCGCGGGCGGCGTAAAGAGCCAGCAGTTCTTCGGCTATGTTTGCCACCGATTCCTTAACCCTTTGTTTGACCCGGGACCACTCCTGGGTGCCCAGCCGGCTCAGCACCGGTGGTTTTTCTCCGGCACCGATGTAGCGCGTGACGCGGTCAATCTGGTCCGTCGGGACATAAAGCTTATCGCCGGCGGCATACTCCAGCACAAGGTATTCTTTCTCGGTGTTGGTGGCACCCAGGATCGTCACACCGGCAAAACGCCCGATGCCATGCTCAACATGCACCACGTAGTCGCCGGGCCGGATGTCAATGTAAAGCTTATGGTGAGGCACCGGATGTTTCTTCAGAAGACGGCGCTGCTTCACAAAACCAAAAATTTCAGCATCGGTAAACAGGCAGGTATTGCCCATTACCCACCCTTCGGCCAGCGAACCCTGCAGCAAAGTCATTGAGCCTGGCTCCGGAACATTCTCAATTCCGGCTAGCGGCGGTGCGATGATACCTTCGGATTCAATGACTTCAGACAGGCGGCTTGCCTGCTGGCTGACAATGATGACCCGCTGCCGCTGAGCCAGCAACTCCCTGACTTTGCTCACAAAGCCGGGAAGATGTCCGGCGTAGTTTGGCGCCGGAGCAAATCCCGCCTCAAATCCGGTATCCTCTTCGTAACCCCAGCCGACAAATACCAGGCGGGTGTGACTTTTCAGAAGCGGCTCCAGGTCGTCCCACAAGAAATAAGGCGTCGGGAAATTTTTCGGCAGGGTGCCTTCGGCCGTCATTTCGGACCGCAGCTCGATAGCTTTAACGTCCAGGTCTGCCATTACCCCGCTGAGGCTGTCCGGCTCATCGAGCACCACCAGGCAGCCAGCGGGCAAGTAGTCAAGCAAACTTCCCCCGTTCAGGGCCGGTGCATAGAAGCTGCTCTCCGCACTTTCTCCATGCAGTAATGCCGCCAGGTCCTTCTCAAACTGCCGTTTTACTTCGACAGTGCAGCCGCTCAAGTCCAGAGCGCTGAATGCCATCTCAATCTCCTGGTTGGCGGCCAGTAGCTCTGTAGCCGGAGAAATGGTGATAGAAGGCACCGCTCTGAGCGAACGCTGAGTGGAAGGATCGAACAGGCGAATGCTTTCAATGGTGTCACCGAAGAACTCGACTCTGGCCGGTAGGTCACTGCCAGGCGAAAAAATGTCGATGATGCCGCCGCGATGGCTGATCATGCCCGGCATCTCCACCAGGTCTTCCAGCCGATAGCCGATCGCCTGCCACCGCTCCAGCAGATCGAAGAGCCTGATCTGCTCCTTTGCCCGTATCGTATAACAGGCGGCCTTAAACCGGGCCACGGATAACAGCTTCCGTGACAATGCAGGCGCAGACGCGATGACCAGAGGGGCTGGACTTTCTGTGCCTCCAGCGCCGGCGAGAGCGGCCAGTACCTGCAGCCTTTCCAACTCAACGGACGTATCTGCGGAGATACGCTCGTAGGGAAGAGCTTCCGACTCGGAGAAAAGCGTGACCGTGCCGGGACCGGCCCACACCGATACCTGTTCGTAGAGTTTCCTGGCGTTTTCAGGTTGCGAGGTAAGCACTAGTAACGGGCGTTGCAAATGTTCATATAGCGATGCGATAAGATATGGTTTGGCGGCATCGGGGACCACCGCCTTCACCTCGCTCTCTGTTTGAAGCCCCTTAATTATCCGATGAGAGCCCGGATTTTCCTCAACCAAGTCTAATAATGGAGTCAGCTTAAGTAACATTTCTTCTCCAAACACCTTTAGGGCTAGACCCGAACCGATAGGGTGCCTAGCCCTGACAAAAGCAATTGTAGCACAGCGGCTAACTCAGGCTCAAACGAACGAAGAAGTAGAGCGTTTGGCGATTTTTTCAACCGTTCGTGGTGAGCCATTCGGCAGAATCATCCCGACTTACCGGCACGTGCCTGATACGGGGGCGAACAGAATCTGTAAACCATCTCAGGGACGGAAACTCTCCAGAGAAATAAAGGCGGGGGATGACCCCTTCCGGTGCATCTACCTAAATCCTGTGTCTGAGGTTTGTCAGTGCAATGATAAGAGCGACGCCCATCACTATCGCCGACAGTGCCAGGCTGGTCTTTATGCCCAATGCTTCCCCGACCCACCCCATGACTGGCGCGCCAATTGCCACCCCAGCCGTCAGTGCTGCGTAGAACATACCACTGGCGAGCCCGCGCCGCTCAGCAGGCGCATGTTCGGCGACCAGGGCGGAAATAGAAGGAAAGATGAGCCCGAAAGCCACTCCATATGTTCCCATGGCAGCCGCCATCAACGGGAACGTAGCGGCGGAGGGCAAGACCAGCAAGGAAAGAATGCCCAGGCCCAAACCGGCGGAGGTTGGCACCACCCTGCCTACCCGGTCTGAAAGTATGCCGCTCGGAAACTGGAGAGCGATGAATGCTATGGTAAAAACCACCATCAGCATGCCCACATGAAAAGCGCTCATGCCGAAAGCCGTCACGTGGAGCGGAAGCAAGGTGGCGACTCCTCCGAAGGAAAAATACTGGGCGAAAATCGCCGCGTAAGCCAGCCTCAGCCTCTTCTGGGCAAGCAAACTCTTCATCTGTCTGAGGCTTTCTCCAGCCGGGATTTTGGCGCCCGATTTCACTTCTGGCCTGCCGCCAGGTAAAAGAAATGCCAGGACTATGGCGAGTACCAGAAGGGTTGCGCCGGTCAAAAAAATTGCCGGATATCCGAGCCGGGAGGCAATAACGCCGCTCACGCCATAGCCGACCAGGTTAGCCCCGGCCATCGCAATGCCGTAGAAGCTCATTATCCTGCCCTTGCCGGTCCTGCTGGCATAGCCGGCGAAAACCAGCATCGTCGCCGGGCCGGCTATTGCGCTGCTGCTGCCATGGAGCAGCCGTATCAGGACGAGGTGAAGCGGATTACGGCTTAACGTATAGAGCAGCATGCTTATGGCATCGCCGGTTAGTCCGATGATTAGCGGTGCCTTGTATCCGGCGCGGTCTATCAGCCTGCCGAACAAGAGGTTCGCCGGCGCGTGGACAATGGAGTACACACCGATTATCACCCCGATGGTGCTGATGCCGGCGCCCAGTTGCGTGGCATAAAGCGCCATGATCGGTATCAGCAACGGCGTATCAAGGAAGCTGAGAAATGCGATCACCGAAATGACCGGCAGTACTCTTTTATCCGGCGCTATTGAAAGCCGGTTTACTTTCTCTTTGGCGGTTTCCATGCAAACAGTATACTTCGCCTCGCCCGCTCATTGTCCTCAATAGCTCACACTGCTATAATGGAGCGGAAATCTCTGTTGGTTTAGAAAAGGGAAATTGTCACAAACGAACCCCTCACACAGATTACCGTATCACCGGATTGTCGTCAAGCTTGGCACAAGCCTGCTTACCAGCGGCACCGACCATCTGGACCCGGCGGTGATGGCTAATCTCGTGAGCCAGCTTGCTCAGCTTCACCGGCGGGGGGTGGAGCTGGTTGTAGTTACTTCAGGCGCTATCGCGGCGGGACGCTCGAGGCTCGGACTTGTCCAGGGGCGATCATCAAAGCACCGGGGTATTCCGCTCAAACAGGTGCTGGCTTCCGTAGGGCAAAGCCGGCTGATGAATGCCTACGAGCAACTGTTCACGGAGCATGGCATTACGGTCGCGCAGGCACTGCTGACGCGGGCTGACCTCATCGACCGCGCCGGTTACCTTAATGCACGCAGCACCCTTATGGCTTTGCTTGAGCTGAGGGTAATCTGCGTCGTCAATGAAAATGACGTTGTTGCCGTAGACGAACTTCAGGATACGCGGTTCGGGGACAATGACAACCTTTCAGCGATGGTGTCAAATCTCGTTGATGCTGACCTGCTGCTCATCCTTTCCGATATCGCCGGGCTGTACACTGCGGACCCGCACCGCTACCCCGATGCGCGCCTGGTCCCGCAGGTTGAGGCCATCACCCCTGAGATCGAGGGAATGGTCGCCGAATCCGCCGGCAATCTCGGCACCGGCGGCATGACAACGAAGATCGAAGCGGCCAAGCTGGCTACTACCTCCGGGGTATCCGTTGTCATTGCCGGGGGACGGGAGCCGGGGGTAATTAGCCGGGTCGCCGCAGGAGAACGCATCGGCACTTACTTCCCGGCTGCTACGAGTAAGAGAGAAAGCCGGGAGCGCTGGATGGTGAGCGGCCTTTCTACAAAAGGCAGCCTGATAGTGGATTCCGGTTGCGCCCGGGCTCTCAAGAGAGACAAGGGAAGCCTGCTGGCAGTGGGCATCGCAAGAGTTCGGGGTGAGTTTGAGCGCGGGGATGTGGTTGACATCTACGACCCGGATGGGAAACGGTGTGCCTGCGGCCTGACCAACTATAGCGCGGCGGATATCGAGAAGATAAAGGGCACGCGCTCCAGGGAGATTGCCTCCATTCTCGGCTACGACTACGGCACTGAGATTGTCCACCGGAACAATATGGTAATGCTGTGAAGGCGCACGTTTTGCCACCTTCGTCCCGATTGAGCTTCCAATTGAAAACTCAAACATTCGCCAGCCAAAGGGGATGGCTCTCAGATATATAGTATCGGCGCAGATTTAAGTCGCCCTATGAACCCAATCACCTTCTCTGGTTACTTCGCCGCTTTCCTCGAGGACTTCCAACACAGCTTCGGCAAGCTCCTTCGAGCTGGCAAAATCAAGGGTGCGATCGTCGCACCGGATCTCACGGGCAATTTCGCTCACCAGACAAGGGCCCCGGTTAAGCTGCGCTTTCACCAGGTCATGCAGGGCCTTCACACTGAAATTGGCGCATATGCTATCTATCAAATATTGTAGAGATGCCACGCTATTTCTCCCATCATCCAGCCAGAGTCCCAACTTTTCGAGGATTTTGACCGATGCTCTCGGTATTCTGCGCCTTCACCATGTTTAGCCCTGCAGATGCTGGCTAAAGAAGGCAAAGACCTTTTGCCAGGCATCCATTGCTTGCTGAGGACGGTAGGCTGTTCGATCGTAATACCAGAATCCGTGGCCCGCGCCATCATATCGGTGGAATTCGTAGGTTTTGCCATGCTTTTTGATCTCCGCTTCATGCCGTTCGACCATTTCAGGAGAGGGATTCGTGTCATCATTACCAAAAATACCGAGCAAAGGGCATTGCAGGTCCTTCGTATATTGAATAGGCGCTACCGGTTGTTGGACGGTCAGCTCCTGTTCGGACATGACCACCCGGCCACCCCAGCAATCTACGGCAGCGCTGAAGCCATTTACACGGCATGCCACCAGGAAAGAATGGCGGCCGCCGGAACAAGTACCAATGATACCCACCCTGCCGTTGCTGGTCGGGAGTGCTTTCAGGTAACGCATCGCTGCTTCGCAATCGCCTATCACACTTTCGTCGCGTACGCCGCCCTGCCCTCGCGCCGTAGCTGCAACTTCCTCAGGTGTTCCGTCCCCAAACCGCTGATAAAGGTTCGGACAGATGGCCGCGTACCCGTGCTGAGCAAACCGGCGGGCGGTCTCGCGATAAAACTCGTCCCATCCAGGAAGATGATGGACTAGAATGATACCGGGGAAAGGACCTGGCCCAAGCGGTCGCGCGAAATAAGCATTGATCAACTCATTGTTATACTTCGTAATCGTCGCAGTTTCCGCTAACAACCCCTCGTAGGCATTGGTTCCAAACTGATTCCACATGTTTCCTCCTTCTTTAGCCGTGTCTTAGAGATTATCTTTTGCTGACATCGGGTGTCAAGTTTCATCTCCACAAACTTTGCTCACAGATGGATGAGCCGAGTTACGGTGTCATGTGACAGGCAATTCTTTTGACCGTCAAAAACCGAACCATACCTGCGAAAGGTACATTTGGAGAAAGGTAAATCGATGCCATCCCATGAGCGGCTTAGAGAATAATTAAAAAACGTCTAGTACTTGGCTGTAATAGTAACTGTCACGATGTGCGCTTAATAAGACGAGAGGGGGGAAATCCAGACCACCTTTCCTTATATCAATTGTGTACCCGGCCAATCCAAAGCACAAAACTGTGAGCGGATAGCTATTGGGTCGGAGATGCACCGAGCAAACCTTGTGGCGTTAACGCTGCCCCGTTCTGAACAGACTTCAGCAGTGATATTTTCTGTGTGAAGGCGTATAATTGGGGTCAAGTATGCAAGAGCATACTTTTTGCTATGGTATCAATAATCGTCCTTCTGTTGGTTTTCGTACTCATCGCGGTACGACAGATCGGCAGCTTTCGTTTCCAGATATGGCAGGTAATGCTTGTCGGTGCACTTGCTGTGTTGCTCACCGGGCAAATTCCGCCGGTTCATGCCCTTAAAGCTATTAACCTTGATGTCATGCTCTTCCTATCCGGCATGTTCGTAGTAGGACAGGCGCTGGAGGAGAGCGGTTACCTTTCTCACCTTTCATTCCAGTTCTTCGGACGAACCAAATCAACGGACAGTCTTTTGCTGCTTATACTGTTCGGTACCGGGCTATTATCAGCTTTTTTAATGAATGACACCTTGGCTATTATCGGCACCCCTGTGATGCTAGATATTGCCAGAAAAACAGGCATACGCCCGAAGCTGCTGCTAATATCACTAGCTTTCTCCGTCACCATTGGCAGCGTAATGAGCCCTATCGGCAACCCGCAAAACTTGCTGATCGCGATTAACGGAGAAATTGCTAATCCATTCGTCACTTTCATCCGCTACCTAGCGGTGCCCACTTTCGTCAATCTTTTTCTAGCATACCTCATTATGAAGTTATTCTACCGAGAGCATTTCAAGAGGGAGCCACTGAATCACTTTGCTGACCCCATTACAGACCCAAAGCTGGCACAATTATCGAAGGTATCCCTGATTATTATTGCCGTTCTAGTGCTCGCTAAGATAGCCACCGCTTTTCTGGGACTGAGTATTGATTTTCGCCTTACTTATATTGCCTTGGCGGCAGCATTGCCTATTATCTTGTTGTATCCTCATCGTCTAAGGATTGTCCATAGAATCGATTGGCCTACCCTGATTTTCTTTGCGGCGATGTTCGTCCTGATGGAGAGTGTCTGGGACTCCGGCTACTTCCAAAGCGTGATTGCTGACCTGCGCCTGAACCTTTATTCCGCCAGTACCATTATGGTAGTAAGCGTCACGTTAAGCCAGCTAATCTCAAATGTACCTCTGGTAGCCCTCTATCTGCCTGTGCTGGGTCGTCTGGGTACAGGGACAAAGGAAATGATGGCTCTGGCAGCAGGTAGCACCATTGCCGGTAATTTTTCCATTCTCGGCGCAGCAAGCAACGTTATCATTATCCAAAATGCTGAAAGAAAGGCAGGGGAAACATTGACTTTCTGGGAGTATGTCAGGATAGGTGTCCCCATGACGGTAGCGAACATACTAGTCTACTGGTTGTTTCTTCTGCTTTTCTAATAGTCCTATTTTACTGCCTCTTTCAAACAAGTGTCTCAGAGTTTGCTTCGGGTCTTGACGATTTAAGAGTCACACACTTGACAAGTAAGCGGAGATGAACTAGGATGAACTAAAATTGGCCCAGAAACTTTGAAGAAAATCGACCATTAATGCGGAGAGAACAGGATGACGAAAGTTTTGCTTGGTCCCAAGACTTTGACATACCCGTGGCCAGTATTTTTGGTCGGCGCAAACATTGATAATAGACCTAATTTCACTGCAATTTCATGGTGTGGTAACATCAGTGGGAATCCCCCAACGATCGTTGTCGGCATACGACCGGCTCGCTATACTTATGGAGGAATAAAACAAAATCTGACCTTTTCCGTAAATCTCCCTCCTCTTGGCATGATGAAGAAAACGGACTACTGTGGACTTACCTCTGGCTCCAAAGTGGATAAGGTAAAAGACTGTCAGTTTAATGTCTTTTACGGTAAGCTGGGCAGCGCTCCCTTGATTGAGGAATGTTCACTCAATGTCGAATGCAAAGTCTTACATGTACTGGATTTGGGGAGCCATTCGCTTATTGTGGGCACAGTTGAAGAAACCCATGTCTCCGAAGATTGTCTCACTAACGGCAAGCCCGACATCGAGAAACTGAGGCCTTTTATCTGTACCGTAGGTCCAGTTCGTCAGTACCAATCTGTAGGAAGAGTGATAGGTGAAGCGTGGCGTAGTGGCTGGGAACTTCAGGCAAAGTAATTGTACTGGTCAAGGAAAAACGGACAGCCGATTAAGAGTCTGCCGCGTAACTGATACATAATACGCCGGCTGCCATAAGTGTAGCGGGACTGCCAGTGGGCCTCTCTGATCCGCGCAATCAACTCCGCCCGCCTGATAGTCTTACCTCTCCTCCGTAGAAACCCGTAGTAAGCCGCTATGGCTGACTTCCAGCACTCGCGAGATCAGCCGGACCGGGTATTCGTAACGGTGACGGTAAGTGAAGCCGTTTCAATTCCTCGACCTCACCAGCCTGGCGCCCGGTTCCGGGAAGCGCATTCTCCTTCTTCTGCAAATACTCCCGCTTCCAGCGAGCCAGCATATGGCTGTGGATACCCAGATTCCTGGCCGCTTCCGCGATGGTACAGCCGTGGTCGATAACCAGTCCTACCGCCTCACTCTTGAATTCCGCCGTGTACTTTCTCCTCTTCCGCTCGGTCAACTGCACACCTCCTGTCGCTCATTTTACTCGACTCCTCTTGAGATGTACGTTTTACTAGACCACATTACCACATGGTGCTTGCCCGCCCGATCAGTCTTGATGAAAACCCTTTTTCCATCGTTCATTTGATAAGACACTTTTATTACAAGCGGCTTTGAACACTCTGTTGCCAACATGACATTATTTACGATTTCTCTTCTCGGGAAACATCCGGATCTCGGGTCAATATGGGCATGTTCGTATGGACATATCGGTTTTTGGGGCCGGCAGGCAGCCAATGCTATAATGCTGCAAAACCATTCACCGAGGGGCAGATAAGAAACAAAGCAGTCGGAGGAAAGGAAGGCTGAAGACGCGGGAAAAAGGAGGCGTATTATGCCCGTATATTCTCACTCCCAACTTAGCACATACGAAGAGTGCCCGCTGAAATTCAAGTTGTGCTACCGGGACAAGATCAAGAGGGACAGAGAAGGGATCGAGGCGTTTCTTGGAAGCATGGTCCATGAGGCTCTAAGAAAATGCTATGACGATGCACGGCGCTCCAGGCTGAATACCTTGGATGAGATCCTCGCCGGCTATGACAGCCTCTGGTTGAAGAACTGGCATGACGATATCATCATCAGCCGGAAAGAAATGGCCGCTGACCATTATCGGGCTTCGGGCAAAAAGATGCTTGAGACCTATTACCAGCGCCATGCCCCCTTTAACAGAGATATCACGCTCGGCACGGAGATGTGGGTCACCTTCTCCCTTGATGAAGCCAACAAGTACCGACTTCGGGGAATCATTGACCGCCTGTCGCTGACACCGGATGGCGTTCACCACATCAACGACTACAAGACATCTGCCCACCTACCGGGCCAGGAAGAAGTTGATAACGACCGTCAACTTGCCCTATATCAAATCGGAGTCCAGAAGAAATGGCCTGACATCAAGGACGTGAAGCTTGTCTGGCACTACCTTGCCTTCGACCGCGAGCTTGTCTCGGCGCGGCATCCCGCGGAAAAACTCGCCAGGCTGGCAGTAGACACTATCAAGCTTATCGACGAAATAGAGGCGACTGAGGAGTTCTCGCCGCGGGAATCACTTCTGTGCGACTGGTGTGAGTACCCGGACCTCTGCCCCAACCGGAAGCATTTCTTTACCCTTGAGGCCTTGCCCGCCAACGAATACCTTAAGGAGCCCGGCGTTGTCCTGGTCAACCAGTATGCCAAGCTACGTGAAGAAGCCAGGAAGATCGACGAGGAGACGGCCCTGGTCAAAGAGGCCCTCGTTGAGTACGCCAGACGAGCAGGAGTAACGGCAATCAGGGGAAGCGACCGGCAGGTAAGGGTGAAGTTTGATGAAAAGCTCAAGTTCCCGGGCAGGAAAGAACCGGGGCGGAAAGAGCTTGACGAAACAATTATGGAAGCCGGGAAGTGGCAGGAGGTCTCCCAGCTTGATACGACAGCGCTGGCCAGGGCGATTCAGGAAGAACTCTGGGACATAAAGCTGATTGAAAAGGTAGTGAAACACGGAAGCCTCGAGGAAACCAGCGCTGTCTACCTGTCAAAATTGAAGGACGATGAGAAATAGCTGAGCCAGCCATGGGGAGTCCGCCCAAAGCCGGGCAATCCCTTTCCGGTTTTCTTTCAATAAGGCTTACGTAGTGAACGGTGAATAATTACGTATCTTTACGAATGCAAACAGGCTGGCGCTTGGCTCATAATATACTATCATGCGCCCGAAATATGGACCGTCAATGCAGGATGGAGGCAGGGTGATATATGGAAATGTTGAAAGAAACGACAGT
Source organism: Chloroflexota bacterium (assembly GCA_016190825.1). GTDB lineage: Bacteria > Chloroflexota > Dehalococcoidia > Dehalococcoidales > UBA2162 > JACPPV01. The sequence goes on from JACPPV010000009.1 coordinate 182,043, forward strand.
TCTGCCCAGGCTGGGTGACCCGGCGCCCGATTTCACGGCAAAAAGCACCCACGGGCTGGTGAAGCTCAAAGACTACGCGGATAAATGGCTGGTCTTTTTCTCGCATCCGGCAGACTTCACCCCCGTCTGTACAACGGAGTTTCTGGCGTTTGCGGAAATCTATCCCTCCCTGAAGGAAAAAGGCGTCGAACTCCTGGGTCTGAGCGTGGACAGTGTAACCTCGCACATCGCCTGGGTGCGGAACATCGAGGAAAAGACGGGAGTAAGAATCCCTTTCCCCATAATCGCTGACCTGAGCAAAGAGGTCTCACTCGCTTACGGCATGGTCCATCCCGGGCAAAGCACTACCGAAACCGTGCGGTGCGTTTTCATCATCGACCCCAGGCAGGTTATCAGGACTATACTCTACTACCCGATGAGCACCGGCAGAAACATGTCAGAAATTGTCAGAATCATGGAAGCTTTACAAACAACTGACAGGTACAAGGTATCAACCCCAGCCAACTGGATGCACGGCGAACCGGTTGTACTGCCTCCACCATCGACTCAGGAGGCGGCCGAGGAAAGACTAAGACAGGGCTATGAGTGCGTAGACTGGTACCTCTGCAAGAAGTCTCTGCCGGCAGAAGGATAACGCTCTTTGCCTCTGCCCTTCACCACACGTTTTGTAACTATGGTCACGGACGAACATGCCCGTATTGCCCGATAATCCATAGCGGCAGTTTGATGGCAAGTGCTGGTCGGCAGGAATACGCTCCGGAGGGTAGATGACATGGAGACGAGAAAAAGTCTGTTGAGAGAATTGCGTCAGCAGGCCAAGAAGGTCTACCTGGAGGAAGCCGCAGAGTTTCAGGAGCAGCCGGTCAGGGAGGTCCAGAGGCTGATACACTCACTGGCCATCGAGCTGGCGGACCTGGAGAAGGAAAATGAGAAACTTGTCCTCGCGAACGCTGACCTTCAAGAGCAACAGTCCGAGTACGCCAGCCATTTTGACTTTGCGCCCGTTGCCTACTTCGATCTGGACAGGGACTGCAACGTCATAAAGGCTAATTTCCTTGCAAGTACGATGCTAGGTGCCTCAAGGAGCAAGCTTATAGGGATGGATTTCAGCACGTTCATCGCGCCGCAGTATCGACATACTTTCGATACGTCTTGTCGCGACCTGGAACGGGAGGGAGAAATCCAGAGATTTGAAATAGAAATGCTGAGAAAAGACGGCACCAGCTTCTATGCCCATCTGGAAGTGGTAGCCATCTACGGCAAAGCGGGCATAATCTACCGGATGGCCGCCCAGGACATCACCGAGCATCGGCTGACACTAAGAGCCCTTGAGGAGAGCGAAAAACGCTTCCGCAGCACGCTGGACAACTTGCGGGAAGGCTGCGTTATCCTTGATTCTAGCTGGCGCTACTTGTACGCCAACGATGCCTCCATCAGGTTTGCCCGCCGGACAAAGGAACAACGGCTCGGTCACACCATGCTGGAAGTATATCCCGGTATCGAGAAGACAGAGGCGTTTGCCAGACTGCGGAGGTGTATGGAACAGCGCATCGCGAATACATACGAGACCGAGTTCACCTTTCCGGAAGGCATTACGGCCTGGTTTGAAGTCCATGTCGAGCCGGTGCCAGAGGGCATATTCGTCCTTTACCTGGACATAACCGAGCGCAAACAGAAAGAGCTGGCGAAAGTCTGCTAGCGTGGTGTGTTTAACCCTTCATACCCCATTCGAAATCATACTGACGAAAAGCCTGGTATCCAGACAAGAAGCGCGGACTGAAGTCCAGCCTCCTCGCAATGCTACTGGATGCGTAACGTCACTTTCAAATCACTACACTGATGTGTCCTGGGCATTCATTGAATGATTCCTCTCCCCTAATAAAAGAGGCTTAATGAGGATGAAACGCAAACCGAGGCTCGACCCTCTCACCCCCTTCGGCAAGCTCAGAACAGGTCTAACTCTTTTCCTTTTCCCCATTTCCATCTACCCCGTTCATATGGTAACATTCTGGTTATGGAAAAACCTGACATCAACTGCATTATCACCCTGCTTAGCCGCGAATACGGCGAGCCATCCTGGCAGCCGGACCGCGAACCGTTGGGAACCCTGGTGCAGACCATTCTTTCCCAGCACACCTCAGATAAGAACTCGCATCCGGCATACCGGGCGCTGGTTTCCGCTTTTCCAGATTGGTACGCAGTAGCTGATGCCAGCCCCTGGGAAATTGCCGCTCCCATTCGCGGCGGAGGCCTGGCGGAAATAAAGGCAAAACGCATCAAGCAGGCGCTAAACGAGATACGTGCCAGTCGGTCCGGCTGCATCGAGCTCGACTTCCTGAACGAGCTGTCGGTCGCCGAGGCGAGAGAATGGTTGAAGCAGCTATCCGGCGTGGGCACGAAGACGGCCAGTTGTGTGCTCCTTTTCTCGCTGGGAAAACCCGCCCTCCCGGTCGATACGCATATCTACCGCGTATCGAAGAGGCTCGGGTTAATCAGTGAGAGGACCTCGGTGGAACAAGCTCACCAGGCGCTTGAAAACATGGTCCCTCCCGAAGAGGTCTATCGTTTTCACGTGCTGTTGATTGAGCACGGGCGGAAGGTGTGCAAAGCTGTGCGACCCCGCTGCGGGATATGTGTGCTCCAGAAACTGTGCCCGGCTTACGGGGAATACGGGAATAACCAAGAGACAATAGCCAAGATACAAGAAACATCCAGGTGATGACCAAATTCTGGTATCCAAGCACGGTCGGCCAGAATGGTGGGCTGCCCAGTCGCGTGGTGAAGCCCTCCTTATGATAAGGAGGGTTACTTCTTCAGAGGGTATTGCTCCAATTGGTCCGGGTCAAATGGGCTTTCGGCGTCAGCAAAGCCGTTTTGAACAAGCAAGTAGCTGAGAACCTGCAGATATTCATCACGCTTAAGGGTGCCGGGCGCTTCCAGCGGCATGGCGATACTGATATAGTCGAACAGCCGCTGCGCACTCAAAAACTTCTCCAGAGTAGCGTTTTCGCCGATCAAGGCCGGACCAAAAGCCCCCAGGCCCTGCTTACCGTGGCAGGTAGAACAAATCTCTAAAAAAATCCTCCTGCCAGCCTCAGCGGATTGTCCGATAGTCTGTTTCGGGGCTGACGGCGCACAACCACCAGCTAACAGCGCCGCCACGAGAAAACCCGTCGCCACAAGCCGGGCGTGATTAGTAGCCAAATCTTTTTTCATTCAGACACGTTAACCGGGTGAGGAACAGTAGCGCCGAAGAGATAGCCAAGCTGGTTCCACTTCTGTGCGGAAACGTCATACTGCGAGTTGCCCTCATCATCGATAGCGCGCGGGATAATAGTCATAGGACCGGGCCCAGCATTGAAGGAAAACTCCCACCGCGAGCCAGCCCGCTCAACGTTCGGCCCGACCAGTACGGCATCCTGGAAGCTGCCACCTCCGTCAATACTCACTTCAACACGAGCAATCTTACCAAAAGCCGACCAGGCGTAGCCGGTGATTTTCTGCGGACCAGCTTTCAAAGCTGCCGGCCATGGCAGCGCGCAGGCGCTCTTGACCGTCTGGGTGGTCACAGGCGGCCCTTTCGCCGGTCCTTCCGGCGCGTAGTCCGGACCGATGAGCACGTAATTGGTGGTATTCTTTTCCACGTATATTCGCTCTTCGGAAACGGTGATCTTTCCCACCCATTTGATGCTGTTGATCCCCACCCATCCCGGCACGATAACGCGCACCGGGAAGCCATGGTCCGGCGGGAGGATCTCTCCATTCATCATATAGGCGACAATGGTATCTTCCTCCATTGCCCTCGCCACCGGCATCGGACGTTCCACGGCGGTGCTGTCCAGCCCCGTTGGCATCACGTCTACCGCCGTCTGCTTGATTCCAGCCCTCTTTAACAGCTCACGCAATGGAACACCGGTCCACCCGGCGACGCCATAAGCACCCAGCTTCCATTGCCCGCCTTCCGCCGGCCGGTCCAGCAACGTGGCAAAAAAGGAGCGCCCGTTCCCGGCGCACTCAATGAAGCGGGTCACCGTTCTGGACGGCATTTTGAGAAGGTCATCATAGGTAAGCTCCAGCGGACGCTGCACACCATCCCCCTCTATCCGCAGCCGCCATGTCTTAGCATCAATCAACGGAGCGGAGGTATGGCTGCGAACAAAAAAGTAAGAGTTCGGAATGATATATGTCTGGTCTGCCATGACCTCGAAACGCATTTCGGCATTAGTACCGAGGGGAATGAAGTAGTTTTCCGGGACTGGTTTGTGAATCGGTCTGGATGAAGGCGCCGGGGCGGGCGCCGGCCCGGCGGAAGGCTCAGGCACTACCCTGGCACATGCCGCCAGGACAGCCGCTGCCCCGCCGCTTGCCAGCAGCGCCAGAAACACACGGCGGGACATTCCCGACGCTCTCGCCCGGTCCCATAGTCTGTCTGCCTGGCGGTCACGCAACGGTTGCTTCCAGCTCATGTGATGACTCCTTCTGCGAGTGATTATTTAATTTTACATCATCCGTGCCGATAAGATAAGATTACACACAAAAGAAAACGGCGCGGAGGTCGTCTGGAATACATGGACACGAAAACGATACGGCAGAGGGTGACTTTCAAAGCCACTCCCCATGAAATCTACGAAATACTGATGGATTCCAGGAAGCACTCCAAACTGACCGGAAGCAAAGCCACCGTCAGCCGCAAGGTAGGCGGCAGCTTCTCAGTCTTTGATGGCGGGCTATCCGGCGTCAATCTTGAACTCGTGCCCGACCGAAAGATTGTCCAGTCTTGGCGGCTCGGCGAGTGGCCGGGAGGCTATTTTTCCAGGGCTACCTTTTCTTTGAAGGAAACCAGCGGCGGCAGCCGGCTGAATCTCAGGCAGATGGGAGTGCCGGTTGAGAGCTACGAAGACGTGCGCCAGGGCTGGCACGAATACTACTGGAAGCCCATGAAGAAGATGCTTCAGAAGAAAGGCTGAAAACCCCTGGCTCTGAAAAACGAAACACGGAATTCGAAACGGGGAAAGTGATCAAATCCCAATTTCCAAATATCGCCCCGCTTCATTTCTGGGCGTAACGAATCCAATTTGGTTATACCAGAATTTGTTTGGCGTTTGTATCCTGGTTATTGGTTATTGGCCTCGGATTTCGAGATTCGGACTTCGAATTTGTGGAGTCTAAACCCTCACCGACGTGGCCGCCAATACCAGCCGCTCAAACTCTCTCAGGGCTTGAATCTGGGACATCCTCAAATGAATATCCCGCTTCTCACGCATGCGCCGAATTGCTTCGTTCGTCCGGTCCCCCTCCAGGATAAAGTATGCAGCGGCAAGGGTTGGGGAGCGCCCGTGGCCTCGCTTACAGTGGACGTATACTTTGATTCCGTTGTCAACAAACTCTTTCAGGGTCACAGCACCAATAAGAAGCTGTTGAGCTGTCGGTGCGGTGTGGTCAGTTACCGGCATCCAGAAAAAGTAGCTGACTCCAAAAGGCGCATCCAGCCTATTTTCTTCCAGTGAAATATCAGCCGTTATGCCGCGGGCAAGCAAAGATTCATCAAAATGCTTCTGGCAGCACTGGTTCGTGCCAATATAGACATATTCCGTTATCCGGCTATACTCGAAAGGCACATGCTGGGGATGGGGGATATAGCGTCGTCTGGCTGCCATTTGGACCTCCCACATACTAATGATTGCATGGCTCTGGTCTTCCGTGAAATCCGTAAAGCTACCTATTTTGCGGGTTACGCCCATAATATTGGGCTCGTCACCGGTATATCCAGGCAATGAACGCGAAATAACCCAGTAGCAGCAGGCCGCCCTCCCATCGCAGGATGTGTCCCGCTTTCCTCAATACGAGAGGCACCAGCGCCAGTGTAAACCCAACCATCACGGGGATCTCAACAAACAACCATCCTGGCTCTATTTCCAGCGGGTTGAGCAGCGCCCCGATGCCGAGTATCGCCAGCACATTGAAAACGCAGCTACCAACAATGTTGCCGACAACGATATCATACTCACGGCGAAACGTACCGACGATTGTGGTGGCCAATTCCGGAAGCGTGGTGCCGAACGCCACCAGTGAAAGACCGATTACGCCCTGGGACACGCCGAAAGCCGCCGCCATCTCAACTGCAGCGTTAATCATCAACCGCGCTCCGCCGACGAGTATAAGAATACCGCCGGCTACCTGGACCACGTCCCAGGTAATGGCCAGAACCTTGCCGCGTGTTGGAGTCAACGCCGCCTCCGGGAAGGTGCCCTGAAGCTCCACTACACCGTCGGCGCGGCGGCGCAGCCACCACCACAGATAGACCCCGAAAATCCCCAGGAATATGGCGCCATCAATGCGCCCGAGCTCTTTGTCGATTACCAGTAAGTAGAATAATATGGAAACGCCAATCAGGAAGAACACTTCCCGCTTCACTCCCGAGATCATAAGGGGGGAAGAACGCAAAACCGTGCCCACCCCCAGGACCAGGCCCAGGTTGGCAATGTTGGCGCCGGCAATGTTCCCCACCGCCAGCAGGTCCCTTCCTGTTACTGAAGCCATGACAACGTTAGCCATCTCAGGCGCCGATGTGCCGAAAGCAACGATAGTAAGCCCAATCGCCAGCCGCGAAACACCTAAAGTCTCAGCCAGGCGGGAGGCACCGCGTATGAACCCCTGGGCGCCAAAGTAGAGGACCACGGCCCCCAAAGCGAAAAGCAGCAGCTGTAATCCAATTCCGGGAATCATGAGTGCCCCCTGAGGAAAGATGATAAAGGATACGTGCCAGCCCGTCAATCCAGCGAGGCGTAAAAACAGTGTCTTGTGAAAGGCATTTTGTCTCGAATTCAAGCATTCATTATTGTCATTCTCCGCCCCGTATCGCGGTACGGGGTAACTGCGACGGAGAATCTACGTCACACAAGGAGTACCCCCCCGCATCAAGTACGGGACAAGCTTCGCAGGGGTGACAGTTCCAGGGAAGGCTCCAAAACCTCAGCCAGAGATGGTTCTGGTCCAGTCATCTCATCATCGAGGAGCGGCAGAAAGGATGCCTGTTTCTCATCGGAGAGCATCCCCTGGAACCGAAGGAAGAGAAGGGCTCGTCCGGTTACGACCTTCATCTTCTTCAGTTGTTCCGCTGAAGATATGCTGTGATGTTGACGCGATTCGATTATTCTCTTTGCCGATACAGGGCCAGTGCCGGGCACACGCAACAGCTCTTCATAGCCCGCTTTGTTAATGTCAACCGGAAAAAGCCACGGTCGCTTTTGAGCAATGACCAGTTTGGGATCACGCCTGAAGGGAAGATTACCCACCTCATTCAGCGCAAGGTCGATCTCTGACGGCGCAAATCCGTAGACCCTCAACAACCAATCAGCCTGGTAGAGCCGATGCTCCCGGATTGGCGGGGCCGGACGGACTTGCTCCAACCTTGAATTGGAGATCGGATGGAAGGTGCTGAAATATGCCCGCCGTAATCCGATCTCGCGATAAAGGGCGCCTGTCGTATGCAAAATATCGCGGTCGGTTTCGCCGGCAGCGCCGACAACGAACTGGGTTGTTTGCCCTGAAGGCGTCCAGAACTCGTTCTTCGCCATAACCTGTTTGACCCAGCGCATCCTTTCCACAATACCATTGTGAAGGTCCTTCTTGCGGCTCAGTCTGGCAAGATGATGGACAGTGGGCGCTTCGATGTTTATGGAAACGCGGCTTGCCAGACGGCAAGCCGTCTCAACCAGGTCAAAGGCGGCGCCGGGCAGGATTTTCAGATGCACGTACCCCTTGAAGGCATAGCGGTGGCGCAGGATGTCGACCACCTTGAGCATGGACTCCATTGTCTGCGAAGCATCACTGCCAATACCGGAGCTGAGGAACAACCCCTTGACAAGCCCTTTCCGGTGGAATTCCGCAAATAGTTTCGCTAACTCTTCCGGTTGAAAAGCACACCGGGGAATATCCCGTCCGACCTGGTTGACGCAATAAGCACAATCGTTAACGCAGGCATTAGTCAGCAGTACCTTGAAAAGGCAGACCGAACCGCCGCCGGGCAGTGCGGCCTCATGAATAAAGCGGAGCGCCGGGTTGTTAACAACCGCCCTGCCGCCGCAGACATCATAGTGCGCCGCAGCTACGAGGGCATCAAGCTTGTGGTCAACTTCCATCTTTGCGTCTCGAACGAGATAAGAACAAACGTACTATATCAACCGGGCCAGAACGTGTCAAGGACCTCACGCGCACCGCACTTGACATTTAGCCTTCGAGACTGGTAGAATGCCTTGTTTGGGAGGTAACGACCATTTACGCTATTATCGAAACCGGCGGTAAGCAATACAGAGTCTCCCCGGGGCAAACGGTCCAGGTTGACCGTCTGAAGGTTGAGGACGGTGATACCGTTGAGCTTGATCGGGTTCTTCTCATTTCCGATGGCGACCGTGTTGTAGTTGGTGCTCCGGCGGTCAACGGGGCGAAGGTACGTGCTACCTGCCAGGGCCGGGAGAGGGGTGAGAAGATACTTGTCTTCAAATACAAATCAAAGGTGCGCTACCGGCGAAAGAACGGTCATCGAGCGGAGTATACCAGGTTGATGATTGATGAGATAGTTGAACCGGAGGTAGTGGAAGTTGGCACATAAGAAAGGAGCCGGGCGTTCCCGCAACGGGCGGGATAGCCAGGCAAAGCGGCTGGGCCCGAAGGTTTATGCCGGTGAGACCGTTCATGCCGGGGCGATTCTAGTCCGCCAACGTGGCACGCAAATTCGCCCGGGCAATAATGTGGGCACAGGGAAGGACTATACCCTTTTTGCCCTGGTTGAGGGCGTTGTGAAGTACGAACCGGCGGCAAAAAACAAGCGGAAAGTAAGTGTCTACGCGAGTTAGAAAAATGAAAGAAAAGATTCATCCCCAGTATTTCACTGATGCCCGGGTAGTTTGCGCCTGCGGAAATACCTTTACCGCGGGCTCCACCAAGAAGCTGCTCAAGGTGGAGATGTGCAGCAAATGCCATCCCTTTTTTACCGGTGAACGCAAGATGCTGGATACAGCCGGGCGCGTGGAAAGGTTCAGGCAGCGCTACCAGAAAAAGGCATAGCTCTTATTGCCCGAAAGGCGGGATAGTGAAAACGGAGCGGAGTCCCGGTTTTTCGGGACTCCACTTATTTTTCAGGCAGTATAAATGGCGGGGACATTCTATTACGGCGGGCAGGCAGTAGTTGAGGGTGTGATGATGCGCGGGCGGAAAACAATGGTCACCGCCGTGCGCCGTCCGGACGGCAGTCTGGCGGTAGATAGCCAGCCACTGCCCGGGCTCTATCATGGCTGGCTGAGACGAACGCCGCTAGCCCGTGGCATTGTCGTCCTGATTGAAGCCATGTCCCTGGGTATCAAGTCTTTGGTCTACTCTGCCAATGTCTCCCTCGAAGAAGAGGGGGAAAAGGTTTCCGGCGGTATGGCAATGCTAATGGTAACCGTATCGCTGGCTATAGCGGTGGGACTCTTTTTCATAGCGCCCCTCTTTTTGACCAGGCTGTTCCATTTCGAGTCGTCACTGGTTTTTAATCTGGTGGATGGTTTTTTCCGGGTGGCGATTTTCGTGGCCTACTTGAAGGCTATGTCATTTTTGCCGGATATCAGGCGGGTTTTTGCCTATCACGGCGCTGAGCACAAAGCCATCAACGCCTACGAAGCGGGGGCGCCGCTGGAGGTAGGTTTTGTCAGGAAATACAGCACTGCCCATACCCGTTGCGGTACCAGTTTTCTTTTCGCGGTGCTGATAATTTCGGTCATTGTTTTCTCATTGTCCGGTTTGAGGTCGGCCTGGCTGATGGTGCTATCGCGAGTCGTCCTTATTCCGGCAATTGCCTCACTGGGATACGAGTCCATTTACTTTGGCGCCAGGCACAGTCAGAACTGGCTGGTCAGGGCTGTCATGTCGCCCGGCCTGTGGCTGCAATCGTTGACCACCCGTGAGCCGGACGATGACCAGATTGAAACAGCCCTGGCGGCTTTGCAAAGCGTGATTGAGGCTGACGGGGCGGAAGAAGCAATCTCGGCGGTGCCGTGATCAGGACACTTTGCGGCGTTTCTTTCCCAGGTAGTCCAGCAGAAGATACTTCCCCAGGGTGCCCGGGTCACTGAAGAAGACGCGCCCCCGGTTTATCTGTGCCATCTGGGTGACGAAACTCGTGAAGAACGGTGAATCGTCAAACATGAAGGTATTTATCACGATCCCCTTCTGGGTGCAGTTCCTGACTTCCTTCAGCGTCATTTGGAGGGTGCGCAAGCTGGGCGGGTGCTGGAAATAGACCTCCGCTCCTTCGCAGTGCGCCGTCGGCTCACCATCGGATACCAGTATTATCTCTTTATTGGCGCAGTTCTGGCCAGCCAGCAGTTTCCTGGCAAGCCAGAGGGCATGCTGAAAATTGGTCCCGTGTTCGAAGAAAGGAAACGGCATTCGCAAGAGGTCCTCTCTCTTAATCTCGTGGGCTCTTCCCGAAAAGCCGATTATATAGAGGTGGTCCTTCGGGTAGTAGCTGGCGATGAGATGGTTCAGGGCGATCGCCACCCTCTTGGCGGCATCAAAATAGCCGTTCATGAACATGGACCGGCTCTGGTCCACTATCAGAACGATCGCGGAGCGCGTTGATTCTTCTGTCTTCCATACTTCGAAATCTTCCACGCTGAGGCTCACCGGAGGTGGACCGGGCTCCCGCATCAGGGAGTTCATTATCGTCTTCTGGATGTGAATATGAAAGTCATCCCCAAACTCGTACTTTCTCGTTTCCTGAGTTCTCTCGGAGCCGGCACCCATCTTATCGAGGTTATGCGGGCCGAAGTGGTCCCTTTTCATGTGAGAAAGGATGTCTTTCAGAGCTTTCTGTCCGATTTTCCGTATGCCCTGGGGAGTCAACGCATACCTGTTTCCATCTTTCCGGATGTACCCCGCTTCCTCCAGGATTTTCGCCATTTCCCGCAGTGCTTCCATCTCCCGGGTGGCTTCCTCTCCCAGCAGTTCATTGACCAAGTCAGGATTGATGTCATCCAGGTCCGGGCTGAACTGGGCCTCTTTTATTTGCTGCTCAAGGCGGTCCATCTTCTGAAGGGATTCCATGAGCTTCATCGCCTCTTCGTATGAGACGGAGTCTTCACCGGAGAATGGGTAGCCTCTTTGTCTGCGTATTCCAGGGAACATGGCATCCATGTTGACTGCCAGCTTGGCCATCTCAGCCAGCGTTGCATCATCAAACATCGAGTGGATCATTTCCTCGAGCGCCTGTCTGTCCTCTGGAGACAGGCTTTCCATGAGAGCCTCCGCCTGCTGCATCTGTTCGTGCAATCGCTCCATAAGCTCATCAAAGCTCCTGGGGGGGTTCGGGCCGAAGAAGTCGCCGAATTGCTGCATGAAGCCATCAAAATCCGGCTCCTCACCCCTTCGCTTTGCCTCCGCCATCTGGTTTATTGCCTCGAGGAGGTTTCTCATCGCCGCCATGCTCTGGGCATCCATGCTCTGCAGTCTCTGTGTCATATCGCGCATGTATGACTGCATGGCATTTTTCTTTAGCTGGTCTAAAAGCTCCTGGAACATACGCCGGGCTTCAGGGTCCATAAAATCGTATTTTGTCAGCTCTTTCACCCTGCCGCCCACATCCGGCGGCAGTTCATCCAGCTTGGCTATGTTTTGCGCCGCCCTATTCTCAAGGGTCTGACGGAGCCTTTCAGTAAGTTCCGGGGGCAGCTCCCCATTCCCTGATTCTGCTTGTTTCTTCGCCTCGTCCAGTTGCTTCTGGATACCAGCTCTCTCGGTGTCAATTATCTCATCAAGCTTCTGCCGGATATCATCCATGACGGAGCCGAGGTCATATCTTTCAAGCTGGGTTTGCCTTCTCTGGCGCAGTTGGCGTAGTAGTTTGTCTAGGCCTGGCATCTGCCTGCCCTTATCGTCCGTCATGCCGCTGCGCCGGAGGGCGCGCAACGCCTGGGCAAGATCCCCGTATTTCATCATCAATTGGTCCAGCTCGTCCATGAGCGTCTCCGCATTCAGGTCAAATACGTCCTGGCTTCCGTCCCACTCTGAATAACGATAGGTTTTCATCTTGGTCCTCCCTCAGGCGCCCCCGCCCGGCCTTTTTCCCAGCACAAACAACAGATTCCTCGGAGGAAAATTGATACTGTTATTCTAACACATATAAAAGGCTTTGCTCAAAACTGCTCCGGGAGAGAGCGCGTCTAACATCTCAGAAAAGGGGAACCCCCTCCCCGGTTAGAACGGCGGCCAGGGCATGCTCCGGTACGATGCCGGGTAGGGGAAAAAGGGATGTTCGATGATCTTACTAAGGCGCCGCTCAAGAGCCTCGACCTCTTCTGCTGCCAGCAGGTCGGACAGTGCTGCCCTTTCCGGCATTGGCGGCTTCAGTGCCCGATGGAATGCCTCCAGGTCCGCTATGAGTCCTGGGGGGATGGACTGTCCGGCGAAGTCCCAGATTACCGTGCGGAGCTTCGGGACAGTGTTGAAAGAAAGCGCATTGTCAATGGCCCATATGCGTCCGTCCTGCCCTTCCAGCAGATGCCCTCCCTTACGGTCGGCGTTGTTCACCAGGCAATCAAAGACAGCTATCCGTTTTAGCTCGGCTGAGTGTTTCGCCCTCAGTACATTGTAGTCCGAGCCTGAATTCGTTTCTATGAACCATTGTACCGAGCCGATGCCGTACGGACCGTCCCGGATCACGGTAGGCGGAACGATAAACCACCCGAGGGCCTGGCTCACCACACAGGCAGCGCACTCTCTTTTGTAAAGCGTGCCTTCCGGGAAGTCCCACAGGGGTCTTTCGCCGGCACGCGGTTTATAGACTGCCCTGGCAAACCGTTTCCCCCGGGCAAGTGTGAGCAAGAAGACGTGGTTCGATCCCCTGTAGAGCGGCTCGCAGCCGCTGATCCGCCCGCGCTTGAGAATGGCGCAGACCTCAGGTGCGGGAACGGCGCGCGCATGGAATCCTGATTTGATTGGAAAGGAGTCTCGATTCGATTCTGCTTCCAAATACCTGTTCTCCATGCAGACCATCCAGCAAATCGCTCCGCGGCGTTACGGGTTCTGGTCGTGCTGCGGTATTTTTCGAGCGGTGTATAGGTAAATCATGGCTTACCTTGATGAGCCGTGTCAAGAAATCGGGGAGTTGCTGCGGAAATCAAATTGGGGGCTATGTCGAAACTGCTGAGTAATACGGGTGGTATTAAGCCGGGGATTTCGGTTGCCTTTACTGGAATAGCAGGTGGCCAGTGGAGCTACCGCAGACTCCTCCTATTTTCCGGTCAGAGCCTTATAGTATTCCCTAACCGTGGAGATATCCTTTACTTGGACCACCTGGATATCTTTGGGCAGCCTGTCCGTGACGTCATGATAGGCCCCGATGAATAGGACGCCGGTTTCACCTCCGCCCAGGGTCTCTCGGATTGTTTCTGCGATGAAATTATCGCGCTGCTTCAACAGCTTGTCCTGTGCCAACTTATATCTGAGGGCCCAGGTCTCTCTTTCCCTCTGCGAAGTGGAGTGGGCTATTTTTGCGATATAATCATACTCCCGCTTGACCAGAAGGGGGTCTTCTGTCTTGACCAGTATCGCTCCCCGCTCCAGCAGGCTTCCCACGATCTCAAAGTTTTTGCTGCCCCGGCTGATGCCCTCTTTGACAATTCGTAAACCGTTGGGACCTTCCGCTACCATCCCATCCTGGTAAATTTTGAAACCCTTTACGTCTAGGGCGCTAAAGAAGTCGGCGATGGAATCCCAGAAGCTGGAGATAGCCTGCTCGTGCTTTTGCCACGCCTCGTCTCCGATTTCTTCTGCCGCGACCTTTTCCAGGGCTGAAGCCAAAGAGCCCATGTCGGCTTTCATATGAAGGATGGGGACAAGATACAGTTTCCTCATTGTCTCGTCCTGTTGCCCCCCGTTTCCGTCTATCTGTTCTGAAATTTGATTCGTTTTTCTACGGTTGCTCCGCATTCGGGGCAGAACTTGTAGAACTTCCAGAAGCGCCATCTTGCGCGGCAATGAGAGCACGTCATCGTCCAGGGCTCCCCACAATGAGGACAAAAAGCATCGGCGCTGTTTACGGTGGCGCCGCACCCGGGGCATTTGTTCCATTCCGTCATGTTATTCTTCCTGCCCTGGCGGAGGGCTGAAAAAGCCTTTCTCATCAATCTTCTGGTACTTAGTTGCATAATTAACTTTATGTATTGCCTCTCCCTCTGTGGGGCATTCTATTTCACCCTTATCCCGTTGCTTCGCTCATCTCGATATGTCGGGATAACTTTCTCCCTTGAGGGGAGAAAGGAGAGATATTGCATGGTATTTTTGTAGTGCTAATTATCCATCGTTTCACCGCGTCTACGCAGTTTCTTCCTCCCGAAGCTGAAAACGTTGCCATCGCAGTCGAGGCAGACCTCGTAAAGTCCCAGTACATCCATCGTATCCGGGATGGCCTTTCTTTCTACCGCTTCCAGCGAGACCAGCCAGCCCATATCCGTCTTTAAGACGCCGATAATCGAATTGATAGGCAGCCTGCTAAGGCTGGCAAACTCATCCTGCGCCTTTCTGATAATATCATTGGCATTCATGTGCTACCTCCTGTCCATGCTTTCGCAATGTGTTGTTGCGTCCATTCGCAACGCTTCATCCCATTCCTGCCAAGTGCCGTACCTGAGCATTGTTTCCATCCCGGCGATAGCGGCCCTCAGCTTTATGCCTAGAAGAGGGATGCCGGCTACTTGGATAATGAGGTCGGCATCAATTACGAGGCCCCTGTCCAGCACCCTTTCCAGGAGGTCTGCCAGAGTGGCCCGGGTTTCCAGCGTCGAATTCATCCTTCCGCCTCCGCCTGTGCCATCGCAACCGGCTTTGTCACAAAGCTGTAGGGAGGCCATGGGCCGGAGAAGCGGACCGAGATTCCGTCAGTGTTGTTGATTTTCTCCAGCTCTTCGCCGAGGTCGACCGCCTTTTCTTTTGCTACCAGGCATGAAAGATTGAGCAGCATTACTTCCTCTGGAGCCGCTTTCCGGGTCTTCTCAACGGCGATGTCTTCGCAGTGACTTTTGATCCTTTGGTAGAACTCATGGAACCGGTCCTTCGCCAGCGTTTCTATTTCGGCTTTCATCTCTTTCTTGATGCGCTGTTTGTATAGAAATGCCGTTCCCTGCGATTTCGCCGCCATTTCTTCCATGAGCTCCCGGATTCTGCGACTGTGAGCCGAAAGCTGCTTTTCCAGGGCCGGGAGTGCGTAGAAGACTTGCACTCCGTATTCGTCTTTCCCCTCTATTCCCTTCAGAATAAGGGAAAATCGCTCGGAATTATCTTTCAGCCAGTGTTTTGCTGCCTGCTCGGGAGAGTCTTCGCCATCCTTGGGGAGCAGTATCGTATTGAAGCCGGCGGGGATCACGGTACCGAAGACCTCTTGTGCCCGGTCCAGGACGTTCTGGTGATCCTTCACCCATCTTGTGACGGTCTTCCGATCAGGGGATTGATACGGCGCAGCCGGACACCGGTGCACGATTACGCAAAGGTCCTTCTCCGCAACGGTATATACTTCGCTGCCATCAACGCCGACCAGGTCAAGGTTTATTGACTTCCAGCCGGCAGCAATTCCGTAAAGGTATAGTCCTTCTTTCTCAATAATCGGTCTAATCTCCAACCTTGACCTCCCTTCGAGTCTTTTCCGTGCTGACGAGCCCGCTCACAAGGTCATCTACGACTCCGTCCAGCTGTTCCCTCACCGTCTGAACGGATTCAGATATGCCCTGCTCTTCCTTGATATCCTCAATGGCGGCATCAAGCTTCATGAGGGCTTTCCCCAGCCTCTCACACTCCTCCTCGCTCAGGGTGCCCCCCTCCATTCTTTTCAGCGCCTGGATATTGAGCGCGTCCCGGATAACCTCGATGAGCGCCACTACCAGGCCGAGGACGCCGTGTTTGAGATTGGTCTCATCAATCTGTATCACCACGTTTAACTCGCTTTCGCCAAGATTACTCGGCTAACAATTCCTCGACAGGACGTACTCTCGCCTTCTTCGCCTTGGCGCTCACCCAGCCGCACCACGGACAGCCCTCCTTGCCCAGCAGTTCGGCGACCGCGACCCGTTTGCCGCACTCAGGGCAGGGCTCCCTGCTGGACTGAGCTTCGTTCCAGGCGATCCTTTCATGGTTCGTCCCGGAGGGAAATTCCATCCCGTAGCGGGCGGCGGTCTCAAAAGAGGCTACCGCAGCCCTTATCTTGATGCCCAGCAGCTCAACCCCGGCCAGCGATACGCAAATATCGGCGTTAATGACCAGTCCTTTATCCAGGACGCGATCAATGACATCAGCCAGGGTAGAAATCCCGTCTTTTTCAGCCTGAAGCGCCATCTGCTTTCCTCCTTTGATTCTGGTATTCCCTGACGGCTCTCAACCGTTCGATGAGATGCGTTTCCAACCGCTCATATTCCTCTTCGTCCAACTCACCATCCTGTAGCGCCAGTTGAAGCTGTTGCAGTCTTTCTTTAATTGATTCTTCGGTGATCAACCGTTCACGGTCAATCTCGTCCCGCAGCTTTTCCATGACCTGGACAGTCATTGTGATCGGTACGCCGATCAGCAGGTCATACAGTAATTTGACTATCAATCCGCCGCCTTCAGCTTCAAACTGACAAAGTTGTAAGGGGCGAGCGGCCCCACATACTTGAAATTAACCTTGCCCTGATACTGGGAGTCCAGGCGGTAAACTTCCTGCCTGAAGTCATTCTCTGCTGTTTTATCCACCAGGAATGAGGCGTTCAGGATATTCTTCACTCCGAGGGGGTTATTCAGGCGGGCATCAGCGGCAAGACCCCTGAGAATAGCATAGACGTGATCGGCGTATTTCGCCTTCCAGTCTAAGGCTATACGCTCCACCATTTTCCCCGCCTGCATGAGCAGTTGCTGGACCTTGGCCGGGGAGGCGGCGCTGTTTATGCTCGCTTTCAGGCGCATGAGCTCTTCGTTACCGCTTTGAAGTTCCCTGATTACGGCCTCCTGGTCCCAGAAGACCTTGAGCTCCACTTCAACTTTGCGGTCAAGCCGTTTTAGCTCGCTGGCAAGGTTCTGGTGGTTCGTCTGCATAAGGTTCAGGACATCCTTTTGACTCTTTGCCACCATGCCGAAAGCCATTGGCAAAATGGTATAGTTTGAGAGCAGTTCGTCCTGGACCAGGGTATGGGCGCGGACATTAGCGCGGGTGGGGTCTATTTCTTCAAGCTCGATATTGCTGACAACTGCGGCGAGTCCTTCCCAGTGGATAGTGAAAACCTCGGCATCCATCATGCCGGGAGCGTTGAATCTTCTGGGCTCAGTCTCACCGATGATCCCGTAGATATATTTGCGTTCAAAGGCCATTATTTCCCCCTTTGTTTTTTGAGCCAGTCCGTAGCCAGTGAGAAGTGTTTGCGGGAGATTTCCGGTTTGCCCATGTCCGGGTCACGCTCAATTGATTCCCGTATGGCGTTAAGCGAAGCTTCGCGGCAGATGGCTTCTATCTCCGCGCCGGACAGTCCTGCGGTCTCCCGGGCTAGCATCTCAAGAGAGACGTCTTCAGTAAGAGGTTTCCCGCGGGTATGCACCTTCAATATTTCCAGCCGTCCTGTTTCATCAGGCATTGGAAATTCCAGGATGAAGTCAAACCTTCCCTGTCTCAGGACGGCGGAATCAATGAGGTCGGGACGGTTGGTGGCCGCCAGTACCAGCACTCCCCTCATTTCTTCCAGCCCGTCAAGCTCTGTCAGGAACTGGCTTATTACCCTTTCGGTAGCCTGCGAGTCCCTCGCCAGTCCCCGTTCCGGAACGAGGGAATCAAATTCATCGAAGAACACGATGCAGGGGCTGGCCTGTTTTGCCTTGCGAAAGACTTCCCTGACCCCCCTCTCCGACTCCCCGATGTATTTGGACATCAGCTCCGGTCCTTTGACGGAGATGAAATTGATTTCGCTCTCGTTAGCCAGGGCTTTGGCGACCAGGGTTTTGCCCGTCCCCGGCGGTCCGGAGAGTAATATCCCCTTTGGCGGTCTCAGTTTGACTTCCTGGAACAGGGCCGGGTATTTCAGCGGCCATTCCACCGCCTCGGCCAGCTTTTGCTTCACCTCGGCGAGGTTGCCCACGTCCTCCCACCTGACATTCGGTATCTCGACGAAGACCTCCCGGATCGCCGAAGGCTCCACCTCCTTGAGCGCCTCCATGAAGTTGTCCATCCCCACCTCGAGCTTGAGCAGCGTTTCGTATGGGATCTCATCCAATTGAAAATCAATGCTCGGCATTATCTTCCTCAAGGCGTTCATCGCCGATTCGCGGCAGAGGGCTTCAAGGTCGGCGCCAACAAAGCCGTGGGTAATCTGTGAGAGCCTTTCCATGTCAGCATCTTCTCGCAGGGGCATGCCGCGCGTATGTATATGAAGGATTTCAAGGCGTCCCCTCTGATCCGGGATGCTGATGGCGATTTCGCGGTCGAATCTGCCGGGACGCCGTAGCGCCGGGTCAAGGGAGTTTGGGATATTCGTGGCGCCGATGACGATTATTTCCCCACGCGATTCCAGCCCGTCCATAAGCGCCAGGAGCTGGGCGACCACCCGCCTTTCGACCTGTTTTTCTCCGCCCATTTCCTCCCTTTTGGGGGCGATGGCATCAATTTCATCAATGAAGAGTATGGCCGGGGCACGGACTTTGGCTTCTTCAAAGACTGCCCTGAGGCGGCCTTCGCTTTCACCGTAGAATTTTCCCATTATCTCCGGCCCGGTGATGTGGGTAAAGTAGGCAGCCGTCTCATTGGCGACAGCCCGCGCAATCAGTGTTTTGCCGCATCCGGGAGGTCCGTGAAGGAGCACTCCCTTTGGGGGGTCTATACCCAGCCGCTCGAACAGTTGGGGATATTTCAGGGGTAGCTCGATCATTTCCCTTACCCGCTGCAGCTCTTTTGCCAGTCCGCCAATATCTTCATAGGCAACCCTGGAATCCCTTGCTTCCGCCTTGTCTTTTTGTGCCACTTCTATTCTGGTCCTCGGGTGTATTACCACCGCTCCCTTTGGCACAGTGCTGACAACGGCAAAATCCTGGCCGCGGGTGCCGAAAAGATTGGCCCTTACCGTATCCCCCTCGATGAGCGCAAGCCCATCGAGAAGGGTGCCGATGTAAGCGGCGTCCCTTTCCTGGCTGGTTGTTCTGCTTACCGTCAGGCGTCTTAACATTATCTTGTCCGCCGGCGAAAAATCAATTTTTCGCACACTTACCTTTTCATCAAGCGAAACTCCGGCATTTCCCCGCAGAAGCCCATCCATCTGGACGAGGGATTTGTCCCGGTCCTCGGCATAGGCTGGCATGATCTTGGCGACCGTCTTCCGTTTGCCCTCTATCTGGACAATGTCGCCAACCTGGACGTTTAAGCCTTCCATGTCACGCGGGTCAATCCGGCAGATTCCCCGTCCAACATCCTTCGCCTTCGCCTCGGCAACCCGGAGGCTCAGGGACCTAATTTCCGTACTCATTTCTGCCAGCCTCCGATCATTTTTCCTTTTCGAGCCTGATCTCTAAAATGCCGTTCTGATAGGCAGTCTTTAGTGAAGCCGGTTTTACCCTGGTGGGAAGCAGAATCTCTTTGGCATATTTCCTGTCCACATCCGAGGCGGCGATATTGAGAATATCACCGGCTATCTCAATACTGATTTTGTCTTCGGATACCCCGGGGAGCTCAGCGATGACCACTATATGCCTTTCTTCATCGAAGATATCGGTAATCGGCTCGCGGACTTCCTGTACCACCGGCCCCTTCGCCGTCTCCCGGATATTGCCAAAGCTCTCGATTACCGGCTTACCAGCCATGGTCCTGATGCTGAAGCCGTATACCCCTTTCATGCCCTTTGGCAGGTCTTTGATTTCACCCGTTTTCTCTACTTCTTCCTCTTTTAACTTGGCCGCAAGGTCGACGAGATTACCCAGACCCTTGAAGAGCCCGCCGAAGCTTATCTTGCCGGCCCCGAAATCAATTTCGACCCTGTCCTCTTCTTTTTCTTTTTCCCGGTCTTTTTTCTTTTTCCCGTCAGCCATTATGTTCTCCTTACCAGAAATGGACACCCAGAGTGTCATCAATTGCCCGCGTAACCGCTTCCCTCTCGTCTCGTGGGACATCCGGCAACAGGATATCAGTGCAGATCTGCCTGAATGCAGCACCGTTTCTTGACAGGTCGTCTCCCTTCATCTTCAGTATCTTCCCGATGACAACACACGCCCGCACTGTGGGAGTAAGGCTGTCTGACTTTGATTCCCTTACCCTTCTTACCAGCCTGACGATGCGCAGGGCGTCTTCAATTGGGAGACCGGACTTTTTCATGGTGATGGCGGTCTCGGTCTCCTCGTCAAAGTTGCCCACTTCTATGGTTACCATGCGATTGCGAAGGGCATCCTGGGTCCTGTAAACACCGGCATATTCTTCGGGGTTTGAGGTAAAGATAGCGGTAAAGGCGGGATGCACCTTCAGGTAGCTCTCTTCTCCCCTGGCAGCCGGCACGGGGAGGATTCTCTCTTCAAGGACTGAAAGGAGGATGTTATTTGCTTCTGGTCGTGACCTGGTAAACTCGTCGTAGACCAGGGTAAACCCGTGCTGGCAGGCGGTGGTAAGCCGGTTGTCCACCCAGTGCGATGTCATGCTCTCGTCGGTCTTAATCACCGAACGGATAAAGTTATCCTTCATGAACTTTTTGTGGTACCCGTTAAGCCCGCCCACGAAGTCTGAGCTGTTAAATTCGTGGTCTCCGCAGATGAGCACCACCGGGCGGCCAAGCTGGGCAGCCACGTGCAGAGCCAGCGTGGTCTTGCCTACCCCCGGGGGACCGCTGAAATGTACCGGGAAGCCGGCCCTTATGCAGTCCAGCGCCCTCCCGGTGAGGTTTTGAACGTACGGCGTCTCGATAAAGTCCCCGCCGGGCTTAATGCTTAAAACTGTTGTCATATCGGTTCCTGTCTCCATCAGTCCTTCTCAAAATCAAAAACTAATAGCTTAACTCAATCTGGTGCAGCTTCACCTCTGAAACTGCTTTGTTTGCTTGCGTCGCCGGGACGGTATCTTCCCAGCGCGCTTGCTGGAGCTTTTGCCTTAGCTCGGTCAGTGCCCGGTTTTTGTTTACCGTCATCGCCAGCTTATGCCTGGACCTGAGCATTCTCTGCCTCGATTTATTGACCGCGGCATCGAGAGCTGCGGACCGCTTCTTTTCCCTTTCCAGCACCCGGGCAAGGCGAGGGTCAGCGAGGTTTTCAAGGTACCGTTTCTCCTCTTCAGTCCTGGACAGGCTATTGGTGGTATTGGTCTTCTGTCTTCGGGCGAGGTCCAGGCTGGTCTTCACCTGGCGCATTGTCCTGACGTTTCTCAACGCCTCACTTTTCATGACAGCCTCAATCATTGCTCGCCGGGAAGTAGGTCCTGTCTTCCCTGCGAATTTTTCCTTTGTCAATGAGCTTTTTTGCCGCGCGCCCGAGGACGATGGGCGCAACACTCAGGCTGGCTGCAATCTCAGCCAGGGTGCTTCCTTCAGGGCGCTCACCAACTGCTGTCAGCAATCTGGTTTCCAGATCAGGGACTTCCGGTGTTTCTACTGCCGTTTCCTTGGGACCTTCTGGCTGTGTGGGCGTGCGGTTTGCCCCTGGCGTGTTTGCCAGGCTATGCCAGGCTTCACTTGCCTGTCTTATCTCCTCCCTTATCCCGGCACGCGCTTTGTGCAACGTGTCCCGCATCCCCCCGACCACCGCCCTGATTCCAGCCATGCCTTCAGTCAGGTCTTTCCTTAACTCAGTTCCCGCTGTCTGCCTGGACTGATTGAAGTCTGTAACAATGTTTTGGAATCCGTTGAGCAGTTCTTCCATGTCGGCCCTGTGGTTCGCACAAGTCCGGATAAGCTCTCTTCTGAGCCGTCCGCCCTCTTCTCTCCGAAAGGAGTGGGCAGTCGACACGGCCTGCCTGGCGTTTCTCCTGAGAGTGTTGACGTCAGACCTGCGCAGCGAGGCTGCCCTGGTCAGATTCCTGCGGAGCTGGACCCTCGCCTGACCGCGTGAGGATTGAAAGTTCTTTATGAGGCCACGGGCTTCCGCCGATAGGGTTTCTGCATCTTTTCTCATATTGCTGATTGCCTTTATCCTGTCCTGGCGGGAGGAGGCAATGTCTTGAATCAGTTCCTTCATGCTGGATGCGATTGTCATTCTGCTACTCCTTTCTTGAACTCTTGATTACTGTTCTGGATTGCCGTCTGCGGACGACACGCTCAAAGTAAGGTAAAGTCTTTGCACATCCTTTTGTCGGCAGTCTCCGGGTAGGTTTTGTCCTCGGGCGGCCTCACCGGCCTGAAGCTGTCTCAGGTCCTCCGTTCTCAGGGTCTCTCCCATACCCACCAGCTTCTGGAGCTTCATGTTTATCTCCTTCTGTTCCCTTCGGAAAGACTCCAGTCGCGCCTGGAAATAACGCAGCGAAGCAAAAGCCTGCTGTCCGCCATGCCGGTATGCGGCTTCAATCATGCCCATCGTTGTTTCAAGGACGATTGTGTCCCCTTTCCCGTAGATGAACCCGGCTAGCTGTTGGTGAAGGTTGCACACTGATTGCTTCAACTCGTCGAGGTAGCTGTTGAGCCCTTCGCCAATACGTATGCGGTCGGTTTCCAGCGCTGTCAGGTCTTTCTCATACCGGCAACGTATCCCCTTCGTCAATGATTCGAAGTCTTTTTTCCGGAGAGTGCAATTTTTCGCCAGTAATACCTGCAAAGTGTTCTCCAGCCTTGTTCTCTCTCCGGCAACTTCAGCCAGGTTGGTATTCATGGTTGTCATCGAGTAAAAGGCGCCAGTGATTAACTCCTCTATTATCGAAATCCTGTTTTCGCAGGTGGTGATCAGGTCGAGAACCAGTTGTTTCATCTCTTCCTCCACTTTGCCGGGGGCGAATTTGGCAGGGTGCACGCGGCCAATGGCTAGGGGCGGGCACTCTGGCAAAACTCCCCCGCCGCTTCAGTCTAGGCCGCTGGCGCAGTCAAGCCAATTGCTTCCGCGTACTTCAGATAGGTTTCGACACCGGCGAGGACGATCCTGGCTTCAACAGTCAGAATTTCCAGACCCAGCAGGGATACTCTTACCCAAGCATCCAGCACAAGCCCTTTGTCCAAAATCCGGTCAAGAACTTCAGCAAGCCCGGAAGACGCCATCGAAGTCTGAACTGCCATTACTAATCACCTCCTTTCTCTAAAATTTGGATTCGAAGAGTTTTCCCCCCGGGCTGTAATAATGATGACGCTCAGGGAGGTCTCTGAAATCCGCCATGATAACCCGCTAATGCTCATGTGGGGTTTCCACTCCGGCGATTTTCTGGCAAGGACTTTTCTTCATTTGATGACGGCTGGCAATATCTTTCACTGCGTATTGACTCCCTAGTGCGTTACTTTAAGTGCCAGTTGACACCTATTATGCACTGAAAGTGCCCTCTTGTCAATACCTTTTGGCAACTTTTTTTTGACTGATGGCATATCTTTTTCCGGTGGTGAAACAGGGGGCGAAAATGTGGCATTCAGCGCCATGACAGGTTAAAGATGACAATAACCAGGAAATAAAAATCTTTGCTTTTGCTGGCGGGAGTGGGTATGGAGTGTGCTATCATAAATAATGAGGGCGTTTCCGTGGACTTGATTTCCCGCCTTGGCCGGATAAAATCATTTGTGTGGAGGGGAGAATGACCACTCAACGCTTTTTGGTGAGCCTGTTTCTTATTTTGATGCTCCTTGCTGCCTGTACCGGTCCAACTTCACCGCAGGCGCCAGCTCCGGAGCCATCCCCTGCTGCCCCCTTATCTCCACCCGTAGCTGTGCCGACGCCCCAGCCTCCTGTCATCCCGCCTGCCAAGTCGCCATTAACGCCATCGCTCCCCCCGACGTTACCGGAACAGCCAGTCATCACGTCCCTGGTAAAGAACCTGGAAATTCCTTGGGCGCTTGATTTTCTGCCGGATGGCAGCATCGTCTTGACCGAGCGGCCGGGAAGGGTAAGGCTTGTCGACAGGGAAGGCCGTTTGCAAGCTCAGCCAATTTTCGTTGTGGCGGACGTCGCTCCGCGTGGGGAGGGCGGCTTACTCGGGATTGCCGTTCACCCCGATTTCGAGGAGAACCAGTTCATTTACATTTATTACACCTACCAGAGCGGCGGCAATCTGGCGAACAAAGTGGTGCGTCTAATAAAGCAGGGAGACGCATTCGTTGAGGACCAGATCATTATCGAAGGTATTCCCGGAGCCACGATTCACGATGGCGGCAGGATAAAGTTTGGGCCTGATGGCTCTCTATATATCGGCGCTGGCGATGCCGCCGTTCCTAACCTGGCCCAGGACAAGGATGCCCTTGCCGGAAAAATCCTGCGGCTGAGTGATGACGGCGCAATCCCGCCGGACAATCCTTTTCACGGTTCCCCGCTCTACTCCATGGGACATCGCAACCCACAGGGCTTGGCGTGGGATGATCTGGGTAGACTGTGGGAGACCGAGCATGGCTCCTCCGCGACCGATGAATTGAATCTCATCGAGGCCGGCAAGAATTATGGCTGGCCCATCATCCGCGGTGATGAGACACGCGAAGGGCTGGTCAGCCCAATGATACACAGCGGAACGGCGACCTGGGCGCCTTCCGGCATGGCTTTCGCAAATGGCTCACTCTTCTTTGCCGGATTGCGAGGCCAGTCATTATTCCAGTTCACCCCGGACGACCCGCAAGCAGGGTTGCGGCGCCACCTGCAAGACCGTTTTGGCCGTTTGCGTGACGTCGTCCTCGGCCCGGATGGTTTTCTATATCTGCTGACCAATAACCGGGACGGCCGGGGAGTGTCTTCCGCCGATGATGACCAGCTTATCCGCATAGACCCGAAAAGACTTTAGCCAGGTCAGGCCGTTTCCGCCATGACTACATCCTGTCGTCGCGGCAGACTCGCCTTGACACTTAGCGAAGTTGACAAAACGGCGGACACAATCTATATTTAGCCAAGCAATTCCGCTCATTCGGGAAAATACGGTGGCAGATTACTGCCACCCGGGAAAATGACAGGAGGCACAGTGGAAAGAACGAAATTTGTCCTTGATGAAAAAGACATGCCCACTTTCTGGTACAATATCCTCCCTGACCTGCCGGTGCCGTTGCCGCCGGTAATGCATCCCGGCACGGGGCAGCCGGTAACTCCCAACGATCTGGCGCCGCTTTTTCCCATGGCGCTTATCATGCAGGAGTTCAGCCCAGAGCGGTACATTGAGATACCAGACGAAGTGCAGGCGGTTTACCGCTCCTGGCGGCCGACCACCCTATTTCGAGCGCACCGGCTGGAAAAGGCGCTGGATACGCCGGCCAGGATATACTACAAGTATGAGGGGAGCAGCCCTGCCGGCAGCCACAAGCCTAACACGGCTGTCGCCCAGGCCTATTACAACAGGCAGGAGGGTGTCAAACGCCTGACTACTGAGACTGGCGCCGGGCAGTGGGGCAGCTCGCTTGCCTTCGGCTGTATGCTTTTCGGCCTGGAGCTGAAGGTATATATGGTCAAAGTTAGTTACCACCAGAAGCCTTACCGCCGCATCATGATGGAGACCTGGGGGGCTAAATGTATTCCCAGCCCGAGCCTTGATACCAACGCCGGGCGCACCGTGCTGGCAAGGGACCCGGAATCGCCGGGCAGCCTGGGTATTGCCATCAGTGAGGCAGTCGAAGATGCCGCCACCCGTGATGATACGCACTATTCCCTGGGAAGCGTCCTCAACCATGTCCTGATGCACCAGACCATCATCGGCCAGGAAGCCAAAAAGCAGATGGAGATGGCCGGTTTTTACCCGGATATCATCGTCGGCTGTGTAGGCGGCGGCTCGAACTTCGCCGGCATGTTTCTGCCTTTCCTCAAGGACAAAATCGATGGCAGGAAGCCTGACCTGCGGATCATCAATGTGGAGCCGGCAAGCTGTCCCACCCTCACCAAGGGGCTTTACGCCTATGACTTTGGCGATGAGGCGGGGATGACGCCGTTGCTGAAGATGCATACGCTGGGGCACAAATTTATCCCGCCGCCGGTCCATGCCGGCGGGCTACGCTACCATGGCATGGCGCCCATCATATGCCACGTTTATAAACTTGGCCTGGTAGAGGCGAGGGCTGTAGGTCAACTGGCCACCTTTGAGGCCGGCCTGACCTTTGCCCGCACCGAAGGCATCGTCAGCGCGCCGGAAACCAACCACGCCATCAGGGTGGTAATCGATGAAGCACTGAAGTGCCGGGAATCCGGCGAGGCAAAGACTATCCTGCTGGCGCACAGCGGGCACGGTCATTTCGATATGGCTGCCTATGAGAGCTATCTTACCGGGAAGCTCGCCGATTACGAGTATCCGGAAGACAGGGTACGGGAGGCTCTGGCATCATTACCACAGGTGCCCACCGCATAAAAGCGAGGTGATATCATTACTGCATTGTGCTGATATTCGTGCGCGGCGTGTGCTTGATACGGAAGCAGGAATCCAGTTGGCTCGTGCTGGCGCACACCTGTTTCCCCGATATGAGAGGGAGAACTAACCTGCCACGAACCATCCTACTACCTGCCTGATTTCGTCGTATGCATCCTTTCCGATGTCAAACCACCGAATTCTCTTATCGCTCAGGCGGAACCAGGCGTACTGGTGACGCGCCACGCGGTGCGTCTCGAGCTTGATTTTCTCAATGGCGGACTCCAAGGACAGTTCCCCCCCCAAGTACCGGGCGATCTCTTTGTAGCCAATGCCGGACGTCGAAGGTAGGTCTAAGCCGTATCCCATATCCACTAGTTTCGCAACCTCGTCAATCAGGTCATGTTCAATCATTTTGTCCACGCGGACATCAATTCTCCGGTAGAGCTCAGCGCGGTCGGTGGTCAGACCGATGATGAGGCCATCGAAAGGCGGCGGATCTTTTCGTTGCGCTTCGGAGAAAAGAACGCCGGCGCGGCAGACCTCGAGGGCACGTATTACCCGCCGCACATCGCTGGGGTCAATCTTCTGCGCTGCCGCTAGGTCTATCTCTGTTAGCTCCCGATAAAGCTCATCTGCTCCACCACTGGTTGCCCGTGACCACATCTCGCGCCTGAATTCAGGGTCGGGCGCCACTGGCGGTATCGTCCAGCCTTCCAGCACCGCCCAGACGTATAGACCGCTGCCGCCGACAAGCAGGGGAAGTTTGCCCCGGAGTTGAATATCATCTATAGCCTGGTAAGCCATTCCCTGGTACTGGGCAAGGCTGAAATCATCATCAGGATTGACAATATCGATAAGATGATGGGGAACCAGGGACTGTTCCTCTTTCGACGGCTTGGCGGTGCCGATATGCATGTAGCGATAGACCTGGCGGCTATCGGCATTCACTATTTCGCCGCTAAATTCCCGGGCAAGGCGGAGGGCAAGTTCGGTTTTGCCGATGGCTGTCGGGCCGACGATAGCTACAACCTGCTTCATGGTTCACGTAATGTTGCGAGGCGTTCCCGATCTCAGCCGGCAGCACGCCTATTTCTGGCTGTAGCTTTTGCCCTGGCCAAATGCAAATTTCATCGGGCACCAGGCAATTGCGGCCGTAATCACCTCAATGCCGCCAAGCACTACCAGTATCACCGTCACCCATGCTGCAAGCTTGGCTGATAGTGCCAGTCCCGCGATGATTGCCGCCACACCGAGAATAGCTCTGATCCATCTTTCTGGCGTTCCCATGTTGCGCTTCAGTTTTATATGGAACCTCCTTTTGAAGTTAAATGGAGAGACAACCTCTCTCGCAATTCTTCTATCAGGTCCCCTTGGTCACCCAGGTCTGGTTGACGATGCTGGCGAACTGGGCCGCCTTCAAGCTTGCCCCGCCGACCAGTGCGCCGTCAATCTCGCGCTCCTCAATGAACTCCTCGATGTTGTCCGCGGTGACGCTGCCGCCATACAGGATGCGCAGGTCTCCGGCATTGCCTTTGCCATAGAGCACAGAAAACTGCTCCCTGATCAGCCCGATGGTCTCATTCGCCTGGTCTCCGGTAGCGGCTTTGCCGGTGCCAATCGCCCAGATAGGTTCGTAGGCGATGACCAGGTCCCGGGGATACTCTATTCCGGCGAGCCCCTCTTTCACCTGGCGTGTCACTACATCTTTTGTTATTCCGGCCTCGTTGTCCTGGAGCTTTTCCCCGATGCACATAATCGGTTTCAGTCCTGCCTTCAGGGCAGCCCGGAGCTTTTTGTTGACAATCTCATCGGTCTCGCCGAAATGCTGCCTCCGCTCAGAATGCCCAATGATAACATACTCGCAGAGCCCTGTCAGCATGAGCGGGGAAATCTCGCCGGTGTAGGCGCCTTTTTCTTCGAAATACAGGTTCTGCGCTCCGAGTTTTATGGTGGTTCCGGTAATGGCATTCTTTACCGCAGTAAGGGAAACAAAGGGAGGACACACGACCTTTTCAATGCCATCAATCCTGTCCAGGTCAGAGCGCATCTCGGCTACGATTTTTACGGCCTCGTCAACCGTAGTGTTCATTTTCCAGTTACCGGCTATAAGAGGTGTCCGCATTTTATTCTCCTAAGCCCCGAATTTATTCAGCTTTAAGGCGTGTGCCATCGCCAGGGGCATGATATCCGTCGCTGAAATCCGTCCCAACCCGCCGGTGCGGCAAGCCGATTCGGAAAATTTGCTCAGGTTGTCCGGGCGGCACCAGCGGGAGTAGAGCAGCACCGGCACTGGATGCCAGCTATGTGCTTTGAGCATCGCTGGAGTGGAGTGGTCTCCTGTTACCACAAGTACATCCGGCTGTAAGCCGGACAGGACGGGTAGAGCCCGGTCAATTTCCTCAATCACCGCCACCTTGCGGTCGAAATCGCCGTCTTCACCGGCGGCGTCGGCTCCTTTGATGTGCACGAAGAAGAAGTCGTAATCTTTGTAGTTCTTGGCTAACGTTTCGAACTCTTCTGCGACCGTGCCGCCCGTGGACAGGGTGTTCATGCCCACCAGTCGCGCCAGCCCCCGATACATAGGGTAGCTGGCAACAGCCGCAGGTGTGAGCTTGTAGATCTCTGACACAGTCGGCCAGTCAGGGCGCTGAGAAAAGCCGCGAAGAAGCGCCATATTCGCCGGATAATGCCCGGCGAGGATTTCCTTCGCCTTTTTCGCAAATTCGTTGGCGATTCTGGCAGTTTCTTCGGCGGCTGGAGCGAGGGCGGCGATTGCGAGTGGCGGTACGCCGGTCCTCTGGGGGTCAGAGTCGGCAAGCTCTGCGCTAAGACCTGTCCCACGGAACACGCCGATGAAACGGTAGTCCTTCGCCGGTTCTACCAGGACCTTGGCGTTGCCGATGCTCATGCCATTGAGCAAGCGAGACAGCTCGACGCATTTGTCCGTTGAGATACGCCCTGCACGGCGGTCTGTGATCCGGCCAGCCTCGTCTATGGTGCAGAAATTACCCCGCGCGACGACATCACCGGGCTCCAGGGGAAAGTCGATGCCGACAGCCTCGAGGACACCACGCCCGATATTGTAGGCGACCGGGTCATAGCCGAAGAGTCCCAGATGGCCGGGTGAGCTACCCGGAGTTATCCCCGGCCCGATGGGATTGCTTAGGCCGCACATTCCTGTGCCTGCAAGACGATCAAGGTTGAGGGTTTTTGCCGTCTCCAGCTCGGTACCGCCGGTTCCCGGGCGTGGCAATCCGCCCACTCCATCAATAACGAGCAGAATTATTTTCGACGGTGTGACTATTGAAAGAGACTTTATGAGGTCTAGAGCAGCCATTGTTAACGCACCAACCTTCTGGCTTCCCGCGAGTCTTTGTCCAGTAGAGCCTCAACGCCGGGGAGTTTCTCTCCGCCGAGAAACTGGAGTGAAGCACCGCCGCCGGTCGAAACAAAAGTCATCTTCTCGGTCAGTTCCATGTTGGTAACAATCTCGGCCGTGGAGCCTCCCCCGATGATGGTGGTTGCTTTAAGGTCGGCAAGCTCATTCGCCATGGCTCTTGTGCCTGCCGCAAACTGGGGCAATTCGAAGATTCCCATCGGTCCGTTCCAGAAAACCGTCCGGCACTCGCGCAGCACGGCGGCAAAGTTCTGGACTGTTTCCGGGCCGATATCCACAATGCGGTGCTGCGGCAAAATCTTGCCCAGTGACGCCACTTCGGCTCTTGCCCCGGGGCCGATTTCCTCTGCCACGATGGCATCAACGGGCAGCATAAGGCGCACACCCTGTTCTCTCGCCGTGGTCATTAGCCGGGCAGCAGTCTCCACCAGGTCGTCTTCGACCTTTGACTGGCCGACATCGTAAGACTCAGCCTTCAGGAAGGTAGCTGCCATGCCGCCCCCGACGAGCAAGAAGTCAATCTTTTCAATGATATTTTCCAGTACTGCCACCTTATCGCTGACCTTGGCGCCACCGACCAGCGCGGCAAATGGGCGCTCAGGGTCCTCAAGAAGGCCCCCGAGCATATCAATCTCTCTCTCGAGTAGAAACCCTGCAACCGAAGGGATAAAATCAGCAATGCCGCTTATGGAAGCATGCGCGCGATGGGAGGCGCCGAAGGCATCGTTTACGAAAATATCGGCGAGACTCGCCAGAGCGCGTGCAAAAGCCGGATTTCCCTTCTCCTCGTCGGGATGGAAACGCACATTCTCGAGCAGTAAGACCTGCCCTTCGCGCAGGCTTACCACCGCCTTTCGCACGTCCGGGCCAATGCAGTCCGCGGTCGTGCTTACAGGCTGACCCAGGAGCTGTGAAAGCCTTTTTACTACCGGCGTGAGTCTCATTGACTCAACTACCTTACCGTCGGGCCGACCCAGGTGAGAGCAGAGAATAATTCTGGCTTTGCTATCGATAAGGTATTTAATGGTGGGCAGAGCTGCCCGGATGCGGCTGTCATCAGTTATAGCGCCGGTCTTCTCGTCAAACGGCACATTGAAATCAACTCTGACGAAAACTCTCTTCCCCGCCACCGCAACGTCTCTCACCGTCAGCTTCTTCATGGTCCTCCTCTAGCGGCCAGACTTTGGGCTAAACTTCGTTGCAGGAAGCTCCGAATCCGCAAATGGCACTGTTGGCATTAACCTGGATAAATGTCACTGATACAGGGGTTGTCTCATTTGTCAGGTTAGCCAGAAATCTTCATCATACTATCAACGGGCGGAAGGAGTTGTCAAGCAATCACGATGAACCATTATCCGTGAGTTTGAATTCAGGAAACCACCTTGACGTTGTCATTGCGAGGAACACGTTCCCCTTCACCACGTTCAGGGTCAGTGTAAACTCCGAGACGAAGTAATCCGTCTGTAATCAGTGAGGGAGCGGATTGTTTCGCTAACGCTCGCAATGAAAATTAGATTTTCCGAGAATCCACGGATTACGGATGAATCGGGATTGACGCGGCATCGCGACTTTGCTAGACTGCCAAGAATGGAGTCCATCGAGCAGTCGATCATTGCTTTCATCAGCCAGGTATATGGCTTGATGCAGTGGCCGGGCGTGGTGGCACTTATGGCCATCGAAAGCGCCAGTATTCCTTTGCCGAGTGAGATTATTATGCCCCTTGCCGGCTGGATGCTTGTCAGGGAGCAGAACTTGCCCGCGGTCTACACTCTCGTAGCGGGAGCGTGGGGAGCCCTCGGCTGCACCATTGGCTCGGTCATCGCCTATGGCATCGGGGCGGGGGGAGGACGTCCCTTTCTTAGGAGATACGGAAAGTATTTTCTCATTCATCACCACGATCTAGAACTTGCCGATAAATGGTTCGAGCGGCGGGGGAGTTTGACAGCCTTTTCCTCCCGGTTACTGCCAGTGGTGCGCACTTTCATCAGCCTGCCGGCGGGTATTGCCCGGATGAATTTTCCAAGGTTCCTCATTTACACCTTTGCCGGCTCTTTCATCTGGTGCACCGCGCTGGCTTATGGTGGCTACAAACTTGGCGAGCACTGGGAACAGCTTCGCTTGGTGATGCGTCCTTTTGACCCGCTTATCGGAGCTGTGATTATTGTGCTTGTCGTCCTGTACGTTTACCGGCATGTCAGGCGGGCGCAGGCAGAAAAGCGGTCCGCCGTCGCTGGTCAGCGTGACCTGATCGAGAGTTGAAGAACCATAGTGGTATTTTGTTGCCAGGGTAGAGGCAGTCCGGCAGTTGACCTCGTCTTCCGGCTCATGCTAAATTTTGAATGAAGGTGCAGTTCGTCCCTGTAGCTCAGTTGGACAGAGCGGCTGCCTTCTAAGCAGTTGGTCGGGCGTTCGAATCGCCCCAGGGACACTTTGAAGCTGGGCAATTTGCTCATCACCAAGAGACAAAGATCAGGCAAAAGTGATAGCAACTTACTGCGTGGGCCGACCGCAATGAAATTGAGGCGATATACAAAGTCGATAGGGCTAGTGGGAAGAATCAAGAAACTGCGGATAGTAACGGAATTGGGGGGCACATGCGATTGCAGCTCACCGTGCCGCGCAATATCAAGAAGCGGTTCGCCTGTCTCTTTTGCTTCTTGGGAAAGCGGGGCATAGCGGAAGTAAGCAGCGCTTCTCCTCCGATGATTTTAACTTCTCTCGTGTAGCTATGTCAAACCTGCAGGTGCGCCAGTCTCGTTACACGCTGACCAGCATATCATTCACTCTGGCCCCGTCGCCAGCCCGGTTACCCCAGGGCTCCGGATACGGGAGGGGGTTGGAGGGAATTTAAGCCGTGGGAACAAAGTAGTCAAAGCCCTCAGCACCCTGGTTTACCCCCCGGCGGGGCCAGACAATCATGAAGTCATATTTGTTTGCTTATTTCCTGCCCGTCACCTTCTGTTTTAAGTCCTGGTCAATCCAGGCAAATCTGAGCCATTGCGTGCCGTATACCGGCGACTGGTCAAGCTCTCCTCCGTAGTTCTTCACCCATGGCTGCCAGAAGGTATACATATATGGCACCGGCAGCGGTATCCAGTAGGCTTGCTCCGCCAGGTAAGGACCCAGCTTCTCGCGGTACACTTCTGCCGCTTTCTCCATGTTCACGAAGGCGTAACCCTGCATCTCCTGGTAGGGCACTTCGATACCGGGGTCGCTTCCCGCGGGGAGATTGATTCTGGGAATGTTTGAGGTGCTGTTGCGGGTGAAATTGGTCTGGTTCCAACCAAAGGGGAAAATCACCCCACTCGTTGATAGTATAAAATCCTCGTAGGCGAGGTTCCGGCGGACGTTACTGAGAAGGGCCGAGTCCCTGGGCTGGATCTCCACCTCAACCCCCACCTTGGCCCACATCGCTTCGACGGTCTGCGCCATGTCCAGGTGAACCGAGAGGTTCTGGACCAGCATCTTCGTCTTAAAACCATTGGGGTAGCCGGCCTCGGCCAGGAGCTGTTTCGCCCTTTCCGGGTTATAGGTGTAGATCTCCTGCACCGTCTCCGGCATCTCCTCAACCGGTTTAAAGACATCCTTAGAAACCGGGCTTGCCGGGAAGCCCGTAAGCTCGGCATACCCCTGGTACAGGTCTCTCACTATCGACTGCCTGTCAATGGCCATGTGCAACGCATGGCGCACCCTGACATCCTGAAAGGGCTTGCCGGGAATATCCATTCTCGCGCTGACGACCGGTCCTGAGTACCAGATAAAGGGGCTGTATGTGATGTCGGGCCTGGTCTTTACCAGGCTCATGGCGTCCTCCCACGGAATCTCGGTATCCCAATCTATCTTTCCCGTGCGCAGAGACGCCAGCCGGGTTGACATATCCGTGATGTAGAAAGCCTTGAT
>JACPPV010000010.1 GCA_016190825.1 Chloroflexota bacterium
CCCCCCCCCCACCTCGCGCACGAAAACAGCGTAACGACAAGACCTCCTAACAACTGGCAATATCCCTTTCCCTAACGATTCTCGGATGGCGCTGGCGGGCGCGGCCTACGCGGCCTCTTTCATTACCATTCACGCGAAATATCTCCCGTACTTGATACGGGAGCGGGAATCTACTCCCTCCACACTAAGGTGATACAGGCGTCCCTGCCTGCCAGCTTCACGCCAGACCTGATTCATGCTATAATAGCTTTGCAGAATGAATAGACCATTCTCGGTGTTTGCCGTTGATTTTCTCCTTTCTGCCGCCAGCCGTCCGCTGGCAAGTCCGGTATTTCCTTCATCTCCGTTCTGGACAGGTCGAACAATCTTCAGGTCCCGACAAAGTCGGGATTCAGCAGGCTCAAGGCAGGTTTTAGCGTGACCCAGCAGACCCCACAGGTAATAGCCACTAATGCGGCCAGCCAGCAGTACACCGCTGAGGCAATCCAGGTCCTGGAAGGACTGGAAGCCGTCCGCCGCCGCCCGGGCATGTACATCGGCAGCACGGACCAGCGGGGTGTGCACCACCTCGTCTATGAAATCGTTGATAACGCTATTGATGAAGCGATGGCGGGCTGGTGCACCAGGATTAACGTCGTCATCCAGGCGGACAACACCGTCAGGGTGGAGGATAACGGGCGGGGCATCCCGGTGGATATCCACCCGGCTACCAAAAAGACAGCCCTGGAGACGGTGCTGACCACGCTGCATGCCGGCGCCAAATTTGGCGGCAAGACCTACCAGGTTTCCGGCGGCCTGCACGGGGTCGGCGCCTCGGCGGTAAATGCCCTTTCCGAATGGCTTAAAGTTGAAGTCCGCCGCGATGGCAAGACCTACCACCAGGAATACCGGCGCGGCATACCCCAGACCAGCGTCACCACCATCGGGGAGTCCGCCGGAACCGGCACCACCATCACCTTCCTGCCTGATGAGCAGATATTCGAAAAGGTGAAATATGACTTTGATTCTATCAGCGAACGGATGCGGGAGATGGCTTACCTGAACCGGGGGCTTGAGATCAGCTTCCGGGATGAACAAACTGACCGCGAAACAACTTTCTATTTCGAGGGAGGCATCACCAGCTTCGTCCGCCACCTCAACCGTAAGCGCGTCCCACTCCACAGCCGCCCGATCCACGTCATCAAGGCGGTTGACAGCACCGTTGTCGAGGTGGCAGTCCAGTACAACGATGGCTTCGTCGAGTCCATCTTCAGCTTTGCCAACTGCATCAATACCGGTGACGGGGGCACGCATCTCACCGGTTTCCGCAGCGCCCTTACCCGCGTGCTGAACGACTACGCCCGCAAGAATAAGCTCATCAAAGAGGAGGATCCCAACTTCACCGGTGAAGACGTCCGGGAAGGACTGACAGCCATTATCAGCGTCAAGCTCAGCGAGCCACAGTTCGAAGGGCAGACCAAGGCGAAGCTTGGCAACCCGGAGATCAAAGGTATCGTTGAATCAGTCGTCGGGGATGGACTATCCGCCTACTTCGATGAGCACCCCGATGACCTCAAGAAGATTATCGACAAAAGTCTCCTCGCTGCCCGCGCCAGGGAAGCCGCCCGCAAGGCGCGCGACCTTATCCAGAAGAAGGGCGGCCTTTCCGGTACATTGCCCGGCAAACTGGCTGATTGTTCGGAGAGAGACCCGGCCGTGCGCGAAATATATCTGGTGGAGGGTGAATCAGCCGGTGGCTCCGCCAAGCAGGGTCGCAACCGCGCTTTCCAGGCTATACTGCCCCTGCGCGGCAAGATACTTAATGTGGAGAAGGCACCGCTGGACAAGATGCTCTCCCACACGGAAATCCGCGCCCTCATCACCGCACTCGGCGCCGGCATTGATGATGAGATTGACCTCAGCCGGCTGCGCTACCATCGCGTTATCCTGATGACCGATGCCGATGTTGACGGCTCCCATATCCGCACCCTGCTACTCACCTTCTTCTTCCGCCACATGCGGCCGATGATTGATGCGGGCTACCTTTATATTGCCCAGCCGCCACTTTACAAAGTTACCAGAGGCAGAACCGAAGATTGGGTATACAATGATCAAGAGTTGGAGACGCTGCCATTTCGTGACTTGTCTATACACTCGAAAGATGGCTCAATCAAGCTAACTGGCGCGGAGCTATTCGAGCTTTTTGCTGCACTGCAAAATCTGGAAGAAGGGTTTGCGTCCCTTGAGAAAAAAGGCATACCAAGAGAAATCCAACAAATTCTCTTAACAAAAGACGAATCTTTCTACCACCTGACTTTCGAGAATATGGAGGGCATGCGACAAATCAGAGCTTGGTTCGAGGAAACGCATAAGTTGACTATGCGCTCCGGGTCGGACCCTGAGAAAGGCGATTATTGGATAGAAATTGACTTAAAGGGCCGGAAAACGAAGCTCGAAAAGCGGCTCTTTGACGATCCGATCATGCACAAAGTGTTCCATGCCTACCCGCTAGTCAAGAAATATACTGAGAATGAACCTTACATTCTTTTCAAAAAGGGCAAGGAAATTGGGAAAAATATTCCATGGAACAAGCTTGTTGAAGAACTCGATAAGGCCGCTGACAAGTCAGGGCTTTCGATACAGCGCTACAAGGGACTGGGAGAGATGACGGCGGAGCAGCTCTGGGAGACCACCATGAACCCGGAGACGCGCACCCTGCTCACCGTAAACGTCGAGGACATCCACAAAGCCGATGAGGTCTTCAACATGCTCATGGGCGAAGAGGTCCTCCCCCGCAAGAACTTCATCCAGGCCCATGCCAAAAGCGTCAAAAATTTGGATGTGTAAGGGGACGCCTTTTCCCTAAGAGTCGAGGAGTTCCCCCCAAAAGTCTCAGCGTTGACCTGTGATATAATACACGTTATGCAGCAACCACCTGACAAGTTTGTGATTGCGAAAAAGGATATTGAGGTATCAAGAGGGATTGGGGTTCGCAAGGATGAGGTAGGTATCATAAGGGCTGAGTCAGCAAGAAAATCCTCCATCTTTTTTATTAGAATCTGGCAAGAAGTCACATTAAGTCCTGACGATTTTGAGATTTTTGATGTTGCAAGAACCGGCGATGCTTTCCCCAAAAAGATTTGCAATATTTGCCATAAAC
The DNA here is from genome assembly GCA_016190825.1 of Chloroflexota bacterium. Taxonomy (GTDB): domain Bacteria; phylum Chloroflexota; class Dehalococcoidia; order Dehalococcoidales; family UBA2162; genus JACPPV01. The sequence goes on from JACPPV010000010.1 coordinate 3,140, forward strand.
TTCTGAGCACCACTCAGTTCGCAAAGAACCAAAACAATATCAATAGGCCAGTTCGAAGGCCATCATGCCAAGAATGTAGAAAGACGCTTGAAGGAACGTCCCCAACTCCAAAAGAAAAGCGCAAATGGTCAAGAACTAAGCCCCAAAACGAACCTTTTGAGTGCCCAATCTGTGGGAAAAGGACTATTGCCGGTGTAACGTCGAAAGTGGTTCTTGATCACAATCACCGTACCGGAAAAGTTAGAGGTTGGGTGTGTGACAGTTGTAATACCGGAATAGGTAGATTCAAAGATGATACGGAGATTCTAAAAAGAGCTATTGAATACATCGAGAAGTAACTAAACTCAGTCTCCTTTCCGTCAAGTCGACATACTCTTGAGATATGTCACAGCCAATGTAAAAGCGCTTGTTTTTAAGAGCCATTTTACAAGTAGTCCCAGAGCCACACATCGGGTCAAAAACAACCTCATTCTGATTAGTCCAAGTAAGTATGTGGTCTTCAGCTAATTTCTCAGGGAAAACCGCAGGATGTTCGAAGGCAATTTTATCGCTTGTCGTTCCGTGAAGACCCGTGGCATAAGCCCAAATATTTGTCTTTGTTTTTTCGGGTTTGAGTTCACCTAAAATCTTCTTGTTTATCCCATCCGCCCCTTTATTGAAGGGTAACATTTCTTGACCTTGTCTCGCTGTTTTAACTCGTAAAGGGTTAAATATTTTTGGGCTGCCCTTACTTAAAACAAACATAAACTCAAAACAGTTCGTATAGGCATTAGTTCTCATAAAGGGAGTATTCTTCTTCATGTAAATCATAACATCGTGAACATTGAATCCGACTTCTTGAAAGAATAAGGCTTGCCTAAAACTCGTAAGACTTCTGTCCCCATTCTTAATTTTGTCACCAACAACCCAAACCACAATTCCGCCTTTTTTGGTTACCCTCAACAGATTCTTGGCGATGCTCTCAAAGTCAAAATGATAGCCATTGTAATTTCTTAGTTCGTCATAAGGGGGTGAAGTAACGGTCAAATCAACAGAGTTTTCTTCCATTGCCCTCATCAATTCAACACAGTCAGAGTGATATATACTGTTTAGCTTAATTAACGGACTTTTGCGCTCACCAGAGGAAGTAGATGAATGTGAGAATGTCAGTCGCGCTCGGCCTTCCTCACTTATTGCACCTAAGAGACTTGGTTGGCGGTCAAGACTTTTTACCATGTCTATTTACTATCTCCCTTTTCGTATTTCTCTATTTCTTGAAGACCAAGATAGCTTCCTGGTCAATAGCGGCCCCAAATTCCCTCATCTTTGGCAGTCTCTTGCTAGGCAGCCTGCGAAAATGAGCGACCTCTAAAGGTACCCCAATTGAGTCCATCAATTCCGCTGTTATCTGGGCGTTGTTCAGGATAGTCCTGTGCAGAACTCTGTTCCCGATCACGATGATGACTCTTTGCCGGACGACCCGAGCGAGTTGCCTGAGCGTCTCATAGTAGTCAGCATAGAACGCAATCGCCTCACGGACGGCTACCGGGTTATCCTGCATAGCTTCTAACGTGTTGAACAACGTTGCCGAGGGAGGAACGACTCTTTCAGCTTTACCCCAGCCAAGACTAAGCGCTTTGGAATCTTTCAAATCTTGCCTGCCATAACCAAGCCAGTAAAGCATATTCTTAGCAAACTGAGTGTAATTGACGCCGTTTCTTTCATCTCCGTAAGGCGGAGAGCAGATAATAGCATCCACAGCTTCATTGGAAAATCTGAGGTGACGGCTATCTTCCTTCTCCACATCGGCTCGTGCGGTCATCGGTAACTGCGGAACACGCTGTGCAGCAAGCCTTACCTGGTCTGTAAACTCGGCGAATACGTCTGGATTAAACTTTTCTTGCTCCACGGTACTCATGCGTCTCAGACGAACCTCGTTCCTGTAAGTCAGGCTGACGTTGCGGACCGTGGTCGAGAAAAGAACTCGGAAAAGTGTGCGTAGGTCAGGTGAATCGATGGCATCAATGGAGATTTTCAGTGCCGTTAAAGGTAAGAGCATGTAGTCCTTGAACCAGAACTCTACATATTCTAACTTTCCAAAACGCATTGGAAGGCCGTTATAGTTTTTGGCCTGGGCCAGAACTCGCGCCCCTATCCTTGAGATACTATCACCATCGATATATGTAGTTTTCGCCTTTGAAACTAGTACCGCAAGATTGTTGATGTCTCGGCCCACTGCTTCCCGGCCAGATCGGATAGCTTCTACAAGCACCGCGCCACCTCCACAGAATGGATCAAGCACTGAGCCTCCGGTTGGAACATACGTATCGATCAACTTTCGGGCCAAGCCCGGTATCATTGCAGCAACGTAAGTATGAATCGCGTGCGTGGAGCAGCGCGTATCTTGACCCTGAAAATCCCAAGCACCATCTGATAATCCTTGCCCGGCTGATTCAAAAGAATCTTGAGGTTGCAGCGGATTTATAGCTATAACCACTCTTGTTTCCTCTATTTCTCTTCGTATTTCTCTATTTCTTTTGGTACCGCATTCATAAGTATCATACCGGCTATGTCAGCGAAGCTCCGGTTCCAGTACGGACTATTTCTCATTGCCCGCAGCTTCAGTATTTGTTCCTTCAGGTCTGGCTCGATGGATGAAACTTCGTATGAAAAGGTTGCTCTTTCCCGAACCCTGGAGCCTTTATGTAGTGCATCGTCTTGCATCATTTTACATCACTGCACATCGTTTTACTGTATAATACTGCATTTAGCGCATTTTGTCAACACTTTCCTTCCAGATACAGCCCTTGCCTCTTTATGTACTCCGCTACCGCGTCAGGAACAAGGCTGCGGATGGATAATCCCTGCGCCACCCTCTCTTTGATATCCGTGGCGCTGATGTCAATTTCCGGTCTGTCCAGCATGATAAGGCTCTGCGAAATTCCGGAGATAAGCTTATTGAGCCTCTTCAGGTCAGGCATTTCGTAGCCAGGCCGCGGCACGGCCACAATCCGGCACAACTTCACCAGGCGGGCTGCATCCTTCCACTGCGGTAGCTGGAACAGGTTGTCTTGACCGATGATGAAATAAAGTTCAGTCTCTTCGCCAAGCTGCGCCCGCAGGTCTTCGATTGTATCAACCGTAAAGGATGGGCCAGGGCGCTCAACGTCCACCAGCGATAGCTCAAAACCAGTCCTCCCGGCGATGGCCAGGCGCACCATCTCAACGCGGTGCTCCACCGATGTAACCGGACTGTCGCCCTTTAGCCATGGTTTCCCCGCCGGTGCAAAAACTACCTTCGCCAGGTCGAGGCAGGACATGACCTCTTCCGCTATCCTGATGTGACCGTTATGTACCGGGTCAAAGGTCCCGCCGAGAATGCCCACCTTCATAGTTCGATTGCGCTCACCACAAAACGTTACCACTCCCACTCGAAAACGCCGCAGCGGACCTTATCGCCAGGCTTGATTCCCGCCTTGACCAGCGCCCGGGTGCCCCCCATCCTCTCAAGCTGGAACCGGAGCTCGCGCCGTATCTCCGCATCGGTGAGGTCAACCATTGCGGCGATGCGCTCGAGTGCCGGTGATGTCACAACAAAGGTCTCACCCTCCTTGCTCACGCTGGCACGGACAGCCCCCGGTCGCGGGCGAAAAATCCTGGCAGGTGCCGCTACGCCGGCCGCCTTCGCCGCTTCCACTCGCTTGAGCATGTCTGTCACCCGAACCATTAGCGCAGAAACGCCTTCTCCGGTGGCGGCTGCGATGAAACTGACACCAACACCCGCCTTCCGGAAAGCTGCTTCGAGCTCTTCCAGACGGATGGATACCTCGGGCAAATCAATCTTATTTACTACCACGAGCTGCGGCTTCTCGCCCAGTGCCGGGTCAAAAAGACTAAGCTCTGTATTTACCAATAGCATATCATCCACCGGGGAAGCCGCTGAGCCGTCAACCAGGTGGATGAACATTTTCGTCCGCATAGCATGGCGCAGGAAGTCGAGGCCCAGCCCACGGCCCAGGTGGGCGTCTTCAATCAGCCCGGGAATCTCCGCCAGAACAAAGCTCTCCAGTCCTGACTGCACCACTCCTAAGACCGGCTCCAGAGTGGTAAACGGATAGCTGCCGACCTTTGGCTTCGCTCCCGAAGCCGCCGCCAGTAAAGAGGACTTGCCGACGTTCGGATAACCGATTATCCCCACATCGGCTATCAGCCGGAGTTCCAGTATGATAGTGCGCTCTTCACCGGCTTGCCCCTTCTGTGCAATGCGGGGTACCCGGTTTACCGCGGAAGCAAAATGAATATTACCCCACCCACCCCTTCCACCCCGGGCGATGACCACCTCCTGACCGGCTTGCGTCAGGTCGACAAGAGGCCCTTCGCTCTGTTCCCGAGCCAGGTCCCAGACGAGCGTCCCCGGGGGCACACTCAATATTACGTCCTTGCCCCTTCTCCCATGCTTCTTTTTGCCCTGCCCATTTCCCCCCTTCTCCGCACTGTAAAAGCTCCGGCGCCGCAGGTCCCCAAGACCGGCAATACCCGGTTCTGATCTCAAAATGATGTTGCCCCCATCGCCCCCATCGCCCCCATCAGGACCACCGTAAGGGACAAACTTTTCCCGCCGGAAGCTGATTGCTCCGTTACCGCCATCCCCCGCTTTTACCCTTAGTTGAATATAATCAAACATGACCTATACTCAAATTTTCTTCTATGAGATAAAGGATATATTCTTAATAATAATGCTAGCACATTCGTGTCGGGCATTAAATGTGGCTCGAGGTTTTTCGGTCAGCGCCGAAAGTATGCCGGAGGGTCGGGCGGGTTTTCAAATAGGAGCGGGCCCCGTCAAAAATTTTCGGCCCTTTATCGAAAACTTTGCGGGATGGCAGTAATGCTTGAAGAATAGAGCTTTTGCCGGATTTCAAACACTTTATGTTGTAGTGAGGGGTACGTGTTGAGATCTTCGGCGATCTTTTGATAAGCATGGCTGACAGTGGCCGGACTGCGCCCCCCGAGCTCGCGCCCTACCTCCGCCAGCGAGCAATCGGTTTCCTGCCGAATAAGGTACATGGCTACATGTCGCGCCAAGACAGTGGTTTCGTCCTTTTTGCGGCTCTTTAGATCAGCTGGAGTAAGCTGGAAGGAGCTGACCACCGCCTCAACGATGAGCGCCGGCGTAGGAGGTGGAGCTTTGGCTTCGTTGCCGGTAATATCCCTGAGCGCCTCAGCAGCCAGCTCACGCGTGACCTTTGATCTGATCAGCTTCGCATAAGCGATTATCCGGTTCAGCGAACCCTCGAGGGCGCGTATATTTCGGAAAATTTGAAGGGCAATAAGTTCCAGCACGTCCGAGGAAACATCGGCGCCCTTCTCCTTCGCTTTGGTCTGGAGAATGGACAGGCGGGTATCGAAATCGGGCGGTTGAATGTTTGTTATCAGTCCCCACTCCAGGCGGGAGCGAAGACGCTCGGGGATGCTGGGGATGTTTTTTGGAGGCTGGTCGCAGGTGATGGCGATCTGCCGGCTATGGTTATGCAACTCGTTGAAGGTATGAAAGAAGTTTTCTCCCGTCTGTTCCTTCCCGCTGAGGAACTGCACGTCATCAACTAGCAGCATATCGGCGCTGCGATATTTGCTCCGGAATTCTTCAGTTTTCTTCTCTCGCAACGCGGTCAGCAGCTCGTTGGTATACTGCTCGGCGCTGACGTAGAGAACCCTCAGCCCGTGAGAAAGGGCGAAGTTGCCGATTGCCTGCAGGAGATGAGTCTTGCCGAGTCCCGGCCCAGCATGAATGACCAAGGGGTTGTAGCTGTACCCGGGGTTCTCGGCGATTCCGAGTGCTGCGGCGTAGGCAAGCTGGTTGCCGTTACCAACAACGAAAGAATCAAAGGTATATTTTGGGTTAAACAGGGGCAGTGCCCCCTGCTGAGGTGAGATGGCTTTCCGGCGGCTTTCCCCGCGAAAGGATATTGCTGCAGCGGTACTGTTCACCTCGAACTGCACCTGCAAGCTATGGCAGGTCAATTGCGTTATTGCCTTTTCAATGAGGGAGCGCAGGTTTCTTTCCAGGTACTCCGAAACGAAGGTATTGGGAACGCCGACCACCAGCTTTTCCTCCTGCTGGCGCAGTCCGACCGTTCCCTTTAACCACGTATGAAAATTGGATTTGTTAACCTGTAACTGTAATTCACCAAGCGTAGCTTCCCAAAGTTGTTGTGGCGTTCGCGTTTCCGTCAAGTCAGACCTCTTTTGAATTGCTCAGTGGTGGGGAAAAAGAATTAAAGCATCTCTAGCATAGTGACGGCGGTTCCCACTGGCAAAGTTTACAGTGATGATTGCCTGCCACTTTCATCCCCCGTGTTTCCTTGCAAGGTCTATCGGGCTTGTTTTTTCGCCCTCTTTGTCTCCCGTAGGCATAAAGGCCGCCGTTGTTTGGAAAAGTTTTTGATGCTACAATTGCACGCAAAGGGGGGTGATGGCTTGCGAGTTGTTTTCATGGGAACGCCCTGGTTTGCTGTGCCTGCCTTGGAATATCTGGTGCGAAACGGGCACGATGTCGTCGCCGTTTATACCCAGCCGGATAAAGCAGCCGGGCGTGGGAAAGCCCTGTCGGTTTCGCCGGTAAAGAAGGCGGCGGGGGAACTGGGGCTGCCGCTAGTTCAACCTGCCGGCTTCAAGAAGACTGAAACAGTGGCGCGGCTGGCAAGTTTTAAGCCCGAGGCCATCATTGTGGTGGCGTTCGGAAAGATATTGCCGGCGTCAGTTCTGGCGATTCCACCCCGCGGCTGCCTCAACGTCCATCCGTCTCTCCTGCCCAAATTCCGCGGGCCTTCACCCATCGCTTCAGCGCTCCTGTATGGGTCTGATTTCACCGGCGTAAGCATATTGTTACTGGATGAAGGAGTAGACAGCGGGCCGGTACTGGCCCGGGCTCAAGTGACGATTCTGCCGCATGATACTGCCGGTTCATTGACGGAGAAATTATCTCTCGTTGGCGCGCAGTTGCTAATCGATGTCCTGCCCCGGTGGGCACACGGGGACATCATTCCCCAACCACAGGACAGTTCTCAGGCGACTTATACTCAGCCGTTCAAGAAGGCGGACGGCGAGATTAACTGGGCGCTCACGGCGGTGGGGATATGGTGGCGGGTGCGGGCGCTCAGTCCGTGGCCCGGGAGTTACACCACCTGGGATGGCAAGCAGCTCAAGATTCTCGAGGCGGTGCCATTTCCGGCTGAGAAGAACGCTGAAATCGGTCACGTTGTTCCCCTGTATACGGGAGAAGCTGCCTTCGGGGTCGGTACGGGGAGCGGGGTGCTGGGAGTCGTGAAAGTGCAGTTGGAAGGCAGGCGGGCGATGTCTTCCGCCGAGTTCTTGCGCGGACATAAGGATTTTATCGGGGCGGTGCTGCCGAACTAGCGCCTTGAGTTAAAAGACCGTTACATATTCTGAACGTGGTGAAGGGGAACGTGCTGAAATGACGGGTAAAGAACAATCTCGAGCCTGGGCCTACAAACAACAGTCCCGGAGGTTAAATTGTCGAATCCAAAGAATCTAGACCGGTTCAGGACCTTGGTCAATATCATCGCCCGGCTACGCAGGCCAAATGGCTGTCCCTGGGACCGCGAGCAGACCCATGCCTCGCTGCGCGAAAACCTGTTGGAAGAGTGTTACGAGGTGCTGGAGGCGATTGACCGGGAAGACTGGGCAGCCCTTTCGAGCGAGCTGGGCGACCTTCTTCTCCAGATTGTTCTCCACGCCCGCATCGCCAGTGAGGCCGGTGAGTTTGAGCTTGCTGACGTTCTCACTCAAATCAATTCCAAGCTGATCAGCCGTCATCCCCACGTCTTCGGTTCGGTGAAGGCAGAGACGGTGGAGGAGGTGTTGCACAACTGGGAAGCCCTCAAGCAGGCGGAGAGGGGCGAGGCCTCGATGCTGTCCGGGGTATCCCGGATGATGCCTGCCTTGGCATACAGCAAGGCAATCCAGCACCGGGTGGCGCAGGTAGGTTTCGATTGGAAGGACGCCGCCGGCGTCATGGAGAAGCTGTGCGAGGAAGTCAAAGAGTTAGAACTGGCTGAAAACCGGGAGCAGAAGGCGGAAGAGTTTGGCGATGTCCTTTTTACGCTGGTCAATGTAGGCCGGCGCATGGGAATTGACTCCGAGGCGGCGCTGAGGGAAGCCAACGAGCGTTTTCGCCGTCGTTTCGCCTGCATGGAAGACCTCTGCCGCCAGCGCGGCGTTCTTTTTGCCAACCTTTCCTTTGAAGAGCAGAATGCCCTCTGGGAAGAGGCGAAGAATGCGGTGAAAAAGTAGGTCCTCACCTGCGAGAATGCGAGAAATTGAGCGGGCGGTCAGGGTGAGTGTGCCGGCGAGAAGTGGAGCCAGCATCGTGGCAAAATAAAATTGAAAGAAGATCGCAAATCTGTTATTTGCAGGAATTCAAACTTCGCACTCGCCACTGACTAAAACGAGAAACTCCCATTTATAGGTGGGCTTACATTCTTCTGACCCAATCACCCAATCAGCTCACACCCGATCATCTCTACTCTTCCTGTGCAGGTCTAACCTCTACGTTTGCTTCTTGGGCAGCGTAAATGGCATTGTGGGCGGACGATGCTATGTCTTATGGATTGAATAGGTAAGCAGGATTTTTGTGCGTAAGATGAATTACCAACCAAACTATTAAGATGGTGAATGTAACCGTAACTCCTGCTATCAAAATGACGAGAATCCATTGAAGGATGACCTGAGAGCGAATAGCAAACAGCGCACCTGCGGAAATAACTTGAATAAGTACAACTATGGCTCCGATTGCACTCAAGGGACTTCGAATTTCCATAGTCTACATAACTCTGCTTTTGGGAATAACCATTCGCTTACTACCAAGTAGGGGAGAATCAAACTCCACCAACCAGCTATTCCCTAAATCTTCGATAATCTTGCCTGATGCATCAAATGAAACTCCCTCACCAATTGTATAGGTCCCTGCTGCTGTGTTCGTTTGAGCGGTCCCAGCTAACACGTTGGGGCCGCGTATAGTTACTCTAACTCTGTCTCCAATCTTAACCATTCATCCTGCCCCCTTGCCTGCTTCCATATGCTACTCTTTATTTTAGCATACGTTCATAACGTTCGGTGAGAGCACGATTACTTTTCATGTTCACTATACCTTCTCGGCCACCTTTTCCCGTTCCCGATCGGCAACGATCTTCTGAACAACGTTGGCCGGGGTCTCCTGGTAGTGGTCGAACTCGATACTAAAGGTGCCGCGGCCCTGGGTCTTTGACTTGAGGTCGATGGCGTAGCGCTGGACCTCTGCCAGCGGCACCAGCGCCTGGATGGTGTTCCAGCCGCCCTCGGGGTTCATCCCCTGAAGCTGCGCCCGCTTGGTATTGAGGTCGCCGATGATTTCGCCGGTATAGTCTTCAGGGACTTTCACGGTCAGTGTAACAATGGGCTCCAGGATAATCGGTCTGGCTTCGGCAAGCCCTTTCTTGACCGCTCCGGCGCCAGCTATCTTGAAGCAGATTTCGGAAGAGTCGACTGGATGAAAACTGCCATCGTGGACAGTGACCTTGACATCGGTTACCGGATAATGGGCGACCACTCCTTCCTGGACCGCCTCGTGAACGCCCTTTTCGACGGCGGGGATGTAGTTGGTTGGGATCCTGCCGCCAACCACCTTGCTCTCGAACTGGACTCCGCTGGAGCGCGGCAACGGCTCAACTTTAAGTATCACGTGGCCGTATTGCCCGTGGCCGCCGGTCTGTTTCTTGTGCCGATATTCGGCATCTGCAGACCCGGTGATGGTCTCTTTGTAAGGCACTTTCGGGGTCTTCAGGTCGACGCCCACGCCGAACTTGCGTGACATTTTCTCTGCGGCCACATCCAGCTGGGTCTCGCCCATTGCCGAAATGATTGTTTCACTCGTATCGGGGTCGCGGTGCATGCGTAACGTCGGGTCCTCTTCCACTAGGCGGCTAAGGGCGGCGCCCAGCTTATCAAGGTCAGCCTTGGTCTTTGGGTAAACGGCTTCGCTGAAAGTTGGCTCTGGGAAAGCAACCGGCGGCAGCTTTACCGGTTTATCCCGCGTGCAGAGCGTATCACCGGTATTGGTGAGCGCCAGTTTTGCCACTGCCCCGATGTCACCAGCCTTGACCTGCGGAACGGGTTCCTGGGTCTTTCCCCGGATCAGGTATAGCTGGCCGATGCGTTCAATCTCACCACGCGTTGCATTCCACACCTGCGAGTTGCTGTCAATGACGCCCCGGTACACGCGGAAATAGGTGAGTTTGCCCACGTAGGGGTCGGCGGTAGTTTTGAACACCAGCGCGGCCAGCGGTGCCGCGGCATCCGGTTCAACCACCTCGGCCCCGCCGGATTCCGAGATAACGGATACGCCGCGCTCTTTGGGCGATGGCAGATAGCGAGACACCGCGTCCAGCAGCAAGCCTGTCCCGATGTTTTGCAGTGCGGAACCGGCAAGGACGGGCACGATCTTTCCAGCCACCACCCCGCGCCGCAAGCCCTCGGTCAGTTCGTCAGGGCTTATCTCTTCGCCGCCGAGGAATTTCTCCAGCAGTGCGTCATCCACCTCGGCGATGGCTTCCACCAGCTTTCCCCGGAGTGATTCAGCCTGGTCTTTCAGCTCGGACGGGACTTCTCCTTCTTTGACCTGAGAGCCGGTGTAGCTCTTCATTGCTAGCAGGTCAATTACCCCCTGAAAGGTAGTATGAGCGCCAATGGGTAACTGTATCGGTACGCAGCCGGTGCCGAACTTCTTCTGCAAATCCTCGACGACACCATCAAAATCTGCGTTCTCCCGATCCATCTTGTTCACCATGACCAGCCGCGGCAGCCCCGCGTCATCGCAGTAGCCCCACGTTTGTTCGGTGCCAACCTCGACGCTGGAGGCGGCACAGATCACGATTATCGCTCCATCGCTCACCCTCACCGCCGCCTTCATTTCAGCAATGAAATCGGCGTAACCGGGGGTATCCAGAATGTTTATCTTATTGTTCTTCCACTGGCACGGGATGACTGACAGGTTAATACTGATCCGCCGTTTCGTCTCAACAGGATCATAGTCTGAAACCGTTGTTCCATCGTCTACCTTGCCCAGGCGGTTAATTGTCCCGGTGGTAAAGAGGATGGCTTCTGCCAGCGATGTCTTGCCGGCTCCGGCGTGGGATAAAAGGGCCAGGTTGCGGATGTTCTCCAAGGCAAATTGCTGCATGGTCTCCCACCCTTCCAGATTTATTTTCCCATATTATAATCAATGGTGCTGGTTACGGCAAATGAGCCTGCGGGCCGCTCATACCCCGTCAGCTTGCCCATTTGATTACCATCGGGGTGATGAAGGCCTCTACCGCCGCGGCTACCAGAAAGAGGGCAAAAGCTAGTGCCAGGAATCTTGATATCTGCCGGAAATGCCGCCGCAGTTTCAACCCTTCGCCTTTCCACAAAGATCGCATTACGCCCGCGCCGAAGCTGAGAGCAGCCGCCTCGCCGATAAAGAGAGCCGGGACCTCGATGATACCGTGAGGAAGCAAGCCTGCCAGCAGGAAGACAAGGGATTTTTCCTGGATGACCAGTACCGAAACGATGCCGACGAGCCAACCGTTAAACAGCAGGGACAAAACCGGCACCAGGAAGAGCAAGGGGCTCAGCACAAGACTGAACAGGACGGCGAAGAGGTTCTTGAACAGGATAAATATGAAAATGGAAGATTGCGGCAGGGGCGCCAATAAATCGGCCAGCTCTTGCAGAGTGGCGAGTTCTTCGGGTGGCAGTCCCTCAAGTCGGCCGGAAGATGCCAGTCCGAATCCCAGCCCAATTATGAACAAACTGGTTGCCGTAATAAGCCACCATTTGAAGCTCATCCGTTACCTGTCTTTTCCTTTCCGGATATGCTGCACAGATGGGACCAATAACAATAATAAGGAGAGCTGCCGGGATTCCGTATCGCTTTGGACACTCAGGGAAAAGCTTCAACGCGTCAGGAGCGCCACCACGATGACAGCAGCCAATATGACGCTCCCAAGAATGATTATGTTGCGCAATTCTCTGCCAATGTAGGTATGCACGGGGGCGGCTATCTGGGCCGGCGTTGCCACGCCTGTCGGAGCAGTTGTTGCTCTGGGGCGGGCGACCGGCGCCGCGGCTCGGACCGTCTCCGTGCCTACTACCGCAGCGGGAGCCGGCTGCGGAGCACCCGCCTTGCCTCTTCCACCCTGAGGCAGGCGGCGCGCTTTCTTATGGCGTGATTTACCTGGCATATCAGACTCCTTAATGGTGAGTTTTCTTAAGGCTGCTGGGTTTGCCTGCCCAGTTTTGCCCTGGGATGGGACTTATCATATGTGCGGCGGACGTGTTCCGGCGTAAGGTGAGTGTAAACCTGGGTTGTTGAAATATTGGCGTGACCAAGCAATTCCTGCACAGTGCGGAGGTCGGCTCCGCCGTTCAACATGTGGGTGGCAAAACTGTGTCTGATCGTATGAGGGGTAACTTCGGTCCCCAGCTCAGCCTCCTGTGCGTATCCCTTCAGGATTTGCCAGAAACCCTGCCTTGTCAACCTCTCTCCCCGGCGGTTGAGAAACAGAGCCGTTTCTTGCTCATCGCGGATCAGCCGGGAGCGGGCGCCAGTCATGTACTCCTGGAGCGCCGGAATCGCCGGCATAACCGGGATCAGCCGTTCCTTGCCGCCCTTACCGAAGCAGCGAACGCAACCTTCGTCCTTGATTATGTCCCCCATATTGAGAGATACTAACTCGCTTACCCGCATGCCGCTGGCATACAGCAACCGCAACATTGCGGCATCCCGCTTTGCTTCGGGCGTGGGACGCTTGGCTGGCTGTTCCAGCAGGCGGGAAACTTGGCTGAAAGAAATGGGCTTGGGCAGGGGACGTCCTACCCTGGGAGAATCAATATTCTCTGCCGGGCTCGTTGCCAGTTTGCCCTCTGCCATCATGAAGCCAAAGAAAGACTTGGCGGCTGCCACCTTGCGGGCCTGCGTGGTGGGCGCGTAACCCCGCTCTTTGAGGTGAAGGACGTAGTTAAGCATGTCCTGTCGGGTGAAGTTCTCCCATGACAGCATTATCCCGCGCTTCTTCATCTCGTCTTCGGCAAAGACTGCTAAGTCGTGAAACAGGTCACTGCGATATGCCTCAATTGTGTTTTCGGCAAATCCCTTTTCTACGGAGAGGTAGGCCAGAAATCGCTCAATATCCTCTTTCATATAGCCTCCCCTGGCTATCCGGCTTCCATTGGTTGGTGTCATCGGTTCGCGTCGGTTTGTATAGGATTTATTTTAGCACAGTTGTAGACATAATTCAGCCATACATAACGTTTTTATGGCAGGAGCCGGCGAGTGATTCCAAAGTAACTACAGTCGTGCGTTGCATTGCGGGGTACAATAACATCAAGATTGACCGGCGGGCCTTACGTCATGCCTGAAATATGTTCAATGGGAGTGCTGTCGAGCTTGCGGGTAATCTGGCGAAAATGGAAGCCGAAAATGGCCAGAATAATTGATAGCGGCAGTACCCTTGGATGTCGAATGAGAGTTGAAAGCATGAGCCGCCAGTAATGCTTTCGGCCCTGATCTTTTATCCCTAACACCCACATCGCCTTGAGAAAAGCCACAATGTGGGAAAACCGGAGCAGGGAAAGCCTTTTTGCCCTTCTCGGTTTGTATTCCCTGAGAAAGGTACGGATCCTCTCGTAATACTGTTTGGGCGAATATATGGTGCTGAAAATGCGCCTGTAGCCATCAATGAGGGTCTGGTAATCCATTTTGGGAACGAAGTTGATGGAACAATCGGTGTTGTTACCGGAAAACTCGTTGATCAGTCGGTTTTCCGCTTTCAGACGCTGGTAGAGGCGAGTGCCCCTCGGGGCATTGAGCAAGCCAACCATAGCGGTAACAATGCCGCTCTTCTGAATGAAGTTGATCTGACTGTGGAAAATTGAGACAGGGTCGCTATCAAAGCCGACTATGAATCCTCCCTGGACTTCAAATCCATAATTTTGAATCTTTTTTACCGCGGCCACAAGGTCACGCCCCCTGTTCTGCTGCTTATTGCATTCCGTAAGGCTGTCTTCGTTCGGGGTCTCGATACCGACGAATATCCTTTCAAAGCCGGCCTCTGCCATCAGTTGCATCAACTCTTCATCATCAGCCAGGTTTATTGAGGCCTGGGTGTAAAAATAGAAGGGGTATTTCCTCTTTTTTGACCACTCTATCATAATCGGCAGTGTTTCCATCTTCAGTTTCTTGCGGTTGCCGACGAAGTTGTCGTCCACCATAAATATGCTGCCACGCCACCCCTGGAGATACAGTGCATCAAGTTCTCTGACGGTCTGCTCCTGGTTCTTGGTCCTGGGCATATGCCCGTTGAGAATGGCGATATCACAGAAATCGCAATTGAAGGGGCAACCCCGGGAATATTGAAGGCTCATGGACGCATAATGTTTCATGTTGATCAGTGACCACATGGGCAGCGGCGTGAGACCGATGTCAGGCTGTTCGCGAGCTTCATAGAGGGGCTTGGCGCATCCGGCTTCTACGTCTGACAGAAAGGCTGGCAGGGTCATTTCAGCCTCGCCCAGAACAAAGTGGTCAACCCCCTCAAACTGATCATATTCCGTAGTAAAGAGGGGACCGCCTGCCACCACCTTTACGCCGAGATGGTTGCAGCGGGAGATAACTTCCCGTGCGGAATCGCTCTGGACGACCATCGCGCTGATAAAAACATAATCCGCCCAGATGATGTCCTGATCACTCAGGTCAGTAACATTCATATCAATGAGCTTCTTTCCGCACTCTCGAGGTAGCATTGAGGCTACGGTCAGTAACCCGAGGGGCGGGAATGAAGCCTTCTTGGAGATGAATTTAAGGGCGTAGCGGAAGCTCCAGAAGGTATCAGGGTAACGGGGATAGACTAAAAGAATATTCATCTTTACTTTCTTGCCGCAGTCCTTTTGTCTGCTCGGTTCTTTAGATTATGCCATTTGCGTCATTCTGTCAACTAGTGTGGGAGCGCAATTTCTTGACAACATCCATACCCGGAGCTATACTTCAAGTGGACGCGGGGTGGAGCAGTGGCAGCTCGTCGGGCTCATAACCCGAAGGTCGTTGGTTCAAATCCAACCCCCGCTACCATCTTGTTTAATATATAGAACTTCCCTCGTGGAAGTTCTATTCTTATCTATGGGCACCGGTATGGTGTAGTCCAAGACCACTCCTTCTGGATTGAATTCCATCCTCTTCACAAATCGCCGGAGGAAAGTCTTCTGCTGGAGGAATGATTTCTCCGCCAGGACTTCCTCCAGTTCATTTATATAGCTCATCACTTCATTTTCATCCAGCTCTTCTGGTTCGTTCGACTCAATCCTACTAATTAGACTATCCCGCTGCCGCTGCAGTTCGTGTTGAGCGGCTCGAAGCTCTTTGATTCTAGGGGCCAGGTCATCCATCTCCAGCTTGCCGCTTTCCAGAGCGAAATAGAGTTTCGTAAGCTTGCCGCTTATCTTGACTAACTCTTTTTCGGTCTGTTCAAGCTGCTTTTCATGGCGGCTGGCACTCTCCAGCAGCTCGCTGTTGATGAGGTGAACGAGCTTGGTCAGATTGTCCCTGGTCAGGATGTTTGTCCTGACCTTCCCCAAGACGAAGGCCTCCATCATTTCTTTTCGGAATCTGAGACCCTGGCAGCCGTCCCTACCCTTCTTGAAACGGGAGTCACATTCGTAATATTGATATTTTCCGGACTTGGCCGCCGTGCCGATCATGGCGGCGCCGCACTTGCTACAATAGGCAAGTCCGCTCAAAACGTAAGGGCTTGATGTCCCCCGCGGAGGCCTCGTGAAAGGGCGTCTATCTTTCAGAAGCTCTTGAACTCGACAGAAATCTTCCAGCGATACGAGACCCATGTGAGTATCAGGAGCAACAATGGTCTCAGACTCGGGCTTACGGAATGGTTTGTCAGTGCTTCTGTCGGTCCGGTTCCATACAAGAGACCCGGTGTAGACCGGATTCTTCAGCCAGAAGTTGATAGTGGTCGTGCCAAATAGCTTGCCGGACCGCGTCCTCAGTCCTTCTTCATTAAAGACACGGACTATCTCTTTGCCTCCTTTGCCCTTGAGAGCCAGCTTGAAGGCACGCTTCACCAGTGAGGCTTCATGCCGGTCAGGTTCAAGTTTTGTCTTCTCCGAACCGTTGACAGGTACCTTTACCTTCCTGTAGCCGAAGGGGACAACACCGCCATTGAAGAATCCCCGGCTGATGTTCTCCTTCATGCCGCGCATGGTGTCCTGGGCAAGATTAGCCGAATAGAACTCATCGATGACTTCGATTACACCCTCGAGCAGCCGCCCGGAGGCCGAGTCGTCAATTTGCTCATTGATTGAGATAACCGAGATTCCCCTTCTGCGGAGTACTGACTTGTAGATTATCGAGTCCTCCCTTTTCCGGGCAAACCTGGAGAGTTTCCATACCAGGATTGAATCGAAGGGCCTGTCTTTTCTCTTGGCCGCAGCTATCATTTCCTGAAAGGCGGGACGGTTGGCGCTTTTGGCGCTTTCCGCTTCATCAATATACTCATGGACGATGTCCCAGCCGCGCTCCAGGGCATACTTTCTTAATGCCTTAAGCTGGGCAGGGATTGACAGGTCCTTTTCCGCCTGCTTCTCGGAAGATACCCGGGCGTAGATAGCTGCCTTCATCTCGTTATTTCGTTCCATCAGACACCCTCCTCAAACTCTCATTGGAAGAAAGCCCATTTCAGGGGTTTAGCGAGAAACAACAGCGCCAGTACTCCTCCCAGTACACCCGCGCGATGCGGATACGTGTAAGAGCGAAGAGCTACTTCTCGTCCGACTTGCCCTGGCCCAATGCTCTCTAAGTAGACCAGCCCTTCGGGCATGTACTGGCCCTGCCACGGTTTCCAATCGACTATTTCATCCGGGAATTTCTCAATGCGTAGTCCGGATGGAATCAAGAAGGGAAACTGGTCATTGCGAATCTGATAGCGTACCTTGTAGGGACCATCTCGAGAACCGGGGCCGATTTTTACCAGGTCTAACCTGAGCAAGGAGCAAGGTACTTCGGCCAGTCCAACGTAATGGATAGCGGCGCTTTCGATGGAGGCCGAATATGACGAGGCCAATTCCAAGATCCCCGTCATGCCCGGCGTCGCTGTCTTCATGTCTTGTCGGAAACGGGTCGGCGGCATGTTCAGGGCAGCAGCAAAGCGGTCCGCCTGCCTTTCATAAGGTTTCGTGGTAAGAGGTCTCATGGTATTGCATCCCCTAGCCAGATAATTAAGTTCTCGGTGATATGGGAGAAGGAAATGCCCTATGCCATGACAGAGGCTAAATCGTTGCCTGGTTCTGGGGCGGCTCTGGTTAATGAAGAGCGCCGCAGTTCCGTCCTTCCAATGCAGCACCTCGTCTACGCCGTAGGCGGCGTTCTTGACCGACTCCGGGGCCAGTTTGGGGTCGTAGTAATGGAGCTCCAGTCCATCTTTCGCCAGGTATTCTATTACCGAATCCAGCGGGATGGGAAGGTTCGTATCAAGCAGGCCAGCTCTATCCAGCAGGTCTTCGGCAGCCATAAACTCTTCATACATTGCCGGATTCGCTCTTCTTTCTACGTTGCTCATTAAGCCAGTCGGTGAAGGATTTTAGCTGGTCCCTGCCCTGGTCATCCAGCTCTTCGTAGCCGCGGAAGATGGCCTGTCCCACCTCGTCATCCCGAAGGACCTCATCGAAGGAGGGTTTTTCCTCGTCCCTGAGCAGGTAGTCCATGGTCACGCCAAGGGCCTCGGCCAGCTTCCGCAAGAGACTTGTTTTCGGGTTCTGGATCAGGCCCTTCTCCAGCCTCCATATGCTGGGCTGAGGCACACCGGAGACTTCGGCCAGGTGGTTCTGCGTCCAGCCTTTCCTCTCCCTGATCTGCCTGAGGTGCTCACTTAAAAGCATGTAGGCTCTCCTTTTATTCTCGAACGTATTATACTCCCATGTTAGCTACCTTGTCAATACCTGTGGCTGACATGCTACTCTTGACAGCTTAGTTATACATCAGTGTATAATAACCCCGAGGTAATAATTATGCGTAGACGTATGAACCATCAACCGGCAATCCGCTCGCAAATGAGGTCCCGCTATCGTAACAGGGTACGTGAGTGCCGTTTGCGAGGTCTCATCAT
The DNA here is from genome assembly GCA_016190825.1 of Chloroflexota bacterium. Lineage (GTDB taxonomy): Bacteria > Chloroflexota > Dehalococcoidia > Dehalococcoidales > UBA2162 > JACPPV01. The sequence continues at coordinate 21,325 of JACPPV010000010.1, forward strand.
CAGCGAAGCGGAGCTTAGCCGGCGAACCGGCATAGAACGAACCACGCTTAGTGCCCTGGAGAATAACCGGCGATTCCTCTGCATCGAGCATGCCCTGCTCATCAAGGAAGTGCTCGGCTGTTCACTTGATGACCTTTACGACAGGGTCCTGCATCCAGACAACGATAAGGAGCGAGGCTGACAGTGGGCAAGGCTACGGTCAATATGACCCCCGAGCAGGAGGAGATTCTCGATTCCGGTCTGCGCATGCTGGCCCATATGATCGCTGAAACTCACCTCCGCCGGACCGCATTGAGGAAACAGAATGAATCGACAAATTGCTTGCCAGAAGTGACCGACCTCACCAGGCAAAAAATACGGGGGAGATCTTTCGGTGAAAATATCTCGGAGGATAATGATGAATGATCCCGTCTTCTCCGAAGCCATACCCGACCTTCTGATGACCCACTTCCACCAGCTCAATGAAGACAGTGGTATTGGCGTTGACGTTATCAAAGATAGAGGCTACCGCAGCCTCTTGGGGAAATCAGAACTGGATAAGCTCGGCTTCGCCAGGGCACAGTGCCGCACCCCCGGCCTGCTTATTCCGCTCTGGGGAGTTGGTGGTACCGGTATTGTCGGTTACCAGTTCCGCCCCGATAGCCCCAGGCTTAATAACAAAGATAAACCAATCAAGTACGAAAATCCCCGCGGCACATCGGTGAGACTGGACGCGCCGCCAGCATGTCGCGAATCTCTCGGCAATCCTAGTGTCCCGGTGTGGTTTGTGGAAGGTGTTAAGAAGGCGGACACACTGGCCAGCATGGGAGAATGCGCTGTCACCCTGACCGGCGTGTGGAACTTCAAAGGAAGGAACTCGCTGGGCGGCACCACTATTCTGGCCGATTTCGACTACATCGCCCTGAAAGACAGGGAGTGCTATGTCTGCTTTGACTCCGACTACCGGGACAATCCCTCGGTGAGCAAAGCCGCTGCCAGGCTGGCTGAGCACCTTAGCCGGAAGGGCGCCCGGGTTAATATTGTCTACCTGCCGGCTGGTGAGCACGGAGAAAAGGTCGGCGCTGACGATTACCTGGCTCAGGGACACACCATCGACAAGCTTAAAGCCCTCGCCATGCCTTTTGAAAGGAAGGAAGAAGAGGACCGCGAAGATGAAGTCTTCGCCAGCCATTTTGACTTAAGGGGGCTATGGCTGGAAGTGAAGAAACTCGATGGCAGCTATGCCTTTGCTCATGTCAACGGCTCCGGCGTTGTCCTTACCTCGGAAGCGGTTTCGGGCAAGCTGCGCCTTATGCCCCGCCGTCTGCCCGAGATAGATAAGCAACCTATTCCCATCGTGGGTCTTCCGGACGAGAATATTGAAAATGCGAGGCTTCTGGAACCAGGGGAGCTCTACGATAAGGTCAAATCGCATATTCGGAAATACGTGGACCTGACGGAACTCGACCTCGACCTCTGCACCATGTATGTCCTTTTCACCTGGTTCTACCGCAAGGTAAATACCGTCGCCTACCTGCGCTTCCTGGCGGACACCGGCAAGGGTAAGACCAGGGGCAAGAAGGTAATCGGAGACCTGTGTTTCTACCCTCTCTGCGCTTCCGGCGCCAGCTCTTTCTCCGGTATCGCCCGCACCCAGCAGCAGTGGCGGGGTACCCTGGTTATCGACGAGGCCGATTTCGCCGGGGAGAAAGAAAACCAGGTCACCAAGTACCTTAACCTCGGCTTTGAGCGCGGGCAATACTATATTCTCAGCGATAAACAGGACCCGCGCTCTCAGGACTACTTCGATGCCTTTTCCCCCAAGGTACTCGCCATGCGCGAGACCTTTCATGACAATGCCACCGAGGGCAGACTCCTCTCTATTGCCATGCGCGAGACCTCAAACCTGAATATTCCCATCATCCTGTCTTCAAGCTATTACGAGGAGGCCCGGGTGCTGAGAAACGAGCTGGCGCTGTTTGCCCTTAGCCACTGGGACGACATCGACGCTACCAGGATGCTATCCTTCGATGACCTGAACATCGAACCGAGACTGAAGCAGCTGGCCATGCCGCTGTCAATCATCTTCCAGCTATGGCCTGATGGCGTGGAGCAGTTTCGCCGTTATCTCGTTGCCCGCCAGCAGGAAGTACGGCGGGTAAGGAGCATGTCCTGGGAAGGCTCCCTGGTCAACCTGGTGATTGCCATGGCTGCCGGAGACCAGGAGGTCGGCACAGAGTTCAGTGAGTATATCAAACCGGGGTCCGATGAGCCTGAAGCGGTAACTCCCAGCATGGTGGCCAGGCAGCTGAAGTCATCGGTCAAGGCGATTACACAGGCCCTGACATCAGTGGGCGTTCAGGTCGAGAAACATTGGATTACGCTCCACAGAGAAGACCGAGAGATCAAAAAGCAAGTGCGTGCTTACACTATACCGGATTCCCGGACATGGGCGGAGATAATCAGCCGCTATTACTACGCTGAGGACGGCAATCTGGCTGTTGAAATACCCCGATGTTTGCAATCATCTAAATATGTCCCGTCTGCAGAAGCGTCACATCCGTCACAAGTGTCTCAGAAACTGTCACATCAGTCCGAAAATGTGACAGTTGAGACAGATGTGACACGTAGGAACACGCCGAAAAGAAATAACGGGAACAAACCCGATTATCCCTGCAACGTTTGCGGGTCGAATAACTGGTGGCGGCGGGACGGCACATGACTCTGCGGACGCTGCCACCCGGATCCCCGGGGAAAGGAATTATTCAGACTGGATAGGCATGGGGGGGGTGACCCCTCCCCCCCCGTAATAAACCCCTGCATTATAGCCCTGCTGACAGAAAGGACAAAAAGGCAACAGGCTTATAGGTAGTATAGGTTGAATAGTATAGATAGCATAGGTTGAATTGATAAGGGGGCCGGACAAGTGAAAATTATGCCGGGCAAAATGGCAGAAAATCAGAGAGACGCAACCACCCTGGCCTTTCAGGAAGCCGGAGTACAGGACATGGACGCCGATATTATCGATATGTTTACGTCGTCTGGTAATGACCAGAGGATAGGCAGCGAAGCGGATAAGGCTATCGGCACGGCTATCCGAAACAGGTACGGCAGTAAAGCCACCTGGCGAGCCGAACGGTGGTTTGTTCCTGTGCCGAAGCTCCATTATGAGGGCAAAGACATCTCCCAACTTATTGTCGAGGTTACCATGTATCTTGTCGCCGCGGCAGTCGTCAGGACGCAGCATGATGCCCGTTTGATTACTCTGGTGGGAGCCATCGGCAAGCCCGAAACGCTGGCTATCCCGATGATTTTTCTCCACGCTCTCATCGAGAGGGACCTCGGCCGGCTTGCCATTGTAGCCAGAGACTCTGTTTACACTACCTGGGAAGTGCCGGGAACGAAGCCGATCCGGATTCCAAATGAATTTGTCAGCGACCTTTCGGATAAGTTGAAGTGGTATTCGGTGGTGGTGTGGCTGGGGAAACTCGGCGCCCAGGGCAGATTCATAGCGCCGCTGGTCGCCGGCAGCCTGCTCAGTCTAGCGTTCCAGGAGTCCTCCCAGCCTGTGCCGGTTAACAGGCAGGGATTTAGCATTGAGGACGTGGCCAGCGCTCTGGAAAGCATGGCTTTCCGGCCCGGAGAAGCTAAAGACATGGTAAATCAGGCCATGCCCCGCCTGAACGCTGATATGACGCTGGAAGAAGCGATTCGAATAACGCTACAAATGGGAAAAGGAGGAGACTAACAATGGAGCAACGATTCACAGCCGAAGAGATTAAAGACGCGGCTAAGACGGCGCGCGTCTACTGCCCTGGCTTCAGTGAGGAGATGTTCGAAAGTCTGATGGAAATTGAAAGGCGTATTGCCGATTCAGGCTACCTCGAAGTAATACAGGGGCTACTTCGTCTCGAACAAGAGAAGGGAATCTCCTGCACTGAAGCTCTCGATGTCTGTGAAAAGCTGATAAAGCGAAAGACTGAACTGGAAGGCCTGATCCCGAACCTTGAGAAGCGAGAGGGAAGCCTGGTAGCACAGATAAAGCAGGCTGTCGGAGAATACGAGCAGGTCAAGAAAGATATAGCGAAAGCCCGACAGGAACTGGAGCAGATTAGGAATGAGTATGGGGCCGCGGAAAAGAAACTCGAAGCCTTCAACAGGAAGGCCGAAAAGGAAAAGCAGCGCATCAACAAAGAAGTCGAAGCCTGCTACCAGCAGGCTAACGTCACTAAGGAAGAAGTGGTTACCGCCGGTAAGGTAAAAGCCGAAGTGGAAAGCCACGGCTTCACCCTCGAGCTTGCGCTGGGCTTATCCAAGGAATTCGCCGGACACAAGAATGCCAGGGAAAAGCTGGCCAAGGGGCTGAAAGAACACGGCTTACTCAATAAGTACCTGAATGAACTGGATGAGTGGGGCGATAAGGAGAAAGCAAGGATCATGGCGGAGATAGCCGGCCTGGAGTCACAGAAGAAAGGACTCTCAAACGAAAATATCCGCCTGGGGAACGTACTTTCCCAGTTACAAAGTGATGTTGCTGGTGAGGAAGAACTCAGGCGTTTCCACCGGCGCTATTCCGGTCACATCTGGCTTTTGGAAAAGCTGGCGAGCTGGGAACAGGTGTATTTTGTACGCTGCGGTAATCCTGTTAATATGGCTGCCGGTGTTTTCGACAGGAAACTGGGTAATCCCCACTTCTGGACGGATAGGTTACCGGTGGCATGCCCTCATTGCGGTTATCCTCGTGTTTATTTCGATACAGAGATTTACCAGCATATGAACTGGCCAGCGGAGGAACCTCTCAAGTTAGTTTTAGGAGAATAGCATGCCAACGAGTAAAAGGAAGAAGAAAGCAACCGGATATTCCTTGGACTGTAATTGCGGGTCGAAAGCGGCCGTCTTTGAGCTGGAGAAAGGCTACATGGCCCACTGCCCTGACTGCGGAGCGGTAACCTTTTTTGATAACCCGATGCTGTTACAAAGGCTCCGTTTCGGTGGCAATCTATGCCCGCATCAGCCGGAGAGAAAACCCTGCCGCGGCGGGCATACCACCTGGTGTCCGACTTGTCGTATCAGGAGCTTCGAATATGACAGAAAAATGAGAGACACCGCATGACATTACCCATCAGACCTAACCGGGGTGGTTTTCTCCGTCCTTTTGGCTGCGGCTGGTTTATCCGGGAGTACCTGCTGGGCAACGGCCCGGAGGGTTCTACCAGAATTGATTCGGAGCGGGGCGCACCCCAGGCGGACATCAACTACGAGTACAAAGAAGCGCTGGCCAGAGCCACGGCAAGAGACCGGGCCGAAAGAATAATCAGCCGCATGGTCCTGGGCGGCGAAGAGGTCACCGAGGAACAGGCGGAAAAAATCCGGGAACGCGAGCTTGCCAGGGTTTCCCGAAAGTTCACCCGGATGAGATACCACTCCTTCCTGGTATATTTCGGCGTGCTCAAAAGGCTCGGCTGGGTCGAGCCGACTTCAGAAACCGGGGACTCATCTATCCAGGCAAACTACCCCCAGGCGCCGGACCGCGTCTACTATCGGCTGACCAAAACAGGCCGAGGGGCGGATGAGGCTCTCTGGTCGAATCCGCAGTATACACTGTATCCGGAAAACGGGCGCAATCACGCGTCAAAAGGCACCGGCTGGCCCCACCGCAAGGTGATACCTTCCCAAAGTTGACCGTCGTCCGTTTAACCTGATACGTCAGGCCCTCCCACACGGGAGGGCTTTTTCATTTTTCAAAAGTTTCTGCCGAGGGGGAGGGGGAAGATAATTGCGCTAATGCTTGAAATATGACCAAACGCTGATTTGTGTGATGATGAAGCTAAACACGCTCATTAACAAACAGCACGCTGGCAGGCTGATTACTCTGGCAACGGGGGAAAGGCGCAACGTGACTCATATCAAGCTCTGTGCGGGCGGTCTGTGACCATGCGCCTAATAAACGAAAGAGAGGAAAGGACGCATGGAAAACAGCTACATCAAAAGCCTACTGGCACCACGTGCCAAAAACACCGGCGGGCGGAAAGTCTGGAGCATTGACCTTGAGACGGTCTGGCTTCCGTTTTTTACCGCCACGAATACCGAAGGACACACCGCCATACCGCTTGACCAGCTCGGCGCACCGCTACGGCTGGCTTACAATCAGGACGGAACTGTCAAGTTCAGCCTGTCAGGTAAGCCTGTCATACGTGTCGCAAAGGACATATCGGACGCCGTCCGGTTAGTCCGTGAGAACATGGCGGCTAACCTGCAATCCTACGCTAATGCCGTAGCTACCGAAAACGCTGATGGCTATGGGGCAACGGCAAGGGCGTCCGCTCAAGCGGGCAAGCCAATACAGGACGCCGATGCCCGCAACCTCAGTGACGCTATCATGGCTCAGGCATTGGCGCAAGCCGAAGCGGTTGCCGAAGCGGAAGCACCAAAAAACACGAAACGGGAACGGGTCGCCGTCCCCGCCTAGTCATAATTCGGGCGCATGGTCACAGACAGCCTGCACAGAAGTTTATCCTGAGCGAAGTCGAAGGAAAAGGGGGTAAAATGGGGAAACAACCGAAATGGGCAACCCATGACCGCCAACAATGTCTTATCCGTATCTGGACGGAAACGGGGGACGCTTGCCTGTTAGGTCATCCGCTTTGCGATAACCCTGAACACTACCTTTACTTTGAGCCTAAAGGCGTTACTGTGAGCGTGCCTGTAACCTTGCCCTGTCAAAGCACTTCGGGCAACCCTATCAGGGACGAAAACGGCAACCAGCTTTATATCACGCTTTACGGCTCTAAGACAGTTACCGCTTATGAGCCTAAGTTCCTACGCCTACATGAGCGGAGATGGCAAAGCGCAATTAAAGCGTGGCAAGCTGAAGATAGGCTTGACTGGCAGAACGAACGGCAACGCCTGCACGCAACTAATGACAGGCGGGTAAGTTCGGGCGGACAATTCAACGGAGTCGGGCGGGATATTTACTTTGACAGACAGCCCGCCTACTACCTATTAGCCGTAGGCGTAAGCGGAGTAACATTAAAGCCTTTTGCCAGAGTTAGACTGCCTAGCTCATACATGGCTTTAGACGTGGACTTGCCTACGCTCAGGGGCGTAAGCAAGAACGCAAGGCGCAAGGCTATCCGATACGGACAAACAAAGCGGATACAGACGGAAGTTGACAAGGCGGTCAAGCACTATCTAGCTAACCGCTAGACAGAAGCGCATAAAAACAAAAAGACACTCCGAACAAAGCGGGGTGTCTTTTGCTTTTCAACCAGTGATTTTAGAGCCAGCCAGAACAAGGCTGGCTCTATTCATATCCGGCATGACGCCTAATTTGACAGTTAGTTTGACACCTTATTTAGCAAGGACGTGACGATATGAACGCCTCTAGACTGGATACAGCTTTTCGCCAGCTCCGGAAGCGGGGCTATTTCGCCAGGCGCAACTTCATGGATTGCCAGTCCTGCGCCGTTGCTGCCATCCCCGATAGCAAGGCTCATCGCTATGTTGTTTACCACCAGCAAGACGCCGAAGACTTGAGGAACACGGGGCAATGCTATCTCGCCTGGGCCGGCGATCCCGAAGAGATCGAAGCCGTCTTCTACAACGCCGGCATAGAAACCCGGTGGAGCGGCCATATCAATGACCGCATCCTGATGATCCTTTAACAAAGAACTGGCTCTATTCATAATCCGGTAAGTTAAGCATGGACGGGAGCGGGTAATCTTTTGCCCTTTCCCGCCCGTCCTCAACCTAGCTCTAGTGAGCAGGGTCGAACTACTCATGGGACGGGGAGGGGGTGATAACAGTATGAGCACAAGAGGAGCAATCGCGCGGCAGAAGGGGGATACTTTCGAGGGGAGATACCACCACTGGGACTCTTACCCCACCGGACTGGGCAAAGCTCTATGGGACGTGTATCACGAGCAATTCCAGGACAACCTGGATGAGATGCTCCGTGTCCTGATTGATGAGCACCCGGCCGGCTGGTCAAGCATCGTGGGCAAGGACTTTGCGGTCACACCGGGCTACAACGATTACGGCAAAGGGAATTGCCTCAAGTGCGGTCGACTGGCCTGGGAGCACTACTACCAGGACTGGGAATCTCACGGGAAAAAGCTCACCGCCAAAGCCCGTAAGGATATGGCTAACGGCCGCTACATGGCGTTAGAGCATCCTTTCGAGGGGCCGGAATCCAACAATGCCGAGTGCTACTGCCACGGCGATCGCCATGAAGAGGCATTCCTTGTAACCGAAGAGAACGCCGCCGGTTCGGGCTGCGAATACGCTTATGTCTTTGCCGAGAACGGCAAGCTGATCATGACGATACTCTCTTCCCTCAATGAGGACGAGAGCAAGATGATCGGCATGTTCGGCATGGGCAATCCTGAGGCGAAGTGGGGCGTCCTGGCTATAGTCCCGCTGGACGGGCCGGAGCCGGACTGGAAAAACATCGAAAGGGGGAGCTGAATGGACCTTTATTGCCGCCGCTGCGGTGAACCCTGGGATATCTACTATGTCGAGCAAGAAATGGATCCGCTGGAGCGTGTGCATTTCAAGGACGGTGAAGGCTGCCCGGCCTGCTACGGCAAGCCGATTGAAAAGCGCCCATTCCGCGCCGAGCTGGCCGCAGCCTTTCAGGACGTTCTGGGCGATGATACTGATGGCATCGCCGTCGAGATGGAAGACGCCGAGGCCCTGATGGGTGAAGACTTCTGGAACTAGGGGGTGTCGGCGATGGTGACTTACAAACGCCCCAACCGGCGCAAGTGCTACTGGTTCTTTAGGGACTGCCTCAAAGGAAAGAGCCGGTGTTCAACCAAGTGCCCTGACTATCTATCGATAGCCCAGGCAGAAAGAATGAAAAGGGAGAGGAAGTATGCCAGCGAAAGACCTTAGCGGTAAGACTGTCTTTGACCTGGGGCCGGAGGATTTCGACATGCTCTATTGTAGATTTTGCAAAGAGCATCCTTGTTGTAACCAGGACTTCAAGACCATCAATGTCTGCCAGCAACTCATCGATAGTGGCATCTGGGACAATCTCTACCGCAAGAGATTACAAGGCCTGTCCTGACTGCCTTGATCTTGTCCAGGAATAACACCAAACAAGGGAGGTGATATGACCGCCAAATTCAATCCGGGACAGCTCGTCTGGACCCGGGGAGTGAGTGACCTGGTTGCCGACAATGCAGAGTTCGCCAGGTTCGCCGCCGGCAGCCTGAAACGCCATCTCAGTGGTGACTGGGGTGATGTGGACGCTGAAGACAAGCGAACGAACGATGCTGCCCTGAACCAGGGGATGCGGATACTTTCAGCCTACAATGACAAACGCTTCTCCGGACACGGCATATCCACCATCTGGATCATCACTGAGGCCGACAGGTCGGCAACCACCATTCTCTTCCCGGACGAGTATTAGCCCCTGACTCTGGCGCTTAGTTGCGACTATCGGGATTAGGCGCCAGGGATGAGCGGGCTACTGCTCAAATTAACGAAAGGAGAGGGATACTATGCCTCAAACCATGGATCACATCCAGATGCTGAAGGATGAAGACCGCTGGCCCAGATGGCCCGTGCTGCCGATGATAAGGCGGCGCGACGGGGAATGCGGCCTGGTTGTTGCCGGACGCGGCCCCACAATCTACCTGGCAAATCTTTTCCAACTCGATAAGCTGCCTTCAGCCGAGAAGATCAGCTTCGCCTCATACGAGGACATGGTTGATGCCGGCTGGGAAGTTGATTAACCAGAGGAGGTGGACCGATGGACATATCCTTTAGAGTATTCGATTGCATCAAGGACAGCCTGGACAGTTCCAACTACAAAGCATATGACGAACGCGTATCAGCTATCCTGCACGCTCTTCAGGAAGAGCTACCCACCGTGATAGACGAAATCATCCGGCGCCTGGCGAAAGAGCAGGATTGGCAGGAATAAATTCTGGAATAATTTAAGCAGGAAACTAACAAGGAGGTATTACCAATGGCCAGAAAATTCATCTATGAAAATCGGGAATTTCCCGACCCCGACCCTAACCTGAGCACGGAAGAGGTCAAGAAGATGATGGCCGATTTCTTCCCGGAGCTGGTCAACGCCGAAGTCCGGGAACACCATGAAGGAGAGGACACGCTCTATGAGTTGGTCAAGCGGGTTGGCACAAAGGGATAGCCTGGACACGCATCTCATCGTAAGCGCCCTGAAGACAGTCCCGAAGTTCAAGATCACGCTGCTCGAGTTGGCGCAGAGAGTTGTCACTAAAGGCAAGGTCGACATGAAAAAGGCGTCCTTCTATCGTGAGGAGCTGGATGAGGCGATCTCCGAGGCAATTGCCTACGGGAAGTCCACGCGGGAGGCGGTGCAATGCCTGAGAACGCTGGTTCGACGCCGCTCCCCATGAATGGCCCGCTCCTGAAGCTAGGAAAGAAACTCCGCGCTGCCGTCCCTCCCTCTCTTAACATCCTTATCGACCGCTTCGACGAGTTCGAGTCCTATGACGACTTCGTCAAGCTGGTCAAGGAGTATGTGCCGGAGCATGAGCAGGAGATACTCCGTCTGCCATCCCCAGAAACGCAAATCGTCGCCTTCGCCAGCCACTTCGAGGACAAATACTTCCCGCTCCACTACTCCTTCGCCGAGGCCGAGATGCATGAGATTGAAGGCTACAGCGACCTGACCAGGGGAATCCCCCTGATCATCAGCGGGCTGTCCTACGATGACATTGACATGCTGCCTTCTGACGGGAACTCGAGCCAGCAGCTCATGTCGTTCCTTATCCCCATGCCGGAAAACCAAGAGGGGATACACGTCGCCCTGGGCGAGGCTTGCCTCGAATATGTCCCGAAGGAGTTGCTTGAGCGCCTGCCGCAAGGCGGTTTCCCTGGTGATGAGCTGCACCGTCTGCTGGACGGAACGCGGTTTAAGGGACTGGCCGTATGGGCCGATATCGTGAACTCGGATACAGGGAACTACTTTCTCGATGCCGATTACGATATGTTCTACAGCTCCGGCCCGCCAGATTGGGACATGGAGAATGTGCAAGCCTTAACCACTCTCTGGCAGCAGTCCGAGGCGGCCTGGGGAGAGGTAAACACCCTTGCAGCCTGGCTTGAAGAAGACAAGCCGGCTCATTTCGAGGAGCTGCTCGATTTCATCGAAAGGAGGCGCAACATTGTGGATTCTGAAGGGATGCCCGAAGTGTAAAGGCGCTCTCTATCGCGACACGGAAGGATTTGTTTGTCTTCAGTGTGGACGGGAAGTGCAGGTGAAGCGTGGCAAAGAAAAACAAGATCGAATACCAGTGGGCGCTGCCGGCAGACCTTAAGATACCGCCGGACGAGCTGCAGGCCAGGCTGGACTTCTACCAGGATATGACCATCCTTCATCTGATAGAAAAGGACGCAATCGTCACCCGTGTAGTCTCCGCTCGCGATGTGGCGCTGGCATTGCTGCGCGAAGTCCCGCTCGGTTCCGGGCTTCTGCCGGACAATGTTCTGTGGTGGCAGCAGGGGAAACGTGGCGCCGAGGTCGCCCTCTGGCGCGGGCCGAAGGTGTGGCCGGTTGCCCTGCAACTCGAGGCCTTCAAACCGCCCAGACAGTTCAAGCTGCCGATGCCGGGGCTGCTCTTCATCTGCGTCCCCGGCCGGGAGCCGAGAGTCTATTCGACGAAGAAAAGGCCAAGAAGCCTGGATGACGCCATATTCCATGCGCCGCTCTTCAATGTCTTCCACTCCGGGGATACCTGTCCGGGAACGCACAAATATCCCGATGATGTCGGGCAGACGCCGGAGTCTTTCTTCCTGAGTTTCTTCTCCCTGGCGGGGAACCATAGACACCGGTCGCAGCGATACCCTGATAACCTGCTTGCCCTGTGGGAAGAGCTGGATGGCAAGAACCGGTACCCGCTCGGTGACCTGATGCCGTGTGGGCACATAAAGGACATCATGGCGCCATGAACCCGGCCGGATATCTGCTCAATACATTTGGAGGCCTTACCGGCGACCCGGGTATTTACTACCAGTACATACTGGCGGGCAACGGCCTGTTCGTCTCTGCCGATAACGAACATCTCCGGGCCACTATCATTGTATCTCCCGCCCGGGTGAGGGGGCTGGCGCCGATAAAGGAGAGCTTTGAGATGCTCTGCGGCAAGATACCCGGTCGCCTCTGTAACCTGGCGATATCCATCATGGCCGGCGAGCTTTCCCGCGAGCGATATCTGGCCGTTATCTGGGAAAGCGGCGAATACCGGCTCCGGATGCCAGCTCAGCAGGGTGTCGCCGGGGCCGTGACCTATGAGACTCTCCCGAATACCATCATGGACATTCACAGCCATCATAAAATGAAGGCCTTCTTCAGCTCCACCGATGACCGGGACGAACAGGGCTTCCGTATCTACATGGTTGCGGGAAGGCTCGATACCTTCTTCCCCGAGGTAATGATAAGGCTGGGGGTTTATGGCTACTTTATGCCTCTGGATGTGAACCAGGTATTCGATCTGTGAGGTAACTGAACTACCTGTGGTGAGGTACCCGAACTATGTATAAGCTCGACAACAGGTTCGCCGGCGGCCATTCTTTCAATATCACCGTGGTCGGTTGCGGCGGGACCGGCGGCTTTGTGGCCGAGGGACTGTGCCGGCTACTGCCGGAGAAGGCCCGGCTGATGCTGATAGACCATGACCGCGTCGAGGAAAGAAACCTGGTGAGGCAAAACTTTTCAGCCGCCGACCTGGGCGAGTTCAAGAGCACCGCCCTGGCACGCCGGCTGTCGAGAGAGTTCAGGCGGCCGGTAGCCTATCTCACCCTTCCAGTAGCCTTCGCGGAAATATGCCTGCCCGGACTGGTGGTCGGCTGCGTTGATAACGGCCCGGCCCGCAAGGACATTGCTCAAAACCTCAGGGGCTTTGTCCCTCATCCGGCTCTGGGCTACGTCTCCTGGTGGGTAGACGCGGGCAACGGTGAGAACTACGGCCAGGTCCTCATCGGCAACAGGGACGGGACGGCGATATTCGAGGATAAGGACTGCTTCGCCCTGCCGCACCCGGCCATGCAGCGGCCGGAGATACTGCAGCAGGCACCCCTAGCCTCACAACTTGACTGCGCTCAGATCGCCGAGCAGGGGCTAACGATAAACCAGGTCATGGCCGCATTAACGGTTGAGGTCTGCTGGCGGATCGTCGAGGGGAGTTGCTCCTGGATGCAACTCTATGTCGACATGGAAAAGGGAACACTTCAACCTGTCTACGCAACACCTGAAGCCGCAGGGCAGGTGATACGAGGTAAGAAAAGAAGGATTTATCCTGAGCGAAGTCGAAGGAGGTGAACCATGGACGTAAGAATTGTGGTCACCCTGAAGGGAGAGACCGCAATCATCGGCATCCAGCAGCCCGATTGCGATCCGGTTTTTCACACTATTCAGGGTGGACTGCCGGGGGCGCTGGAAGCCGTCCCGCGGATGCTGGCAGAAGCGCAGGAGCGCTGGCAGACGAATCCGAAATACCCGAAGACAGAGGCAAAACTGGAGTCGCCGCCTACGCCCCAGCCTCAGCCGGCGCGCCAGCAATCCGCCGGCAGATCTGCCAGCCGCCAGCAAGCGCACTCGGCATCCGGCCAGCAAGCATTGCTCTGAAGTCTGTCAGAGAAGCTGCCAAGAGAGAAGGAGGTGCCATGGACAAGAGACGGGCGGAGAAATCTATCGAGGACCTCGCAGGCATCTTTACGGATCCTATCATCGTCTTTCCGGGTGGTTGGGGTGACAGCTTGCCCGATTGGCTGAGGCAAGCTATCACACTGGAACGGTTGCTTGCCGAGGTCGAAAGCCTGAAAGGGAATCCGCCTACCGCTGCAGATACCGAAGTCTGCGCTTACCTGATGACGGTAAGCCTGACGCAGGCAATAGACAGCGACTGGACTCAGATTTACATCTATCTCGCTGGCAAAGTCGTGCGCCGGCATAAAAGGGCTGAGATGCCCGAAGATCTCAACGTGGAAAGCATAAGCGAGTACCAGAAGCAGGAGCTACGCCGGCTGAAAGACTGGCTGTACCTGCAGCGGACACGGAATCACCTGGATCGCAGCCGGGAAGAAAGGCGGTAGGTCCGGAATGATCAGGTTGCCCGCAGGAAAGCAGAGCAACCCGCACTATTTGAATTCTGATATGTCTATTATGGGGTCGATTGAAAGGCGGGGCGGGAACGATAAACGAAAGGAGGTTTTATCATGCAGATCAAAGTGGATAACTTAAGGGAAGCCCTGAAACTCCTGCAGCCAGCTGTACCCAGGAAGCCGACCCTCGAGGTGCTGAGCAACGTGCTCCTCAAGGACGGCATGGCGATCGCAACCGACCTGGAGGTTGGCATCTCGATACAGCTACACGGCGTTGATGGAGAGTGCCTGGTGCCGGCGAGGCCGGTGCTGGAGATGCTCAAGTATGTTCCCGGCAATGTCATCCTGGAGCTTGAGTATCGGGACAAGAAACTCCATCTCTCCTGGGATGATGGTGCGGCATCCTACGATACGGCCGAGCCGGGTGATTATCCCGGTCTTCCGGACATACCGCCTAAGGCCGAGGGCAGCATCGACGGGGACGAGCTGGTAATGACTCTTGTCGCAGTAGTCAAGTACTGCTCGAAAGAGAACGCCCGGCCGGTCCTGACCGGCGTGGCCCTCACCCTGGGCGAGACCATTGAGGCGGCCGCGGCCGATGGCTTCCGTCTGGCCTACAAAAGCCTCAAGGGATCATACCCAACGGAGGAGACTGTCATCATCTCCTCGGCGGCCGTGCGTGTCCTGGCTGAGGTCTGGAAGCAGCGCCCGGCCACCCCGGCGCCGGGCCGGTCATTGGTCGGCAGCCTTACCGGCAAACGGAACATCAATCTGGGCATCGGCGAAGGTAAGCTGGTGATCCGCTACGGTCAGGTCACTTTCAGGTGTAACCTCATCGAGGGCAACTTCCCGGACTACCGGCGGCTTGTCCCTACTGGCAACTCCCTTCATGTCACCACCTATGGGCCGGAACTGGAGACCGCCGTGCGCCGGCTGAAGGACATGGCCCGGGGCGGTAATGGCGCCGTCGGCCTGGAGTGGAGCAGCGATGAACTCACCCTGTCTGCCAGGCATGACGACAACACCGTGACTGCCAAAGTGGGAGTGCGGGCAGAAGGCGGCGAGGGAAGGACAGCTATCAACATCGCTTACCTGCTCGAATACCTGAAAGGTAAGGATGGGATGGTGACCTTCGCGGCCGCCGCCGAATCCGGCACCTCTCCCCTGCTGTTCGAGCACAGCGCATCCCCGAACGTCCTCCTGATGCCGATGGTGTTTGAACACAAACCCGAGGGGCAACCAGCCAACGAAAAGCCTGGCGAACCCACTGAGGAAACCGGCGAGGGTGACCAGGGCGGATCGGAAGAGGAAACGGACGCCCCAATCGAGGAAGAGGGAACCCCGGCTCAGAAACCGGACAGCCCGGGTCGGGAAAGGACTCGCAACCGTAAGCGGAAGAGTTAGACCGATTCATAGTGAGCGTAGTCGAACCTATCCCGGTCTCAAGAATGGGACTGGAGAGGTAGAAGGGGGGAGCGAGAATTCTCGCTCCCCCCTTCCTTTTTGCCTTCACGGTGAACATAATAAGCGATAGTGCAATCCGTGTCATGATGAAATCAGGGATATACCTGTCTTTGACTGGCTCATCCACAAAGGAGAAGTCTACAACTGCGTTTATCTTCCTGAGCAGGTGATCTTGAGGCACAATCCGGTCATAGAGGTAAGACCCGTAGAACGAGGTTTGGGGCAGTTTGGCCTTGAGCATCTTCTCTGCTTCCGAGCGGTTTCGACCTATTGTAGCACTATGTAAGGCATCGGGAAAGCTACGGCGGTATAGTAATCTTCCAGCCAATCTTCTTCAGGTCAGGTCTTGTATAATCATTAGATAACAAAACCTTCCCGGCGCTATCCCTAATCTGGAGTCGATTGACCATCTCATCTCCCAAGAATGTGATAGATATCGTCTTAGTTGTTTGTGCCGGTATCGTTCCGAAATCGACAAAGGCATCGATACTTCCGTCAGCCAGCACAGTTGCGACGAAGAGCTTGACGTCTTCGTTACGCTGGTTCTGAAAGGTTACTACGGTTAATGGTTCGCAGGCAAACGAAAAAAGCAAGAGAATAACTGTGAACATGCAACAGCATAATCTGTTAAACCTGAGTGTTCTGCGGTCCATTTTTTGCCTCCTGCTGGGCTATCTGAAAGGAGGGACAGTCCTTTCCATCAACTTGTTTTCCCACTTCGGGTGAATAATAGAGTCCAAAATATACAATGGGAGGTACAAAGGTCCCAGTATGGCGCCCTGTGTGACATGTCCGAGTTCATGCCTCTCAGTCGTCGGCGTCATTGCAGTATCCCATGTCAAAATCACGTATCCAATTGTTACCGGGTTTCCCTGGATGAGTGACATTGATTGCCCGGTTAGGCTTTTTGGATTAACGTTTGTAACTTTGACTGTGCCTCTGGGACCATCCTCAAATGTTCCGCCGCTCATCGCTCCGAGGATCAGTCCTATTCCTGTGTTTGGGAGTGTCCATATTGTTCCGATTATGTCAACAATTACCGGTGGGTCAGCCGGGAAAATCGGCGGCTCTGGTTCAGGCTCCCCCGGCTCAACGGGCTGCGGCGGTGTAATCGGCAATGACGGCCCTGGTGGTGATTCCGGTGACGAACCAGCTAACACAGGGTTGGACGGCTGCTGGGGGGGAATGGCGACGGAGGGGGAACTCCGGGATCGGGCGGTGTCCCGCTTGGCGGTGGTGGGATTCCCGGAAGTCCGGGACTCGCTATCCTGCGACCTGTCGGGTCTACATGCTTAAGAGGATTATTAACTACATACGAATACCTGTTAAACGTTTGTGGGTTGCTGAAGTCTTGAACAATGGAATCAGGTGAGATAAACCTCCCAATTTCCGGATCATAGTACCTGGCACCATAGTAGTAGAGCCCTGTCGAATCTAAAATCTGCCCTGTAAAGAGCCTGTCCGTGCCTAAATTGCCCTGACTATTTCGTGAATCTCCGAACGCGCCGTAAACAATACTGCCCGCCGAATTCCCGCTCGTATCAGTCATCACGCTTGTCCCGCTCAAGTGGTCTTGATGCACATAGGTCACATTGGCGCTGGATTGCTTCATGGCTACCAGCCTGCCTCCCAGGTAATAGTAGGTCGTGTTTGTGCTGCTGGTCAAATTCCTCTCGAAGTACTTATTTACGTAGAGAACAGTTTCTCCGCCTGCTGTTTTCTTGACCCGGTTGCCGTCACCGTTCCTGAATCAAGTTCAGGACAGGCTATAGAGGAAGGTGGCGGTTCCGCTTATGGCGCGGCAGGTTGTGGTTCACCAAAGAGACCAGTCAGTTTGCCCGAAGGTCAGGACCCTACAAGTTTCACAAACAAGTTGATTGTAAACCAGATGAGGATCAGTCCGGCCAGAGGATATGATATTTGCATAACGGTTTTCTGCCATTTCGAAGATAGCCGGCGATCCGGCCTTTTCAGTATGAAGACAATCAGGCTCGCCAGATACGAACCCATGAGAATAATATAGAGAACGATATCCCAGGCCATGCTGTCTCCTTTTCAAAACCCGTTAAGGAATGAGCGGCAAATCCGGCATTCGGCGATGGAAGACGATTTCCACGCCTTTGAAATAGACGCCCAAACCACCATAGATTATTGTTACACCGACCGCGACCCCCAAAGGAGCGAATGGGCCGGTATGTGCAGCTGCATAAATCTCCAGTACACCTACCCCTATTATTAATGATCCACCAGCAATCAACGCCCATCCAACAATTGGTGACTCCCTCCAGTCGGCGGACGCCCCCATCTCCCCTGGATGATGCTCCAGTGCCAGTGGCAATGTTGGTGCGGGTGCCGGGACCGGATTCAATACCGCCGGCGGCTGCGCCGGGGACGGAGATACGGGGGTTGGGTCCTCCGGTTCGGGATCCGGTTCTGGGTCAATTGGTAGCCCTGGTGTAAGCGCTGGAGAAGGCGTGGGAGTAGGAGTAGGCGATGGTGCCGGTGACGGAGCAGGCGAAGGCGTTGGCGTCGATACGGGTGGATGAAAGGGATCTCCAGGTGGCACAGGAGGAGGTAGGGGGATTCCCGGAAGTCCGGGACTCGCTATCCTGCGACCTGTAGGGTCAACATGCTTAAGAGGATTATTAACTACATACGAATACCTGTTAAACGTTTGTGGGTTGCTGAAGTCTTGAACAATGGAATCCGGTGAAATAAACCTCCCAATCCCAGCATCATAGTACCTGGCGCCATAATAATAGAGCCCCGTCCCATCCAGCCTTTGCCCGGTGAACTTGATGTCTGTGGGGACGGAGCCGGAGCGAATGGAGCCGTATGGCGCATAGAGCATAGCGCCTAGAGAAGCTCCGTTACTATCTGACATTACTGAAGTCCCCGTGAGGTGGTCCTGGTGGACATACGTAACATTGGCGCTACCTTGCTTCATAGCTGCCAGCCTGCCTCCCAGGTAATAGTACGTGGTATTCGTGCTGGTGGTCAAGCTCTTCTCATAGTATTCGTTCACGCGGAAATTGTGAGGGATAGCGATTTTTGATGCGAAATTAGACGGGCTTCCGGTCTGTGAACCACTCATCTGGCAAGATACTTACGAAGAAGAAATGGCCTCCACCCATTACCACAAATCCCAGACCCTCCACCACATAGTACAATGACTTGCTACTACCCGGCGCCTTAAACAAACCTGCCGCTCCGATTATCAGTACTAGTAGCCAGAATGTCCTCTCCAACACAATAAACAGACTCTTTTGACGCGCACTAACCTTGGCATCAGTATGCGTCTTGGTCTTCTTTCTTTGAGTCAAACTTTGTCGTGCTATACATAGTACGCCAACACTCCAGCCTACTATCGTTATGACCATGACAATAGCAGATCTGAGGTAACCTTCTATCAAAGCCAACGTAATTGCGATCCCGAAAATCGGAATCACGACCGACGCCATTATGTAGAGTCCACATTTCTTGTTGATACCTTTTGAATAAGCATATCTATGCAACATACGAGTAACCACCTTTCCAAGCTAATACAGCACCGGTCATCGTTCCCAATTTTCCATATTCCCCCATTTTCAATTGTCAGGAAACCAATACTCAGAATTACATCCCAAAATAGGGGTCATCCCACCAATTTGGGTAATAAGGCTCCGGTTCCGGCGGCGACGGTCCGATAGTTGGGTAGGCTGGCTCTGAAATAGGTTCCTCGACTGGCTGGGTGGCAATCACTCTGTCGGAACTGGGAGACCGATGGGTTGGTTCCAGTGGTAGCGAGATAGGTTCTTCCGGAGGAGGAACTGACTCAGGGGTGCTGGGGGGATATGGCGCAGGGGGAGTTGTCTTGTCTGTATCAACTGGTGGCGTCGATTCTATCACAGACCGTATCTCATCATAGATAGGTTTGAACAATAATAGGATTTCGTTAAGAGCACCTACCCACTCTGCCACCCCAACCGCGACGGTACTGATAATAACCCAACACGGCCAGCCGCACTGTCCATCTTCATCAGTGTATGTCAAAGGATTATTGGAGACATAGCTGTAACGATTGAAGCTTTGAGGATTAGCAAAATCAGGCACAATCGTGTCGGGGCTGATGAATCGCCCGATGGCGGGGTCATAATAGCGCCCTGACCAAAGGCCGGTAAGAGTTAGCGGTGAGTTTGCAATCACGCTCGGATTCGGATTACCTGGTCCGACGGACGGTTTGCGGAAGTAGTACAGCCCGGTAGAATCTAGTCTGTGGCCAGTAAAGAGCTTATCTGTGCCTAAATTGCCCTGACTAATTCGGCGGTCTCCGAATGCAGTATAAGATATTGAGCCTAAAGAAGCCCCAACGCTATCACTCGTGACCGATATTCCAGTGAGATGGTCCTGGTGGACATATCTCAAGGTTGTGCCTTCACGCTGGGCCACTAGTCTGCCTCCATGATAGTAACTGGTCGTATTTTCGCTGGTAGTCAAGGTTTTCTCGAAGTACTTGTTCACATACAGAATCGTTTCTCCGCCTTCGGTCTTCTTGACGCGGTTGCCATCGCCGTCGTAGACGAAGGTGGTATCCAGCCTGCCGGAACTGTACCGGGAGAGAATCTCGGCGGCGGTCAACGCCCGTCCATATAGACGAGCATCACTCACACTGCCGTCGAAGTAGTAGGTCAGATCGGGATCCCCGCCAATCTGAGTGTTCACCCCTGCCGTCCAGCTCACACTCCCCGAGAAGCCACCGCCGCCATAGTTCGCTGAGACTGCCTGGCCATCAACATACAGCTTTATCCTGTTGTTGCCAGTCTGGTTAACCGTGTCCACCACCACGGCCACATGATACCACCGACCACTGTCAGAAAGTGTCGAAGTCGACGTGGCGACAAGATTGTGATCGTTATTGTCATCGGAGTAAATCTTCATCTCAAGGGCCTTGCTCGCGCCCATCACCCTGAAAATGTACGAATGCTTCGTGCCCGCCCACCGTGTGAGGATGACGTTGCTGGTCTTGGTATAGCTTCCCTTCACCCAGGCCTCGAGGGTGAACTGCTGCCCGGCGCGCAGCGAGGAATCATCCCCAATATCCACATAGTCATTGGTCCCGTCAAAGGACAGGGCGTTGCCGCTCCAGGTGGCGCCGTAGATGGTGCCATTGTTGCCTCCGACAGTATCATTGGCGGTGCTCCCCTGGCCTTCATCCAGCTTCCATCGGGATATTGTGCCGGATGGGATATTCTTTATCGTCACCGGCCGGTTATCCGCATCCCAGGTGATATTGTCGCTGCCTCTCGTAAGCATATTGCCGTTGGCATCGTAAGTATAGCTGGTTGCGCCTACCGTCGTCACGGCGTGAGGTTTCGTCCCGTAGCCATAGGAAGTGCTGTTATGGGTATTTATGTTGCCAAGGGCGCTGTACGTCCAGTTATCGGAATAGGCCCCGGAGACTGTCTTGAGCCTGTCAAGGAAGTCATAGGTAAAGGTCTCTGTTTCTGACGGCTCAGGGTAGGTTCTGGCCCGCTCCACCAGGTTGCCGCCATTATCCCAGGTATGAGTCACCTGCTGGAGCACCAGACCGGGCTTCTCCGCCTTTATCTCGTAAAGACGCCCGTAGGATAACGTGCCGTAGTCGATGCCCCAGTAGCTGTAGGTCTGATTGACCGTGTTGCCGAGGGCTATTTGCGTCACCTGCCCCAGCTGGTTGTAGAGAGTGCTCGTGACCAGATTTCCTACTGTAGTCCCTGAGAGCGTATCGGGCAGACCGCGCCCGTTGTAGGTCTGGGTAACATTCTCACCGGTGGGATAAGTAATCCAGGCATTGCGGTCAGCGCTGTCATAGCCGAACCCGGTGACATAGCTGGAGTTATCACTTATGAGAGTCCGGTTTTCGGAGGTCAATCTGCCGCGCTCGTCGTACCGGTACCTGGTAACGAACAGGGCATCAATCATACTGGTGCGCAGACCTTTGGCATAGGGGCCGCCATCGGTTACGTTATCGTAGGCATAGGTGACGTTGGTCATATTGGCGCTCGAATAGCTCTTGCCGGTGAGCCGGTTCAAAGCGTCATAAGTGAAGGTGATAACCTGTCCTTTAGCATCGGTCTGGTTCACGGTGTTGCCGCTGGCATCATAGCCATAGCTCCAGCTCCCCATGTCCGGGTCCTGCATCGTGAGCTTGCGGGAAAGCCAGTTGTAGGTCATATTGGTGGTGTTGCTGGCATTGTCCGTCACCTGTTTCAAATTGCCCAGGACATCATATTCGTAAGTGGTGGCGGCGTAAAGCGCATGAGAAGCGTCCAGTTCCTCAACCTTCACGAGACGAGCGAAAGCATCAAACAAAGAATTCTTCTTGTAGCTGCGCTCATTGGTGACCGTCGTCTGCCAGGGAGTGGAGTAGTCATAGGTCACGTTGGTGCCATCGGCATTGAACCGGGTGGTCACCCTGCCCAGGCCGTCGTACAGGTAAGAGGCATACTTCCAGTTTGCATCCGGCGCCCGATAGCCGCTGACGTTGGAAGAAAGCGGGTCCTGCGATACATATTGCCTGTCCACTAACCCCCGGGTGCTGTAAACGGAGGTGCTTGAAATGATGGTGCGGTTGTCCGAGCCGGTCGCCGGCTCACCGACGGACTGCACCTGGATTATTCGGCCCAGGCCATCGAAATACTGCTTTTGCCACGAGTAGTTACCGGTGGCTATTCTGGTGTCCGTCCTGACATGCTGCTGGTTTGCGGTGCCCCAGTAGGGATACGAGACATTGGCGCTCGGGCTGCTCAAGGAATCACCGGGTTTGACGACCTGGGTGAGACGTTTCAGAGCATCGTAATAATAGTTGGTGGTCTGGCCATTGATATCGGTCACGCCCAGGAGATTGGCCGTGCCGGTGTCATAGGTATAGTTCTCCGAGAGGCCGGAGATGGAAAGCATCTTGGTCTGAGGATAGGTGTTGTAGGTCGCGTCGTAGGTCCAGTTGGTGCTGTTGCCGCTGGGATCGGTGGCGGAGAGCATGTTGCCATAGCCGTCATAAGTGAAGTAGCTGCTCACGTTCGCTGTAGCATTCTGGCTCTGCTGAAGGCGGGTGAGATTGCCCTTGACCGGAGACGTGTTCGATGAGGTTGCGCCGTCGTAGTAGTAAACAGACTCACTCTTGAGGTTGGAGTTTCCATCGTCCAATGCAATTGTGCCGGCATATACCCTCTCCCGGGCCGGCTTGCCCAGGATGTTGGCTGTGGTGTTTGCCGAGTACAGGCGATGGATGGTCGCGTTATCGGTATTATCGGAAATATCTCCGTCCACGTATTGAGTGATGACATTACCGTAGCTGTCGTAGACATAGCGTGTTTGGGAGGTCTTGCTGCCGATAGTTTCGTTAGAAGAGGCCAACTCGATGGCCCAGTTGCGCTTGAATTGCCGCACCTCATCTCCGAAATCCACAAACACGTAAAGCGAATCTACCGAGGCGCCAACGGCCATCGCGAAGCCGTACGGGCCGCCGAACCACCCCGTCCGCCAGAAGTTCCCCGTCGCACCGCTAGCATCGTATTCTTTCACCTTTTCCGGCAGATCGTGCGCGGCGTAAATGTAGTTGGACGGAGATACTGCGACGTCCAAAGGTTCATCTGAAAAGATGGAGGTGCCACCCCATTTGGTGATATAAACACCGTCGGAAGTGAACTTCTTGACATAGTGATGATTTGAGCCGTTGTCAGCCACATAGACGTATCCATCCGGTCCCACAGCCACACCTGTTGGGTTTCTGAACGAGCTACCATCCGTATCGGACTCATACCATCTCGCAAGAAAAGTGCCGCTTGAGTTAAATGCCTGTATACGGTCGTTGCCGGTATCGGCTACGTAGACGGTGCTGTTACTCGATACCGCCACGTCCCGCGGGCTGCTGAAGGTTACGTTGCTGGTGCTGTTGTCCGAGCCGTAGGTCCCCCATTTCAAAAGAAAGTTCCCGCTGGAGTCGAACTTCTGTATGCGGTGATTGGCGGTATCGGCCACGTAGACGTCACCATTAGCCGCGACCGCTATGCCTCCAGGGTCTTTGAAGGCGCCGTTATCCGTTCCGTATCCACCCCACTTAAGGATGAAGTTGCCATGCTCATCGAATTTCTGTACATTGTCCTGTACTTTGTCTGAGACGTAGACATGGCCATCGTTCGATGCCGCTATCCCTTCCGAGTAACCGATGAACCCACTGCCCGATCCTTCACTGTTCCAGGCGGAATAAACTTTGTAGCTGGTATTCGTACTCTCCCATGTCCAATCATAGGCTTTTTGCCGCAGCACGGTGCCACCGCTGCTATACCATTTCGTTTGATATTCCCTACCGGTGAGCCTCTCGGCGTCCTTGCCGCCGATATTTCCGGTGGTGTAGTAAGCGTGCTTGGCGTAATTGCCGTCAGCATCGGTCTCGGTGACCTCGCCAAAACCGCGATACTTTTGCTCCCATCCCCAGCCCAGATATTTGGGCATGTCTCTTCTCTCGGTGTACCCGTAGGAGATGAAAGTTTGATTCTCAGACATCACCGACGCCTTGATCCAGTCGGCGCTTCGACCGACGCCGGATATCCTGACTTCGTCAATATCCCCGCTGAAATAGGCTTGATAGGCAGACCAGACCCCGAGCGTCAATGCCCCCGCATTTGTTGTGGATCCGGACAGAGTCTTGGTGTCTTTGGATACGCCATTGACGTAGATGGTTAACGCGGTACCGCTTCTGGTTAGAGC
>JACPPV010000012.1 GCA_016190825.1 Chloroflexota bacterium
CTGGCGAGGAATGGAGTTGAAAAGGCTAAGCTCACTCTGAAAAACGAGGTAAATATGACCTGAAAAAGTGACTGCAAAGTAAAGATGCCGGGATTTCGAAAAAATCCGGTCCGCCGGAGTAAGAAATCATTGTCCGGACAATCTTTTTTCGGCATTCTCAATTTACGGCATTGTCAGATAGGTATGATAGATTAGTCCAAAAAGGATTCGCTTTCTGGAATGGAGCAGGTGGCTTACTACATACGTATGATGCAGGAGCAGGATGTCAGCCAGGTGAGCGAAATTGACCGTGAGGCTTTCCCTACCCAGTGGCCGGCCCCGAACTACCGGCGTGAATTGCAGAACAATATTTCCCATTATATTGTCGTCTGCGATAACGCCGTTAACGCTTCCGTTTCCGGAGAGGGCGGCGAGGGCAAACTGGAATCCACCGGTATGGTTGCCAGAATTAGGCACTGGTTCGGACGTGATCACCGGTTCGGTGCTGCTTCTGAAGCGGAATCCGGAGAGACGGTTGTGGGATTTGCCGGAATCTGGGTAATCGCCGATGAAGCGCATATTACCAGCATTGCCGTGCGGGAAAAATTCCGGGGGCGGGGGCTTGGGGAGCTTCTGATGATGGCAATCTTTGAACTGTCCAGGAAACTGAGCGCTCAAACCGTCACTCTTGAAGTGCGTGTTTCGAATACGGCAGCGCAGAACCTTTATGCCAAGTTCGGTTTCTACCCGGTGGGTACACGCCGTGGGTATTACACGGACAACCGGGAGGATGCCCTGCTGATGTCAACCGATAATATTTTCTCGGATGCCTTTCAGGAGCGGCTGGGGCGGTTAAAGCAGGAACACCTCGATAGGTGGGGAGAAAGACGCTCCCAGATTCCGGGATGACGCTCTAGGTCAGGATACACGGAGCAAAAGACGAGTGACACGTTTTACTACTTGCTACCTGAGGGTCAGTCTCCACGGCTGCCGAAAAGCATATCCGTGACACCGGGGTGCCTGGGTGGCGGAGGCTCTCGTGTTCCATATTGTACCTGGAACCAGTCCTCCAAACCCTGCCTGGCCACAGTGAGCGGCTCTTTGAGTTTGTCCGTATCAATGCCTGCCAATGGGTCCTCCGCTTTCTGCCTGCGCGCATTTTTCATACGGCGGTTGTAGTCTTCAGCCAGCGTGAATGCTTCTAACATACTGTTCTGCGTGGGCTTACTAAGAAAACCAAGCCTGTCTTTGTTGGCCTGCCAGGAAGCAATTTCAAACATCTTCGGCTTGCGTGTGCGGTCCAGATATTGTGTCAGCGTCAGGTTAAGACGTACAGCAAAATAAAGGTTGCGCATAAGGTCAAGGCGTGTCCTCTCCGGGTACCGCTTCGCCCGCATAAGGAAAACCAAAATCCCAAGTCCAATAACAAGAAGTATGAACAGCACATTACCGGCGATGTTACCCCAATCCATCAGCTTCTCCTCGCTCCTCCACAGTCAAAACAGTGCAGGATAATCATATTCAGAGGTGAGTAGCTTTGTCAAACCCCTCTACAATTTTGTGGCATAGGCAGACTGCGGGGAAGGGGTCCTGGCGTCCTGAACCTGAAATCCTTTTCCTCGTCCCTTGTCATTCCCGCGAAGCTTGTCCCGTGCAGCGATACGGGAGCGGAAATCCAGGTGAAGTGGAAGTAGATTCTCCGCCAGAGTTTACTCCGTTCAGGGTGAACTCATGCCGCGATACGGGGCGGAGAATGACAGTTTTATGTATCCGGTCTTTGCTAGCGCGTTCGTCCTTCAGCTAAGGACTCCTCGAAATGGCGTTCATTAAGGAATATTGAAACCTACTTACGAGACGCGGTACTGGTCTTCTTTTTTCACCAGCAGGCAGATATTGCGCGAGAAGAGTTTCAAAGGAAAGTGATAGGAGCCTTCCGGATAGGCGCGCAGAACTGCGAAGCCGGCTCGCCTTGCCAGCCGTGTCAGTTCGCCATAAGAGAAAAGGTGATAATAACGGTTCAGAGTCCGGCCCCGCGTTCGCCAGGGCATCAAAACATCCCGCCCGCGCAACCAGAAGCGCGGCTGCCAGCGGTTCCACACGGTAACGAATGCCTCTCCCCCGGGCTTCAGTACGCGCCTCAGCTCCCTTAGCGCCTCCATCCGGTTTGCTTTCTCACGGATGTGATGGTAGACCGCCACCGAGATTACCCAATCGAACATGTCGTCATCAAAGGGCAAATGCGCGGCGTCAGCCAGCGCCAGGTTAGTGGTGAAACCGAACTTATCGGAGTATTTAAGGGCAAACCTGAGCATTTCGCCGGAAAAATCAACCCCGTAAAGCTCAAAGGCCGCCGCGAAGGGGATAAAATCGGGGCCATGCGCACAGCCGACGTTCAACAGCCGCCCACCTTGCCACCGCCGGGCAAGCTCCTCCAATTCCCGCCGGAAGATCGTTCGGTGCCGGAATCCGTACCAGCCTGGGGCAATCTGGTCGAAGACATCCACAGCCTCCTCGTGTTTCTGGTTGTTTTTCATTGGAATCCCAGTATAGCACAGCGGGCGTCTACCGGAGATTCCAATAAAAAGGCAGGCTTCCGATAAAGATCGGAAGCCTGCTACCCGCTTCGCTCCACTACTTCTCCCTTGTGGCTTTCAGCGCCACAGACCCTTTCCAACCACCAGCGGGCTCAAGTAAATCTAGAGAAGCTTGGGAGCCTTCGATCTCGCTCCCCGCCGTATCAACTTCTTACCGGATGTTGGTGAGGAGCGAGCTGGAGTTATACTCATAGGGCTCTAACCTCACCTCCTTCTTTCTTTCTTTTGATTCCTTCTTCTCTGTTTCACATAATTCTAAAAGAAAACGCGCCCGAAACATGTGACTTTGGTCACACGCAGGTATGAAGTGGATTGTTTAGGCCATGGAGTCGAGCTCATTTGTTGCTCCAGGCCGGGTCTGATAGACTATTGATGGCATGACTGTCATAAGAAAATTCGCCCGCACCATATCCGGTGTTACTCCGGTAGCCGTGATGACCGAGCCAGGACCGTGCCCGGCCCAGTGCGTCTATTGCCCCAGCTTCTCTGAGGCTCCGCGCAGCTACACGCCAGAGTCGCCGGCCGTCATCCGCGCCAGACAGTGCGGCTATGATGCCGGGAATCAAGTCCATGTGCGCCTGCAAATGCTCTCCCAGATGGGTCACCCCACCGATAAGATTGAGCTAATCGTAATGGGGGGGACATTCCTGGCTTTGCCCGCAGATTACCAGTACCGGTTTGTTAAAGGTTGCTATGACGCCCTGAATGGCGAGACTTCAGCCACGCTGGAAGAAGCCAAACTATGCAATGAAACAGCCCGCCATCGATGCGTGGGACTGTGCATAGAAACGCGGCCAGATTGGTGCCGGTTAGAAGAGATAAACAGGATGCTTGAGTTTGGCGCTACCAGGGTGGAGCTGGGCGTCCAGGCACTTGATGACGGAATATACCGGCTGGTAAAAAGGGGGCACGCCGTCGCCGATGTCATCGCGGCAACGCGTTTGCTCAGGGAGCACGGGCTAAAGGTCCACTATCACTGGATGCCCGGCTTGCCGGGATCGAGCTCGCAGAAGGACCTGGAAATGTTCGCAAGGCTTTTTGGGGACCCCGCTTTTCGCCCGGACGGCCTGAAAATATACCCGACGATGGTGGTAAGTGGCTCAGAGCTGAATGAGTGGTTCGAGGCCGGAGTCTATGAGCCATATGACCATGAAACGATGCTCAACCTGGTGATGGATATGAAAACGCTAGTGCCGAAATATGTGCGTATATCGCGAGTGCTGCGGGACATACCGGGGAAGTACATTCAGGCAGGCTTGAAGGACTCACTCAGGGAAACACTGAGAAGGCGCCTGCAAGAGCGCGGCATTGAATGCCAGTGTATCCGCTGCCGGGAATACGGGCACCGGGCCAAGGGCGGGGAGAAAATTGGCGAGCCGGTGCTGACCAGGATGGACTACGCCGCTTCGGGAGGAACGGAGATATTCCTTTCGTTTGAGGATGACAGGGGAACCCTCTTCGGCTTGCTGAGAATGAGACATCAAGACAAGCCTATCGCCGGGCTTCGTCCGGGGACGCCGGGAAATCCCGCCCTCATCAGGGAACTGCATGTTTACGGCGCAGAGGTACCGCTTAAGCAGCAGAATCCTAACGCCGCCCAACACCGGGGCCTGGGCAAGGCGCTCGTAGCGGAAGCGGAGCGCATCGCCCAGGAAGAGCTCAAGGCGCCGGTAATGGTTATCCTGAGCGGTGTCGGTGCCCGGGAATACTACCGCACTGAGTTCGGCTACGAATTGCAGGGACACTACATGGTCAAAAACCTCTGATTTCTTTGGGGTTTTTCCATTCTTGCTGACTATTGCTAACCGGCGGCGCTAATATTCCGATAATACCTGACAAATTTCTGGCCCTTCCTTTTTTGGGCCATCTTGTTACCCGACATTTCGAGAAGTCGCCTGTTGAAGACAGCAAGCAACGGCAACCCCGCGAACCACAAGAATGACCATATGATGCCCAACATCTAAGTTCTCCTCAATGTTCTCGCGGGAACCGAAAAAGGTCTATTTATGCAACAGATATACCCGCTCCCTGACCTTGACCAGGTCAGGGTTGTTCACCGGCCGCCAAGTGTAGACCATGTCTATGCCGCGCTCTTTCATCCATTTTGTGTCGGCAGCCCCGGCGCTAAGAAAATCGTTTGCCTCCCGGAGCCTCCTGCCGTTGAAAACCTGGACTGACTCTCCCACGTAGACGGACCTGCCCGCCAGCGGCGCAAAGGCAAGCCCGAAGGAAGGATCGACAACTGCCCGCCTATGCTCGCTGCTGACATTTTGTTTAATCCAGACCATATCCTCATAACTATCCTTCGTTACCAGGTGGTAGTAAGGCTCGTCAAACCGTTGCCGGACCGCAAAACTGCCCGATAAAATGAGCAGAACAGCGGTAACCGTCATTGCCCCAATCATCACCCCCGCGGGAAACCGGGATTGGTATTCAAAAACCGTCGCCAGAATCCGGTGAGCCGCGAACCCGGCAATGATTGCCGCCGTCAAAAGAAGAAAGAGCCAGGCACGGTCAGCGACTATGGTTACCCCCAGTGTGAGACTGTGAAATATGCCGACGACCCCGATGTATACTCCTGCCAGGATGACCAGGTTCCGCTCCCGGCTCCGCCACCGGTAGGTCAGAAAGCCTACGCCTGCCAGGAAAAGCGCCAGGGAAACGTAGCCAAACTTTGGCAGGGCATCCATTATCAGCCCGTAGGGAGGGGTCTTCGGCTGGGCGAGCTCCCTGAATGAGTCGACCACCTGCGCGGGAAATCTCAGGTAAAGGATAAAGAAAGCAATCGCAATGCCGCCGATGACCAGTGCCAGTTTGAGCCAGTACCGTGGCTCCCGCCAGTGCTCCAGCCACTGCATTCCGCCATAGACGACAACTGCCAGCGAAACAACGGCGGCGGATGGTGGATGGTTGACGAAGACGAAGGCGAGAAGAAGAAGCAGGACGAAGATGGTTGACGCTTTGTTCTCATAGAAGTAATGGAGAAGGAAGAGCACCAGGGGGAGGAGAGGCAAACTCAGCGCGACCGGCACAAGGAACGAGGGGCCGAGCATTCGAACGGTGGTGGGGATGAAAGCCGTGAAGAAGGCGGCTTCCAGGCCGAAGCCGCTTCTCCGTCCAAAGAGATACGCGGCAGCACCGGTGACTGCAAAAAGTAGCGCCGGGAAGAAGCGAAAGATAGTTATCCACGATAGCCCGGTCAGGAGCTTAATCTGGGTCAAAAACAAATGGAATCCAATTTCAGGATGGGTGGTGATCCTTTTTTCGCCTATGAGTGGGTCGGTAAAATCAATTGTCTGGGCATCCACCAGGGACTGGCTCAGCGCGAAATGTTCCCACTCATCGATGTGCAGCGGGTAAACATAATTGAGATGGGGTATGTAGGCCAGGAAAAAGGCGAAGGCAAGGATAGCGGCCAAGACAAGATATTCCGGCACATCAGCGTGTCTCAAAGGGTCGGTGGTAGTCGGAGAGGTTTCTTTACCCCGGCTAGAAACGGCCATGGCAGCCAGAACGGCGAGACCGGTGATAGAGAGCATGCCAAGGACAATGGATACCGTGGCCAGGTTTAGCGGCATATCCAATAGCTTGTTGGCGGCGAGGAGGATGATAGTGGATGAGGAGATGCTTAAGCCGGAACCGATTGCCGCCCTCTCCAGGAGAGTGAGATCACTTTTCCTGAAGAAGGCATAGCTCCACACGAAACCTGGCAGCAGAAAAAACACGCTGCCAGCAATGGCCCTCAAAGCAAAAATAACTTCCATCTTTTCTACGCTGTGCGTTCTCCTTCCTGGCATTCATTCTGTCATGTTTGACTCTTTTTAAAAAGCCCCTGAGAGTCAGCCCCCGCGGAGCGGTTTTTGACGTTCAGCGGCGCTTCAACTACAATAGTGAGAACGCTGATATGGGAGTGGCGTGAGGAAAGGGTGATGGAGCACATCTGGGCGCCGTGGCGCGTGGGGTACGTCCGTGTGGAGAAGCCCGCAGGTTGCATCCTGTGTGATAAGCCGCGTGAGAAGGATGATGCCGGCAACTACATCCTTTACCGAGGTCAGAAGAACTTTATCATCATGAATGCCTACCCCTACAATCCGGGGCACCTGATGGTCTGTCCTTACCGGCATGTTCCCAGTCCGGAAGAGCTTGACACGGAGGAATTGCTTGAGCATTTCAGCATTGTCAACCGGGCATTGGAGGCGCTGCGGGAAACCTTTGAGCCGGCGGGGTTCAACCTGGGAATGAACGTCGGGAAGGTGGCGGGCGCCGGCATTGATGACCATGTCCACACCCACATTGTTCCCCGATGGCAGGGGGATACCAACTTTATGCCGGTGGTCTCCGGAACGAAAGTTATATCAGAGGCTCTTGCCGACACCTACCGGCAGCTTAAAGATAATTTCTGAGAGTTAGAGAAATGCCCCCAATGGAATTCGAATCCATGTCTACACCTTGAAAGGGTGCCGTCCTGGGCCTCTAGACGATGGGGGCGCACCAGTAAGTATACCAGAGAGATACCTGAGCCACAAGGTTGTCCACAATGAACAAAACCAAGAACGAAGGGACCGAGTCGCGGTGAGAGGGAAAGGGTGGAGGGAGAGACGCTTCATTTCTTTTCTCTTGCTCCTTGTGGTTATCGCCGTCAGCGTTGGCCTGTTCCTGCTCGCCCAGCGATACCCCGACCAGGTCAGGGCTCTGGCCAACCTTGGCTATGCGGGGGTCTTTATTGTAAGTCTGATAAGCAGCGCCACGATCATCCTGCCGGTACCAGGAGTGCTGGTTGCCTTCCCTCTGGCACTTACCCTGAACCCGCTCCTGGTGGCGCTAGCTGCTTCCACCGGCGGCATTATCGGGGAGGTTACCGGGTATGTGGCCGGATACGGTGGACACGGCGTTATGGACCACGGACGAATGTACCGCCGGGCGGAAGATTGGTTCAGGCGCTGGGGCATCTGGGCTCTACTGTTCTTTGCGACGGTGCCCATTGTACCATTTGATGTGGCCGGCCTGATGGCGGGCGCAATGCGCTACCCACTGTGGAAATTTCTGCTTGTGGGGTGGGTGGGCAAGAGCATAAAGTTCATCGGCATCGTGATGGCCATGGTGTGGGGATTTGAGACGCTTCTGCGCTTCTTCGACTAACATCACCTCGGGGCTGCTTTGGCGTTAAGCACAGGGGAGATACCTTGCCACCAAGCGGTTCACCCTTTGCGGGTGAGAAACCACTTTTTCCGCTCAGGATTACTGAGATTCGCGCCACGGTCATGATACAACTCGAAGATTTCACCCTCAATTGTCTTTACGCGGTAATAGTTCCGGTGATGGCGCTGCCACCATTTCTTGCGGTGGAGCGGACTGCGGCCAAAACCGTGGTCCGGCCAAGAATCAAGTATTTCGGCGATATGGTACTCGCAACCATCCAGTCGGAAAGACGCGGGCGCTTTGACTTCGCCGCCTACGGTGACCTCGATTTCGCGACCGACAAATTGCTGTGGCACGGTTCATCTCTTCCGGGGGAGCAAATGAAAAGAGTCCCGTTATGGCGGGACTCTCCTGGATTCTTCATAATGGAAGCCTGTTCGCAGCCAAAGGAGGCCGCTGCAAGCTAGTCTGCGATGTCTTCTTCACCCGGGGCGACAGCTACTACCTCTTTGATTTCGGGGATTTCCTGTCTCAGGATACGCTCAATCCCCATCTTCAAAGTGAGGGTAGACATGGGACATCCGCCGCAGGCACCTGTCAGCTTGACCTGGACCGTGCCGTCCTTTACGCCGATCAACTCCACATCACCGCCATCACGCATCAACAAAGGGCGAATCTTGCCCAGAACCGTCTCAACCTGCTCTCGCTGCATCGCCGTTCCTCCTCCTCTATCAGGCTCATCTTCTGCGCCTGTAATGTCTAATTGTAACATAGCCTATGATAGCGCGTCAATTCTTCGCTGGTCTTGAGCCAACCGCGAAACTGCCGAATACGCACGTAAAGCAGCAAAAGAAAAAGGGTATTTACCCCGGTCTTTCCGGTGAAATAGCCCGTGCATATTATACAGACTCCGCTCTTCGATTTCGATACCTTCATCGCGAAAAGAGGCAATGACCGTCTGCTAATGGTGCTAGAGGCGCTGCCAGCGGAGGGTTTGATTGCCACATTGGAGAGGGAGCAGTGGACAGGCAGAAAAGGCTATTCGGTCACCGTCCACATGGAGAGACTACTGAGGAAAGCCGGCGCTGACCGGGAAGAGACTAAACCACTCATATCCATCCGGGAAAGGGAAGGCGAGCAGTTGCCCGACATCTGCAATGCGAAAGGCAGGCCCTGTTGTAGCTGTGGTTTAGAGATGGTCTACCGGGGCAAAGATGGGAAATATCTGAAATATCGGTGTCCTCATGAGCTGGGCAAGGCGGAATGTAAATCCAGATTTCGTTGCACCTCATCTGCTTATGGCTATGTACTGAAACTACCTGTTGCTGCAGACCCCAGACGTCAGCCGCCGTTGCCACGTGAAACCAAAAAGCGGCAGAAGCTCTACCGGATGCGTACCGCCATTGAAAGAGTGAAGAGGCGGGTGAAGGAAATACTGGGATTGGGGGCAATGACACTCAAGAGGCATTGGCAAAGTGACAACCAGAGCCATACTTAGTCTGCTGGTGATGCTGGCAGTCGCTGTCAGTATGGCGCAACGCCAAAGATTTAAGGAGATGCGCCGTCTGGTCATTTAATCCCTGGCAGAAAAATGGCTAAGTTACAAGTACCCCAGGGGAATATGCACTTGACAATTACTGCGAACAGGTGCTATTATTTGCCAGTAAAATACCGGAAGTTGGGAGGTAGGTAGTGACAAATCGAACCATAGTGATTTTTGCTTCCATTGTGGTTGTGTTTGTGATTGCGCTCAGTCTTTTACTGTATCCATTATCAAAAGAGTCCCAGGACCCCCTCTTCGGCGGAGCGCCTCCGCTTTACCTGCTTGGCATAGTAGGAAGCGTCTTGGCATTAGGCGCCATGTTTTATTTCTTCACCGGCAGGACCACCACCTTCGCAAACTTGAAGCAACCCTGGGTTGACAGGCACATTATCTTTGGCGTATTGGCGATTGCCTTAACTTTCACGCACGCCGCCGGGAACTTCACAAAGCTGCCCGGGCTGCTGTTGCTGTCTATGGCAGGACTCCTGGTCACTGGCGTTTTTGGGCGGGTCGTTACTCCCAGAATTGTTTCCCTTCGCTTCGCCCAAAATGCTCAACTCTTCACTTCTCCGGTAACGGAAAATCCATCTCCGATTCAAGCAGTTATCGAGGAGAAGAAGGCTTTGCTGCCTCTTTTGTCAGCAAATGTGCCTGAAGGGCAGTTTAGCCTGACACTTTCTCACTGGATACGTAACCCATCGATTACGCTTAAATACAAAAGCCTGAGCCTCAAGGAGAATAGCTTAGTACGAGCCCAGCGGGGAACGACGGGTGGTTTTTTCCCGCTGGTACAACGATATTGGAGACCGTTTCACCAGGTTCTTGCTTTGTTGCTATTCCTGGGTCTGCTAGCTCACGTAACCACCGTTACCTTCTTTGCCGACTATGTTGCCCACTCCACGGGGCGCGAAGCTATCTGGTTTCATATAAAGTAGATAAACTTTGAGGAGAATGAAAGATGCCGCAATATGCTTTGATGGTTGATTTGGAGCGCTGTTTTGGGTGTCGCTCCTGCGAAGCTGCCTGCAAGCAGACGAATCATCTCGGGTATTACGGGTTCCGTAACCGTGTTGTCTGGATTACGCCTACCCAGCCTAATGAAAGACTGCATTTCATCACTACAATGTGTCAGCAGTGCGAACGTCCTGCTTGTCTTCGCGCCTGTGACTCTTTCCCGAAAGCCATTTACAAGAATGAAAGCGATGGAGCGGTATTAATTGATACCAGCGTCTGCGTCGGCTGTCAGAAATGTGTCGAGGCGTGCCCTTACAATTGCATGGGATTTGATCCGCGAGTACGCAAGGCGGTAAAGTGCACTATGTGCATTGACCGTCGGGAGCTGGGCCTGCAACCGGCCTGTGTTAGTGTCTGCCCTGGCCGTGCACTCACTTATGGTATTAAAGAGGAGCTGCTTGCCCAGGCTGCTAAGGAGGGGAGGCAGGTGCGTAATATAGATCACTTTGCGCAGAACCCGTCTACGATTTATCTTGAGCCGCTAAGGCGGAATGGAGACGGTAGTATTCACACCTTCCCTGGTATTGTCGTAGCCGTTAAATAAGAGGAGGTACTCAATGAGTACAGTAGTGAAGAATCCAGCGAAGACCGAAAGCCGGATCACCCAGGAAAACCACCATGGGATACTAGATGTAAACCCAATGGGACCCGTAGTTGAACAATTCCCCTATCTTCCTGCCGATGGCATCATTGCCGACCGCGTTGAGGTTGGAGGTTGTAATCTGTGCTTCAACAGTTGCACGGCAAAGTATCACCTGAAAGATGGGCGTCTGATAGGCATCACGGCCAATGATAATGACGAGCTCACTGGTCGGGTATGCGCCAAGGCGCAAACCCAGGTCCAGATGTACTACAGCCCGTATCGACTGACTTATCCTCAGAAACGAGTAGGGAAGAGGGGAGAAGGGAAATTCGAGAGGATAAGCTGGGGACAGGCATTAGACGAGTTAGCCGAGAAGCTGAAACAGGTA
>JACPPV010000011.1 GCA_016190825.1 Chloroflexota bacterium
CCGCTATGGGTATCGCTGGCTATGACAAGCTGTGCCAGTGGATGATTAAGGCGCCGGAAGTCGCCCACCATCTGCTTCGCATAGCCAACGACTATCAAATCGCGACGATGGAATACTATAAAGAAGTTTTCGGTGTGGACAGGATTATCGTTACGGGAGCTTCGGCGGGGGGCTCTAATCAGCTCATCTCACCGAAACACTTTGAGAAGTTCGCCTTGCCTTACCTTAAAGAAGCTCATCAGAAGGCCGTGGACCTGGGCTTTAAGCACCTCAACCCTCATTTTTGCGGCGCCCATGCACTGAATTTGCCATACTGGGCACAGATTCCGATGGGTGATCCCGGCATTATTAGTGTGGCTAACGAGGTTGATCTGGACATAGTGGCCAAGTATTTCCCCAACGATATTGTTGAAGGCAATCTGGAAACGACGGTTATCCAGTGCGGCACTCCTGGTGAGGTCTATGATGAGGCGCGAAAGGTCATTGAACAGGGCAAACGTTTGCCCGCTGGCTTCATCCTTCGCCCCGCCTGCCAGATACCGCCTTTAGCGCCGGTGGAAAACTTGCATGCCATCACACGAGCCCTTAACGACTTTGGCTGGTATGATTAGATAAAACAGTTGCAATTGGAGGTTTTTGGGGTGGAGCGAAATTGAGAAAGCGGTTAGGCTGAAGGTTAATAGGCGCATCTCTTCAGTCAGAGAAAACGAGAGCGAGGGATGCGCCTTGTCATGTCCGTAACATCGCGAACATTTGACAAGCACTCCTAGAGATGCTAAATTAGCTAGAAGTAACTCCAAATAATGTAACAAGAAGGGATGGAATTATGCCGGAAAACGGGAAACACATGGTCATTTTTCAACCATCAGGGCGTCGGGGCTATATTAGCCAAGGGAAAAGCCTGAAGGAGGCCTCAGTCGAATTAGGTGTAGACATTGAAGGCATCTGTGGCGAGAAAGCGATTTGTGGTAAGTGTAAGGTCAGGATTGAGGAAGGTGCCTTTGAGAAGTACGACGTGGAATCATATCGGGACCATCTTTCCCCAATGGATCCGACGGAAAGAAGATTCTTCAATCTACAGCAGGAGCAACATGGTTTTCGTCTGGCCTGCCAGTCGAAGGTTCTGGGCGATGTTGTCGTCTTCGTCCCTGAAGAGAGTCGCATGGGCAAGCAGGTCGTGCGTAAGGCGGCTCGAGAAATAGCGATAGCGCTGAATCCAGCAGTGAGGAGCTATTATGTCGAATTAACCAAGGCTACCCTTGAGGACTGCGAGGGCGACTGGGAGCGTCTTCAGAAGCCACTCAAGAAAATGCACAACCTTGAGCACCTAGCCATTGACTATCAGGTTCTCTTAGGCTTGCAAAACGTTGTGAGACAAGGTAATTGGAAGGTTACCGTGTTGGTCTGGCACGGGAAAGAGGTCATTAAGGTGCTTCCGGGGCGGGTAGAAAATATCTACGGTCTAGCCGTAGACGTGGGTACTACCACGGTAGCTGGCTATCTTTGTAACCTGAGCAATGGCAAACTGCTGACTACGGCTTCGATGATGAACCCGCAAGTGATTTTCGGTGAGGATGTTATGTCTCGTATTGCCTATACGATGACTAACCCAGACGGTCTCGAACAACTAAACCAGGCTATCATTGATGGTCTCAATGGTATCGTGAATGATATCACGGCGCAGGCCGGCATTAAGTGTCAGGACATAGTAGATATGACTATCGTCGGTAACACTTGTATGCACCACATTTTTCTAAACATCGATCCTCAATTTACGGGCAAAGCTCCTTTTGCTCCAGCTTTGCACCACTCGCTGGATATTAAAGCTCGTGATTGGGGTCTCAGAATATTGCCCGAGGCAGATAAGGGAGAAAGTGGTACCTGTCCTCCCTGCCAGGTAGCTTGCCCCGCCGAAGTTAATGCGCAGGATTTTTTGTATTTAATTGCTCAGGGTAAGTACGGTGAAGGTCTGGAAGTGGTAAGGAGAGCTATTCCCTTTTCTGGAGTTTTGGGGCGCGTATGTACGCATCCTTGCGAAGTCGAGTGCGAAAGGGGTAAGGTTGAGGAGCCTCTAGCAATCCGTTCCCTGCACGGGTTTCTCGCCGATTATGAGCTTGAAGCGGGTCGGGCAAAGGCAGCCCCGCTGGCGAAAACAAAAACGGAAAGGGTAGCTATCATTGGTTCTGGACCAGCGGGTTTGTCCTGTGCTTACGATCTGGTGAGGCGGGGATATCCTGTCACTGTCTTTGAAGCGATGCCTGAGGCTGGTGGGTTGCTACGGTATGGCATCCCTGAATACCGCTTGCCGCGAAACATGCTAGATAATGAAATCAACTATATTGAAGAGCTTGGGGGGGAGATAAGAACCAACAGTCCGGTTAAGAACCTCCCGGAAATCTTTGATCAAGGCTATAAAGCGGTATTTGTGGCTATTGGCGCTGGAAAAAGCCAGAAGATGGATATTCCTAATTTGGATATTAGTGGCGTAAGCCATGCACTTGATTTCCTGAAGGAGACAGCTTCAGGAAAGAAGGTCAAAATGGGACAGCGGGTAGCCATCATCGGTGGCGGTAACGCCGCTGTCGACGCCGCTCGTGTCGCCAAGCGAATGGGCGCTAGAGATGTGATGGTTATTTATCGCCGTTCGCGAGAGGAAATGCCGGCAATCCGTACCGAGGTCTATGAAGCTGAAAAGGAAGGGGTACAGTTCCGGTTCTTGGCTACTCCAGTTGGAGGTATATCGAGTAACGGTCGATTGACTGGAATCAGGTGCATCCGGATGGATTTGGGCGAGCCTGATGAGAGTGGTCGTAGGCGTCCGATGCCGGTTAAGGACTCGGAGTTTGACATAAACGTGGACAATGTAATTCTGGCTATTGGTCAGACGGTAGATAAGACAGCCTTGTCTGATGGGTTGAATTATACTGAAGCGGAGACTCTTTCTGTTGATCCAGTCACGTTACAGACAAATTTGGACGGTGTTTTCGCCGGGGGTGATGCTGTTTTAGGTCCGTCTGACGTTATTTCCGCAGTTCATGCCGGACAGCAAGCCGCCATCTCTATTGAGCTATATCTTGCAGGAGTGGACTTAGTAAAAGGCAGACCACTTCCACTGAAAAGGGTAGAAGAGGTACCTAAGCAGGGGGTTGTGAAAGAGGCGAGAATGGGGATGTCACTGTTGGAAGTGGCACAACGCGAGGGCTTTGCTGAGATCGAGCAAAGGGTCGCCACTGAGGATGCCATACAAGAATCCAAGCGTTGCTTGAACTGTAGTATATTTGCCAAAGTGGAGGAACCGGAGACTGCCCAGAGACAAGGCGTTGGCATCAAGATATCTCCAGGCGCTTATATTCATGTTCTACCCATCGAAGCCGGCTTTGTTGGTGCTGATAATGTTGGCGTGCTGATTGCTGAAGCTCCATATAAGCAGGATAGTATCGAGCTTATCATTGATATTGGTACTAATGGCGAGCTTATTTTGGGTAACCGCCAAAAGCTTCTTTCCACCTCTTGCGCCACCGGTCCCGCTTTCGAAGGGGCTGAGATAAGATATGGTATGCGGGCTGCTCCAGGGGCTATCGAGAAGCTAGTGATCGATCCAAAGACCAAAGAGGTGCGTTTTAAGGTTATAGGAGAAGAAAGCTGGAATACTGAGTTTAGTGAGGTAAAAGCCAAGGGTATCTGCGGCTCGGCGATAATTGATGTCGTTCCGCAACTGTTTCGGGCCGGTGTTATTAACAAGACGGGGCGTTTTGTTAAGGGGTTAGATCACCCCCGTTACAGCGAAACCGATGGCGAACCAGAGTTTATCATCGCCTGGGCAAAAGAGACCTCAATTGGCCAAAACATTGTAATTTGCCAGAAAGATGTGAGGGCTATCCAGCTAGCCAAGAGCGCTATGTACGCCGGGGCTAAAGTCTTGATGCGCTCTATGGGTGTCGAGAAGCTGGACAAAGTTATCCTCGCTGGTGCCTTTGGTAGTTATCTGGATAAAGAATCAGCGGCTATGCTTGGTCTGTTCCCGGATTGTGATTTAGCCAATGTATATTCTGTAGGTAATGCCGCTGGTGACGGTGCTCGCATGGCTTTACTCGATGTCAATAAGAGACGAGAAGCTGATGAATTTGCGACAAAAGTGTTATACAAAGAACTGACTTTGGAGTCAGATTTTGATAAGGTCTATTCTGAGGCTATGTGGATACCACATATGAAGGATAGATTCCCACATTTCGAGCCCCTTCTTTTTCCAGACAAGGTAGAGGAAAAATAAGATGTTTCGTTATGAATTAAGGCAGAAAGTTTGTGACATCGGTGGTATCAAGGTAGGTGGTCAGCCGGGAGATTATCCACCCCTGCTGCTCGCTAGCATGTTTCAGAAAGGCGATGTCCTCCTTGAGAACCGGAAGGAACGTAAGTTCGATAGGGCCAAGGCTAAGGAGCGAATCCTTGAAATGGAACGTTTAGCCCAGGAAACCGGAGTACCGGGCATGGTTGCGATGGTGGCCAACACACCTGATGAGATGAAGACTTATATCGATTTTTTTGTAAGCGTTAGTGATATGCCCTTCGCTATCGATGTCTGGGTGCAGAAGACAAGGTTGGGTGTGGCTCGTTATATCGCTGAGCAGGGACTCCAGGACCGTTTACTTTATAACAGCATAACGCCTTGGGACTCGGACAATGAAGCTCAAGTGGCCGAACTCAAGCAACTGGGCATCAAGCACGTCATCGTCCAGGTCTTTGACATGGAAGATAAGCTGTCAACTGGACGGGTCAAGTCACTGAAGAAGATGCTGTCTCTGGTAGAGAAGGGAAACTTTGAGAGTGTCATGGTTGATACCTCAGCCATGAATCTACCGGCGATTTCGCTTTCTTTAGCGGCTAACTACCTCATCAAGAAAGAGTTTGGTTTACCGGTGGGTTTTGCTCCTTCTAACGGCAGCTATATGTGGCGGAAAACAGCTAAAGAAAAGGATCGGTATATGTTCCCCGCCATCGACGCGGCCTTGCACGGCATTTGCGCTATTGCCAGCGATTTTCTTTTCTACGGTCCAATAACAGGCAGTAGCCGAGTCTTCCCGGCTGTAGCTACAGCAAGTAGTATGCTGGCCACCCTTGCCTACGAGGAGACGAGTCTCTTGCCGAAAGGGAACCATCCGTTAAACCTGCTTTTCCCCGATGTGGTGGCAGAATTTGAAAAAGAAAGAGGAGGAAAATAGTCAAAAATGACGGTGACTTTGAATTCAAGGGAGAGAGTGCTCAGGCTTTTCGAAAGAAAGGAGATAGATTACGTCCCTGTTTTTAGCGGTATGGGCAACGTTACAGTCCACGGACTCAAAAAGTACGGCTATAAATTTGCTGAAATCCATACCGATGCCCGTAAAATGGCAAATATGGCAGCCTCTACTTATCAACTTTTTGGTTTTGAGTCGGCTGTCGTTCCTTTTGATTTGGGTACCGAGGCTGAAGCTCTCGGCTGTCCGATTAACTACTATTCTCATCATGCGGAGGGCGTCATCTATCCTACCGTGAAACAGCCTTTGACGGAGGAGATAGCAGAGCTGGATGTCCAAATACCAGCGGATTTGGCTAAGCGGGGCCGAATTCCTGTCGTATGCGAGGCCATTCGTTTGCTTAAGAAGGAAGTTGGCGATGAGATAACTATCGGCATTTCGATTTTAGGTCCTTATACCATACTTGCTCAGGTGACTGACGTAGGACCTCTGGCTAAAGCCTGTTTCAAACAGCCTCAGGTGGTATCCAAGGCGCTTGATAAGATGACTGACCTGATTATCCAGCTGTCGAAGATTTATCAAGAAGCCGGCGCGGACTTTAGTACGATCCGTGAGATGGGCGCCGGGCCCGGCATCTTGAGCCCCCGTGTTTTCGCGAGCCTGATACACCCCCAACTGAAGCGCATCTTTGCCAATGTCGAACTACCATCAG
Source organism: Chloroflexota bacterium (assembly GCA_016190825.1). Classification (GTDB taxonomy): domain Bacteria; phylum Chloroflexota; class Dehalococcoidia; order Dehalococcoidales; family UBA2162; genus JACPPV01. The sequence continues at coordinate 5,947 of JACPPV010000011.1, forward strand.
TTCTCCATATCTGCGGTAACGTTAAACTTATTGTTGATCAGATGGTTACCTGTGGTGCCGCTGCTATCAGTATAGAGGAAAAGATGAATATCGCTGAAACGCGGAAGAACATACCAGCGGATACTATTATCTTGGGTAATATCGCTGGGTATGACGTGCTTGTCCATGGCAAACCGGCTGATGTTGACAGGGTTGTCAAAGAGGCTATCACTAATGGCGTTAATGGAATCTGGCCGGGATGTGACATTTGGCCTGAAGTTCCTGAGGAGAATATGAAGGCACTGATGGCATCTGCCAGGAAATACGGCAAACTAGAAAGTTGCTAGCTCCATTCGGGGAGCTTCCAGGCTCTATCTGACATAAGAATAGCTCTAACAAAGGCATCACAAACCATGTTAGAGCTATTTTGTTTGGAGAGTTGACTGAGCGGTTTAGATAGCCAACTTCTGAGAGATTAAGGCTCTGAGAAGTTTCTTCCGCACCTCAGTCCTGAAGTCGCCGCACACTTCACGCGGCAGCTACAATACGATCTCCAGTGCTATCTTCACCTGACCTTCCCGATCGATCCTCCTGGTATTTTGTGCTGGTTATCAAAGCTATTTTACCAGAAAGATTGGGGTAAATACCCTTTTTCTTTTGCTGCTTTACGTGCGTGCGTTTTTCGACAGTTTCGCGGATGGCTCGTTCAAATAACTTTGCTTGACAAATCGAGAGGTTTGCATTTAGACTTAATAATATAAATAAAAAGGCTGTGAACGGGAATAGTAGGCTTCAAGCGAAGCTCAGAGAGCCGGAGAAGGTGTGAGCCGGCGCCAGCGCAGAAGCCGAATGGGCCCGGGAGCCGCAAACCGAAAGTCCTTCACTGGAAGAACGAGTAGGCTTTGACGGAAGGGTACCGTAATCATAACCCGGGGTATCGTCCTTCTCCTGAGAAGGGCTGTATCTTAAGAGATATCCTTCTTCAGTGAAGTACCGGTGAGGGATAAGTAGGGTGGCACCGCGAAGGAAAGCCCCTCGCCCCTACAGGCGAGGGGCTTTTGTTTTTGCGAGGAGGGGTTGTATGTATTATCCATCACTGGCGGAGGTCAAGAACCTCAAGGATAAGGGCAACCTGGTGCCGGTCTACCGTGAGATACTGGCCGACCTGGAGACGCCGGTTTCGGCGTTTCTCAAGATAAACCGCGGCGGCCACTCCTTCCTTCTGGAAAGCGTCGAGGGGGGAGAGAGGCTCGCCCGGTACAGCTTCATCGGCACCGAGCCATACCGCGTCCTGACTGTTCGCGGGGAGGACAAGACCGATCCTCTGCCACTGGTCGCCGAAGAGCTGGCAAAATATCGTATGGTGCCGGTAAAAGGCCTGCCCAAGTTCAGCGGCGGCGCGGTTGGCTACCTGGCTTACGAAACGGTGACCCGCTTTGAAAATCTGCCATCGCCGGAAGCTGACCCGCTGGGCTTGCCGGAAGCGGTCTTTATGTTCGTGGATACGGCGCTTATTTTCGACCACGTGACCCACAAGATCAAGGTGCTGAGCCATGTCCACCTTGACGGGGATATCGATGTTGCCTACCGGAAGGCGGTCGCCAAGATTGACGATCTGGTTGAGAGGCTCAGCCAGTCCCGGATTCAGTCGGAACCGTTGAACGGGTCACCGGCAGCCGCCAGCGATGTCAGTCTGGCCTCGACTTTCTCGAGGGACAAATACGAGGAAAGCGTGGCAAAGATAAAGGAATACATTACCGCCGGGGAGGCCATCCAGGTTGTCCTGTCCCAGCGTCTGTCACGGAAAACCAGCGCGGCGCCTTTTGACATCTACCGGGCGCTGCGCAGCATCAACCCCTCGCCGTACATGTTTTTCATGGATTTCAAAGATTTTCATCTCATCGGCGCTTCGCCGGAGATACTGGTCAGGGTCGAAGACGGGATAGTGACCACGCGACCGCTGGCGGGCACCAGGCCTCGAGGCGCCACCCCGGAGGAGGACGCGCGACTGGAACACGAGCTTCGTAACGATGAAAAGGAGCGGGCGGAGCACATCATGCTGGTGGATCTCGGGCGGAATGACATCGGGCGGGTGAGCGAGCCGGGGACAGTCGAGGTCAGCGAGCTGATGGATGTGGAACGCTACTCCCACGTCATGCACCTGGTCACCAACGTCCAGGGCAAGCTCCGGCCTGACATGAACGCCTTCGATGCCCTGCGCGCCTGCTTTCCGGCGGGCACGGTCTCCGGGGCGCCCAAGATACGGGCGATGGAGATAATCGCTGAATTCGAACCGGAAAAGAGGGGACCCTACGCTGGTGCCGCCGGCTATTTCTCCTTCTCCGGCAATATGGATATGGCCATCGCCATCAGGACGATGGTGCTGAGCCAGGGGATCGCCTACGTGCAGGCGGGTGGAGGCCTCGTTTACGACAGCGTTCCGGAGCGGGAATTCGAGGAAACCATGAATAAGGCGCGGGCGTCTCTCGGGGCTTTGACCCAGGCGGAGAACGCCCGGGGAGGGAGGTAAGACCATGCTGTTACTGCTCGATAACTATGATAGTTTCACCTATAATCTTTTCCAGTTCCTGAGCGAGCTTGGCGAAAAGGTGGTGGTGGTGAGAAACGACAAAACGACCATCCCTGAGATCGAAAAGATGAACCCGGAGCGGATTGTTATCTCACCCGGCCCCTCCACCCCCCAGAATGCCGGCATCTCCAACGATGTCATCAAGCACTTCGGCCCGAAGCTGCCTTTGCTTGGGGTTTGCCTGGGACACCAGTGTATCGGCTACAGCTACGGCGGCACCGTGGCGCAGGGAAAGCTGATAATGCACGGCAAGTCATCTTTGATATATCATGAGGGCAGGGGTGTGTTTGCCGGGTTGCCCAGTCCGTTTTCCGCCGTCCGCTACCACTCGCTGGTGATAAAGAGGGAAGGCTTCCCCGATTGCCTGGAGGTCACCGCCCGGACGGAGGACGGGGAGATCATGGGCGTGCGCCACAAGCAGCATCCGGTGGAGGGCATCCAGTTTCACCCGGAGTCTTTTATGACGGAGCACGGGAAAGAAATACTGGGGAATTTTCTGAAGAGGAGCCGGGTGGGGGTGGAGACCATTCGTTAACGTCATTCCAGCGAAAGCTGGAATCCAGGGGGCATCCCTTCCCCCAGATTCTTCGCTACGCTCAGAATGACAAAATTCGGGCAGTTTACGTTTTGGAGAGCGGGGCTATGACAATAACTGACTGGATTCAGGCAATTTCAACGGTAGTTTCGCTTGTGGTCACTGCAGTTTTGGTGGCGGTTACCGTTGCCTACGTTAAGCGGACTGCTGAAATTGCCAAAGCCACAGAAAAGCAAGCCGAAGCCAGCGTGAAAATGGCGGAAGCACTATCTAAACCTGCCATATTTCCTCAGTTCGATACGCATCGCATATATGCTAAAGATTGCAGTATCGCGTTTGCTAACTTAGGCAACGGTCCGGCTCTGCGGGGAGAGCTTAAAGTCGCCTATATTCCTCCGAGTGCCGTTGAGCGGGCGTGGAAAGATGGTACAGAACAATACGGTTCCTTGCCAGGTGTACAAGACGCAAAATGGACGATCATTAAACCCGCAGAAGACCACCGATGTTACATTGAGCTAGTAGAGTGCAACTCTGAAAATGTTGGCTCTTTTTTTGCTGTTTACTCGGATGTTTATGGAAGGCGCATTCTTTCGGGATGGGGATACCGGTGCGAGGATGATGGCAAGGGCAACATTTACTTGGACCCCACTGAACCAATCTATCCAGTAATCAAGGAAGGAGTGGACTAACATGATCAAAGAAGCAATCGCAAACCTGGTATCCGGGAAATCACTAACCAAGAACCCCGTTCGCCCTGAGCCTGTCGAAGGGCGGGACCTCGTGCTTCGACAAGCTCAGCACGAACGGAATAGGAAGATAGTTTGGAGAAGCAAGAAAGAAAATGAGTTTCTGGGTTTACATTTTGCAGTGCGCTGACAATTCATATTACACCGGACATACTGATAATCTTGAGATGCGAATGGCGAAACATCAGTCCGGTGAAATTAAGGGATACACTGCCACCAGGCTTCCGATAAAGCTGTTGTTTTCACAGGACTTTCCCACCCGGGCGGAAGCTCTGGCCTGTGAACGGCAGGTCAAAGGGTGGCGCCGGAGTAAGAAGGAAGCATTGATAAGAGGAGATTGGGATGAAGTATCCCGCCTGGCTCACGCACGAAAATGAGGTTGTCCTTCGACAAGCTCAGGACGAACGGGTAATATAAACGAGGTGGATTTAGAATGATCAAAGAAGCAATCGCAAATCTGGTTTCGGGCAAATCGCTGATGATGAGTGAGGCAGCGGAGGTGATGAATGAGATTATGACGGGCAAGGTGACGCCGGCCCAGTTCGGCGCCTTTGTCACCGCTCTCCGTATGAAGGGTGAGACTGCCGATGAAATCGCCGGCATGGCGAGGACGATGCGGGCGAAGGCGGTCCCGGTGAAGGTCAGCGGCCCGGTGGTTGATACCTGCGGCACCGGCGGCGATGTCTCCGGTACCTTCAATATCTCCACCACCGCCGCCTTCGTGGTGGCCGGGGCGTGCTTGAAGGTGGCCAAGCACGGCAACCGGGCGATTAGCAGCCAGTCCGGCAGCGCCGATGTCCTGGAAGCGCTGGGAGTCCGGCTTGACCTTACGGCCGAAGAGGTCGCCCGGTGCCTGGAGGAGGTGGGTATCGGCTTTATGTTTGCCCCCGCCTTTCACCCGGCGATGAAATATGCTGGCGCGCCCCGCCGCGAGATCGGCATTCGGACGGTGTTCAACATTCTCGGGCCGCTGACCAACCCGGCGGGCGCGCAATCCCAAGTGCTCGGCGTGGCGGACGCTTCGCTGGTGGAGAAGATGGCGCAGGTGCTCAAGAGCCTCGGCTGCCGCCATGCATTGGTTGTGCGTGGAGTAGACGGGCTGGACGAGATCACCGTTATGGGAGAATCGCAGGTCTGCGAGCTCATGGGCGGGCGCATTGTCAGCTATACTGTCTCGCCGGAGAGCCTCGGGCTTCCCAGGGCGAGCTACGGCACCTTGAAAGGGGGCACGGCGGTTGAGAATGCAGCGATACTCCGTGACGTACTGGGCGGCGCTCCCGGACCGAGGCGGGATGTGGTGCTGGCGAATGCCGCCGCCGCGCTGGTCGCCGGAGACAAAGCATCATCCCTCAAGGACGGTATAGAGCTGGCACGAGAATCAATCGATAGCGGGCGGGCCTCAGCCACGCTGCAGCGTATGGTTGATTTTTGCCAGAAGCTGCCGGCGAGGGGTTAAGTGTCTTGTCTTTGCGAGGAGGAGTAGCCGACGAAGCAATCCGTCTGCGATTCACAGGGTACGGATTGCTTCGCTGCGCTCGCAACGACGACATTAAAAGGACAAAAAATGATTCTTGACGAAATCGTAGCTGATAAGAGAATAGAGCTGGCGGAGAGCAAGCGCCGCCTGCCGGTAGCGGAACTACGCCGGATGGCAAAAGGCCAGCCTCCGTCTCTTAATTTCGCCTCCGCTTTGCGCGGTGAGAGCATCCGGTTGATCGCTGAGGTCAAGAAGGCATCGCCTTCGGCGGGGCTTATCCGGGCAGACTTCGACCCGGTGCGCATCGCCCGCATCTATATGGAAAACGGCGCCGCGGCGATATCGGTATTGACTGAAGTCAATTACTTCCAGGGCAGCCTCAGCTTTCTTAAGGACATCGGCAAGGCGCTGGGGAAGAAAAGACCGCCTCTTTTGCGAAAGGACTTCATCTTCGATTCCTACCAGGTCTACGAGACGAGGGCTTACGGCGCCGATGCTCTTCTCCTTATCGTGGCAATTCTGACGCCAGAGAAGCTGAAGAACCTGCTCGGTCTGAGCCGCGAGCTGGGCATGGAGTGCCTCGTCGAGACGCATGATGAAGGGGAGGTTGAAACCGCCCTGAAAAGCGGCGCCAGGGTTATCGGCATCAACAACCGGGACCTGAAGACTTTCAAGACCGACCTTGCCACCACCGAACGGCTGCGGTCGCTCATTCACGGGGACAGAATTGTTGTCAGCGAAAGCGGCATAAAGAGCCGGGATGACGTGGTGAAGCTGAAGGGATGGGGTATTGACGCTGTGCTCATCGGCGAGGCGCTTACCGCTTCGCCGGACATTGCGGCTAAGATGGAGGAGTTGTTTCCCTAAAGGGATGACGTGAAATAGGTAACTTATTTGTCATCGCGAGCCATTCGCAGAAGGCGAAGCGATCTCAACAGATTTCTTGAGATTGCCACGTCCCGACAGAGTCGGGACTCGCAATGACAATTAAGTCGTAAGAAGGAGCGCATTTGACCAGGATCAAAATCTGTGGCCTTTCTGAAATCGAACACGCGCTAGCTGCGGCCAAGGCCGGCGCCGATTTCATTGGCATGATTTTTGCCCCCAGCCGCCGCCAGGTCTCCCTGGAAAAGGCGCTGGCGATTGCCATGGCGGTGAAGGAGTTGGAACCTCATCCGGAGGTGGTCGGCGTGTTCGTGAATCTCGAAGCCAGGGAAGTGAACCGCATCGCCGAATCCTGCAACCTCGATTGGGTCCAGTTCAGCGGGGATGAAAACTGGGAATACTGCCTCGAAATTGAAAAGCCTATAATCAAGGTTATACATGTTTCATCCGGGCAGAAAGCAGACGACGTTAAGGCCGAATTAGAAAAGGGACGCCGCATGCTGGCAGGTAAAGAGTTAATCTGCCTTCTGGATACGGCATCGAGAGATACCTACGGAGGTACAGGACAAGTCTTTGACTGGCAACTGGCAAAGGAAGTTGCCGCTCGGTTCCCGGTGATGGTCGCGGGGGGGCTGACTCCTGAGAACGTGGGGCAGCTTGTGGGGGAGGTGCGGCCGCGGGGGGTGGATGTATCTTCGGGAGTCGAGACCAACGGTAGAAAGGACGTCGAGAAAATCAAAGCTTTCATTCATGCAGTGAGAAAACAGGACGCACTTGCGCCCCCGCACGGGCAGAAAGAGTGATAGAATAGACTATGGCGAAAATATCACTTCCAGATAATCGAGGCTATTTCGGCGAGTACGGCGGGCGGTTCGTCCCTGAAACGCTTATGCCCGTGCTCGATGAGCTGACCGCCGCCTATGCTGAGGCAAAGGCGGATGACTCTTTCTGGTCAGAGCTCGACCATCTTTCTCGTGATTTTTCCGGCCGGCCGACGCCCCTATATTTCGGCGAAAAACTTACCGGTCACTGTGGCGGCGCACGCATTTACCTGAAACGGGAAGACCTGGCGCACACCGGCGCTCACAAGATAAACAATGCCCTGGGGCAGGGGCTGCTCGCCCGTCGGATTGGTAAGAAGCGCATCATCGCCGAGACCGGGGCGGGGCAGCATGGGGTGGCGACGGCTGCCGTCTGCGCCATGCTTGGCATGGACTGCATCATCTACATGGGCGAAGAGGACGTACGGCGGCAGGCGCTCAATGTTTTCCGCATGAAGTTGATGGGCGCCGAGGTCAGACCCGTATCCGGCGGCAGTCGGACACTCAAGGACGCTGTTAACGAGGCGATCCGTGACTGGGTGACCAACGCCCGTGATACCTATTACCTCCTCGGTTCGGTGGTGGGACCTCACCCCTACCCCATGATGGTGCGCGATTTCCAATCGGTCATCGGCAAAGAAGCCAGGCAACAGATCCTGGACAAGGTCGGACGCCTGCCCGATTACATTGTCGCCTGTGTCGGCGGCGGCTCAAACTCCATCGGCATTTTTTATCCATTTCTTGATGATAAGGACGTGAAACTCGTCGGGGTAGAGGCGGCGGGGAGGGGGATTGATACCGGAGAGCACGCTGCCTCCATTATCGCCGGAAGGGTCGGAGTGCTTCACGGCTCGAAGTCTTACGTTCTCCAGAACCGGGCCGGGCAGATAATGGAGACTCACAGTATCTCCGCTGGGCTCGATTATCCCGGCGTTGGGCCGGAGCACGGCTATCTCAAGGACACCGGGCGCGCCAGCTATGTCGGTGTCACGGACAGTGAGGCGCTCGAAGGTTTTCAGCTATTGTGCCGCGCGGAGGGTATCACGCCGGCACTGGAATCCTCCCATGCCGTAATCTATGCCGCCAGGCTCGCTGCCACCCTGGACAAAGAGAAGATAATCATCGTCAACCTGTCCGGTCGCGGGGATAAAGATATGAGCATCGTCGCCGATGCGCTGGGGGTGAAGCTATGAGTCGGCTCTCTGACGCCTTCAGGCATAAAGCGCTCATCGGTTATGTCACTGTCGGCTATCCCAGTCTGGAAGACACCATGAAAGTGGTGCCTCTCCTCGCCGAGAGCGGCTGCGATATCGTTGAGCTTGGTATCCCTTTCTCCGACCCCCTCGCTGATGGCGTCACTATTCAGAAGGCGAGCTTCCGGGCCCTGCAAAACGGCGTCACTCCGGAGGTTTGCCTGGAAACCGCCCGGAAGCTGCGGGAGAAGGTGGGCATTCCGCTGGTCTTCATGACCTATTTCAACCCGGTGCTGAGCTATGGACTTGATGAGTTCTGCTCTGCCTGCAATGGGGCGGGCATTGATGGGCTTATCATCCCTGACTTGCCGCCGGAGGAAGGCGAAAAGCTGCAACAATCTACCGGGCACTGTAATCTTGACCTCATTTATCTGCTGGCGCCCACCAGTACCGAAAGTCGCATCAGGCTGGTCGCTGAAAGGTCGAGGGGGTTCATCTATCTGGTCTCGGTGACCGGCGTCACTGGCGCGCGTGCCGCTCTGCCGGAGGACCTGACGGCCTTCGTCGCCCGCGTCCGCAGGATCGCCAAACAGCCATTATGTATCGGCTTCGGCATCTCCACACCGGAGCAGTCCAAAGAGGTGGCCCGCATTGCCGATGGGATTATTGTGGGCAGCCGCATCATCCAGCTGATGGAGGAGGACAAGACCCTCGCTTCGGTGGGCGATTTTGTCAGAGGATTGAGAAAGGCGCTGGATGAGATTCCGACATAACCCGATGTTCCTCATCTCTTGTTATCTCTGGGAAATCCCGATATATCGGCATTATAGGGGGTAGGTTGCGCCTGGAGTTTGACAAAAGTGGACGGGCTTCCTTCCAGCACATGCCCGGCGACATCACGAACGGGGATAATTGAAGCCCAGCCATTGAATCTGGTGGGATTGGGGTTTATAATGGAACCCTATCCCGGCTCAGGAAGGGAGTAGCTTTCCAGGATGACGCTTACCCACATCCTTATTTTCCTGCTGACTGGTGGCGCTGTTGGCTTTGCCAGCGGGTTGCTCGGCATCGGTGGCGCTTTCATTATGACTCCTGTGCAGTACCTCGTCTATAGCGGAATGGGGCTGTCTTCGGATGCTGCCATAAAGCTCGCCTTCGGGACGGATTTGATGGTGGTCTTGCCCACGGCCATAAGCGGCGCGTGGAGGCATCATCGGATTCACGCCGTGGACTGGAAAGTCGCCGTTATCATGGGCGTCACCAGCTTTGGGGCTTCCTTTGGAGCAGCAGCCATCGCCACTCGACTTCCCGGCACCTTGCTGAAGACCGCTTTTGGTGCCATTGTTCTGCTCAGCGGTGTCCGGATGTTTTTTGCACCCTCAGTCCCGCCGGACCAGAGACCACGGGATGAACGTTGGCTGTGGATTGTCTGCGCCGTATTCATCGGCATAGTCAGCGGGCTATTCGGTGTCGGCGGGGGATTTGTAACCATTCCGATAATGACGGTGGTATTGCGGTTTCGATTACACCATGCCGTCGCCACCTCACTCGCGATGATGATATTCACGAGTTTCGGCGGCGTGACCGGCTACATTGTGAACGGCCTCGGGGTGCCTGGTTTGCCGGCTTATTCGATTGGCTACGTGAACCTGCTGGCCTGGCTTTCGCTGACGGTGACCAGCACGAGCATGGCGCAGGTTGGTGCCATAACCGCCCACCATATACCGGCGAAGCACCTGCGGATAATCTTCGTTATCCTTTTGACCTACATCGGCTTGAAAATGCTGGGAGTGTTCGACCTGCTGGGCTGGCCGATTTAGGCTAAACATTGAAGAGGAACGTAACCACATCACCGTCCTGCATGACGTAGCTTTTCCCTTCAAGGCGGAGCAGCCCTTTCTTTTTTGCTTGTGCCAGACTGCCACATTCGGCCAGGTTATCATAGCTGATCACCTCAGCGCGGATAAATCCCCGTTCCATATCCGAATGAATCTTGCCGGCTGCCCGCACAGCCTCAGTTCCCCGTGGAATTGCCCATGCCCTGACTTCGCCCGAAGCAATCGTGAAAAAAGTGATCAGCCCCAGCAGCTCGTATGAAGACCGGATGATTCGGTCGGCCCCGCACTCAACAATGCCGAACTCGGCGTGCAGCGCCCTTGCCTCATTCTCTGTCATCTGGGCAAGCTCCATCTCCACTTTGCCGCAGACGGCGACCGCGTGACTTCCTTGCCGCGAATACTTCGGGATCAGCTCAGCTTCGATAGATGCCGCCTGCGGCAGCTCCTCTTCACCGATATTCACCACGATCAGCAGGGGCTTGGCAGTGAGAAACTGGAAGCCGGCAATAGCTTTGCTTTCCTCGGCAATAAGGGCCATGCTTCGAACAGGCGTCTCATTTTCCAAGTTTTTCTTGATCCTCAGGAGAAGCTCTTCCTCCCTCAGCAAGCCCTGGCGCTCCGATGCCCTGGCGCCTTTCAGGGATTCTGCAAGCCTTTCCAGCCTTCTCTCCAGCATTTTGAGGTCGGAGAAGATCAGCTCGAGTCCCATATTGGTGATGTCACGGGCCACATCCAGGCTACCCTCAATATGGGGGATGCTGTCATCCCGAAACGCGCGGACGACATTGATGATGGCATCAACATTGCTTAGCTGGGAGAGCAGTCCGGCTTGTGCCGAGCCACCTCCCTTGCCCGCGGCTAGGTCTTTGACGGAGACCCCGATATCGGTGTATCTTGCCGTGGCGGGGACTATCTTCTGGGGATGGAGAATATCAGCCAGTCCCTGGAGACGGGGTTCCGGCACCCTGGCTATGCCCACGTGCGCAACTGCTTTCCCTGTCAGGCTTTCCTGGGCCTGGTAGCCGCTGCCGGTCAGAGCCCTGAAGATGGTGCTCCGGCCGCTCTGTGGCAATCCGACGATGCCGATATCGACACTCACGTTGTCTCCTTAGCGCCGGGCGAGTGGAAGGACTATTAAACAATTTTACCTCGTATTCTTTCAAATGTTCAATCAGAATATCTGGCGGAGAAAGCAGATGAGAGAAGGGTCAGGCTCCCCCAAAAAAAGACCCCTCTCTTTTGGAGAGGGGGTAGAGTGGCTACAGTATCAAAGTCTTATCAGCAGTCCCCGTAGAGGGGTTTCCCTGATGCCACATTTTTGAGGGCAGTCTGTGGAGCTATGGTTGCGGTCTCTCCTTCTTTGATGAGTACAGCAAACTGCGGTCTCAGTTCGGTCATGAGCCGTGCTACTTCCGGACCGAAACATGACGCCCCCCAGATGCCGATATCGACCGCCCAGGCATTGTGACCTAGCTCATCGCGGTAGAGCGCCTGGCTGAGCTGTTCTTCCAGCCAGTGAAGAGACACCACCTGCCGGTTCCCGACTATTCTTTTCACGATCTCTTCTGCCCGGTTCGCCGGCTGTTCTCCGGTTAGCTGCAGGCAGACGTCACATTCTTCACACCGGTCGGGATTTTTGTCAACAAAGTTTTTCAATTGCTTCAACATCGCAGTTGCCTTCGACTTAAATATAGTCCAGACCACGACCTCTCCCCGTACTTATTGCCGTCTCCTGTGAATAAGGGCTCTATTAGACTTTAGCGCTCACTTTCAATGGCCGTGTATGGATACCGCACTCGCCGCCGCATTTGCTGGTGCCGATCCATCGTCCGGCTCTCTCATTCGGGTCGCTCGAGATGCTGGTGCAGGGCGCGCAGCCAAGAGAGCGGTATCCTTTGGCGTAGAGGGGATTGACCGGCACATGGTTTAGCGCCAGGTACTGCCATACTTCGCGCTCATGCCACAGCAGGATGGGGTTGAGTTTTATCAAATCCCTGTCCCGCTCTTCGACTTCGCGATAGTCCGTCCGGGTGCGTCCCTCGGTGCACCGCAGACCGGTGACCCAGCAGTCTACGCCCAGCTCCTCAATAGCCCACTGTACCGGTTTTACTTTCAGAAGGTCGCAGCAGAGGTCCGGTGCTACGCGGTAGAGCTCGGGATCAGGGAGGTCGACATCGTTCTTAAAAATGCGGAGTTCGGGATAACGCGCCACCTCTTCCTTCATGAACTGCTTTGTCTCCGCCGGCTTGAACCGGGTGGTGACGATGAAGCCGCGCACCTCCGGGGCGACGCGCTTGACCAAGTGCCATACGGCGACCGAGTCCTTGCCGAGGCTGTTGGCTACTACCATGCGATCGCCAAACTCCTCATAGGCCTCTTTGATAAGCCCGAGCGAGCGGTCAATCTTTTCGGCGAAATTAAGCTCGTCCACTAAGGCTTTCAGTTCTTCGGCAGATGGGTTGTCTCTCATTTTTGTTTATGACCTCCTTCTGGTCGTTCTTATTTAGACTTATTTAGGTTCGTATCTTCACTATCGAAGCAGCAGGGAAACTGACCTGGCATTCACCGTTGCCACCGCGATTGCTGGAGCAAAGCCGGCGCCGATCATCAACGATGCCGAAAAAACGCCGAATCCCATCCCTAAACTGCCATCTATCATTTCGGCCACGGCTCCGATGATAGCGACGACACCCAAAATGCCCAGACCGGTCACTGTACCACTCCTTCTACCCGTGGCCTGTCCTGAGTATAGGGCGGTGTGTCAGGAGAAAAGTTGACTAAACTAGTCATATTAGTCAACAGTGTATCATGGAAAATAAGAGCTGTCAATAGGTTGAGGAGAGTTCTTGGATGTTTCTCCCTGTTTATTGTTGAGTAGTTGGGAGTGAGACCTCAGGCGCTGGCTCAATCGTAGCCCGGGAAATAGTCCCGTTTGACCTGTTCGGGGGAGATGCCGAGGCTTCTCAGTTGTTCCTCGATGGAAAGGACCATCTTGAGCGGGCCGGAGACATAGAAGACGCGCTCATGGCAGTCAGAGACCAGTTCGGTCACAATTTTTTCGGTGATGAAGCCCTTCTTCCCCTTCCACCCGGGAGGAAACTCAGGCCCAGAGAGCACGTATTCGACCCGGATGTTAGAGCGCGTGGCAGCCATCTGGTCGAGCTCCTCGCGAAAGGCGATGTCTTCATAGTTATTGTTGCCGTAAATCAGGATAACGTCATAATCGAGGCGGCGGTCGTAGATGTAGCGCAGCATACTTCTGAGGGGGGTGATGCCGATGCCGCCGCTCAGAAAAACAAGCCTGCGCTGTTTCCGCGGGAGGGTGAAATCCCCCTCCGCCCCGCGCAGACGAACCCAATCGCCCGGCTTCATCCTGTCCAGTGCCTGGGAATACTCGCTTGCCGTAATCCGCTTGGTGAAGTCGAGGTAACCCTTTTCGCTGGGCGAACTGGAGATGGTGAAGTGGTGGACCGCCTCAATTTCTCCAATCCGGATGGTAACAAAGAAAAACTGTCCGGCGCGGTAGCGCACATTTCTATCGCTGGTGTAAAAGCGAAAGGTCTTGATTGTCGGGGTGCGCTGTATTATCTCAGAAACATGAGTCTCAAACTCCCACATTCTTAAGTGCCTCCGTCCTCTGGCACGACAATGAAGTCACCCGTCATCAGGGTGGGGTGGACGTCACAGCGGAAGAAATACGTCCCCGGCCGGGAAGGGGCGGGGAAGGCATAATTGCTGGTATTGCCGGCCTGGGTGAAGTCCCCCTTGAAAATCACCTCTGTGGCGGACGATGTTTCGTAAACGGCGAAATTGTGGAAAACGAAACTTTCGTTATTGGTGAGACGCATCGTTACCCTGGCTCCGACCGGGACGGTGATGCTCTTCTTGTCGAACGAGATGTTTCTCGCCGAGAGGTCGATGGTTATTTCTTTGCCCGGGACCGGCGGAGGCTCGGGGGCAGGCACGGGAGGTGGAGGCGGCAGCGGCGGCGGGGGTGGAGGTTCAGGGGCCGCCTCCCGGCAGGAGACAAGAGCCAGAAAACCTATCACCAGCGCCGTCAAAACAGAAGTTGTTGCGAAAAATCCTATCGATTTCATATTCATGCTACTTCCCTCGTCGCCTCTTCTGGCTGATTTGTGCGCTATTCGGTCGTTGCCGTTACGACAAGATCGCCGGTCATCGATCGGGGGTGGGCATCACAGCGGAAAACATAAGTCCCCTGGTTTGAGGGTGCAAGGAAATCATAGTTGATGCTCTTCCCGCCGTCAATAAAATCTCCTCTATAGATCACGTTGAGGGAGGTTGCTATTTCGGCGGATGATTTGTAGACGGCGAAATTATGACGGACAACGCCATCTTTGTTGGTGAAGGCAACGTTCACTATGGCGCCAGCCGGTATTGTTATAGTGTTCTTGTCGAAGGCGATTTTCTCGGCGGTAAGAGGGATTATTACATCCGGAGGCGGTGATGACGCCGGCTCTGGAGAAGGCTCTGCCGGCGTCTTGGCGCAGGAAAGAGCCGGGATCAGCAGTAGTGTAAGTATAAGTAATAGTACCGAAAGCGTTTTCCATCCAGTAAGCCGCTTCTTTTCCATTTCGGTTCCCCCAGATTTTGATTCTAGGTGCTGTTCTATGCTCAGTATGAGTCCTTTTCCCACGGGAGTTAATACGTATATCTACTTAAATATGTTTCCATATTTGGATATGAGATGACAGGGCAGGGCCCCCGATTTTGATTTCGGGGGCCCTGCTTTACTGTGACTGTATCCTCTTTACCGGTGGTCTACCGCATGGCTCTTCCTGCTCTCCGCG
>JACPPV010000013.1 GCA_016190825.1 Chloroflexota bacterium
GAGCACGAGTTTACGCTTGCCCAGGCAATCCGGACCCGCTCTTTCTGGATATTGGCTGTTACGTGGGCAATTGGCAATCTCGGGCTTTTCGGGGTCCAGGTACACCTGTTTCTTCACCTCGACCAGGGTGTGCACCTATCGCGGACCACGGCTGCCTGGGTCTGGACGGTGGCCAGCCTTTCGAACATCCCGGCGAGACTGGTTGGCGGATTCTTCGGAGATAGATTTCCGAAGGCTGCCATGCTGGGGGCTTCTATGGCGTTTATGGCAGTTTCCATTTATCTTCTGGCGGTGGCTAACTCGGTTGAGATGACATTTGCATACGCAGTTGTTTTCGGCATCGGGTGGGGGATGCGCACGCCCATCGTCAATGCCATCCAGGGTGAATACTATGGGGGGAAATCCCAGGGAATTATCCGGGGCTGGCTGCAATCATTGAGTATGCCCATTTCAGTCGTGGCGCCGGTGTTAATCGGGTATATGGCTGACCGCCAGGGCTCTTATACTACAGCTTTCATCGGCACAGCGGCGGTGATGCTGGCAGGGTCGGTCCTGGTATTGTTTGCATCTCCACCGCGCCTGCCCGTCACAAAGTAACTGCTCATCTGATACCCACATATAATCGGTAGCTGGAGGTTGTTTAACAACGCTATCCATACCGACGAAAGTCGGTATCCAGAATACTTGCCCGGCAGTTCGCAGATTCGTTTTACTGGATTCCGTGTCAAGCACGGAATGGGCAAACGTGTTATTAAACGCCCTCTAGCTGCTGATGTGCCCTTCCGATTAGCCTACTTTTCCGCTTCCGCTATCTACGTAGTTTTGTCATCGAATATCCGTAGAGTTACGTATTACCCAGGAGACACATCTTGCTGCACAATAGAATCAGACATTATTGAAATAAATGTCATGAAAAACATTATCCAAAAAAGACATGTAACCATCAAAGGAGAAAAATGAAAAGAAAAATCGCACTGTGGGTAACTTTCCTGCTAATCCTGCAAAGTCTTTTTCTTCCGTTAAACGTCCTTGCCGTACCGGCAGCGCCAGGCAGATTAACCGCAGTTGTCATCAATGCCCGTCAGGCGAATCTTTCATGGGTAGACAATTCTGCCGATGAGACGGACTTCCGTCTGGAGCGCGCCGATGATGCCGGGTTCACCGCCGGTCTGCGCAATATCAAGGTCAAAGCCAGCCCCGGTGTGGGGAGTACGGTCACAGTCAGCGATGGCGGCGTTGCTGCTGAGAGGACATTCTTTTATCGAGTCTTCGCTTTGAACCGCGATGGCGATTCACCGCCCTCGCCAACAGTCCGGGTAACAGTTGCCGTCCCAGCCGCACCGAGCGGTTTGACCGCTGTTGCCGATGGTCCCACCCAGGTCACCCTGCGCTGGGTGGATAATGCCACCGATGAGACTTCCTATGACGTGGACCGTTCGCTGACTGCAGATTTCGCCGTCCGTATCAGCGTGGAATTTCTGCCGCCGAACACAACCACCTTTGTCGATACCACAGTTCAGCAAGGCACCACCTATTTCTACAGAGTCCAGGCAGTGAGCGGAGTCGGCGACTCACCCGTATCCAATGTAGTTTCGGTAACAACACCCGTCCCCGGAGTTCCAGCCGCTCCGACCGGCTTGTCGGCCAGGGTAATAAGCGTGAACCGGGTCGACCTGACCTGGGTGGACAACGCTGTGGATGAAACGGGCTACCATCTGGAGCGAGCGCCTGACGCCACTTTCACCGCTTTGACCCATATCGCTCTGCCAGCAAACAGCTCTTCATTCAGCGATACTACTGTATCTGCCAACCAGACTGTATTCTACCGGATACATGCCCTCAACTCAGTCGGCGAATCGCCTCTCTCCAATATAGTGCAAGTCCTGGTAACCCCGCCCGCCTCACCAGCGCCTGCGCCAGTAACCACTGCGCCTCCCCCGGCAACCGGAGGCGCCGCAGTGACCGGTGGTGGAGGGGGTGGAGCAGCTGGCGGAGCAAGCGTAGCGGCAGTATCTATTACTCCACAAGCGGTCAGCGGGCTGACACTGCCCCTTACGCTGTCTCTGGACCCCACCGGTACGGTACTAAATGCCAGCGCAGTCAAACTGGAAAGCAATGATGGTAAGGTCTCGCTAACAATAGCCAGCGGCACCAGGATGCTGGGCGCCAATGGTTCCGCCTTGGCTTCGCTATCGTTATCTTCTGTGTCAACGCCCCCCTCTGCGCCTC
>JACPPV010000014.1 GCA_016190825.1 Chloroflexota bacterium
CCGCTATGATATGGAGCGCCTTATCCTGCAAAAACCCAGGGTGGCTGTCAGATTGCTGGATGCCCTGAGCCGCCGGCTACAGGAGACACAATCCAGGCTGGAAGAGACCGCTCTCCGGAACGCCACCGCCAGGGTATGCCGGATGCACGGCGAGCAGGCGTATCCCCGCCCCGCCCAGCCTTCCAGCCACCCATCGCCGGTTGATCGTGACGCGTTCAGATACAGCGTCACAGCACCGGCCAGTTTCCCATCCAGCTCAGCGATGATCAGCTCGGCAGTCGGCAGGCGGCTGCGCACATCCATGACGTCGTCGAGGTAGGTTTTCCAGACTTCGGGGGTGATATAATGCTCGTACTCCTGGTAAGCATCCTTGAGAAGCTGCGATACCGCCTCCACCTCATCGGGACGGACGTCTCGAACAAGCAGTCGTGGTCGCGCGGAGCTTGAATAGTTATCCATTTTCAGGTTGAAGTCCCGCGTAGTCGCAAACGCATCAGGGATGGCGGTTCCGGGCGGTTGCTTTAAATGGGAACGCTAAAGCGCCATTGGCGCTCGCTGGAGCGCGGCCTTTCCGGGGCAAAAGCAATTGCTTCGCCGGAGATGTGCCCCTTATCTTTTCGCCTCAAACGTTTTGCAATCGGCATGGGAATCATGAAAAGTAACATTGATGTCGGGCGCCCTGCACTCCAGGCCCTGGTTGTGCCGGCATTCTGCTGCCAGGCACGCTCCAATCCCTGCCTTTACCTCTCTGTTCCCGCCTTTGGCAGTCCGGTAGTTGTAGGTGTTACACTCGGCATGCGAGCCGACATTAATCCCCAGCGTATGGCACAGATTAGCTTGGTTGTACGCGCACTGGGTCACGTTGCAAATGGAGACCGGTGTCATGTCCATTCTTCTTATCCTCCTCATCTGGATTTCGGCCGCGCTCCAGCCCTGTTTCAGCTTATACCAGCCGGCTGGTGACCATCAATACGTAACGCTACGTATTTGTGGGACGTCTGCCACCGTGCGCTTCTAGCATCGGAACGCGGTTTTGGTGTAAGATAAACTTACATTAACCGGGAGGGACTATTTTGCATGGAAACTAACGAGACGGAGTGGTGCGCTGATTCCAACTGCGGTTG
The DNA here is from genome assembly GCA_016190825.1 of Chloroflexota bacterium. GTDB lineage: Bacteria > Chloroflexota > Dehalococcoidia > Dehalococcoidales > UBA2162 > JACPPV01. The sequence continues at coordinate 1,125 of JACPPV010000014.1, forward strand.
TCATGTGGACAGTTATGCAACCGACGAAAAGTGCCCGGGCTGCGGGAAGCGGCTGCGGTTGACCGGCAATGCGCAAACGCTCGCCTTGAGGCTCGCCTGCTCCGGCTGCGGCTACCAGAGCTCAATCCTGCCCCAGGAAAAGCTCCATGAATTGCTTTAGAGGAAAAGGATGCTGAGTAAAGGTCCAGGAAAGGTGGTGGTGGGGATGAGTGGTGGAGTAGACTCATCGGTGGCGGCTGCTCTGCTGAAAGAGCAGGGCTACCATGTGGCCGGTGTGACCATGAAAATATGGGGTGGAGTAGAATCGCCGGGTGAGGTGTCACGTCATGGGTGCTACGGCCCCGGCGAAGATGAAGATATTCGGGACGCCAGGGAAGTCGCTGATGTTCTCGGCATTCCCTTTCATGTTTTCGACCTGCAGGAAGAGTACCGGACGGAGGTACTCGACTATTTTTGCGGCGAGTACCTGGCGGGGAGGACGCCTAACCCGTGTCTGAAGTGCAACCGCACCGTGAAGTTCGGCGTTTTGCTGCGCCGTGTCCAGGAAAGCGGGATTGAGTTCGACTATTTCGCCACAGGCCACTATGCCCGCGTGGAGCATAATGAAGTCAGCGGGCGGTACTGGCTGAAGAAAGCCCGCGACCTGAACAAGGACCAGACGTATTTCATCGCTTCGCTGTCCCAGGAGCAGCTTGCCCGAGTGCTGTTCCCCCTTGGTGATCTGACCAAGGCGGAAGTCAGAAAGCTGGCCACCGGTTTCGGGCTGCCGGTGGAAAAGAAAGCGGAAAGCCAGGACTTTTTCGAAGGCGACTACTCTTCCCTGCTGCCGGCGGCTACGCCGGGGCCGGTACTGGACAAGGCGGGTAAGGTAGTGGGGGAGCACCGGGGAATATCTTTCTATACCATCGGGCAGCGCCGGGGGCTGGGGCTTTCCGCAACTGAGCCGCTCTTTGTCGTTGACATTGATGCGGAAAGTAACACCCTGGTTGTGGGGAGAAAAGACGAACTACATTCTGATGAGCTTATTGCGTCCGGGCTGAACTGGATTGCCATCGAAAAACTGTCTGAACCAATCGAAGTCAAAGCTAGGATACGCTATCGCCATCGGGAGGCCGAGGCGGTGGTTACAGCCTCGAGCGCTGATAAGGTTCACGTAAGATTCAGGGAACCGCAAATGGCCATCACGCCGGGGCAGACGGTCGTCTTTTATGACGGAGAAACTGTTGTTGGTGCCGGAACGATTGAACGTAACAGGGAGTAAGGAAATGAGTCACATAATTGCTGTTTGCCGTAGCGAAAAGAAGGGCACGGTAAAAATGCCCATAGACGAGGGTGTAATCAGAGAGGATTTCGGGATGGTTGATGACGCTCACGCCGATAGCGCTGCCAGGCGCCAGATAAGCCTGATGTCGGTCGAGAGCATCAACCGGATGAGAAGTCAGGGCTACGAGGTAGTCCCCGGGAGCTTTGCCGAAAACCTCACCACCGAGGGAATAGAACTTGTTTCGCTGCCAATCGGGACCAAACTTGGTGTTGGGGAGAGCGTCCTCCTGGAGGTTACACAGATCGGCAAAGAATGTCACACCGGTTGCGCCATCTTCAAACAGGTCGGCAAGTGCATCATGCCGAAGGAAGGCGTGTTTGCGCGGGTGGTCAGGGGCGGAAGTGTCAGGGCCGGCGATGACATAAGGATCGAGGAAAATGAGCGGCGAGATTGAGAAAATAGCCGTCGTGCGGCTAAGTGAAGAGGGGAGAGAGTGCCTCGAAGACGTGGTCGCCCGGGAAACGCCGGTGACCCTCCTCTTCAATAACCAGGAGCTGGTGACGGTGCTAGCTACCCCGAAGAATCTGGACTACCTTGCCGCTGGATTTCTTTTTTCCGAAGGACTCATCCGGGACAAGAAGGATATCAAGAAGATACTGGTGGATGACCGCAAGGGAGTGGTGCGGGTGGAGACGGATGAGGACACTGCCCAGGCCAGCGAACTGGTCTTCAAGCGGATCATCACCTCCGGCTGCGGGCGGGGGGCGTCCTTTTACAGCGCCGCCGATGTTGAACTGGGCAAAGTGGAGTCGCAAACCCGGCTTGCCGTCCCTGACGTGCTGACCCTCGCCCGGGAGTTCCAGCACCGCTCTGAGATTTACCGCTCTACCGGCGGCGTCCACAGCGCCGCCCTATGTGACACAAAGAATATCCTGGTCTTCAACGAGGATATTGGCCGGCACAACGCCGTGGATAAGGTCATGGGTGAGTGCCTGATGAAGGGCATCGCCACTGACGACCGGATTGTCATCACCAGCGGAAGGATATCTTCCGAAATGCTCCTCAAGATTGCCAGGAGGAACATCCCGGTAATCATCTCGAAGTCGGCGCCGACCGACCTTGGCGTGAAACTGGCGACCGACCTTGGCATAACCCTGCTTGGCTTTGTCCGCGGCAAACGAATGAATGTTTACGCCCACGATTGGAGGATCGTAACGAATGGCTGACAGCAACGAAGACCTGATAAAGCAGATTCTGAGCCTGAAGAAGCAGAGAAATGCGATAATTCTTTCCCACAACTACCAGCTCGGTGAGGTTCAGGACATCGCCGATTTTGTTGGCGATTCGCTGGAGCTAAGCCAGCAGGCGGCGAAGACCAGCGCCAATATCATCGTCTTCTGTGGCGTGCATTTCATGGCTGAGACGGCCTCGATCCTGTCACCGCAAAAGACTGTCCTGCTTCCTGATCTCCATGCCGGCTGCCCGCTGGCGAACATGATTACCCCGCAGGCCCTGCGCGAAAAGAAGAAGGAGCATCCGGGAGCGGTGGTCATCTGCTACGTTAATTCCTCCGCCGCCGTCAAGGCGGAATCGGACATCTGCTGCACTTCAGCCAACGCCGTCCGGCTGGTGGAGAAAGTGCCCGCAGACAAGGAGATACTATTCGTCCCCGACCAGTACCTTGGCAGCTTCGTCGCCTCAAAAACGGGGCGGAAGATGATCCTGTGGCCCGGCTATTGTCCCACCCATGCCCGGATACTACCGCGGGACATACTGCGCCTGAAAGCGGAGTACCCGCAGGCAACGGTCCTGGTGCACCCGGAGTGCCGCACCGAGACCCAGGCAGTGGCAGACGCTGTCCTGAGCACCGGCGGCATGATACGGTATGTCCGCGAGAACGATGCCACCGACTTCATCATCGGGACGGAAATTGGTATCCTGCACCGGCTGCGGAAAGAAAACCCAGGAAAGAGATTCATCCCCGTCTCCGAGCAGGCGGTTTGTCCGCGAATGAAGCTCATCACCCTGGAGACCATCCTCTGGTCACTGGAAAGCATGGCGCACAAGATTACTGTGCCGGAAAGGATCCGCCTTAAGGCAAAAAGAGCGGTAGACAGGATGGTCGAGGGGTAGGCCGCACACAGCCCTTCGTTAGCCTTGCTTAGAAGGTGCCCGAGGCTACGAGCTTGTTGCCTGATACGCCGGTTTGCTTAAACCTTATCTCCGAGCCGTCATCAACCACAGGAAGCAGGCCTGAGCCGGCTGGCGCTTTGATTTCATATTTTCCTCTGCCCTTGCTGTCTACCGACAGGACTCCCACCTGCACTTCTGTTTCTACTGCGCCGTCCGCAGCGGCCAGTTCAATGAACACGTTCAGCGTAGTGTTGGCCAGCTCAGGCACACCCTCCAACCGGACCTTGAGAATGCTCTCTGTCCTCTTGGCCTCAAAGACTGCGACGCCATGAGCATCCGGGAATGCTGTACTACCATCGAGGAAAACTATCCCAAAGTCGTATGCCTCCAGAATGCTTCCTTCCTGTTTTTTTATTCCTTCCGTGCCTTTCTCAGTTTCCAGGATACTATCCAGCTTTCCTCCCGCGAGGCCTCCAAGCAGGCCGATTACTGCTACCACTGCCACCAGCATAATCCACCGTGTCTTGTTCATCTTCTACCTCCTCCCAAACCTTTCGTTTGTTTCCAGCCGCCGAATGGTAATAGCGTATACTCTGGAACATTAAATAATCATAAAAAGTGAGCGGAAATGATTTCAGAAATATGGCGTTTCTGAACCGGAGAATACAGCTCTTGTTTGACATATCATGCCTGCTATACTAGAGTATAAATGAGTCAAGTAGACCGGGTGACCGCTCCTTCGCAGGAGGGAGAGGAAAGTCCGAACTCCACCGGGCAGGATGCTGGGTAACACCCAGGAGGGGTGACCCTACGGAAAGTGCAACAGAAACATACCGTCCCGACTGTTGTCGGGATAAGGGTGAAATGGCGAGGTAAGAGCTCACCGCGGTCCCGGTGACGGGACCGGCAGGGCAAACCCCATCCGGAGCAAGACCAAATAGAGGGACATAAGGACGCCCGGCCTGTCCCCGGGTTGGTCGCATGATTCTTCCAGTAATGGAAGAACAAGATAGATGGTCACCGTCCCGACTTTGTCGGGATACAGAATTCGGCTTACAGGTCTGCTTGGCTCACGATTGTATCGTTTGCCCGCTGGTCTCTCACTCGTTTCAGGCACGCTTCTCTCCCCTGGATGAGTAGTTGTCAGAAGGGTGTTGTTTCTGTCATTGGGGGAAAACTTTTTGGGAGTAAACCGATGTTTAGACGAATGAAGGTCACCGTGATTATCCTGGCGGTGATAGGCCTCTCGCTTTCCTTTTCTGCCGGTTGTACCCTGGCCGGGCGGACTTTCCCGCCGGTTTTTCCGTCGCCTGCTCCGGTCTCAACCTTTCCCGACGCTGACCGCAGCTTGGAGACGGTACAGGAGGCTTGGGACATCATCCTGAAGAACTATGTCGACCAGGAGAAGCTGGATAGCAGCCGCCTGAAAGAGGAAGCGATTAAGGGCCTGATAGAGGCTCTTGACGACCCATACACCGCCTATCTTAACCCCCAGGCTTACCGGCTCAGCGCGAGTGATCTGCGCGGGTCATTTGAAGGCATCGGCGCCCATGTTGGAGTGAGGGATAAGGCACTGATAATTATTGCGCCCATGCCGGATTCCCCGGCCTGGCGGGCGGGCATCAGGCCCGGAGATACCATCCTGGAAATCAACGGGGAATCGGCAGAGGGGATGAGCCTGGAAGAGGCAGTGGCGCGCATCCGTGGACCCAGGGGAACGGCGGTCAAACTGCTTATTCAACATCTCGACGAGCCGCAGCCTGTTGAGGTTGATATCGTCCGGGCTGAAATCAGGATTATAAGCCTTTCTTTCGAGATGAAAGAAAGCATTGCCTATGTCAGGATTTTTCAATTTACCGAGCGGACTGATGAAGACCTTTCAACTGCGTTGAGCACCATCAGCCGCAATGGCGCTGACGGGATCATCCTGGATGTGCGGAGTAACCCCGGAGGACTGCTCGATGAAGTGGTGGATGTCGCCAGCCACTTCCTGAAGGAGGGTATCGTTGTCTCAACCGTGGATAACAAGGGCAACCGGGAATCCTTGCCGGTTAGATCCGGCGGAGTTAAGACAGACCTGCCCGTGGTTGTGCTGACCGATAACTTTAGCGCCAGCGCCAGCGAAGTGCTGTCCGGGGCTTTGCAGGACTACGGCCGGGCGACGATCGCCGGGACGAAAACTTTCGGCAAGGGCAGCGTCAACCAGCTATTCCGCCTGAAGGACGGTTCCGGCCTTTTCATTACGATAGCGCGCTGGTTCACACCCAATGGGCGTTTGATCGAGGGCAAAGGGATTACTCCCGACTACGACTTCGACCTGAAGGGGGATGACGCCGTACAGTGGGCGCTGGACTTTTTGAAAAGTAAACGCCAATAACACTTGTTGCTTAAACTCACCATTTGTCTTATCATTATGTTATTAGGCAGGTGTCAGAAACACCGGAAAAGCAATATCTAAGCTGGAAATAATGAAAAGGTTCCTTCGCCGTGTATTCACCTCTTTTCTGTTTTTCATGCTGGTCGGCGTGGCGCTGGGGATAGCCGTCGCTGTTCCTGTCATCCCGCGTCCGAAGATTGTCACTATCTCTATTTCCGGGCCCATGCTGGACCAAGCGTTCACCGATGATGCGCTGGACACGCTGAGAAAGCTCGGGAAAGATAACAGCGTGCGGGCCGTGGTGCTCCAGATAGACAGCCCGGGCGGCGGTGCTTCGCTGGTGGAGCCGGTTTATCTGGAGCTTCTCCGCCTGCGCCAGAAAAAGCCGGTGATTGCGGTAGTTGGCTCAATGGCTGCCAGCGGCGGCTATTATCTTGCCGCGGCGGCAGACTATATCTACGCCCAACCGACCTCCCAGGTGGGCAGCATCGGCGTCTTCAGCGGCTTACCTCAAGCTGAGCAACTGGCTGAGGACCTTCTCACCAGTGGATTGTTCAAGGCTACCGGCGGCTCAAAGCGCAAAGCAATCGAAGAACTGGAGATGGTCAGGCAGGAGTTTGTTTCCGCAGTCACTCTGCAGCGAGGCGGGCGTCTAACGCTATCAGACCAGCAAATTTCGCTGGGAGCGCTTTACCTGGGCACTGACGCGCTGAGATACGGGCTTATCGATGAAATAGGGCCGGTGACGGTGGCAATTGAGAGGGCTGCCGAGATGGCCCGCATTCGGAACTATGAGGTGGTAAAAAAGACTATTTTTCAGCCGCTGCCTTTCTTTTTCTTTTTCAGCGTAGAACAGATGAAGGCACAGATCAGTTCAGCGCCGGGCTATTATTATCTTTATTTTGAATCGAAATGAGAGCATTTATTTCAATAGCTTCCAGGATTATCGTAGTTCTCGTAGTTGCTGCTGCGATTGTTGCAGGGCGAGCTCTCTTTTTTCATGAAGGGTCTTACCAGCCCTCGTCAGTGGCAATGCCTGGCTACACGCAGGTGGCCGTGCCGCCGGCACCGACCACAGAGTTCACCGATAACTTTACTAAAGGAAGCGGCATCGTCCTGGTTGACCTCGCTCACCGAAATCGTTTTTTCCGGGAAGAACTGAGCCCGCTGTTCCTGCCGCTGGTCTCTCGTGGGTTGACCGTCAGGTTCCTCAGCCCCGCGGATAACCTGGAAAAGGAACTTTTGGGGGATACGGAGGAAGAGAAAGGCAACGGGGAAACTCCAGCCAACGGCGAGGAGGAAGTTGCACTGAATGATGGGAACGAAGAGGAAAAAGAGGCGCCAGCGGACGTTTTCATCATTATCGCGCCGCAGGAGGAATTCAGCAACGACGCGCTGAAAACGGTAAAGAAGTTTGTTGACAAAGGCGGCAAACTCCTGCTAATTGCCGACCCGACAAGAAGCGGGACACAGATAAACAAGCTGGCGATGGGCTTTGGACTGATCTTCGAGTCCGATTACCTGTATAACATGATAGAAAACGAACTCAATTATCGCAATGTCTTCATTACTGATTTCAAGCAGAACGGAGTAACCGGAAAACTGAAGAAGATTGCCCTTTATACCGCTGGCTCGATATCCTCGGCCGATGCCGGCATTGCCTTTACCGGCGGTAATACCTTTTCTTCGCTGGTGGAATCAAGACAGCGGCTGTCACCCATCGCGCTCACATCAGATGATAAGATCCTAGCCGTTTATGATATCACTTTCATGACCGAGCCCTACAACGGCATCCTCGATAACAACCAGCTCATTGCCAACATTGCCGACTGGGTGGCGCAGAAGGGTAAGCGGACCACATCGAAATAGATCTTTCGGACTACCCATGTTATCCATTTGGCCAGTTTTGGCCCCCCTCGCCCGTTTTCAGGTAACCAACTAGAGTTTCTTGCGTTTTATCTTGTAACAACTCAGCAAAGAGGGGGTCAATAATAAAAAAATGGTAAAGACTGCTTTCGCCTTTCTCATCACAGGTTTTCTGGCGCTGACTGCTGCATGTGCGCCGGCGCAGACAGGGGCTCCCTCATCGCCGGCTGGCTCACCGGCGCCCGTCTCCACAGAGCCACAGGTTGTAATTCCTTCGGGGCAGGTTACTCCCCCTTCCTCCGCTCCCTCAGCCATGCTGGGCATTCTGGAAATCAGGGTTACTGACCCGCCCCCGGCTGATGTCACGAAGGCCATCGTCTACCTGAGCAACATCGAGGTCCACCGGGTATCCGGCAATATTACCGACAATGTTTCGGACAACGCATCAGACAGCGGGGGAGAATGGATATCGGTGCTCGGCAAGCCCCCGAGCTTTGACCTGATGGACGTCATCGGCGTAACCGCTCTTCTCGGCAGCGTAAACCTCACAGCGGGGAGCTTTACCCAGATACGCATGGATGTGGACAGGGTCGAGGTGACGACAGCCGCTGGTGATAACTTCACTGCCGAAGTCCCGAGCGGCAAACTGAAGATTGTGCGGCCATTCAGCGTAACTCCGGGCCTCAGGACAGTCCTCACCATAGATTTTGACGGGGAAAAATCACTGGTTATCACCGGGCAGGGAAAAGCGATTTTCAAACCGGTGGTCAAGTTGCTGGTTGAAGGCGGGAAACCGGCGGAGTAAAGAGGCTTGTTCAAAAGGATGATTTTTTGCTGGCGCTCTTGATTTTTCAAACTGGAAATGGTTAAATGAACTATTACATAATGTCAGGTATGTGCAGGGAGGAGTGAGATGAAAAGACATTTCGTGAAAATCGCCGGTCTCTTGGCGTTGGTTGTCCTGTTGGCCAGCGCCTCTATTGCGGCGGGCCCGCCGTTCCCGAACCCCGGGATAGACAGGGCCATCAATGTCGCCAATGAACATGCCACTGACGTGCTCATGGATTTGCCCGGGGTGGTTGGTTTTGGCGTCGGGTTGAATGAAGGGGGCCGGGCGGTAATTTTTGCCTTCACGGAACGCCCCGGCGTGCCGGGCATTCCCGGCTCAATTGAGGGTGTTCCGGTAGTCCCGCAGGTGACAGGCAAGATAGTCGCCCTGGACCATAATCCCAAACACAAACCGGGCGGCGGTGACGCCGTAGACACGACGGCGCGTTTCCCCCGGCCGGTGCCAATCGGTGTATCTACGGGGCACCCGGATGTCACTGCTGGAACAATCGGCGCCAGGGTTACGGATGGGACAAATGCCTATGCCCTGAGCAATAACCATGTCTATGCTAACAGTAACGCTGCCAATATTGCTGACCCGGTGATTCAGCCGGGGGCATATGACGGCGGCGTCGCCGGGTCTGATACCATCGGCAACTTGAGCGCCTATAAAGAAATACTCTGGCACCAGAGTGACGGCACCATTCCGACCAACAAGGTTGATGCCGCCATTGCTCTATCTGGCACCGATAATCTTGGCAATGCTACTCCTTCCAACGGGTACGGAGTACCCAAATCGCAGACTGCTCCCGCAGTCATCAACGCCAAGGTCCAGAAGTACGGCCGCACAACCGGCTTGACGAAAGGCTTCGTCTGGGCAATTAACTCTACGGTTGACGTCCAGTACGGTCCAGATCAAGTGGCCAGATTCGTGGGGCAAATCGTTCTGAAGGGGCAGGGTAAGGGCGGCTTCAGCGCCGGCGGTGACTCTGGCTCGCTCATCGTGACGACCAATCGGAATCCTGTCGGGCTGCTCTTTGCCGGTAATTCCTTCTTTGACTATACCTTCGCGAATCCCATTGATGACGTCCTCGCCAGCTTTGGAGTATCCGTAGACGGCGAGTGACAGGATGTTATCCCGGGTAAAATAACTTATAGAACAGCGGGAGGGGTGTATGCCCCTCCTTGCTTTTTATTGCCCTTCCAATCTTAGTGGTTCAGGGCAAAGGCAGGGACAGGCAGTGCGCAAAAGTATCGAGGCTGTGTTGCGGGAATACAGTATCCGGCTGATGGCGCTTGAGGGGGTGGTGGCGGTGGCAGAAGGACTGAGCGGCAGAAGGCCGTGTATCCGTGTCCTCGTGGCCAGAAAGACGGAAGACCTGCTGCAAAAAATACCGCCGGACATCGAGGGATACCCTGTACTGGTGGACGAGAGTGGAGAGGTGCGGGCGCTGGGTTAGCTTTCCAGCGTAATTGCGGCTTCGGCCCCGGCTTCCTCCGGCTCAACTTTGCGCAGCTTGCTCGGGCTTTCCAGATGATCGATGTAGAGGACGCCGTTCAGGTGGTCTATTTCATGCTCCAACGCTTGGGCAAGTAGCTCTTCGCCCTTAATCCGTATTTCTCTCCCATTCCGGTCGAGAGCCTTAACGGTCACGGAGAGGGCGCGCTTTATCTCCCCGATATAGCCGGGAATGCTGAGACAGCCCTCATTGACCGTGCGTTCTCCGGTCTTGCGCATGATCTGGGGATTGACCAGGACGATGTCTTCCTCCTCCGGCACACCGATTACAATAACCCGTAGCGGGACACCGACCTGCGGTGCCGCCAAGCCGACTCCCGGGGCGGCGTGCATCGTTTCCCGCATGTCTTCGATAAGTTTTTTGAGTGCGTTGTCGAAGAACTTCACTTTCCGCGCTTTTTGCCTCAGTATCGGATCAGGAGCGGTGCGAATACGTATGATTGCCATTTACAATGAACCTGTCGAACTATCTTACATAAACAGCGAACAACTTTAGTTAAATTATAGCTAATCTGCGGGCGTGAGTAAAATAGTAGTGAGCCTTCAGCGCAACTACCACCCCTGCGAAAGCAGGGGTCTACTCCTTGCGCAAAGTGGATTCCAGCTTTCGCTGTAATGACGATGAGGGACGCGCAGTGACAATCTGTCTACTTCTTGTCCAGATACAGTTAGCTCAATCCCAGCGGGTCAACGTCAATCGTCCAGCCCTGGGGTATGGGCACGCGGGCAAGAAGGCTGGCGGGGTCATCTCCGCGCAGGAATAGCTGCCAGCGGTAACGGCCGCGGCGGCGGCTGATGAAGGCGGGGGCAGGACCAAGTACATCTATGTTTGAAACGCCTCTCGATTCCATCTCTTGGAGGAGCATGTGTTTCATCCTTTCCGCTTCTTCCCGGCAGCGCTGGTCATTGGTAGCGGAATAGGTAAGTGCGGCCATGCGGCAAAAAGGCGGCTCGTTAAACTGCCGGCGAAATGCGGATTCCTTCTCGTAGAAAAGCTGGTAGTCGTGTTTTGCCGCCGCCTTAATTGCGTAGTGTTCGGGGTTGTAGGTCTGAATGATGACCTGCCCGCCCCTCGGACCGCGCCCGGCCCGGCCGGCCACCTGGGTGAGAAGTTGGAAGGTCCTCTCGCCAGCGCGGAAGTCCGGCAGATTCAGTCCGGTATCGGCATTGATGACCCCGACGAGGGTGACCTGGGGCAGGTCAAGCCCCTTGCTAACCATCTGAGTGCCGATCAAAATGTCCGCCTCGTGGCGGCGGAAACTGTCAAGTATTGCCTCATGGGAGCCTTTTGTCCGGGTAGTATCGCTGTCCCACCTGAGAAGCCGCGCCCGGGGGAAGGCAAGAGCCGTTTCTTCTTCCAGCTTTTCAGTACCTGTGCCGAGGAACTTTATCCGCCGGTTCTGACAGCGGGGGCAGACCCTGGGTGCCGGTGCGCGGTAGTTGCACTGATGACATACTAGCGCATCCTGAGACGAGTGGTAGGTCAGCGCCACATCACAGCGGCGGCAGCGCAGCACAAGACCGCAGCGGCGGCACTGGACAAAGGTAGAGGCGCCCCGGCGGTTCAGGAAAAGGATTGCCTGCTCGCCGCTATCCAGCGCTGCACCTATCGCCCGGAACAGGGGGCGGCTGAAGAGGCCGGTGTTCCCTGCCTTGAGCTCGTCCCTCATGTCAACCACGTCGACACGGGGCAGGGGAGAATTAGCGAATGGCGTTACCCGCTCCGGAAGCTCCACGAGCTGATAGTCCGCCTTCTGTGCCCGGTAATAGGTCTCGACGTCCGGCGTGGCGCTCCCCAGGACAACTGCGGCGCCGCTCAGCTCAGCCAGCTTGATTGCCACAGTCCGCGCGTGGTAGTGAGGAGACTGGTCCGCTTGCTTGTAATTCCATTCATGTTCTTCGTCAATTACTATCAGCCCCAGGTCCGGCTGCGGCGCGAAAAGGGCGCTACGCGCCCCGATGACAACATCGAATTCGCCGTCCCTGATTCTCTGCCATTCATCGAACCGTTCCCCGGGCGAGAGCCGGCTGTGGATGACAGCCACCTTCCCTGGGAAGCGAGAGGCGAAACGCTCGATGGTCTGCGGAGTCAGTGCAATCTCCGGCACAAGGACAATGCCTTTTTCCCCCCGTCTCACCGCCTCCGCCAGGGCTTGAAGATAGATCTCGGTCTTGCCGCTGCCCGTCACGCCGTGGAGCAGGAAAACGCGAGATGCGCCTTTCCCGGCAGATTTCGGCAGTCCTGACGCTAGCGTCTTCAAAGCTGCTTCCTGGGCAGGGGTGAGGGGGAGAGGAAATGATGGCACTGTGGTATGGTGGGCAAGAGGGTCGTGCCTGACTACTACCGGTTGCATGGCGACCAGGCCCTCATGAACGAGAGCATTGATTTGCATCCCGGTGCAGCCAGTCTGCTGCCTTACTTCAGCCAGAGTCATCGGCTTGGATTGCCCGGCTATAAAGTCCAGTACAGCTGCCTGTTTTCTGGCTCTTTTGAGTCGTAGACCGGCGGATGCTTCCCGAGCCTTCGCAAGGCTTACCGCCATGCTGACATAGAGCGTCGTTTTAGGCTTGACCCTGACCGGCTCAAGATCGTGGGTTTTGAGCAGTAAGCCTCGCCTCACCAGCCGGTTGGCAAGGTTCTGGGCTTTCCCCTTGCCAAGTTTCTTTTCCAGGGCTTTTAAGCTCGTCTTATCCCGCCCTTGTACCATTTTGAGCGTGCGTTCTTCTTCAGGGCTGAGACGGGATGAATCAAAGTCATCCGGGATTTTCGGTGAAAGAAACGTCTGCGCCTGGCGGTCGAATCCCGGCGGCAGCATCAGGGCGACGGTATCATAGAGAGGTGCTTGGTAATAATCGCTCAGCCAGTAAGCCAGGTCGACTTGCCGGGGTGACAGCACGGGGTGGACATCGATAATCCCGGCGATGCCCTTTGTCTCTTCCACCGCCGGGCTATCCGTGAGTTGGAGCACCACGCCCTGGAGGACACGGGCACCAAAGGGCACCCAGACGGCCTGCCCCGCCTCAATTTTCAGGCTGGGAGGAATAGAATAGCTGAAAGTCCGGCGCCGGGCAATCGGTGAATTGACACAAACCTCGGCATAGCCCATACCGCGCTCAGGTGTCCGGCTGCAACCTAAACTTGCGCAGACGCCGTTGGGGCTGTGGTAGCGGCCGCCAAAGCCGTTGCCTCCTGCTCCAGTTCCGGCCCAGCGCGTCTCTCTTTGATGCGTGACGCACGCGCGCTTAGCCCGCGCAGATAATAAAGACGGGCACGGCGGACCTTTCCATGCCGCAGCACCTCTATTTTTTCGACGCGCGGCGAAAACATCGGGAACGTCCGCTCGACACCCACACCGTAGCTGACGCGCCGTACGGTGACAACCGGGCCGGCTCCGGTATGCCTCAATCTTATCACCACCCCCTGGAAAGCCTGGAGGCGCTCTTTGTCCCCTTCAACAACCTTGAAGCCGACCCTCACGGTGTCCCCGGGCGTCACCCATTTGATACCCGGATTTCTTTCAGTTTTAACGAGAGATGCAACGTCCATGTGTTACTTCTGCCTGTCCTTTCTTTATTTCTTGCTCAGCAAGCGTTTGTCCTGTTCGCTCAAGTTTGCCCTGTCAAGGAGGTCAGGACGGCGCTTCAAGGTGCGGAAGAGCGCCTGCTCCCGGCGCCACCGGGCGATTATGGCATGATTTCCCGAAAGCAAGACCTCCGGTACGCTCCAGCCCTGATACTCCGGCGGCCGCGTGTACTGGGGATATTCTAGCAGACCGGTGGCATAGGAGTCATCTATTGCCGAAACGTCCGAACCGAGAACTCCAGGAACCAGCCTCACCACGGCATCGGCGACGACCATCGCCGCCAGCTCGCCCCCGCTCAACACATAATCACCGATGCTTATCTCATCAGTGGCAAGGTGCTCCACCACCCGCTCATCAACCCCCTCGTAGTGGCCGCAAATCAAGATAAGGTGGCTTTGCCTGGCCAGCTCAGCAGCTACCTGCTGTGAAAAGAGCCGCCCCTGCGGGGATAAAAGGATAACAGGTACAGGTTGAACCCCTTCCCCCTGCGTTTCCGTCTTTATCGCATCAACTGCCTCAAAGAGCGGCTCCGGTTTGAGCACCATGCCGGCGCCACCGCCATAAGGATAATCATCCACCGTATGATGCCTGTCATGGGTGTACTCCCTGAAATTGTGGACGTTTATCCGGACGTTTTCCCGCTCGGTGGCGCGCTTGAAGATTGCCGTGTTCAGAACACAGGCAAACATCTCCGGGAAAAGCGTCAATATGTCAATGCGCATGAACCCTATTCTAGCATATGTGGCGGCTTTTGTTCTATCTAAGTACCATCCGGGCTACCAACACGGGTGGCACCAACGGCATTCGGTCGAAACTGAGCGGATTATCGGACCTGCCCGTGAAGTCTTCAGGGAATACCGGCTCTTCGATTCCATCGAGGACGAATCCATATCTGAAACAAGCGTTGAAAAGCAGACTGATGGACCGGTGGAAGTAGTATTGCGGCTCTGGCTGCCCCCGGATGCCAATGCCCTTGAAAGCGAAGGGCTTTGTATAGTCACTGACGGTGACGCTAGACCTGGTGACAAGCCTTCCGTCCTGCTGGTAGTGTTCCGCAACGTTACGGGCTGTTCCTGAGTTAAACGCCGGATGGAGGACTGAGAAAACGAACCGTCCATCCTGACTGAGCAGCCTGGGCAAGGAAGAGATGAGAGGCGTGATGGATGACATATCCATCAGGACCATGGTGCAGACGACGGCATCGAAGCATCTTTCCCCAAGTGACAGAACAGCCGCTGCGTCGGTGGCATTGAGTTTGAGATATTCTATCCTTTCGGCGTTTTCCGTGGTGCGCTTTCTGGCCCGGACGAGGAATTTCTCTGCTTGGTCAAATGCTGTGACGATTGCGCCCAGAGCTGCCATGCGCCGCGCGAAACGTCCTGCGCCGCAGCCGATGTCCAAGACTTTCTCGCCTGCCTTGAGAGCCAGCAGGCGCTCGGTGGCCGGCTCAATGAGATAGTCCTGGAAGCTGTTGCCATCGCCAATCTTATCGTCCCACCACCCGGCCAGACGGTCCCATATGTCTCTGGTCTTGTCGTCATATTCCGGAAAATCCGGGGATAATTTCGTAAACACGATGATTATTCTAGCATGTGTGATGGCAGAGTCAAAGACGGGGAAACAGTTTCCCGAGTTGTTTATAGACCTGCTATACCTGCCGAGTAATAGTATGCCTGGTCCGGGCAAAATGGGTGAAACCAACCAGGCCGGGCAGGGCGATGCTGTAGACTATCAGTATCCCGGAAATCCCCATCCACCATTCAATGAATGGGAGGGGCACGAACAGTACGGCGCTTGCCGGTGTGACATTCTTCGTGAGGATTAGCGTCAGAAGAGCAGGCGCACTTGTAATCAGCAGCGGCTGGGAGACCAGAACAAGGAGCACTCCGATCGTGGTGCTGGCTCCCCGCCCCCCACGGAATCCCAGAAAGACCGGCCAGTTATGCCCGGCGACTGCGGCGATGCCGGCAAGCAGGACTGTAAGCTGGGGAGCATGAAAACTCTGGCCGATCAGAACTGCGAGCGTGCCTTTTGCCGCATCGAGAACCCCCACCGTAATGCCGGCGCCGCTTCCAACCTCACGGAAAACGTTCGCCGCCCCCATATTGCCATCGCCCATGCGGCGTATGTCCTGTCCTTTGAGCAGCCGTCCGGCAATATAGCCCGTTGGCACCGAGCCGAGCAGATAGCTAAGTAGCACAACGACCCAGGTCATAGTCCTGAATCCGCCTGGTGCCGGGGGAGGGACTCGAACCCACAAGGATCACTCCGGCGGATTTTAAGTCCGCTGCGTCTGCCATTCCGCCACCCCGGCGAAATTAATTGGAGGCGACGACCGGATTCGAACCGGTGAATAGCGGTTTTGCAGACCGCCGCCTTAACCACTTGGCTACGTCGCCCCGGTATCCCGATAAATGGGGACATCAAAATCGTGCTTGTCTTTGTGCATTTCATTATAGTGCACCCGCAGCCGGAGACGCAACTGCCTGACATTCCAGAGAGTGTTTACGAGTACCACCACAGCCTGTCATTGCGAGAGCACGTTCGCCTTGCTCAGTGTAAACTCCGTCCGTGGTCGCGATAAGTCGGGGCTTCGCCTTCTACGAATGGCTCGCGAGACAAAAGAGTTGGAACACCATCATTGCAGAAAGTGCAACCATTCCAGCCGTCTTCGTGGAATCATCCCAGGATCTGAAGAAGACCCCTCCGAACCATCATCACGCCGATGACGGCCAGCAACAGGCTAGCAATTTGAGACGTTGCGCGCAGACCAGGCTCCCGCATGGCCCGGGCGATGTTGCTTGCCTGGGAGAACACCAGCCAACCGAGAGCCAGATTCAGCAGAAAGGCGAGCAAAACAGCGAAAAACTGGTATTGCTGGGTCAGGAGGAGAAGAGTGGTTAGAACAGCGGGGCCAACCACCAGCGGCGTGCCAATGGGGACAACCCCGATCACTTCCCTGCCGGCGTTGGGCTGCAGTTCCACTATCTTCCCGGTGGTGAAGTGCCTTATTGACAGGACGAAAAGCACAACCCCTCCCGCAACCAGGAAATCAGCTACTTCCACCCCCAGGATAAAGAAAATGCCGCGGCCGACTACAATAAAACCCAGCCCGAGGACGAAGGCAGTGAACATGGCATAGCGCAGCACCCTGTTGCGTTCAACAGCCGTTTGCTCCTGGGTCAGAGAGAGAACAAATGGCAGAATCCCGAGGGCATCCACTGCGACAAAGAGCGGGATAAAACTCAGGGCAAGGTCTCTAAGAAAATCCGTGACGGCACTCATGCCTTTCCATAATACTAGACCGCAAATGCGCAGCCGTCAAGAGTACGGCGGCGCCGGATGCTCCACTTCTTGACTGGAAAGAACCTAGGGTATAGACTAGGGAAAGTGTTCAAAGGGGGCGTTTGTTGAGGGAAGTTGTGATTGTCAGCGGAGTGAGGACCGCCATTGGAAACTTTGGTGGCGCTCTTCAGAGCATGACCGCCGTACAGCTGGGCAGTCTGGTCATTGAAGAGGCGCTCAAGAAAGCCGGGGTTAGACCCAAGCCAGGCGCCGGTTTTCTGGCTGTCGCCCCTGATGCGCTGAAAGGGGATGCCCTGACTGACCTGGAAAAAGCTCACGCCCGGTGGGATGACTCCCTGATTCCGGTCCAGGTTGACGAAGTCATCATGGGGAACGTGCTTCAGGCGGGGCAGGGGCAAAACCCGGCCCGCCAGGCGGCGGTTTACGCAGGGGTGAGCAAAGAGACTCCTGTCTTCACCGTCAACAAGGTTTGCGCCTCAGGTTTGAAGGCGATTTCCCTTGGAGCCCAGTCTATCATGCTGGAAGAGGCTGATGTGGTCGTCGCCGGCGGCATGGAAAGTATGAGCAATGCCCCGTACAGTTTGCCCAAAGCCCGCTGGGGATACCGGATGGATGTCTCGGCGAAAGGAGAACTCATCGATCTCATGGTCTTTGATGGGCTGTGGGAGGTATTTTACGGCTATCACATGGGAAACACCGCCGAAAACATCGTGTCCAGATACGGTATCTCACGTCGGGAACAGGATGAGATTGGCCTGCTCAGCCACCAGCGTGCCAGGGAGGCGATCAAAGACGGCACTTTCAAGCAGGAGATAGTGCCGGTATCTATCCCGCAGCGCCGCGGAGACCCGGTTATTTTTGACACCGATGAAAGGCCAATGGACACCAGCCTTGAGAGAATGGCGCAGCTTGCGCCGGTGTTCAGGACAGACGGCACCTGCACCGCCGGCAACTCTGCCGGAATCAATGATGCCGCTGCCGCTGTGGTGCTGATGAGCCGGGAAAAGGCTGAGGATCTGGGCATCAGGCCAATGGTGCGCATTGTTTCCTGCGCTTCCGGCGGGGTAGACCCCGCTTACATGGGCGTTGGCCCCGTCCCGGCAGTCAGAAAAGCGCTGAACAGAGTGGGATTGACCATCGGCGATATTGACGTTGTTGAGCTTAACGAGGCCTTCGCTGCCCAGGCGATTGCCTGCGCTCGTGAGCTGGAATTGAGCTGGGACAAGACGAATATACATGGCAGCGGCATTTCCCTTGGTCACCCGATCGGCTGCACCGGCGCCAGGTTGATGGTCACGATGATGCATGAAATGGTCAGAAGCGGCAAACACCACGGCCTGGTTACGATGTGCATCGGCGGCGGGCAGGGAATGGCGATGGTCGTTGAAAGGGCGGGGTAGAGCAACCTTCCAGATATGAAAGTGCTAACCGAACGATGAGTCAAATGCGTTCCCGAGTGATTATTGGCCTGGTGGTTGCCGCGTTTTTTGCCTTTGCCCTCTGGCTTCGAGTCTATTTCCCATTTGAAAGGATTTTTACTCCCGCTGGCATCAAGTATGCCGGTGTTGATGCCTACTATCATATGTATGTAGTGGACAATCTTGTTCACAACTTCCCCCGACTCACCAGCTTTCTGCCGTATATGATTTTCCCCGGAGGTGAGGGCGCGGGAGTAATCCATTTCTTTGACTGGCTCTTGGCGGCGATCATCTGGATCGTCAGTCTGGGTAATCCGACGGCGCAGCTTATCGATGTTATCGGCGTGTGGTATCCGGCTGTCCTCGGCGCGCTAACAGTCATCCCGGTCTACTTCATCGGCAGTGCGCTGGCAGGACGCCGGGCGGGCATTATCGCCGCAGCGCTCATTGCGATACTGCCCGGCGAGTTCCTCGGCCGCTCGATTCTCGGTTCTACTGATCATCATGTTGCTGAATCCTTGTTTACTGCCACTGCGATGCTGTTTCTCATTCTTGCGTTGAAGACTGCCAGGGAGCGAGCGCTGACTTACAGGCATTTTATCGGCGGCAACTGGGCTGTCATCGTGAGACCATTGATTTTCAGCTTGCTGGCCGGCGTTTTCCTCAGCATATACCTATTGACCTTCATTGGCGCCCTGCTCTTCGTCTTTATCATCTTTCTTTACTTTGTCATCCAGTTTCTGCTCGACCACTTGAGGCGCAGACAGACCGATTACCTGGCGTTAGTTAGCGTCATCCTCTTTGCGGTAACTGTTATCATGTTTCTTCCCACGGCTCCGGACCGGCTGAGCCCGATTTCCCTTGTGATTGCCCTGCTGGTTCTGCCGGCGCTGAACGGCATTTCCCGCCTGATGGCGCAGCGCCGGATGAAACCCATCTTCTATCCTCTGACCATCGCCGGGGGTGGAATTGCCGGGCTTTTGCTTTTCTATCTCATCTCTCCATCCCTTTTCGGTGCCGTGCTCGATGCTTTCAGTATTTTCCGGCCAACGGGCACTTCGCTGACCACCCTGGAGATGCAGCCACTGTTTTTCCCCGCCGGCAACTTTTCCTTTTTGGTTGCCTGGGGCAACTTCACCGTGAGTCTTTTTGCTGGCGTCGGCGGACTTATCCTTCTGCTGTATCAGGTTATCCGGCGCGGCGAGGCTGACAAAAATCTTCTTCTGGTCTGGAGCCTGGTAATACTTGCCGCCACGCTTGGACAGCGGCGTTTTGCTTACTACTTTGCCGTTAACATCGCGGTGCTCACGGGGTATGTCTGCGCCTGGGTAATCGAAAAGATGGGTTTTGAGCAATCGCGAGCAGCGGTTGGCGGAGCTGCTCAGGCAAGAGGCGATGTTAGAGCCAGGAGGGCCGCACAGTTAAGGCGTACCTCAAGCAACGCGGCCAGCCCGATCGTCCTGGGTTTCGTTTTGCTCATCATCTTCGTAGTCGTTCATCTGCCGAACATTGCTCCGGCAATAGCTACCGCGAAAGAGGCGCGTTTTGTTCCTAGCGATGCCTGGATGGAGTCCCTCGCCTGGCTTAGAGATGATACTCCTGAGCCACTGGGTGACCCGAATGCCTATTACCGGCTGGAAACCGCGAATTATCCTTCTTTGTCCTCACTAATGCAATCAGTACCGAACATCACCGGTGACCCGGATTTCTATTCCCGGTTTCCCGGGAGCTACCCGTATCCGGCATCAGCTTATGGGGTGCTTTCCTGGTGGGACTACGGCTACTGGATCACACGCATCGGCCATCGCATCCCTAACGCCAATCCCAGCCAGGACCCGAGGGCGCTGAGACAGGTGGCAGCCTTTTTCACTTCTCAAAATGAGACGCTCGCCAATGAAATAGCCGCTGACCTGAAGACGAAGTATGTGGTAATCGATAGTGAAACTGCTCTGGGTAAGTTCTGGGCGGTAGCCCTCTGGGCCGGGAAAGAACAAAGGGAATTTTTTGACGTCTATTATGTCCTTCAGGACAACCAATTGAGGCCCGCTCAGGTTTTTTACCCGGAATATTATCGCTCGTTGGCGGTGCGTCTCTACAACTTCGATGGGCAGGCGTTCACGCCACAGCAGACAAATGTCATCTCGTTCGAGAACAGGACGGCAAATGATGGAAGACCGTTCAAGTTGATCACCAGCCTCCAGCAGTTCGGCACCTTTGAAGAGGCGGAGGCGTTTATCTCGGCTCAGGAGTCGGGCAATTTCAAGATAATCAGCACGGATCCTTTCGTCAGCGCGGTCCCTGTGGAAGAGGTCCAGCAGTACAGGCGGGTCTTTAGTTCGAGCCAGATTCTAACCATCTCCCAGGCAACCCGGGTGCCGGAGATAAAAATATTCGAATACGTCAAGTAACAAAAGTCTTTTTGCCACTTGCTATTTGATATTTCTTGCTTGTTACTTGTGAAGGGGAGGCAACTGATATGGATTGGGGAATGGATAACCGGCTGGCGCAGCTTATCCAGCCTGACGGACATGCTTTGTTTCTGCCAATAGACCATGGCTACTTTCAGGGACCCACCAGGAAACTGGAACAGCCCGGTAACACGGTAAAGCCACTGCTGCCCTATGCTGACGCCCTGTTTGTTACCAGGGGTGTATTGCGTGCCTGCATCGATGCGAAAAGGACAAAACCGGTCATCCTTCGTGTATCCGGCGGCACCAGCATGGTCGGGAAAGACCTGGCGAACGAAGGCATTACCACTTCCATGGAAGAGGCAGTCCGTCTTAACGCCAGTGCCGTTGGCATTTCTGTTTTTGTGGGGACAGATTATGAAAAAGAGTCGCTCCTGAATCTATCAAAGCTGGTGAATGAAGGTGAAAGGTACGGTATTCCAGTTATGGCGGTCACCGCCGTCGGGCGGGAGCTGGAAAAGCGCGATGCGCGCTATCTGGGGCTGGCTTCACGCATTGCTGCTGAGCTCGGGGCGCGGGTGGTAAAGACCTACTGGTGCGAGGATTTCGACCGCGTGACCCGTGGCTGCCCGGTGCCGGTGGTGATGGCCGGCGGCCCCCAGGTGGATACCGAGCTTGAGGTGTTCAATTTCGTCCATGACGGCATGGAGAAGGGCGCTATCGGCGTGAACCTGGGGCGTAACGTCTGGCAGAACGATTACCCGGTGGCGATGATAAAGGCGATGCGCGCCATCATCCATCAGAAAGCAACTCCGGAAAAGGCGCAGGAGATTTACGAAGTGGAAAGAAGGGCAAAATACAATGAGTGAATCGCCTACACATCGGGTGGCTATGACTTGGGATCAGCATGAAAGATCAAAGCATGATTTGCTATTCGAGATGTCTAAGGGATATATGCATGCAGCAATTGTAATTTTTGAGGAGCAGCGGGGAACGGAACATGCTACGTTTTATAACCTTCTCCCAGGACATTTTGCTTTGCAACAATCAGTAGAGTTATTCCTTAAAGCAGCAATGAGTCTAAAGGGAATCCAACCCCCGATTACCCATAACCTTAAGCGTTTGCATTCGCAATACCAAAAGCTATTTCCTGGCAAAGAACTTACGTTCCAGTGTCGTATTGGTGAACTCATCAATTGGAATGAGCGTTATGCCAATGGCCAGGACGCGCGATACCCATTTGACCAGGAAGGCAAAGCTTGGCTTTCACATGCGCAAATCAACATTGAGTCTACACTCGAAGTAATTGGAGAGTTCTTTGAAGACTTTGAAAGATTGGAGCCAGCACTTAGGAAGGCAATTCTAATAGACAAAGCATCTGCATAACCATATCTCACTCACACCTTTGAAAACGTGCGAAACGTCATAAAAGGAAGCGCTGACCTAATCAGGGAAAGATAGGGGAGAATATGCTTGAAAGGATGGATCCAGATATTCTGCTCAAGGAAGCTACAGCCAAGAAAGACGCTGGCGATATTAATGGTGCAATTCATATATTAAAGAAGGCCTATCAGGCGATTGGTAAACTGGAGACAATCTACGCGGTTAACACCTTCCTGCGGTTACCTCAATATCTACAAGAAGCAGGAAGAAATGATGAGGCCTGGCATGAATATAATCTATTATTGACAAAGGGCTATCCAAATCAAATGAATAACCTAGAATTGATGCCAATGGATCATTCAATCATTTACGATAAGATGCGCCTATTCCTCCAGCGAGAAGGTAGAAACGACCTTGCAGTACGGTTTGGTATATTTTCGTTTCTTTCTTGGGTAATTGGTCTGCATAGACAAGCACGGAAAGAAGAACTAAAGCAATGTATTTCAAAAGAATCTGTTGAGAAAGTAGCAATGAAACTTTTGAAGAAAGCTAAGAAGATGGAGCGAATAGGTGAGATTACGAAAATGGTTGAGAAACAAACTAATGCTCTATCAAAGATTGATTTTCACGAATTAGGCGTCGCTATTGATAAAATCATTTCTCAGTAAGTTTAGGAACTCTTTACTTAGGGAAGCAGCAGTGGCTAAACAAACGCTATACTGAAGTTAGGCGAAGGGCCCGTAATGAGAGTTGCCAGGTGGTATAGCAATCGGGACGTTCGCATCGAAGAGATGCCGGTCCCGGATATCGGACCCGGCGAGATGCTGGTGCGTATCGAAGCGAGCGGCATCTGCGGGAGCGATGTCATGGAGTGGTATCGGCTTGACCGCGCCCCGCTGGTGCTGGGCCACGAGATAGGCGGGCAGGTGGTGGAGGTCGGGAAGGGCGTGACGAAATACAAGACCGGCGACCGCGTGACGGTGGCGCACCACGTACCCTGCAATACCTGCCACTATTGCTTGCAGGGGAACCATACGGTCTGCGAGACCTTGAGGCGCACAAACTTCGACCCCGGCGGTTTTGCCGAGTTCGTTCGCCTGCCGGCGATAAATGTCGATAGGGGAGTGTTCCTCCTCTCCGGGGAAATGTCCTACGAAGATGCTACCTTTGTTGAGCCGCTGGCATGTGTGCTGCGCGGGCAGAGACGGGCGCAGATGGCACCGGGAAAGAGCATCCTGGTCATCGGCAGCGGCATCGCCGGACTACTTCACATAATGGTGGCACATGCCGTGGGCGCGGGCAGGGTAATTGCCATTGATATCAGTGACTATCGGCTGGAGGCGGCGCGCCGGTTTGGTGCTGGGACGACCATTCGTGCCCAAGAGGATGTGCTCTCCCGCCTGCGGGAAGCCAACGAAGGACGTCTTGCCGACCTGGTGGTTGTCTGTACGGGAGCGGTCTCAGCCATCGCGCAGGCGATGAAGTCGGTAGAGCGGGGCGGAACCATACTCTTTTTTGCACCGACCGGTCCGGATGTGACCATTCCGCTGTCAATCAACGAGCTATTCTGGCGCAACGATATCACCCTGACTACCTCTTACGCCGGCAGCCCGGCTGATTACCAGACGGCGCTGGAGATGATACGCGCCGGGACGCTTCCGGTCCGGCAGATGGTCACCCACCGGCTCAGCCTGGCGGAGACAGGCACCGGTTTCCAGTTCGTTGCCCGGGCGGAAAACTCCATCAAGGTCATCGTTGAGCCGCAGAGATAGCAGAAATCAGGGACTCGTGCAGTGATTTGCGAATGCCGTTACGTACCCGGTACCATTCCGGCTTTGGCCGGTATGGTTTCGAGTGCGCTAACAAAGTGTTAGATGCACGACACACATCTCGCAGTCTGCTTATCCCGTTGCCATTTTGTAAACCGCTCCTGCCATTCCCCCGCCCACTATCAGCCACGCCGAGTTGACCCGGAGGCGGAAGACCACCAGCAGTGCCGCTGCCGTGAGCCCAACGGTGAACCAATCTATCAGGGCGGCGCGGCCAAGCTGCCAGCTGACCCCGGCCATGAGACCGAGCGCAGACACATTCACGCCATCGAGGAATGCCCCGGTCCACCATGTCTTCCTCAGCACGGGCAGAAAACGGCTGAGGAAGGCGACGAATACGAAAGAGGGCAAGAAGATGGCGAAAGTTGCCAGCAGGGCAGACTGCCATCCACCCATGAGATAGCCGGCAAAAGTGGCGCTGCTGAAGACAGGCCCGGGCGTAGCCTGTCCGGCAGCTACGGCATCGAGGACCTGCTGGCGGGTGAGCCAGCCCAGGCGTTCTACAAACTCAGAGTTGAGAAACGCCAGCAGCACGTAGCCGCTGCCATAAAGCACCGAGCCGATCTTGAGAAAACTGAAGAATAGACCGGCCTGGCTGAAAGGGAGGCTTCCAACCGTCACGGCTAACGACGGCACTTTCAAGAGCGGCAAGATCGCCAGCAGGGATGCCCCATTGCCTCTCCAGAAACGGCGCCAGCCGGCAACCAGCAGCACCACGGCGGCCCCGGCAAAGAGAAGGGCGATCTCGTTGAACCGCAACAGGTAGAGTGGCACTATCACCGCACCGACTATCGCTGTAAGGGGGCCCTTGATACCTCTTCTTCCGAGGTCCCACAACGCCTGCACTACGATAGCGATCACTATTGGCTTGATGCCGTAAAGTATCCACCCCGTTTGCGGGAGGGCGCCAAATCGCACATATGCCCAGGCGAAGAGGAGAGTCGCCAGCATTCCAGGCAGGATAAAGACCGCCCCGGCAGCGACAAAACCGCTCCATCCAGCCCGGACAAGTCCCAGGTGAATGGCGATCTCGGTGGCATTGGGACCGGGTATGATGTTTGTTGCGCCTACAAGATCGAGGAACCGCTGGTCGTCCATCCACGCGCGGCGTCTGACAACTTCCCGGTGCATGATGGCAATGTAGGCGGCCGGGCCGCCAAAAGCGGTAGAGCCAATCTTGAGAAAGAGAAGGGCGACTTCTTTCAGCCGTTCAGACATATCCTGAGTAGAGTCGAAGGACACTAACGCACTCAGCGCTTTCTTACTAATACTGAGCAGACTGCGCGTTCTATATCCCGGGCGGTCAGTCCATACTTCTCCAGAAGCTGGGTAGCTGTGCCCGATTGGGCAAAGGTGTCTTTTATTGAGACGAATTCTACCGGCACAGGGTGATTGCCCACCACTACCTGTGCCACCAGGCTGCCCAGACCGCCGTGCGCCAGATGCTCCTCAGCGGTAACAATGGCGCCGGTCTCGACAGCAGCCTTGATTATTGCCTGCTCATCGAGAGGCTTCAGGGTGGACATACTGATAACGCGGCAGCCGATACCCTCTGCTTGCAGAGCGGTGGCAGCTTCCAGTGCGGGACCGACCATGAGGCCGGTGGCAATTACCGTTACATCATTGCCGGGCTTCACTGTGGCCGCACTCCCCACCATGAAACGGTAGTCTGCCGAGTAAACTGACGGTAGCTTTGGCCGGCACAGGCGGATATAAAAGGGGCCTTGAGTGCTTGCAGCAGTCTGTACCGCCTGGGCAGTTTCAAAAGCATCAGCCGGGACGACGACGGTGAAACCGGGAAGCGATAGCGCCAGCGAAAGGTCCTCGATGGCGTGGTGCGAGGCGCCGTCCTCGCCGACGCTTATACCGCCGTGGGTCGCCACCAGCTTGACGTTGAGATGGGGGTAGGCAATGGACATGCGCACCTGATCGAAACAGCGCCCCGGCACAAAAACGGCGAAAGTGCTGGCGAAGGGTATCTTGCCCGAAGCCGCCAACCCGGCGGCGATGGTTACCATGTTCTGTTCCGCGATGCCGCAATCGAAAAAGCGCTGCGGAAACTCGCGGGCGAAGTAGGTGGTCATGGTAGATTTTGAAAGGTCGGAATCAAGCACAACGATATCGGGATTTTCTCTGCCGAGCTCAACTAGGGTTTGACCGTACTTGTCCCTGAGAGACGCTTCCTGCACTGCCATGGCTACTCAAGCTCCTTCAGCGCGCGATCAAGCTCACCCTTGTTCGGCGCTTTACCGTGAAAATCAGGGTTATTTTCCATGAAGCTGACGCCTTTGCCTTTGACGGTGTGGGCGATGATTGCCGATGGCTGCGCTTTCACATTCCTTGTCTTTTCAAAAGCCTGAAGCAGTTGAGTGATGTCGTGTCCGTCCGTTTCAATAACGTTCCAGCCGAATGCCCGCCATTTGTCAGCAAAGGGCTCGAGGTTCATTATATCCCGAGTCCAGCCATCGAGCTGTATCTCGTTCCGGTCAATAATCGCCGTCAGGTTATCAGCTTTGAAATGGGCTGCCGCCATGGCAGCTTCCCAGACCTGCCCCTCATCGCACTCCCCATCGCCCAGGAGAACATACACGTGATATTTTTGCAAACCCAGGCGCGCGGCGAGAGCCGCGCCAAGAGAAAAAGACAGTCCCTGTCCCAGCGCCCCCGCCGACATCTCGACTCCCGGCGTTACCTTGCGGTCGGTATGCCCCTGCAAACGGCTGTCCAGTTGCCGGAGCGTTGACAGTTCCTCTAACGGGAAGTAACCGCACTCAGCCAGCACAGAATAAAGAGCCGGCGCAGCATGTCCTTTACTCAGGACAAACCGGTCGCGTTCTGACCATCCGGGCTCGCGGGGGTTATGCCTCATCACATTGAAGTAAAGGGCGGTGAGTATTTCTACCGCGGAAAGGGAACCGCCCGGGTGCCCGCTGGCAGCTTTCGCGATCATCGAAACGATATGGCGGCGGAGCCGTCTGGCGATTGCCTCCATCTCAGTCACAGTGAGGGGTCTGGTTTCAGAGGGGGTGATACCCGTTTTCAGGCGCTCTTCCGATATTGCCATGCGTTACTCCTGCTTCAAATCCCAAGGGGCATTTTACAATAGTCCGGCGGTTCAAGTCTACTGGCTGGCACATTTTCAACCGCCTCCCGCAAAACTGTCATTCCCTCGAAGCTTGTCCCGTACCGTGATACGGGAGCGGGAATCTATACGGGGTGGGGGAGGGAGATTCCCCGCCTGCGCGGGGAATGATAATAATAAACGCTGAAATTTTCCAAGAAGCGTGGTTCCTGATGCCTCATTCAAGCCAGTTGGTGGTATAATTTTTCATATAGCCTTTGCCATCTATCTTGACAGGGAGGCAGATGCCGATGGTCAGCGGTTCAGGCGGGGAAATTAACCTCTCAAAGTATGAAAAGGATGTCCTCCTCAAGGACGGAACAAGAATCAAAATCAGGCCCATCAAGACCGATGACTCGATGCAATGCCTTGGCCTGGTTTCCGGGCTGAGCGCCGCGGATGGGCGTTTGCACTTCCATCATTTTCCCGAAGAAACAGACCTGGCGGCGGCGAACCGTCTTTGTGCGGCAGACTATAAGAATACCTTCGCTTTGGTTGCAGAGGCGCTGATTACCACTGAGATGGTTGGAATGGCCCGCTACTACCGCCTGCTGAATAGAGATGCGGCGGAGATAGTAATTGCCATCGAGAAAAATTACCAGGGAAGAGGCATCGGCACTCAACTACTGGGAGCGCTGGCTGAGGCCGCCCGGGACAACGGCATCACCACCTTTGAGGCTGATGTTGTCCCGGATAATGAGGCGGCGGTGGCAATTCTTCGCAACTACGGATTTCACATCTCCAGCCAGCTGCGTGACGGCATCAACCACGTGACCTTCCCCATCGTGCGTACGAAGAGGATCGCCAGAATAGAGGAAGAAAGGGAGCGGACCGCCACAGTCAGTTCACTGCGTCCCATCATTTCGCCGCGCTCGGTGGCAGTAATCGGCGCTTCCCGCCAGCCGGGCACCATCGGGCAGCTCCTACTCCAGTGCTTGCTTCAAGGCGGTTTTACCGGCGTTGTCTACCCGGTGAACCCGAATGCCGAAGCAGTCATGTCGGTGAAAGCCTACCCCTCAGTGCTGGATATCCCGGGAGAAGTCGAGCTTGCCCTGATTGCCGTCCCGGCGTCGGTCGTGAACAAGGTAGCTGATGAATGCGGGCGCAAGGGAGTGCGTGCTATTATTGTCATTTCCGATGGTTTCAAGGAGCGGGGTGCGGAAGGCGCCGCCCGGGAAAGGGAGCTGCGCGAAATTGCCATGGGGCACGGCATGCGGCTGGTGGGACCGAACTGTATGGGTGTCATCAACACCGATCCCAACGTCAGGCTGAACGCTACCTTTTCCAGGATATTCCCTCCCTCCGGCAACCTTGCCTTTCTCTCCCAGAGCGGAGCGCTGGGACTGACTATCCTGGAGCACGCCAGCAACCTCAACCTGGGAATTTCCAGCTTTGTCAGCGCGGGAAACCGGGCTGACGTCTCGTCCAATGACATGCTGGAATACTGGGAGCAGGACCCTGCCACCGGCGTCATTCTCCTTTACCTGGAGTCGTTCGGCAATCCCCGCAAGTTTGTGCGTATCGCCCGGAGGGTGTCAGCCAAAAAGCCGGTCGTGGCTATCAAGGGCGGCAGCACAGCGGCGGGCCTGCGGGCGGCTACATCCCATACCGGTGCGCTGGCTGAATCTGAAATTGTTTCCGATACGCTCTTCAGCCAAATAGGCGTGATACGTGTCAATACCATGGACGAGCTTTTTGAGGTGGCCACACTGCTGGCGAACCAGCCTGTTCCAGGAGGAAACCGGGTAGCGATTGTCACTAATGGTGGAGGGCCGGGTATCCTTGCCGCTGATGCCTGTGAAGAGCGGGGACTGCTTCTCCCGCAGTTCTCCCCCGGGACCACCAAAAAACTGAGAAGCGCAGTAGCCCGTGAAACCACGCTGAATAACCCGCTTGACTTGACCGCCGGGGCGAGTGCCGCCGAGTTTGAACGCGTGCTGAAGATTCTGGCTGAAGATGAAGCCAACGATGCCGTAATAGCAATCTTCGTCCCGCCGATTGTGATTGATATTGAAGAGATGGAGAACGCCATCAAGCAGACTGCGCCTCTTTTCTTGCGCTATGACAAGCCGCTGCTGACCTGTTTCATGGGGCAAAAGGGCGCTCACCGGCAGCTTGGCAGCCGCGGGCGTTTCGTGCCCTCATACATGTTTCCGGAGGACGCGGTATCCGCCCTCTCCCGCGCGGTCGAATACGGACAGTGGAGGAGAAGACCGAAGGGAAAAATCCCCAGAATCACCGGCCTCAGGCGTCAGGAGGCGCAGCGGATAGTCCTGAAGGCGCTGAGCAGCAGCACAAGGCGTCCGCTCTGGCTTTCCCCGGCGGAGACCGGCCGGCTGTTGGACTGCTACGGGATCCGGGCGATAAATACGCTCGTAGCCCGCTCACCCGCCGAAGCTGCCAGAATGGCTTCGCATATCGGCTTTCCGATAGCGGTAAAACTCGCTTCGTTGACTATCACTCATAAGACCGATGTTGGCGGGGTCGTTCTTGACCTGAACTCCACAGCGGAGGTCAGGCAGGCATTTACCGACATCAAATCCAAGCTGAAAGAACTTGGACGCGAGTCAGAAATGGAGGGCGTCATGGTCCAGCCGATGGTAAAGGACGGTCTGGAAACCATTGTCGGCATGACCCAGGACCCGTCTTTCGGACCCGTCATCATGCTGGGCATGGGGGGGACATACGCCGAACTGTTCAAAGACGTGGCTTTCAGGCAACATCCCTTGACAGACCTGGATGCGCGCGAGCTGATAATGTCCATCAGGATGGCGAGACTTTTTGATGGCTACCGGGGCTCACCGCCGTATGATAGCGGGGCTCTGGAAGACCTTTTGTTGAGGGTTTCTGCCTTGGTCGATGACCTGCCTCAGGTAGCGGAGATGGACCTGAACCCGGTGAAGCTGATGCCGAGGGGGGAAGGCTACCGGGTCATTGACTCCAGAATCATGGTGCGGTAGGGAAAAAAGTCTTTGGCGAGACTTTACTGACTTGAGCTCACTGGCGGTTCTTTGTTTCCCAGTCTTTCAAATGAGAGGCGAGACGCTTTTCCCAGTACTGGTTATCCGGTTCTGCTGTCTCAGTGGCGCTTTCTTTGCGCCGCAGCCCTGCTTTAATGACGCGGACCACCAGCAGCCCACCAATCGCCAGCCCGATGACAGGAGCGAGCCAGACCAGCAAATACATGTTTGATTTTGGCGGTGCTGCCAGGACACCTACGCCGTATCTGTCCACAAAGAACTGTAAAATCTCTTCTTTTGTTTTCCCCTGTTCGAGCATCTCCCTGACGGCCACGCGCATCTGCGCCGAAAGCTCACTCTGGGACTCTTCAAGAGTCTGCCCGGAGCATATCGGGCACATCAGGCTGCGATAGATGTCACGTGCTTTCTCATCGATTGAGTCCGCTGGCGATGCCGCGGAGCACGCCGCAAGCAGGGTTACCAGGATTAACAGGAGTAAGATTACAGGCAACAATCGTAGAGTTATTCTCAACATATTAATAAAACAACCGGTAAAAGAATTTCTGAGCCGCCAGGCTTATGAAGAAAAAGCGGTTGGTGATGAACAGCAACCCCATGATGATGAGTACTCCCCCGCCAACATAATTGAGGATACGCCGGTGCCGCTGTATCCAGCGCAAAGCCCCGGCTGCGTGTCCAAAGAAAATCCCTGTCAGGGTGAAAGCCAGTCCCAGTCCCAGAGAATACACCAGCAGCAAGAAAGTACCCTGGTATAAAGTATCCGTGGTACTGGCATAAAACAGGATGGATGCCAGCACGGGACCGATACATGGCAGCCAACCCAGCCCGAAGGCCATACCCAGCGGGATCCCTCCCAGCATCCCAAACCTCTGCACCTGGGGGTGAAAACGCATCTCCCTTGCCAGGAAAGGTATGCGAATTACGTTCAGCATCAGAATACCGGCAGATACCATTACCACTCCGGCCGCAACGGTCAGCTCCCTGCGGTAGCCCTCAAGCAGTGAGCCGAGCAGTGAAGCTGATGCCCCGAGTGCTACGAATGCCAGCGTAAAACCCAGCACGAAAAGCAATGAGGATAGTAAGATGCGGGCAAACTGCCGGCGTCCCGGCTTCTCGAGTTCATCCACTGAGACGCCCGAGACATAAGACAGATAGCCGGGCACCAGTGGGACAACGCACGGCGATAGAAAGGAAACTATCCCGGCCCAGAACGCAAAACCAAATCCTACCGGTGACACCAGGTCCGTCACTTCAAGATGTCCCCTATGCGAGCAACCAGCAGTCTCTCATTGATGGCGCCGACCCAGCGGCTGATTATTACGCCATTGCGGTC
This sequence comes from Chloroflexota bacterium, assembly GCA_016190825.1. Taxonomy (GTDB): domain Bacteria; phylum Chloroflexota; class Dehalococcoidia; order Dehalococcoidales; family UBA2162; genus JACPPV01. The sequence goes on from JACPPV010000014.1 coordinate 32,475, forward strand.
GATGAAAAAGGTGACGGGGATGCCGGAAACGCCGTAGTCGATGGTTGCCCTCCCCTTTTCGTCACGTACGTTCGGGTAGGTAATATCAAATTCCTTGATATAGGCCCTCGCTGCCGCCTCAGTATCTTGAATATCTATCCCGATAAAAGTTACGCCCTTGTCTTTGTAGTCGCGCCAGACCTTTTCCAGGATAGGGGCTTCTTCCCGGCAAGGAGGGCACCAGGAAGCCCAGAAGTTTATCACTACCGGCTGGCCTCGCAAACTGGAAAGGGCAAGGTCTCCGCCGCTGAAGAGGGGCAACGTGAAATCGGCTGCCGGAAGATTTACTCTGGCATAGCCGCTGGTGCCGGTAGCTGGCGCTTTCGTGGCTAGCGCCCAGGAGAAGAGCGCCACAACCCCGATGACGATGAGAATCAGAATGCCGAAACCCAAAAACCGACGATGCTTCACCCTAACTCCCGACCGACTGGAAACGCTGGAAGAACCCTCCGCCCCAATCCAAAAACTGCACAGTGACCCCACTATTCATGGTATTTGCCATAATATCAATGTTAGTATAGTGAGAAAGCGTTGGTGCTGTCAAAGAGGGGATGCAAAAGCCATGGCCGAAAAGGGGTTCCCTTAGAGCAGTTCCCTTACTCTTTCCCAGATAAGCCTGCCGACTGCGGCTTTGGGCTGACAGCCGTCTATCACGAGCCACCGCCCCGGTTCTTCGGAAGCCATTCTCAGATAGCCCTCCCGCACTCGCCGGTGGAAAGCCAGGTCTTCTCTCTCAAAACGGTCAGGCGTCCGTCCGCTTTTTCTGGCCAGCCCCTCTTCAATGGGCACATCTAGCAGGATGGTCAAAGCCGGGGTGAGCCCGCCGGTCGCTACGTCATTGATAGATTTGACCAGTTTCAGGCTGAGTTCCCGTCCCCAGCTCTGGTATGCGATGGTGGAATCGGCAAAGCGGTCGCAGATGACCATTTTACCTTCTAACAGGGCTGGTTTGATGACCTCTGTTACCAGTTGGGCGCGAGAGGCATTGAACATCAATAGCTCGGCGAGGGGTGATATACTGAAATTCCGGGCCCACTTGAGGTCCCGCGCCAGTCTCTCTCCCACCCTGGTGCCGCCCGGCTCACGGGTCAGCAGCGCCGGAATCGCCCGCCGGGTCAGTCTCCGGTATAAGGCCTTGGACTGAACGCTCTTGCCACTCCCCTCGCCGCCCTCAAAGGTTATGAACAAAGCTACCAGCTCCTCATGTGGGAAGCAAAAGGCGAAAGGCTTCCGCTCTTTCAACCCCCACCCGGCCGCCATTTTCCTTGTTAATGCGCTCCATCTCGTGGTCGTTCTCGGGTTTGTATCGTCCCTGGCTATTGTGCTTCCGTATGGCTGCCAGCTTGGTTTGCCATATATCAGTGATATCAATGAAAAAATCAGGGTCAGCACTCATAATCAGATACATTTTGGATGGCTTAAAGGGTAGAAGACCTTCCCTGAGGTGCTCTGGATAGAAAAGTGATCCTGGAGCGCATATGTAGGCCGATTCGAATGTCGTCATGCCCACAGACGTGTGGTCTGGATATATGGAGCAGCTGTCCTGGCCCCCGTTTCCTGGGTAAGGGTCATGGGTGATGACACTCTGGGGCCTGACCTCCCTGATCAGTCGGACAATCTCCTCCCGCAGTTGTGGCATTGTGAAGGCTAAATCCCCATCATCGTGCCGCAGAAATTTGGGGTTTTTGACCCCAAGAATTTCGGAGGCTGCTCTTTGCTCCTTTTCCCTGGTCGCCCCGATTTCGTCCATAGTCATTGCTGGATTGTCGGTACCACGGTTGCCACTCGTGCACAGAACGCAGGTCACATCCTTACCTTGTGCCACTAGTTGAACTATAGTTCCACCACAATGGATTTCAATATCGTCTGGATGGGCTGTCACTACCAGAACTGGTCCAGGTATTTCATGTATATTGCCCAATCTCAAGTTTCCCATACCGGATTCCTGTACCCTTCTTGCCTTAGGGTTGCACCGGCTTCACCCTGACCGGCAGCCCCGAGACCATGAAATAGACCTCGTCAGCCCGCTCGGCCAGAAGCTGGTTGGCTTTGCCGAGCAAATCACGGTACAGCCTGCCCATCGCGTTTTCCGGCACCAGCCCCAGGCCAACCTCGTTGGTGACAATGATGAAACTGGCCATCGTCCGGTTGCAGCAGTCTATTAGCTCATGAATTTCGGCAATGACGTCTTTCTCGATCAGGGCGGCATCGGAAATTTGGCCGGATACGTCGAAGTGTTTTCCAAAAACGTTGCTTACCAGCATGGTAATACAGTCCACAATCACCGTTTGGGCGCCGTCCAGGTTTTCCCTTATCTGGCTGCCCACCTGCGTGGCAGCCTCCAGTGTGCGCCATTCCCCGGGCCTGCTCTTGCGGTGCGCCTCGATGCGCCGGCGCATTTCGTCATCCCCGGCGGTAGCTGTGGCCACAAAAAGGACCATCTGGCCGGATTTCCTCGCCAGCTCCTGGGCAAGGTCACTCTTGCCGCTCCTGGCGCCGCCGGTGATGAGAAGGGTTTTCAACCTAGTGCTCAACTCCCTTCAGATGAGAAGTGTCATTCAGCACGTTCACTATCGCATTCCGGGAGGGATACGTATTGATAATTGTGAGCGAGGCATTGTCAATGCGGAGCTGCCGCCAGTGTTTCAGGTCCATGTCCAGCAAACGGCAAATAAGGGTGCGTATCGGGCCGCCGTGAGCTACTACCAAGACCGAGCGCTCCGGGTCGTGCGCCTCCAGCCTGTCCAAGAAGGTACAGGTGCGCTCGCAGAATCTATCAAAACATTCGCCGCCGGGAAAGGTGAGCTGAAGGCTGAAACTGCGAATTGAATCGGCCACATCCGGATGCCGCTCCTTGATTTGATCAAAAGTCAGCCCCTCTGCTTCTCCGTAGTCCATCTCCCTCAGCTCAGGGCATAACATGATTTCTATGTTGCGTTCCCCCACGGTAATTTGGGCGGTTGTTAAGGCTCGCTTCAGGTCGCTCGAGTAGGCAAAATCAATTGTTTCATCCGCCAGGCGGTTGCGCAAGCGCTTTACCTGTTCACGGCCTAGCTCTGTTAGTTCGATATCGCTATTTGCGCCGGCAAACCGCCGGTTGCTGTTGTATTCGGTATTACCATGCCTTACCAGAAACAATCGCGCCATATCTTCCTCCTAACCGGACAGTCCGGGCGGCTCGTATACGTATTTCCTCGCCCCTTGCGGGAGAGGATTAAGGTGAGTCCCGATACAAAGGGGCAAGCCATTATATAAGTATTTTGCAGCTTGGTACTAGCTCTGCTTCTCCGAAACGCCGGCTTCAGGGAAGGTAGCCATTTCCGCAAGTATTTTGCAGGCAATTTCGCTCAGGAAGATCGCCAATGCTGCTCCGGTGCCTTCGCCAAGGCGCATGTCCAGGTCAAGCAAAGGCTTGACCCCCAGATGCTGCAGCAGTATGCGATGGCCGGCCTCAGCCGACCGATGGGCAGGAATTAGATAATCCTTCAACTGCGGTGCCAGCCCGGCGGCGATGAGGGCGGCGGCTCCCGAGATAAAGCCGTCAATAACCACCGGAACGTGATTCGCTGCCGCCCCGAGCATGACTCCGGCCAGCCCGCCGATTTCGAAGCCGCCCACCTTTGCCAGCACCTCCAGGGGTCTCTTCGGGTCCGGGCGGTTCGCTGCCAGCGCCCTTTCAATGACATTTATCTTGTGAGCCAATAGTTCGTCATCGATCCCGGTGCCGCGACCGGTGACCTCCGCCGGCGCCTTCCCGGACATCACTGCCAGGATTGCGCTTGAAGGGGTAGTATTGCCTATTCCCATGTCACCGGTACCGATGATATCCAGTCCTTTGTCAATTTCTTTGTTGGCCAGGTCGATGCCGGTTTCAAGCGCCTGGGTCGCCTGTTCAATAGTCATGGCGGGTCCCCGGGCGATGTTCTTCGTGCCTGGAGCTACCTTTCGCGATACAAGCGCCGGACTATTCTCTAGCGGAGTGGCTACCCCCATGTCAACCACAGTCAGCCTGACCCCGGTCTGCCTGGCGATGACGTTGATGCCTGCCCCGCCGCCGAGAAAGTTATAGACCATTTGAGCGGTCACTTCCTGGGGCCAGTTGCCCACCTTTTCGGCGACGACACCGTGATCACCGGCCATAACGATTATGGCCTTGTCTTTTATTTGTGGGACCGGCTTTCTCTGGATTCCAGCCAGTTGGATGGATAGTTCTTCGAGGCGCCCCAGGCTGCCCTGCGGCTTGGTCAGGCGGTCCTGTCTTCGGCGAGCCTGTTCTACGGCTGAGCCATCAAGCGGCTTAATTTTCTTGATTGTTTCTGTTAATAGCCCTGACATACGGTCCTCCTCAACAAGCAATTTTTCCGATGGTCATTTATGAACTGGCGCCCCGGTGGCGCAGGCGACGATAAAGCAAAATTCCGGCTGTCTTCCCTGGTTGCCGGGCTATTTTCCGTGGGCTGCCGGGACAAAAAATAAACCCCTTGACCTGCCGGGCAAGGGGAACAATTACACCTTGTGTAACTAATGTCCACCCCCCCTTCCTCCGCGGAGGCTACAGAAATCTGGGTGCCGGCGTTCTGGCTTTCCCGAATCATATCGGGATCACAGCAGGCGGGACTGCGTTGGATTTGCACCAACTTGCCTTCCGGTCAGTCAACTCTTGCGGTCATACTAGCAGAAAGAAAAAAAAGTTTCAAGGGTAGAGGTGGCTGGCTCTTAATTTATGGCTTCGGTTCAAAAGAGCCCGCTTCAAAATTGTCATCGGATTAGTCCTTCGGTTGAAGGATGGCGTGACAATCTACTCAAATGTTATTCTTGCGCAAGCGGTAATCTAGGGAGGTCACCGCGCGGGGGCGGCATCAGTCCCGCTCGGATTAATCGTCCGAGACGCCCAGGTCCTTAATGTAGTCGATTGCATCTTGCACAGTGACTAGCTTTTCCGCATCCTCGTCCGGAATTTCAATCTTTTTTGCCGGATCGGTAAACTCCTCCTCCAGCGCCATGATAAGTTCTACCAAATCCAGGGAATCAGCTCCGAGGTCATCCACGAAACTGGCCGCGGCTGTCACCTCCGCCTCCGCAACGCCAAGCTGATTCACCACTATCTTTCTTACTCGTTCGAAAACGGTTGCCACCTTTTCCCCCTTTGCAGAGCTTTCTATCTTCCGGCTAGAGTGCTGGCCGAACCCAGGACCCCATTAACAAACTTCGGCGAGCTTTCGCTGCCGAAGGTTTTTGCAAGTTCAACCGCCTCGTTAATGGCCACTTTCACAGGCACATTATTATCAATCAAAATTTCAAAGATTGCAAGACGCAGTATATTCCGGTCAATAGCCGGCATCTGCGAAAGTGGCCAGGCCGGGGCAAAACCCTGTAGCCTGTCATCAATCTCGCTTTGATGTTGCAACACACCCTCGACCAGCATGCGGGCGAAATCTGCGGGCTCTGTCCCCAATGCTTTCTCAGCCAGCATACGGTCGAGGACTTCTTCCATCCTGTGACCGGTAATATCAATCTCATATAAGGCTTGCAGCGCCAGGGCGCGTGCCCTGTGTCTTGACCCAACCATAAATAACCTCGGCTCTAAAGTGAGCATTATACCAGAGCAACGAAGGTCCCAGTCAAGTGATTTGGATTAGATTATTTGGGTACACTCCTCCTTGGCCGGTTTGCCGCTTACTTGAGTTTAGCAAATGAACCTGAACAGGTCAATCAAGTTTGGAACGAGCACACGTGCTTGACTTTTATCTGCTTCATTCTTATAATACGTGAGTTGCTTTTGAGCAGGGATCTGACCAAGCCTGGAGTTAAGGCTGAAGGGCGGCAGGGCGGTAGTCCTTTTCCGTATCTGGTATAATGAATAATACCGTAGCGCCCGAGTAGCGCAATGGCAGCGCAACCGACTTGTAATCGGTAGGTTAGTGGGTTCGACTCCCCTCTCGGGCTGGAGCCTGGCTAAAGGGTCGCGCCGGGAGAGGTGCCGGAGTGGTTAATCGGAACAGTCTGTAAAACTGTCGCCTTGACGGGCTACGCAGGTTCGAATCCTGCCCTCTCCACCACTATTGGCATGCGGCTGGGCTGGACATCGGCTGGATAATGTCTGTATAATCAATTGAAATTATTTGCCCACATAGCTCAGTCGGTAGAGCACATTCTTGGTAAGAATGGGGTCATCGGTTCGAATCCGATTGTGGGCTCAGAGTAAAGGGAGGAAATAATGGCTAAACAAAAGTTTGAGCGCACTAAGCCGCATGTAAATGTGGGTACCATCGGTCACGTGGACCATGGTAAGACAACTCTCACCTCGGCAATTACCCTGGTGTTGTCCAAGGCGATACCCGGGACCCAGTACCGCGCGTTTGATCAGATCGACAACGCGCCGGAAGAGAAAGCCCGGGGAATGACGATCGCTATCGCACACGTCGAGTATGAGACGGAGAAGCGGCACTACGCCCATGTTGACTGCCCGGGACATGCCGATTTCATTAAAAATATGATCACCGGCGCCGCCCAGATGGATGGCGCTATTCTGGTAGTTAGCGCCCCTGATGGCCCGATGCCCCAGACGAGAGAACACGTCCTGCTCGCCCGTCAGGTCGGTGTGCCATACATTGTCGTTGCGCTGAACAAAGTGGACCTTATGGAGGACGAGGAGCTCTTGGAACTGGTGGAGATAGAGGTCAGAGAGCTGCTTAACAAGTACCAGTTTCCCGGTGATTCCGCTCCGGTGGTGCGGGTGAGCGCCACTAAGGCCTTGGAGTGCGGTTGTGGTAAAAGGGAATGCAAGTGGTGCGGACCCATATTGAAGCTGATGGATGCCGTTGACGAGTTTGTCCCAATGCCAGTGCGTCCCAGGGACCTTCCCTTCCTGATGCCGGTGGAAGATGTTTTCAGTATCAAAGGACGCGGCACAGTGCCTACCGGCAGGGTGGAACGCGGGATGATCAAGGGCGGAGACGATATCGAGCTTGTCGGACTGCATCATGAGCCGAAGAAGACCGTGGCTACCAGCCTTGAAATGTTCCATAAGATACTCGACTACGCTGAACCAGGCGATGCGGTAGGTATTTTGCTCCGCGGCGTTGAGCGTGAAGATGTAGAGCGTGGCATGGTCCTGGCCAAACCCGGTTCTATCAAGCCGCACACCTATGCTGAAGCGCAGGTGTATATCCTGAGCAAAGACGAGGGAGGACGGCACACGCCGTTTTTCAATGGGTATAAGCCACAGTTTTATATCAGGACGACTGACGTCACCGGCATCATAGAGCTGCCCGAGGGCATGGAAATGGCAATGCCCGGAGATAACGTGGCCATGAAAATAAAATTGATCTATCCGGTAGCCCTGGAAGAGGGCTTGCGTTTTGCTATTCGTGAGGGGGGGAGAACAGTAGGTGCGGGATCGATTTCCCGTATCCTCGAATAGACATGGCCAAGAAGAGCGACGTCAGGGCTATAATCCATCTCGCCTGTACCGAGTGCCGGGAGCGTACCTATACTACGATGAAGAACCGGAGGAACGACTCGCAGCGCCTTGAGTTGCAGAAGTATTGTCCCCGGTGCCGCACCCACAGTTTACACAGGGAAGTAAGATGATGACTTGTACCCGGACACTACGATGACATCTCAAAGAGCTAGTGCGCAAAGGACTGTTGCCAGCAAAGGCGGCGCAAGACCCGGATTCATCGGAGATACGATAGCCGAGCTGAAGAAGGTAATATGGCTCAGCCGGCGAGAGGTAGTCTACCTGACGGGTCTGGTGCTGATCGTCGTTATCGTTGTCGGTGCTTTTCTGGGAGTAATTGATTTTGCCTTTTCCAAGCTTATCGACGCCGTTTTTATCAGTAGGTAGCAGTATGGCTGGTTCTGGTCAGGGCGAAAGCGCGAGATTGCACGGTAACCGTCCGAGGGTTCTTTCCAGCCGGAAGGTCATTGTCATGTGGAGTCTTCAGTGAGTGAGAACGGGAAAAACTGGTTTGTCGTCCATACGTACTCAGGATACGAGGAAAGAGTCAGAAAAAACCTTGAGCAACGGATAAAGCTCATGGATTCTGAGGGCAGTGTGGGGCAGGTTATCGTGCCTACCGAAAAAGAGGTCGAAGTCCGCGGCGGCCAGAGACGCACGGTGGCCAAGAAAATCCTGCCGGGATATATCCTGGTTGAGATGAAAATAACGGACCAGAGCTGGAATATCGTGCGTAACACCCCCGGCGTGACGGGTTTTGTCGGCAGCGGTAACAGGCCGGTTCCGCTGCGTGAAGAGGAAGTCAACCAGATACTGAAGCAGATGATGGCTGAAGAGCCCAGGGTGAAGGTTGGCTTTAAGGAAGGGCAGAGCGTGCGCGTGACCGATGGCCCCTTTACTGATTTTGTTGGCGTGGTAGACGAGATTAACCCGGCCAAGGCCAAGGTAAAGGTACTGTTATCTCTGTTCGGGCGTGATACGCCGGTTGAGCTCGATTTTCTACAGGTAGAGAAGCTCTAACCTAAATCCATTTTCAGGAGAAAAGAATGGCAAAGAAGATTAAGGCGATAATTAAGCTACAGATTCCGGCGGGTAAAGCAAACCCCGCCCCGCCGATTGGACCGGCGCTCGGCCAGCACGGAGTCAACATCATGGGGTTTTGCAAGGAATACAACGAGCGCACGTCCAATCAGGCTGGAATGATAATTCCCGCCGAGATAACGATCTTTGAAGACCGGACATTCACTTTTGTGACCAAGACGCCGCCAACTGCCGACCTGCTCAGGAAGGCGTTGGGGGTAGAAAAGGGGTCCGGTACCAGCGGGCACGCGGCAGTCGGCACACTCTCCAGGGCAAAGCTAAGAGAGATTGCTCAAACGAAGGTGAAAGACCTTAACGCTATCAGCATTGAGGCGGCGGAGAGAACTGTCGAGGGCACTGCCCGAAGCATGGGGATCGCGGTTGAGTAGGAGGCGCGAGAGAGGTAGAAGATGACGACGCACGGAAAGAAATACGAGGACGCAGTAAAGCTGGTTGACCCCGGCAAAGAGTACGCGCCGCAGGAGGCGGTAACCCTTGCCAAGAAGGCGGCTCATGCCCGCTTCGATGAGACGGTGGAGCTTCATATAAGGATGGGACTTGACCCACGGAACGCCACCCAGCAGGTGCGGGGCGTGGCGCTCCTGCCTCATGGCCTGGGCAAACAGGTGCGGGTGCTCGTTTTCGCCCAGGGGGAGGCTGTCAGGATAGCTGAGGCGGCCGGGGCTGACTATGTTGGCAGCGATGATCTGGTCCAGAAGATTGAGGGAGGATGGCTGGAGTTTGACACAGCCATGGCTACGCCAGATATGATGGGTAAAGTGGGCAAGCTGGGGAGAATCCTGGGACGTCGTGGCTTGATGCCTAACCCGAAATCCGGGACGGTGGTCCCCCCCAATGACCTGTCGAAGGTAATCGAGGGCGCCCGGCAGGGACGTGTAGAGTTCAGGCTTGACCGGACTGCCATCATCCACGTGCCGGTGGGCAAGGTCAGTTTTGAAGAAGGGGCGCTGGTTGACAATTTATCGGCCGTGGTTGAGGCGATTGTAAAGGCCAGACCCGTCGGGGCAAAGGGCCAGTACATCAGGACTGCTTTCCTGGCGACGACAATGGGACCCGGCATCAAGCTGGACCTCAGACCAACCCTTGCTTTGACTGCCGGATAATAGAGGCCGCTTTCATCGTGGGGCGAGTGCCTCCTCTCGTACTGTTTCAAGGTTCAGTTGACAGCAGGCAAAGGCAATAATAAGATATGGAGTCGGAAAGAACATAGTTAGAACATCCTGAGACAGCAGGGGTCCCGGTGAAGCGGGACTTAATAAGTGTGCCTGCCGAGGATAGGAAACCGGATAAGCCGTCGCAGTTTGCGAGCGGGCAAATGAGGTTAACCTGGAGTCCTTGTGCATGGTGCACAGGGACTTTTCTTTTTGAAATTGGTCATGGCTAAGGAGTCGGAAGATGCCTACGGAGAAAAAGGAAAGAATTGTTGATGATGTGACACAGTCTTTTGAAAAGAGCAAGGTTATTATTTTGGCCCATTACCAGGGAATGACCACGGCGGAGATGACCGGGCTGCGGCGCAAGCTTCAGGCGGTGCAGAGCGAACTCCAGGTTACCAAGAACACGCTCTTTCGTCTGGCAGCAGAAAGGCTTGGCAAGAGGGACATGGTAGAATCTGCCTCCGGGCCAACGGCAGTTGTTTTCGGCTACGGGGATGTTGTTGCGCCGGCCAGGGTGCTGGCTGGCTATGTTGGGGAGGGAAAAGGTAGCCTGACGCTCAGAGGCGGCATTTTGGGAGCCAGGGTACTCACTCCGGCGGATGTGGCGACACTGGCAACGTTGCCTTCAAGGGAAGTGCTGCTGGCAAAGGTGTTCGGCCAGATGAAGAGCCCCGTGGCCGGCTTACTGGGTTGTCTTACCGCCCCGATGAGAGGAATGGTCGGGGTGTTACAGGCTAGAATTAATCAACTGGAGGAAAAGTAATATGGCGGACAAAATGGACAAAGGTGCGATTCTTGAAGCGATCAAAGGTATGACGGTACTGGAGCTTGCTGAACTGGTCAAGGCTCTCGAAACCGAGTTTGGCGTGACGGCAGCGGCCCCGGTTGCGGTGGCGGCTGCGGGCGCTGCTCCGGCTGCTGCTGCGGCGGAAGAGGAAAAAACGGAGTTCAATGTTATCCTGAAAGATGTTGGCGCCAACAAGATCAGCGTCATCCGCGCCGTCAGGGAATTGACCTCGTTGGGGCTGAAGGAGTCCAAGGACCTTGTTGAAAGCGCTCCCAAGCCAGTTAAGGAAGGGGTCAATAAGGATGAGGCGGCTGCAGCCAAGAAAAAGCTGGAAGAGGCCGGGGCAACGGCGGACATTGTGTAAAGGCCATTTATTCGAGGGCTGTCACTTCGAGGATACCCAGCCAACCTGGCGGTCCGTAGTGCCGTGTCATTCCCGCGCAGGCGGGAATTTACTCCTGCCCTGTCTGGATGCCGGCTCCCGTATCTCAGCTTGTTCCGCACTGGATACGGGATCGGGGAAATGACAGTCTTGGACTGGACTTACCACCTCCTTGCGGAGAAGGCCTCGCATGATAACGACAGGGTGTCTAGTCCAGTTGACAAGTGACGCGGGGACACCTATAGTAAACCTCAGAGCTTCTTAGATTTGGAGGCGGCAATGCCTCAGGCCGATTGGCTAATAATGTTGGGGTTAGGGGTGCTGTTTCTTTCCCTCGGGATTGGAGCCTATTTCTGGGGACGGATCGAGGAAAGCGCCTATTATGATTCCATGCCGACAAGGCGGGCTGATGTTCGCGAATATCTGGAACGCTGGCCGTTCCGTCCGGAGCCAGGGGCGCTCAAGATCGGCGGCTGGATCTTGATGGCCATCGGGCTAATATTGCTGCTGACTGGTGGTGCTATATGGCTGTGGGGCTAAGGACTGCTTATGAGAGATATCGCTGAGATCGGGAGGTCGCTTGCGGAGGCTCTCAAACGGTATCCGGCTGACCATATTGAAGCCCACCTTGAGGAGAGTCAGGCTACCCGTATCAGTTACCGGGGCCGGGAACTGGAGTCTGTTGACCAGACGGTAGCCGTCGGGGGCAATATCCGCGCCATGGTGAAAGGGGGGTGGGGCTTTGCCAGCTTCAACGCCTTCGATGACCTGCCCGCACGGGTGGAAGCGGCGGTGAAGCAAGCGGCGCTTGTGGGCCGGGAGAAAACGCAGTTGGCTCAGATTGAGCCAGTTGTGGAAGTCATCCCGCTGGAAGCTGGACGTAATCCGGCAGAGGTCCCCCTGGCTGACAAAAAGCAGCAGCTCGATGAATACCTGGATATCATCTGGCGTACTCCACAGATACGCACCTCGACCATCGGCTACGGTGACGGCTACCGCAGATACATCTACCTGAACTCAGCGGGAAGCTTCATTGAGCAGACAAGGGCGGATATTACCCTGCGCCTGACCGCGGTGGCGACTGCCGATGGTGAAGTTCAGCAGGCGGGGTTCAGCGTCGGCAGCCGCGGCGATTTCAGCGCAGTCCGAGGCCTTCAACAGCAGGTGATGGAAACGGCTGGGCGGGCAGTGGCGTTGCTATCGGCGCCCCATGTGAAAGGTGGAGAATATACCGTCGTCCTTGACCCCATTCTGGCCGGGGTCTTCGTGCACGAAGCGTTCGGCCACCTGTCCGAGTCAGATTTTGTTTATGAAAACGAGCAGATGCGCCAACTCATGACCCTCGGCAAAGAGTTTGGTTCTCCAGAACTTAATGTCGTTGACTCCGCGCTGGTGCCGGGGTTGCGGGGTAGCTTCAAGTACGATGATGAGGGCGTTCCTGCCAGCAAGACCTACCTTATTCGGGAGGGCAAATTGGTCGGCAGGCTCCATTCGCGGGAGACGGCGGGCAAAATGAATGAGCTTCCGACGGGCAACGCCCGGGCCATAAACTTTCAGCACCCGCCGATTGTACGGATGACCAACACCTACATTGAGCCCCGAGGGGCAACCTTTGAGGACATTATCGGCGATATCAAAGAAGGGGTGTACGCTCGCAACTGGTACGGCGGTACCACCAGCATGGAGATGTTCACCTTCTCCGCCGGCGAGACCTACATGATTCGCAACGGCAAGCTGGCGGAAATGGTCCGCCCGGTAGTCCTGACCGGGAATGTCTTCACCACCCTTAAGAATATCGATGCCATTGGCAGCGACCTGGACATGAACCAGGGTGGCGGCTGCGGCAAAGCAGGGCAGTCTCCCCTGCCGGTGAGCAACGGCAGCCCCCACATTCGCGTTAGCCGTTGCCTGGTTGGGGGGCGTTAGGTGGAGGAGATACTGGCAAAAGCCCGCAGAGTGGCTGAAGAAGCCGATGTCTTTCTGGTCTCCGCCGAGGAGACCCCGGTACAGTTCGAAGCCAACCGCATCAAGAACATCCAGAGCAAGCAGAGCACGATGGTTGCCCTGCGCGTGGTCCGCGGCGGGAAGGTCGGCTATGCTTCGTCAACCAGCCTGGGTGATAGCCTGCGCATCGTTGATATGGCGGTGCAGGTGGCGCAGTTCGGCGCGGAGGCGCGGTTTGAATTACCGACGATGCAAACCTATCCACGGGTTGATATTTACGATGCCGAAGTAGAAAACACGTCTCTTAATACAATGGTGGGGTTGGGCGAAGAACTGATCGGCAAACTTCTGAAGCATACCCCTGGCCTCATCTGCGATGGCAGGGTAACCAGAGGCAGCTACCTGGTGCGGATTTTGAATTCCCGCGGCGGGGAGGCAAACTATCGGGAAACAGTCTTTTCACTGGGAATCGGGGGGACTTTAATCCGCGATACCGATATGCTTTTTGTCGGCGATAACGAGAGCTCTTGCCATCCGGTACTATCCTCCGACAAGATTGCCAGCAAGGTGCTCGAACAACTGGAACTGGCAAAGAACAAGGCGCAGGTCCAGACAAAGATGATGCCAGTGGTGTTCACTCCAGATGGTGTTGCCAGCGCCTTTACCGCGTCGCTGATGACGGCTTTCAACGGCAAGATGGTCATTGAGGGGGCATCGCCAATCGGCGATAAGCTCGGTCAGAAGGCGTTTGACGAAAAGCTGTCTCTACATGACGATCCGACCATTGCCTACCGCCCATCCAGCCGACCTTGTGACGATGAAGGCGTTGCCAGTCAGGTTACGCCGTTAATCGAGGGTGGCGTAGTGAAAAGTTTTCTGTATGACCTTCAAACCGCTGCCCTGGGCCGTACCCGGAGCACCGGGAGCGCGAGTCGCAGCCGGGGGGGTGTGCCGGTGCCATCGCCCAGCGCATTTGTCATCACTCCCGGCGATGTCACTTTCGAGCAGATGGTCAGCGATATCAGGGAGGGTCTCGTCATTGAAGAGCTGATGGGCGCTGAGCAGGGCAACACCCTGGGCGGGGATTTCGGCGGCAATGTCCTTTTGGGTTACAAGATAGAAAATGGTAAAATAATTGGTAGAGTAAAAGATACCATGGTGGCAGGGAATGTTTACCAGTTGCTCAGGGACATCGCAGCTATTGGCAGTGAGACAAAATGGGTCGGCAGGGGACTAAATGTGCCAGCCCTCTATTTTTCACGGGTATCCGTTACGGCGAAAGGCTAAGCCTGTTCGCTATCCCTCCGCGTCTTCAGTGGGTACAGTGCTTTGTCCCGGCATTTCGGGACGAGTAGAAAGTGGAAACGTATGAATGGTCCGATCAGATTTCATGCGCATCCCAGGTTAAAGAAGCCGAGTATGGTGGCAGTTTGGCCAGGCGTGGCGAATGTTGCCATGATAGTGGCTGCCTACCTGAAAAGCAAGCTTGCATTCAAAGAGCTGGGGGAAATCGAAGCATCCCATTTTTTCGATCCGGTTGGCATTGCGGTGAGAAACAATCTTGTTGAATCGCCGCAGTTTCCCCAGAGTAAGTTCTACTACCTGGAGAATGAAGGCGATGGGGGCGATTTGATACTGTTTATCGGGGATGACCAGCCGGTCTTGCGAAGTTACGAACTGGCGCAGTGCGTTATGGATGCCGGCCAGGACCTTCATGTGAAAAGGATTTACACCTGTGCGGCGGCGCTGAGCCGTATCCATCATACGGAGCAGCCCCGGGTATGGGGTGTGGCTACCGCCCAACCTCTCCTCGCCGAGTTGCAGGGGTACGGGCTGGCGGAACGGGGCAGTTTCCAGATAGCCGGGCTGAACGGGCTAGCGCTGGGTGTCGCCGCGGAAAGGGGCATTGAGGGGGTTTGTCTCCTGGCAGAGGTGCCGAAGTATGCCAGCCGTGTGCCTAATCCAACCGCGGCACTGGCGATAGTGGAAGTCCTCTCGAGAATCCTTGGCATCAAGGTCGATACCCTCGAACTTTCCCAGCAGGCGGAGGTCGCAAGAGAGAGGATGAAGGAGATGGCATCCCAGGCGATGGGGGAGTACATAGACCTTTTTACCGAGCCGATATGGGAACAGGGGGAAGAGGAAGACGAGGAGGAGGAAGAGTAGCATCGGTGTCTCCGGCTATTGAAGAAATACTGGCTGAGCTTGGCGATAACGCCAGGCCATTATTAAAGTCCAGGCTTGCCGGGCTGAATGACCTTTCCGCCGCGAACCTGGAGACATTTAAGCGTTCTTGGGGAACGATTGACTTTAAGCGGCGGCGCGAGATAGTCTCCCGTCTGCTGGAACTTGCCGCCGATAACGTCGAAATGAACTTCGATGGCATTTTCAAGCTCTGCCTGAAGGATGAAGACCCGGTGGTGATCGAAAAAGCCATCGAAGGCCTGTGGGAAAATGAGGAGACGTCCCTTATCAACCTGCTGCTCACTTTGCTGGACGGGCGCTATCCGGCAAAAGTGCAGGCTGCAGCGGCGTTGGCGCTGGGTAAATTTGCCATGCTGGCGGAGCATGGGAAGATTAATGCATCGTATTCCTCAAAACTGGTGGAAGGCTTGCTCGGCGTGTTCAACGACAGGAGCAGGGAGATAGAAGTCCGCCGGCGGGTGCTGGAGGCGCTGGCTCCCATCAGCGTCCCGCCGGTCAGGGATGCCATTAAAGAAGCCTACCGGAGCGGCGTTCTCCGGCTCGTGGTGAGCGCGATATATGCAATGGGCAATAGCTGCGATGCCGTCTGGATGCCGGCGCTACTGGCTGAGCTGGCAAACGACGATGCCGAGCGGCGCTATGAAGCCGCCGTAGCGTGCGGGGAACTGGAAGAAAAGGCGGCTGTGCCTAAACTCTCCGTCCTGACGGACGACCCTGACATTGATGTAAGCCTGGCGGCAGTGCAGGCGCTTGGTAGAATTGGTGGCAGCGAGGCGAAAAGGAGCCTGGAGTTATGCCTGCGAAGCTCAAGGGCCGCAGTTCAGCAGGCGGCGTGTGAGGCGCTGGGTGAGCTGGTTGTGGGGGAAGACCCGCTGTCTATCCCTCACGAAATCATTGAACAGGGCTATGATTACCGGCAGTAAAGTCAGGCTTCGGGATAAAAGGCTATCGGACGCCTGGAATGACTATAACTGGGAGTCAGACCCGGAGCTGGCGTACCTGGATGCTTGTGAGCCGCTGGCGATCTCTTTCGAGAAATATCTGGCTGACTATTCCGACGAATTATGCCATTCTTTCCCGGGCAGCCGCCGCCTGGCAATCGAAACACTGGACGGTGAGCACATCGGCAACTGCTCAGTCTATCACATCGACGAGAAGAGTGGCGAGTGCGAGATTGGAATCATGATCGGCGACCGCGCCTACTGGGACAAAGGCTACGGCACCGATGCCATGAGCACGCTGGTAGATTATGTTTTCAGCGAAACGAAGCTCAAGCGCATCTACCTAAAGACGCTCGAATCAAACAAGCGGGCGCAGAACTGCTTCCAGAAGTGTGGTTTCTGCTGGTGTGGCCGCCTGCGTAATAGCGAGTTCAATTTTGCCCTGATGGAGATTTTTCGTAAGAACTGGGAGAAGGATCAGGCGCAGGACAGCCGTCCGTGAGATTGTTAGTCTTGCAGGTTGCGCACCAGTCAGCTCTCGACGTTCCGGTAAAACTCTTCCGGAAGTTTCGGTGGATGCTCCATTCCCTTGAAAATCGCCAGCTCCTTGGGTTCTTTCGCTTTCTCGTAGAGTGCTTCAGCCTCCCCCAGACTGACCAGGCTGTCCCTGTCTCCGCGGACTATAAGTATCGGGGTTGGATAGATGCGGTCCGTTACCGTAACCGGTCTGGCGAACCGGGTAACGGGGCCCATCCGGACCCGCAGCCTGAGTAGCGCCCTCCCCAGCTTCGTGCCGCCCATCCAGGATAGCCACCTGGCATTCGAGATGACTGAGGCGGCATCGGCAGGGGTGCTCACCGTAACCAGTCAAATTCGAAATTCGAATATGGAAATGCGAAACAAAATGGAATAACCGAAAAACCAAGTTTTGGTTACTCGGACAAGTCGCACCTGTTCGGGATTTTGGATTTCGTGCTTCAGGCTTGGCGAGGTCACGAGATGGGGGCTATCTGTGTCTGACGCCGAAATGCAGCTCTGCGGGCATGACCTCGAGACCAAGTTTGTCCATTTCCATCTGGATTGGCACCGGATAGTCCCCGGTGAAGCAAGCCAGGCAGAAGGTCTGTTTCGGTAGGGCCACTGCCTTGATCAGACCCTCAATGCTCAGATAGCCCAGCGAGTCAGCACCGATGAAGTCCCGTATTTCCGGGATGCTTTTTTGTGCCGCAATGAGCTCCCAGCGCGTGGCCATATCAACGCCGAAGAAGCAGGGGTAGCAGATGGGCGGAGCGCAGACGCGCATATGCACCTTCCGCGCGCCGGCTTTCTTCAGCAGTCTGATAACCTGGGGAGTCGTCGTGCCGCGGACGATGCTGTCATCAACCAGAACAATGTCTTTGCCGCCGATTATCTGGGGCAACGGATTAAATTTCAGTTTGACCCCCAGGTCCCGGATTCGCTGGTCAGGCTCAATGAACGTGCGCCCGACGTAGCGGTTCTTGATTAAGCCCTCCGCCAGCGGTATTCCTGATTTCCGGGAGTAGCCGACTCCCGCAGCCGTCGCCGAATCGGGAACGCCGATGACCAGGTCAGCCTTTACCGGGTGCTCTTCTGCCAGCCCTTCTCCCATTGCCAGGCGGGCGGAATAAAGCAGCCGTCCATTGATCACGCTGTCCGGGCGGGCGAAATAGATATACTCGAAAATACATAACGCGCTCTTCGGCGAGTCCTGCTTGTAGCTTTCCACGCCGTTTTCGGAGATTTCAACGATTTCCCCCGGCTCGATTTCCCGAATAAAGATGGCGCCGATGTGGTCCAGGGCGCAAGTTTCAGAAGCCAGGACCCACCCGCCGTTGATGGCGCCGAGGCATAAAGGTCGGACGCCAAACGGGTCGCGCACGCCAAAAAGACGGTCTTTGGTCAAAATCGTTAGGGAGTAAGCTCCTTTAATACGGCGCATGGCGTACTTGATCTTTTCAACCCAGTTATCTGCGGGAGCGCAAACGATGGCGTGGCCGATGGCTTCGGTATCCGTGGAGGTATGGAAAATACAACCCTGGTCGGAGAGCTCCTGGCAGAGGCTCTCGGCATTGACGATATTCCCGTTGTGGGCGATGGCGAAAGTGCTGGAACCTTTGGATATCAGAATTGGCTGAGCATTGGTGATGCGGCTGGAGCCTTTGGTGGAATAGCGGTTATGGCCGATTGCGATGTGCCCGTGCAGGGCGCTCAAAGCCTCCTCATCAAATACCTGGGAGACCAGACCCATCCGGGCATATACCTGCAGCTTTTTGCCATCAGCCGTGGCGATGCCGGAGCTTTCCTGCCCCCGGTGCTGAAGGGCGAAGAGAGAGAAAAAGGTAAGCCGGGCTACGTCTTCATCAGGTGCATAAATGCCAACAACGCCGCAACTCTCGTGCAACTTACGCTTTCTCCCGGACGTTCATATTATAGACTATCCGACTGTTTTGGTCAATTCGGACTATTTCTGGCGCCAAGCGAAATGCTGAAAAATCCCTCTCAGTCTCCCTTTACGCAATGGAGAGGTCACCTTTCCCTTTGAAAAGGGGGGACGAAAGAAGGATTTGATGCGTGCAATTTTGAGTTTGAAGGCTCATTTCACCCTTGCCTGGAGAACGCAGGTCCCATCAATTGTCGGCTCCGGGCAGGACTCCAGTCCTAGCTGCCGGGACCAGGCACGGAAGGCTTCCCGACAGTAGCGGCACACGTGCCCCATCCGCAGGTCGAGGCTTCTGGCTACCGCCCATTGGTCTTTCCCCCAGCCGCCCAGACACCCGCCGGTGAAGACGAGTTCCGCTTCTCCAGCACTTAGTTTCGTGATAGCAAACTTCACCTGTGGATAGAGCACCTTGAAGGCTTCGGCCTCTTTGAGCAGATATTCGGCGGCGGTCGGGTCCGGCTTGCCCATCCACTTGAGCGCTCCGGTGTCCCACAGGTGCTTTGCCCAGTCCTCCGGCTCCAGACCCATTTTCCGGGCAAAGGAAACACCGGCAAGTTCAAACTTGAGGCGGGATATAGCGGTACGGCGCCATTTGAGGTTCTCTGAGTCCCATTTTAAAAGCATTACGTAATTTATCCTAGCATAGAGCGTGGCACAAAGACAAATCTTCCAGCCTTGAAGCCGTGAGTTCGAATTCAGGAAGCCCACCTCCAGAGTATCACTGCGAGGAGCACCTTCCCCTTCACCACGTTCAGGGTCAGCGTAAACTCCGCGATGTGGCAATCTCAATCCGAGACTATCATTCCCGCAAAAGCGGAAATCCAGGCAGGACGGGAGTAGATTCTCCGCCTGAGCGGAGAATGGCATTATCAGGTGGATTGCTACAGGCCACTGTGTTCGCAGTGACAGGTTGCGGCGGCCAGCCTGAAGCCGTGTGTTGTTTGCTTAGGCGAACAAAATCAAATATAATAGGCTCGGTGGCCACGCCGGGACAGATTCGGGAGGGTGACTTGGCGAAGAAGCAGGATACACGGCTTTTTGCCCTGATCATGTTCCTCATGCTCGCGGCTTTCTTTGCGGACATAATGTTGCCTCTGGGGACCGCCGGAGGCGTGCTTTTCATGGTGCCCGTGGCTTTCGCTCTCTGGTTTCTGAGGCCGGGCTACACGTGGGCGGTGGCCGGCGTGTCCGCAGTGTTGATCGTACTGGACATTGTTCTTAAGCCGTCCAGTCAGGCACCATTCACTTTTGTCATTATCAATCGGGTTTACGCGTTTCTTGCGGTTGGAATCATTGCAGGCATTGGATGGCTCCAGCAAAGACTGCAGAAGCAAAATGAGAGGCTGGCTGCCCTTTCCGTGCTGGAGGAGCGGGAGCGGCTGTCCCGCGAATTGCATGATGACCTGTCGCAATTGCTGGGGGATATCGGAGCAAGGGCTTCCGCAGTCTCAGAGTTGTTGGCGCAGGGGCGCAGTGAGGATGCCGGGCGGGAGATGACGAATCTGCGCGATGGTATCGGTCATGCTTATCTGGGTGTGCGGCAGTACATAACCGGTTTGCGGCTGAACCCGTGGGGTGACCGTGAATTCCTCAAAGCGCTGGAGGATTTTGCTCTCTATTTTGCCCGGCAGGCGGGGCTAACGCTTAAACTGGATATGCCGGAGAACAGGGCACAGTTGAGGCTGGCGCCCAACGTTGAGGTACAGGCTATCCGCATTGTTCAGGAGGCGCTGACTAATACAATTCACCATGCCAGCGCCAGGAACGTGGGAATCAGGGCGAACCTGGAGGGCGGTTTCGTGCAGATCACGGTCGAAGATGATGGTCAGGGCTTTGATATGGCAAATGTTGACTCTAACAGCCACCTCGGGCTTCAGATGATGCGGGAACGAGCCTGGCTGGTTGGCGGACGTTTGACTGTTTCTTCGGCGCCCGGGAAGGGCACCTTGGTAAAGCTGGCGCTGCCATATCAGGCGAAGGTGAAATAATGCCGCAGGTTGGGGGAAGAGTCATGCCAATAAAGGTGCTCATTGTTGATGATCATCCCGTCTTTCGGAGCGGACTCCGTACCCTGCTTGGTACGCGGGCGGACTTCGAGGTTGTTGGAGAGGCGCATAACGGAGAAGAGGCACTCGTTATGGCACGTGAGCTGAAGCCTGCCCTAATACTAATGGACATCCGCATGCCCCGCATGAGTGGGCTGGAAGCCGCCCGGCTGATAAAGAAGGAGTTTCCTGAGATACGCATCGTGATGCTGACGGTATCTGAGGACGAAGAAGACTTGTTTGAGGCGGTCAAGTCCGGCGCCCAGGGCTATATTGTGAAAAATCTTGCTGCGGGAGATGTCATGGACCTGATAAAGCAGGCGGGAGAAGGCGAGGCTGCTTTTACTCCGTCACTGGCTTCGCGGATCCTTTTATCGCTCGGTAATCAGAAGCCGGAGAAGACGGAAAGCCTTACCACGCGGGAACGCGAGGTGCTTGAACAATTGGTCCTCGGCTATCGGAATGCAATTATTGCTAAAAACCTGGGATTGACCGAAGCCACGGTACGCTTCCATCTCAGCAATATACTATCAAAGCTGCACGCTCACAGCCGGACGGAAGCCGCAGTAAAGGCCTTGCAGCAACGGATTGTACCTAACCCCGGCCAGAAAGCTGGCGGCTAACGTGATGTATCGGAAATGCGTTGAATAATTCTCTCTTTTGACTGCGCCGTTTTCACTCCGCTACCTCCGCTAATATCTTAGCACAGCAGCAACGGGATTTACTCAGGGGTGTGCGAGCTAGAACTAACAGATCACTTGGTAGTTTTTGGCCGTAAACCCATCCCATCCTTTTTTCGCGCTTCCTGCTTCTGCTCCCCTACTTATCTACTCCCAAGTCTTGCTGCCTGAGAGACTTAAATTTATTCTCCAAAGTAGTCACTTCGATCGTAAAATCGCGGTAGCCCCAAAATAGCGATACTAAGAGGACAAGTATGACTAGAGATAAAATCCCCATCTTGACCCATCCGTATGGGGAGAAACTCACCCCAAAGAGGATGCCTGCGATAATAACCGCGCCAAAATTATTTGCGCACATCTGTTTAAGAACGACCAAACGCTCATAGTTTTGTTTCGCCCAATCGTGGTCGCTTGACGCCCACAAAAATTCGAAAGCCCTTTCCCTGAACTCCTTATATATGTCTTCCCTTTTCCTCCAACACCGGCAGAAGATGCTCAATCTTTCCTTGAAGGTGGCATCATCAAGTGTATGTAGATGAACAGAACCAGACAATCTCTCCAAGCATTCGACGGCGAAACCTGTCACATAGAAAAGGCCGAAAATCGGTATATATAGGAGCCAATGGAAGTTCTGATCTAGAAGTTGCGGGAAGAATCGATAAAGTGTTACCCAAACAATAGCCGCACCTGGCATTACGAAAGACAGGATATCCCGCAGCAGGAAATTTGCATACAAATATTTGACGGCGTCACCGAGACCTGTCATTCTTTCCTCCTTCTAAACCACAGCCCTTCTCTTCCACCACCCCGCCGCCTGCTCATAGGCGTAGGCGACCTGTAGAATGGTCTCCTCCCCGAATGGTTTGCCGATGATCTGCATTCCGATGGGTAATCCATCGCCCCTCGACTCCGCTCGGGATGAAGCGAAGCCGGCGGGGATGGAGATGGCCGGCACACCGGCGATGTTAATCGGCAACGTGCAGACATCGCTCAGGTACATCTGGAGGGGGGCGGCGGTTTTTTCGCCAATCCTGAAGGGAACGGTGGGGGAAGTGGGTGTTATCAGGGCATCGAACTGCTTGAAGGCATTATCGAACTCTTGCCGGATGATGGTGCGTACCTTCTGCGCCTTTAGGTAGTACGCATCGTAGTAGCCGGCGGAGAGGGCATAGGTGCCGAGCATGATGCGCCGCTTCACCTCGGGACCAAAGCCGTGCTGGCGGGTCTTCTCCATCGCCTCCCACATGCTGTCGGTCTCTGCATAAGAGTAGCCGTATTTTACGCCATCGTAGCGGGCGAGGTTGGCCGAAGCCTCGGACGGGGCGATGATGTAGTAAACCGCCAGCGCGTATCGGGTGTGGGGCAGGGATACCTCCCAGCTTACCGTTGCTCCCAGTTCTTCCAGAATCTTGACGCCTGCCCGGATAGCGTTGTCTACCTCCGGCTGCATCCCCTGGACAAAATACTCTTGCGGGACGCCAAGGCGCACTCCTTCAAGGTTGGGCTTGAGGCATTTCGTGAAATCCGGTACCGGGTTCGGCGATGACGTGGAGTCCCTGGGGTCGTAGCCGGAGATGGCGTTCATCACCAGGGCGCAATCAGTCACATCCCTGGTCAGGGGACCTATCTGATCGAGCGAGCTGGCGAAAGCTACCAGCCCGTAGCGGCTGACTCGCCCGTAGGTCGGCTTTAGGCCGACAATGCTGCAAAAGCTGGCCGGCTGGCGGATGCTGCCGCCGGTATCGGAGCCGAGAGCGTAGACCGTCTCCCCCGCTGCCACCGCCGCTGCTGAGCCGCCGCTCGATCCGCCGGGAACACGGGACAGGTCCCACGGATTGTGAGTGACAAATAAAGCAGAGTTTTCTGTTGAGGAGCCCATGGCGAACTCGTCCATATTGGACTTGCCCAGCATGATCATCCCGCTTGCTCTCAATCTCTCAACCACGGTGGCGTCATACGGTGGTACGAAATTCTGAAGCATCTTTGACGAGCAGGTGGTGCGCACTCCCCTGGTGCACATATTGTCCTTGATAAGGCCGGGAACGCCGGTGAGCGGGCCGATATCACCTTTTGCGATTCGCTCATCCGATTCCTTTGCCTGCTCCAGCGCCAGGTCACCGGTGATGGTGACGAAGGCATGGACTTTGGGCTCGATCTGCTGAATGCGTTCAAGGTAAGACCTGGTCAGCTCTACCGACGATATTTGCTTTGTTCTCAAAAGTTCATGGGCTTCGTGGATGGTCAGATAATCGACGTTCAATCTTCGTCCTCCTCTTCCTTCTGAAAGACGCCCTCCCAGCCCTCTTTCACCAGCCATGGTATGAGAGCGAAGGCGGCCACGGGGTCGGCCCACCACCAGCCCAACAGCGCATTGGCTCCCAGCCCGATGAGCAGCGTCAGGTCCTGGAAATCGCATGCCAGGCTCTCCTTCGCCTCCGCCCGCAGGGCTTTGGAACCAAGTTTACCGGCGATATTCATCTTGCCGAAAAACAGCCCCGTCATCACCGCGGCGCTGGCGACCACCAGGATGATGCCTACCAGGCTCTCACGGGGTTCAGTAAACCAGCCCAGGAGAGTGCCGGTAGCCTGAACAGCAATCCAGCCGGACAGGATGAAAAAGGTTATCCCCACGAGTCTCAGCGCCTTTTCTTCCGCTGCCTCCTCGTGAGCCTGCTCCCGCCACTCCCGGCTCAGGTGCCAGATGAGCACGCCGCCGGTGAAAAGCTCGATGAGGCTGTCCAGCCCGTAGGCCAGCAAGGCAACGCTGCTCGCGCCTTTCGCCGACCACAGCGCTACACCGGCTTCCAGGACGTTCCAGAGCTCGCCCGTCCAGACGAGGAGCAGACCCCATCGCCGAAGGCTGGCGCGGTCCAGGACTTTGGCGCGGCTAAGTTCCATAGCTTGATGGTCCTAAAGCGCGTACTGTGAGTATTGTTCGAGCACCGCGCGCACACGGATGAAGTCTTCCTCTCTCTGGGGGGCATTGGCCAGTACTTCTTTCGTGGTCAAAGATGGCGCCACTGCGTCATCCCGCAAGACATTTTGCAGGGCAATGGACTGGGCGGTTGGTGGAACGCCGGTGGTATCAACCTGCTGAAGTGCCCCGAAGTTCTCCAGGATATTGGATAGCTGCTCGCTCAGGCGGTCAACCTCCTCATCGGTGACTCCGACGCGTGCCAGTATAGCGATGTGAAGCACTTCTTCCCGGCTGAGTTTCATGGCTTCCTCCGTTGGACCGTGGAATTACGTTTACGAATTATAACACTGCGATCAAGGCAGGGACAATAGAACCCACGGGGTCGTCAGTCTGATGTTATTCACAAAAACAGTAAGATACATTGTTTTGATATAGAACTTACGCCTGTCATTGCGAGGAACGCAGTGCCGAAGTAATGACGGATCATATAACGGTCTTGTAACTATGCACCAGTGCGAAGGTGAGAAAACGGCAGTCACCTGCTATAATTTATTGAGAAAAGGGAGGAAGCGGCATGGGGCGTCTCGTCTTCAGCATTTTCACCACGCTTCTTGAGGAAGTTTTTATTGTTGCTCTGGGCCTCATAGGCCTTCCGGCGCTGGGTGTTCATGTGCCCTTGCCCGTTCTTTATGCTCTGATGGTTGGATGGGCTGCCAGCTCTGTCGTCACCTATCGCCTTGGTACCCGGGCGCTCGAAAAGAAACCGACTCCCGGTCTGCCGGCCCTGGACGGCTGTGACGGCCTGGCGGTGACGCCGCTGGCGGTGGAAGGTATGGTGAGGGTAAAAGGCGAACTCTGGTCTGCGCGCTCAGTAAACGGGATAATAAGAGAGGGCGAGGCGGTCGAGGTTATGGAGCGGCAGGATATGAAGCTGCTGGTGCGCCGGTGTCAGGGCAAAAAAGAGTCAGAGGCCAATGGACGGCTAGTTCCTGATGGCCCGTTTCGGGTAGACGAAGGAGACGACCAGTAGTACGACGCCAACGAGTAGGGCAGCCAAGCTGAACGCGGTCAGCGGCGCAATCAGATGGTTGATAAGCTGCGCAACCCATATCTGAAGTGATGCTGGAATCTCCGTTAGCTGTGCGCGTAGCTGTGCTCCCACAAAATATTGTGCGACGAGCAATCCCCCGAATTCGACGCTCCCGTAGACTAGAAAGACAATACCCAGCGTGCGACTGGTCCCCCTGACCTGGCGCTGGATAAGTGCGATTCCCGCCGTGAGCAGTAAGATGAGGACGATGAGCGTTTTGTAGGCTGATTGAAAATAAGCAATAATCTGCCTCGCCTCGACGAGCCGTGCTTCAGCTTCAGCTATTCCTTCGGTAATCCCCGTTTTCAGTTCGGGGTTCAGGATTCTCTCATTAAGCTCGATGGTCGGCGGCAACATTGCGCTAAGTCCCCGTTCGAGCTCTGGAAGAAACTGGTTCAGGATCGCCTCCCTTTCGGCGGGCGGCAGCAGGGACAACTCCGGAGGCGGGTTTGCCAGCACTGTTTCCCGTATGCTTTTCGCCAGGCTTGTTCTCAGGGTATCTGTATTGATTACGACTCTGAAGTTGTCGCTCTGACCAAGCAAATAGTCCAGCAGGGGATCCGCGGCGGCATCCAACTGCTCCTTCACCCATGTCTTGAGATCATTGACAATCTTCTCAAGTGCCGGCTTTACATATCCTTGAAACTCGGCCGGGATCTGGCCGAATTGTAGCTCTTGAATGAGCAACTGGCTGGCGATGGGGGCAATATCAAGACGGTCGATTACCGAGATAAAGAAATCCTTCTTTATGATGGTGCTCCGCAGGGTGATTGCCAGGTCAGGATTCGGCCTCTTTCCCAGGAGGT
Organism: Chloroflexota bacterium; assembly: GCA_016190825.1. Taxonomy (GTDB): domain Bacteria; phylum Chloroflexota; class Dehalococcoidia; order Dehalococcoidales; family UBA2162; genus JACPPV01. Next base: position 58,492 of record JACPPV010000014.1, read on the forward strand.
AGTCGTAGGTGGATGTGACCAGGCCGCCCAGCCTTTCTTTGAGAAGCGGCTCAACCTCGGCGATTGTATCGGTGACAGCAGCAGTCATCTCCGGGGATGGGCCATCAGCAGATGCCCCCGACATTTGCTCGGTAAGCTCATTTAGAAGGGTGCTGATGTCAAGCTCAGCTATTTGCCGGTTGATGAAGGCCGGATTGAGTACCGTGCTATTGATGGTAAACGCCAGACCGAAAATAATGAGAAAAAGGGTAAGGAAGAAGGCAAGAATACTGATTGCCAGTCTCTTGAGGAATTTCAACGTCCGACTTTCTCCCGGGGCCTGTTCAAATCCGGAAAACTTACCATGATCTTCTCAAGGCTCTCCGCCCTGACCTCATGATACATGGCTGATTTGATTGCGTCAACATTCTCTCATGTCCTGTATGGTCCCGACAGTCTGATTGTAGTTTCATTGACATTTACATAAGTAGGCTTACTAATATACACCCGAGAAGAACAATGCCATACTTTTCTAGTATACAGGTGTTTGCTAATTAGCGGCGTCGTTGAGCTGGGAGGTGGGAAAATGCGAGCACGATTTATGCTTGCCGGGTTGATCTCTTCGGTTATCGCTCTTTTTGTCAACATGGAGAGCGCCTATGGCCACGAAAGGTGGTTCATAAAAGGTGGTACGCACGCTGGCGAGCGCCTTCCCCTAGACCTTACCAGCTGGCTGGTGCTGGCAGGGGTTTCTGTCATGGTCCTAGTCGCGCCGGTTGCTGACAAAATGAACCTGTCACGGAAGCTGGATATTGTATCAGCGAGGATGCGGCGTGCCTTGCCGGAGCAAATTGAGTGGAGGGTTCTGGGGGGTATAGTTGGAGCGGCGCTGGTCATCAACTCCTTTATGGGCGTCTTCCTTGCCCCAGAACTGGCTCTCCCGGGTGGCGGCTCAGCAGTTTTTGCCAGGATAGTGCAGGCCGCTATCGGCCTTCTGTTATTCTTCAGGGTGACCTTATCTCTGGCTGGCATATTGCTCATTGCCACCTTGCCTCTGGCGGCAGCTTATTTTTCTGCGGGCGCGCTGGCGGATTACGTAACTGAATATGCGTCATTGGGTGTCGCTTTTTTTCTGGTGGGAATCGTGGAACAGCCAAACTGGAGATTCGCAGTGCTCGACCGGATGGGACTGGACCGTTCCCGTTTGGAGAACCTGGCGCTGACCGTTGCCCGCGCCGGGATTGGACTGACCTTTATCCTGCTGGCATTGCACAATAAACTGGCGAATCCAGACCTGGCGCTGACGTTCCTGGACGAATACCCGTTAAATTTCATGCCTCTACTCGGCTTCACCGGCTTTTCGAACTCACATTTTGTATTCGCTACCGGGATAACTGAGGTTGCCGTCGGTTTACTTCTGGCCTTTGGCGTTGCAACCAGGTTCGTTGCGGCAACGGTGATTGCTCTCATGCTGCTGACGCTTGGTATCCTTGGCCGTTCGGAGCTGGTTGGCCATTTACCACTGATTGGAGCGGCTCTTCTTTTCCTTTACAGGGGGGCTGGCCCCCGGCGATTGTCACTGCCGGCGTGGCGGAAGCCCGCTGTTTTCATTTCGAGATGAGCTTTCTTCTCTCGCTCACTCTCACTTTGCCCCGAAAAGATTGAGTGGATGCGCTTTCTCTCCGCTCTCTTGCCATAGCCACCTTATCAGGTTATCATTAGAAAATATCCGTACTGGCAAAGACAAAGAGAGATGAAGAGGAAGAGATGAATTTTCGAAATTCGCCGGGTTTTAATCTGGGACCGATTGGTCTTCTCATCATCACTAATATCGTTTTGTACGTTGCCGTTTCAATCAACCGTAACCTGATTGCCCTGTTCGGCCTGCAGCCGGCTACTATGCTGCAGCACCCGTGGACGATGGTTACCGCCCTTTTCCTACATGCCCCTTTCCCGAGCATCGGACACATCCTGGGAAACATGTTTACCCTCTATTTCTTTGGTAGCGCCCTTATTCAACTGGTCAGAGAAAAGAGCTTCCTCATCGTTTATTTCGCCGGGGGGATATTGGGAAATATCCTTTTCTGGTTGCTGGCGCCTCCTTTTTCGATAGCCATCGGAGCATCGGGGGCGGTTTTTGCGGTGGGGGGCGCGCTGACAGTGATGCGCCCGCAGCTTAAGGTGATTATCTTTCCCATTCCGGTGCCGATATCTTTGTGGATAGCTGTTCTTGGCGGCTTCTTATTGCTATCTTTCCTGCCGTTCGTAGCCTGGCAGGGACATCTGGGCGGACTGGTCCTGGGGCTGGCTGCCGGATATGTTTTCCGGCGGCGGGAGCGCCGCTGGCGCTGGTACTAGCGCCGATGCCCCTTTGGATTCAGTGGACGAAAAGTCGGGCAGGGGTTATAATCACGGGTGAAATATGAGCGTTCAGCCCGAACCGCTGGTCCTCGTTCCTCGACAGGAAGTAGCCGCCACCGTCCAGAGGCTGGCGGCGGAAATCAAAAGGGACTACCATGATAAAGCCCCCGTGCTGGTTGGCGTTCTCAAGGGCTCGTTTATCTTTATGGCTGATCTCATTCGCATGCTTGATTTCCGCCTTACGGTTGAGTTCGTCTCGCTTTCGAGCTACGGCAAGGGAACCGAGAGCTCTGGTAGGGTGAAGCTGGTGAGGTGCCTTGCCTCCCCGGTCAGGGGACAGGACGTCCTGGTGATCGAGGACATTGTTGATACCGGCCTCACCATCGCTTTTCTCCTGGACTATTTGCGGAAGAAAAAACCGGCTTCTTTGAAACTATGCGCTCTTTTGGACAAGCCGGCGCGGCGCAAGGTTCCGGTGACCATTGACTATCTTGGTCTCACTGTTCCAGATAAGTTTGTGGTAGGCTATGGTCTGGACTGGGATGAAAAATTCCGTCACCTACCCGATGTCTGCGTCCTGGAGGGGTCTGAAGATTAGCGTCTCCGAGAGGTCCCGCCTTATCTCCATCGCCAGGGGAGAAACCCCGGCTGACCTGGTCTTAGCCAACGCCAGGATTGTCAATGTTTTCAGTGGGGAGATCGAGACCGGTAACGTTGCCATCGGCGGAGGCAGGATAGCCGGTATCGGCGATTACCGGGAGGCGCAAGAAGTGCTGGACCTGGGCAGCCGCTACCTTGCGCCGGGCTTCATTGACGGCCATACCCACCTGGAAAGCTCGATGCTTGATGTGCCCCAGTATGCCCGCGCTGTGGTCCCTCATGGCACCACCGGGGTGGTTACCGACCTCCATGAGATTGCCAACGTCGCCGGCCTGACCGGGATGCGCTACGTAATGGACTTAGCCCGCCGCTTGCCTCTGGACGTCTTTCTCATGGCGCCCTCCTGCGTGCCGGCGACCCACCTCGAGACTTCCGGCGCCCGGTTGGGAGCGCGGGAACTGCAACAGGTCTTGCGCTGGCGCAGTTGTCTGGGACTGGGCGAAATGATGAATTTTCCCGGTGTGCTCGGTGGCGATCCTGTGGTGCTGGAAAAGATTGACCAGGCGCAGCGAATGGTTGTTGATGGCCACGCCCCCGGCCTTGGGGGGAGGGATTTGAACGCCTACGTTGCCGCCGGCATCGATTCTGACCACGAATCTGTTGCTCTGGCTGAGGCTGAAGAGAAGCTCCGCCGCGGGATGTATGTCATGGTTCGTGAGGGTTCATCGGAGAAGAACCTGGATGCCCTCCTGCCGCTGGTTACCGATCGCACCTATCGAAGATGCCTCTTCGTTGTTGACGACCGCACCTGCGTCGACTTGCTGCTCGATGGTGATATTGATGCAGTGGTGCGCAAGACAATCTCGCGGGGACTGGACCCGATAAGGGCGATCCAACTGGCGACGATCAATCCCGCCGGACGCTTTAAGATGAGCGGACTCGGAGCAATCGCGCCTGGTTATTGGGCGAACCTGATAGTTTTCGATAATATCATCAGCCTCAGAGTGGATGAGGTCTTTTACCGTGGCAAGATGGTAGCACGGGGGGGACAGGGGCTTTTCCCTGTGCGAAAAGCGGGCGTGTCAGGTCTCACCGATACCGTGAAGGTCAAGCCTTTTCCGGTTGAGTCGCTGCAACTACGGCCGTCAATGGAAATGATGCCTGTCATCGAAATCGTCCCCGGCCAGATAATCACGCGAAAGAGGATGGAAAAAGTCCGGCTGGAAAATGGAGTCGTCGTTGCCGATGCTGAGCGGGACATCCTGAAGCTCGCCGTGGTGGAAAGGCACAGCGCTACAGGTAACATTGGCATAGGACTGGTCACTGGCTTCGGCCTGAAAAACGGTGCCCTGGCTTCGTCTATTGCTCACGATTCGCACAATATCGTTGCCGTCGGCTGCAATGATAGAGATATCTATGCGGCGGTAAAGGAAATTGAACGGCTTCATGGCGGGCTGGTGGTCGCAGCCGGAGGTAAAGTCCTGACAAGCCTCCCTCTGCCCGTTGCCGGACTGCTTTCGCCCGAGCCCTTGGAAGACGTCGCCGGAAAGCTGGACCAACTGGAAAAGGCAGCCGCCGGGCTGGGGGTAAAGGTGCGGTCCCCTTTTTCCGTCCTTTCCTTTGTCGCCCTGCCGGTCATCCCGGAACTCAGGCTTACCGACCTGGGGCTGGTTGACGTCATGCAATTCAGTTTGATCAACTACTAATCTGGTCAGAAACGAGAAGCATTGGAACTGGATCGGGCGCGCCCTCTCTTCAGCGATAGATATGATGCCGGTAAGCAGCTTGCCGGGCAGCTTGGTGAATACAGGGGAAAATCGGCGTTGGTGCTGGCCATCCCCAACGGTGGCGTGCCGATTGGCCTCGAGGTGGCGCGGGCGCTCGATGCCGATCTTGATGTGGTGATAGTGCGCAAACTTCCTCTCCCCCTCAATCCTGAGGCCGGGTTTGGTGCGGTGGCCGACGATGGCTCTGTCATCCTCAACGAGGAACTGGTCAGGAAGGCGAGTTTGACGGAGGAGCAGATCAGCGTCCAGGTTGATAAGGTCAGGCTTGATATCCGGCAGCGCAGCCTACTCTACCGCAAGGATAAGCCGCTTGCGCTGGCCAGGGGACGGACAGTGATTATTGTTGACGACGGCCTGGCTTCAGGCTTTACCATGAAGGCGGCGGTGGAATCGGTACGCCACAGGCAACCCGGCGAGGTTATCGTGGCGGTGCCAGTAGCCTCGGCCAGCGCCATGGAGCAGGTCAAGGCTGTGGCGGATAAAATAGTGGCCGTGGCTATCGGCACGATGCCGCGGTTCGCCGTCGCCAGCTTTTACCACCGCTGGCATGACCTCAACGACAAGGAAGTCGTCCGGTGCCTCGAAGAGTGGCGAACGGAGCGATTTTTCTCGGGTCCTCGGCAGCTTAAACCGCCGCCCCAGCGACGCCTGTGGTGAAATGGTGAGGGTGATGCTATGACAGCCGGGAAAGCAATATGACGGTGGCTTTGCCGGACGTGGTTACTTCGCCCTTGCCGTTTTCAACCCGGACCTCGCAGTCCAAGTAATGCGTGGCGTTTTCGGCGTGTTTGGCGGTGACCCTGCCCTTGCACCACCAGGTATCCCCTTGTTGCGGTTCGGTCAGTGTTTTCATCGGGCGCGGGAAATCTACCGCCCGGTACTGGCAAGAGAACTTTCTCAGTATCCCTTCCCCGCCAATCCAATCGGTCACTAGCTGGACCAGCCATTGCCGTTGCAGGGCGCCATGGATGATGACTCCGGGCAGTCCCTGGGAGCGCGCGAAGGCCTCATCGTAATGAAGTGGCACGAAGTCCCCGGAAGCCCCCGCCCATCTCACCAGCATCTGAGTCGTGGCTACTTTTGCAAGAGGCGATATCTCGTCTCCCACTTCAACGTCCTCCCAGTAAATTTGATCAGCCATTTTTTTAGCTTGCCGGGTGGATCGTGGTATGTCGTTCCGTGGCGACCATCTCTCCGTCCTCACGGGTATATTTTGTCTCCCTGATCATAAAGACCGTTTTTCCTGTTTTGCCGCTGCGCTCAACAATGTTTTTCAGCGTTGTCTCAACTTTTAGCCTGTCTCCGGCGCGCACGGGGCTGAAAAACTCCCACTCGATCCCGCCGTCCAGGATGCGGCTGTAGCCAGCTTTAGCAAGGGCCGGTAACAACAGAAACCGGTCTTCTGGCTCGCCGCTTCTTTTCACCGGCCAGCCGAAAAAACCGGGAGGTGCGATGATTGAACCATGTCGAGATTCCCGGGCGTGCGCCTCGTCCCAGTAAAGCGGATTGGGGTCATCTACCGCCTCGGCAAAGCGAGCAATGGCGCCCTCTTCCACTTCGTATATGGTCGAAACAATTACCTTGCCAATCAGGTCGGTGATTTCTTTCGGCAAAGGCAAGGGCGTGTCCTCCACGGTAGAATCTCTGGAATTTTATTATTCAGGCGGGGGGATGTCAAGCTGGCGCATATTGGACTCGTGGGAACGGAGCGCAAAAAGAGCGGCAGACCCCTCTCAAAATCAACTTCCGTTCTTCTGCGTCCCCCACACAGTGGCAGGGAAGTGGATAAATCAGGTATAATGAAAAACGTGTGGGGAGGAAACAGCCAATTCGGTAAATGAAAGCCTTTTTACGTGATGTTCTGACGACATTCTTGCTGGCGGCGGTGGTCTACCTCGGACTCCGCGCTACCATCCAGGATTATATCATCCGGCAAAGCTCAATGGAGCCGTCCTTTCAGGAGGGGCAGCGCGTGCTGGTGAACAAGGTTGTTTATAAGCTTCGCGCTCCGGAGAGGGGTGATGTCATCATATTGCGGCCGCCCCTGTCCAGCAACTCCCGGGCCGTCCCTTTTATTAAACGCATCGTCGCCCTGCCCGGCGAATCGGTGGCTATAAGGGGAGGTGGGGTCTATGTGAACGGTATCAGGCTGGATGAACCGTATATCAAGGAATCCCCCCTTTATACGTATTCTCTGGACAAGGTCCCGGATAACGAGTATTTCGTGCTTGGAGATAACCGTAACAACACCGATGATTCACACCGGGGATGGACCGTGCCACGCCAGGATATAATCGGCAAAGCCTGGATGACGATCTGGCCGCCCGAAAAATGGGGGATAGTGAGCAACTATGACCTTCCCATGCAAGTGAGCGGCAGGACCAACATGGTGCTTCAAAAATAAACAGCGGCAGGAATCGAGTGAAAAAAGCTGAAGAGATATTTGAGCAATCCGGCGCAATATTGAAAGGTCATTTCCTCCTTTCATCTGGCCTCCACTCCCCGGTCTACTGGGAGAAATTCCAGGTACTGCAATTCCCTCAGTTCACCGGGCAGCTTTGCGGTATGATCGCCGACTATTTTCGCGGGCATAACGTCCAGATTGTGGCCGGACCGACTACGGGCGGCATTCTCCTCGCTTATGAGGTCGCCCGCTTGCTGGGTGTCCGTGGCATATTCGCCGAGAGGGAGGGGGCGCAGGGCCGGGTCTTCCGCCGGGGGTTCACCATAAGTCCGGGCGAGCGTGTCTTGGTGGTTGATGACATCCTTACCACTGGGGGCTCCGTGCGTGAGACTCTGGCGGCAGTGAGCAACAGGGGCGGCCACATTGTTGGCGTTGGCGTCCTGGTGGACCGCTCTGAAACGCCGGTTGATTTCGGCATCCCCCTGTTCAGTTGCCTGCGCAGCATTACGCCGGCCTACAAGCCCGATGGTTGTCCCCTTTGCGCGGCTGGCATGCCACTGGTCAAACCGGGCGGCGGTTCCTAAAACTCGAGGTCTGAAAAACGCCAGCCGTGCAGGCCGGCTTCTTGGACTTGTGCACAAGCCAATTTTCGTCCTAAAGGTGGATTGCGCTTTCCCGCCGAATGGCGTATAAATATAGGGGTTTTCCCTGCATTCGGAAAGTAATTGAAAAACGAGCGATCTGTGGACATGCGTTCATGAAAACAGGGGTCCTCTCCAAATACCGGGAGTTCTTGCCAGTTACGCCTGATACTCCTCTGTTCACACTCGGCGAAGGAGACACGCCCTTGGTCCGCTCCAGCCAGCTGGAGGCAGAGATCGGCTGCGGCGAGCTTTACTTTAAGCTGGAAGGATGCAATCCTACCGGCTCATTCAAGGACCGCGGCATGGTGGTCGCCGTTGCCAAGGCCGTTGAATCAGGTAGCAAAGCTATTATCTGCGCTTCGACCGGCAATACCAGCGCCTCTGCTGCCGCCTACGCTGCCCCCTGCCGGTTGACAGCATTCATCATCGTCCCGAAGGGAAATATTGCCCAGGGCAAGTTGGCGCAGGCTATCATCTACGGGGCGAAGATAATCGCCCTTGATGGCAACTTCGACCAGGCCCTGACAATCGTCCGCAGCCTGATTGAAGAACACCCGGTTACACTGGTGAACTCAGTCAATCCCCATCGCATCGAAGGGCAGAAGACCGCTGCTTTCGAGATTATCGATGAACTGGGTGATGCGCCCGATTATCTTTTCATCCCGGTGGGAAATGCTGGCAATATCACTGCCTACTGGAAGGGCTTTGTCGAGTTTTATCAGAATGGTCGTGCTCAGACAAGACCGCGGATGATGGGCTTCCAGGCGGAAGGTGCGGCGCCGATTGTCCGTGGGCAAGTTGTGAAGGAGCCGAAGACGATTGCCACTGCCATACGTATCGGCAACCCGGCAAGCTGGCAGAAAGCCATTGTTGCCCGGGATGAATCGGGCGGAACCATTGATATGGTGAGTGACCAGGAGATTCTTGCCGCCCACAGGTTGATGGCAAACAGGGCTGGAATTTTTGGAGAGCCGGCCTCGGCTGCTCCTCTTGCGGGACTGCTCAAGCTGAAGAAAAGAGGGACGGATTTTTCCGGCAAGCGCATCGTCTGCGTGGTCACTGGTAATGGTCTGAAAGATACCGATATCGTCCTGAAACATGCTGAGCCATTCCTTGAGCTGCCTGCCGACCTGGCTGCAGTGGAACGGGCGCTGGGATGGGACTAATCGAAAAGGATTCGGTATTCTGTCATTGGAGCGTTAGCGAAGCAATCCGTGCCCCAGCGATTGTGGCGGATTGCTTCGGGCGAAGTTTACACTGAACGAAGCGAACGTGCCCTCGCAATGACGATATGTTTTGGTGTGTGCCAGATTCGGAGAAAAAGGAATGATTGACGAAGAAGCGATAAAAAAGGCGATGGCCTCAATCATCAAGGCGATCGGGGAAGACCCGGCAAGAGAGGGGTTGGTTGACACCCCGAGGCGCGTTGCCGAAATGTACTCTGAGCTCTTCATGGGAATCAATATCGACCCTGCCGGGGAGCTCACAATGGGTTTTGAGGAAGGGCACCGGGAGATGGTCATTATCCGGGACATTCCCTTTTACTCGATGTGCGAGCATCATCTGCTGCCATTTTACGGTGTTACCCATATTGGCTACATTCCTAATGAAAGTGGACGGGTAGTAGGCGCCGGCCAGCTTGCCCGGGTGGTTGAGGTGGTTGCCCGGCGCCCCCAGCTTCAAGAAAGAATGACTACCCAGATTGCCGACGCTATCAGCCAGGGCATAAAACCTGACGGGGTCGGGGTGGTCATCCAGGCGGAGCATTTGTGCGTGATCATGCGGGGGATAAAGAAGCCTGGCAGCGCAATTGTAACTTCGGCGGTGAGGGGCACCTTTCGCACCCGTTCCAAGACCAGGGCAGAGTTCTTCTCCCTGCTGCAGAACAAGTAGGAGCCTATCGATTTGCGAGTTTGTATCCAGAAGGTTCACTCAAGGTTGTTATTGCGAAGGTACGCAGTGACCGTGGCAATCCTTATGAAATGGCCATGCGTGGTTTACCCTGAGCAAGCGATGGGCTCGCCTTGACAGGCGAGTCTGCGGGAAATCAATTTCCGTTCTAATAACCCGAAGTATCTATCTCATCCCACAAAATGTCATCCAGCTCAAAAACCGGCCCGTCCGTGCAGGCCTCTTTCACGCCGTTTTTCGTCTTGACGGTGCATCCGTAGCAAATGCCCCGCCCACACCCCATGACCATCTCCAGCGACACCTGGGTTGGCTTGTCTTTGAGCAGGTCATTCCTCAGACGGTGCATGTCTTTATACATCGCCATCGGCCCGCAGGCAAAGACCTGGTCAGCCTCGCCGATAAATTCGGGAATGAGGTCGGTGACCCTGCCCTTTCTCCCCGAACTACCTTCTTCGGTGGCGATGGCAAGTTTTACTTTCGGCGGCAGGAGATTCCTGGGATAAAGCTGGGACGTGGCGGCCGCCCCCAGAAGCAGCGTCGCGGAGCATCTTTCCCTGACGGCCTGTTGCGCCAAGAAGATGAGTGGGGCAACCCCGACGCCCCCGGCAACCAGCAGCAGGTTTTTTGAAGCGGAATTGATGGAAAAACCGTTACCCAGCGGGCCGAAAAGCTCAAGCGTCTCATGCTGCTGACGGCGTGAAAGCCAGGGAGTGCCCTTTCCACCTTCGAGGACGGCATAGAAAAGCCCGATGTCCTCATTTCTCACCCGGTGGATACTGAAGGGGCGTGGCAGGATTCCCACTTCGTCGGGACAGCGCACCATAACGAACTGCCCCGGCTTTGCCTCAGCAGCTATTTCCGGGCAGTGCAATCGCATGAGATGGCTGCCCAGTATCGCCCGACCGTTTGGGCGAGCCATGTCCGGCAGAATCCGGTTATTTGAAACAACGTAGGCTTTAACCTGCTTCAACTAGATCTCCAAGACAACATGACATAAGGACAATCAAGTAACCCGTTCGCCCCGGTATCGGGTACGGGGCAAGCTCTGAGCTTGTCGAAGGGCGCAGCCAATAATTAGTGCCGTTGTGGTTCGACAAGCTCACCACGAACGGTTTAGAGAGTTGTTTCCTCCTTCCAACTCGTGTTTGGTTATTGTCACTTGTTACTTGTTACTTTTCCCCGGTATTCCGGTAGCGGCTGGATATTGTATGCTTGGCGGCCGTTGACCAGCGCCTCGGCGGCGGCGCGAAGCGTATCCAGCGAAGTGTAGCAGGGGATCCGTTTTTCCACCGCCGCCCGCCGGATGTAAAAACCGTCCCGGAAGGGACCACTGCCGCCGGTCATGGTATTGACCACGCCGTTAACCGTGCCATCGTTGATAACATCGATGACGTTAGGATGTCCCTCGGTTAGCTTCTTGGTAATCATCGTTACCGGTAGTTTGGCGGCTTCGATCATTGTCGCCGTACCCTCGGTTGCGTAGAGCGCATAACCTATGGAGGCAAAACTCCGGATTATCGGCAGCGCCTCCGGCTTGTCCCGATCGGCGATGCTGAAAAGGATTGAGCCCTGCGGCGGCAGCATCAGCCCGGCGGCAAGCAGCGCTTTGGTCATGGCGGCGCCGAAGGTGTAGTCGATGCCCATTACCTCGCCGGTGGATTTCATCTCCGGGCCGAGGTAGGTATCAACACCCATCAGCTTCTGCATAGAGAAAACAGGCGCCTTGATACCGACGAGTTTCTGTTTAGTGTGGAGTCCCGTTGAATAACCCTGTGACTTGAGGCTATTCCCCAGCATAACCTTGGTTGCCAGCTTGACCATGGGTACGCCGGTTACCTTGGAGATAAAAGGAATGGTGCGGCTTGCACGCGGGTTCACCTCCAGGACGTAGACCTGCGAACCAGCGGGACCGCGCATTATATCAAATTGAACGTTCATCAGACCCTTTAGCTTGATTTCCAGCCCGATGCGGACGGTATAATCGACAATCGTCTCCACTTCCTCTTCCGTCAGCCCGACGCCTGGGTAGACGGCCATGGAATCGCCGCTGTGCACTCCGGCGCGCTCGATGTGCTCCATGATGCCGGGGATGAAGACAGCCTCCCCGTCTCCTACGGCGTCAACCTCGCACTCCTTGCCTTCGAGGTATTTGTCTATCAGCACCGGATGCCTGGTATCCAACTCTATCGCCAGGCTGATATAGTGGACAAGCTCGGAGGCGTCATGGACAATTTCCATCGCCCGCCCGCCGAGTACGTAGCTTGGGCGGACGAGCACCGGATAGCCGATGTGCTTGGCAACGTTGAGCGCCTCGTCGATAGTGGTGACGCCTGAGCCGGGTGGCTGGGGAACGCCGAGGCGGCTGAGGAAATTCTCAAAACGGCCGCGGTCGCTGGCAAGGTCGATGGCATCAGCGCTGGAGCCGATGATAGGCATACCGGCGCGGGAAATCGGCTGGGAAAGATTTATTGCCGTTTGGCCCCCGAACTGGACGATGGACGGCGGCGCACTTCCCGCCCCATTCCCATTTTGACTGCCTTCGTTTTCTAAAATGTCCCGCAGGCTTTCCTCATCCAGTGCTTCGAAATAAAGGCGGTCGCTGGTATCAAAGTCGGTGGACACCGTTTCCGGGTTGGAGTTGATCATGATGCTTTTGTAGCCGGCCTCCTGCAACGCCCGGGCGGAATGCACGCTGCAATAATCGAACTCAATACCCTGGCCGATGCGTATCGGCCCGCTGCCGATGACCACCGCCTTGTTCCCTTCAATCGGCTCAGCCTCATTTTCCTGCTCGTAGGTGCTGTAGAAGTAAGGCGTGGCGGCATCGAACTCCGCGGCGCAGGTATCCACCATCTTGTAGCTGGGGCGGATAGTCCATTCCCGGCGTAGCTCCCTGACCTGCTGCGGAAGCCTGTCAGCCAGCGTGCCTATCTGCTCATCGGAGAAGCCGAGTCGCTTCGCATGGCGCAATAGGTCGGGCGTAAGCGGTTGGGAAAGCAGTTGCTTTTCCATGTTGACGATGTTCTGCAATTTGGTGATGAACCAGAGGTCAATCCGTGTGCGGTCTATGATCTTCTGCGCGCTGACGCCGCGGCGGAGGGCGGCCATTATTGCCCACAATCTGATGTCGCTCGGTTCAAGAGGGAAGGAACTGCCCCCCGCCCCGGCTTCCCATGTCGGGTCTTCCCACAGGAGAGATTTTTTGCCGAATTCCAGCGAGCGCACCGCTTTTTGTAGAGCAGCCTCAAAGGTTCGGTCGATTGCCATAACCTCGCCGGTGGCTTTCATCTGGGTGCCGATGATGCGGTCTCCCGAGGCGAACTTGTCAAAGGGCCAGCGCGGAATTTTCACGACCACATAGTCGAGCGCGGGTTCAAAGGAAGCCATCGTCTTGCCGGTAACGGCGTTAGGTATTTCGTCAAGACGCTTCCCCAGGGCGATCTTGGCGGCGACACGGGCGATGGGGTAGCCGGTGGCTTTGCTGGCGAGGGCGGAGCTACGGCTTACCCGGGGATTGACCTCGATGACGAAGTATTGCTCGCTTTTTGGATCGAGAGCGAATTGGACGTTGCAGCCGCCCTCGATGCCCAGCGCCCGGATAATCTTCAGGCTGGAAGTTCTGAGCATCTGGTATTCTTTGTTGGTCAGTGTCTGGCTGGGGGCGACGACGATACTGTCTCCGGTGTGGATGCCCATCGGATCGATATTCTCCATGTTGCAGACGGTGATGCAATTATTGGCGCCGTCACGCATGACTTCGTACTCAATTTCTTTCCATCCTGCTACCGACCGTTCCACGAGCACCTGGCGGGTTGGGCTTGCGGCAAGTCCACCGGTCACGACCGCTTCAAGCTCTTCCCAGGTGTGCGCCATTCCCCCGCCTGTTCCCCCCAGGGTGAAGGAGGGGCGGATGATTACCGGCAGGCCTATCTGCCGGGTTATCTGGATTGCCTCATCCAGGCTGGTGACAGTGGCGCTGGGGGGGACCGGCTCGCCAATGCTGACGAGGAGCCGCTTGAAAAGCTCGCGGTCCTCGGCTTTTCGGATAGTGTCGATTGGCGTGCCCAGGGCGCGCACATTGTATTTTTCCAGCACGCCGGCGTCGGCAAGCTCCACCGCCAGGTTGAGGCCGGTCTGCCCGCCGAGGGTGGGCAGCAGTCCGTCCGGATGTTCCCGCTCGATGATGCTGGTAAGCACCGGCAGGGTGAGCGGCTCGATGTAGACTGTATCGGCGATATCCTCATCGGTCATGATGGTGGCGGGATTGGAGTTGACCAGGACGGAGGTCACGCCCTCCTCGCGCATCGCCTTGCACGCCTGGGTGCCGGCGTAATCGAACTCCGCTGCCTGCCCGATTATTATGGGCCCCGAGCCGATGATAAGGACTTTAGACGGTTTGTTTGTCATGCTTTTCCTTTGCTATGTTGTCTTCTGCCTTGACTTGTTGTTGCCCTGACTCCGAGTCCTCTTATTGTCATCCTGAGCGCCCTTCCTGTCATCCTGAGCCTTCTTGTTTGTCACCCTGACTTTCCCCTCCCGTCACCCTGAGCGGAGCGAAGGGTCTGGGGGTGGCAGAACGTCCGCCCAATCGAGGCTCAAGTCCCTCCATCCCGGGTTCACCGACTCAACAAGAGCGATCTTCTTTCGTCTGAGCCAGCCCTTCAATTGCTTTTCACGGGCAATGGCTGCCATGACGTCTCCAGTGGATTCATAATAGATCAGGTCGGTTATGTTGTACCTGGCAGTGAACCCATTGTGCAGTCTTCGTTTTATGCTGATTCACGCGAGCCATCAGATCGCCAGTGACGCCCACGTACAGAGTGCGCGACCAGTTGCTCATAATGTATACGTAGTATTCCGCCATTGTTTTTTCCTAAGTTTACGAACATATTGTCTGTCGACCGTTTTTCGCAGGCTGCGTCTCTTTGTTCAATTCAATGCGCCTCTCACCCTGTCACCCTGCGTGTAACGAAGGGTCTGGGGGCGGAGGTGCCTCCCCCATCCCAGATTCTTCGCTGCGGCTCAGAATGACAGTGTAATGAGCCGATGATGAGGACTTTAGAGGGTTTCAAGGGCTACTCCTTACGAATCCCTACTCGAGAAATGTGTCGTTAGCCATGCAACCAACACGGCGAGAATCAAGGCTATTGCAAGTCCCACCGTGACATAAGACGGTTTCGTCAGTGCAACTGCCCATATTTCGAGAACGAAAAACGCCCACAAAAAGATGAGAGCGAACGTTATCCAGTCATAAGTCCAGGGGCCTCGGCGCTCATAACGGCGATCGTCTCTCCAGCGTTGCCAGAAACTTTCCGATTGATAGGCAAGCAGCCTCGTCTGGTCTGCGTTAAATATTTCGTCGTCAAAGTCCTTCCCTGTCCAGTGGTCAATTCCATGTACGCGCCAATGCGCCCACATTCCCAAATCTCGTTCTATTTCTCGCATCCTCTCCCAGTCGATTTGCTGAAGGAAATTCACTCTCCTCAGCCAGCGTCGAAGGAGCCAAAGGATAGAGATTATGGCAATTCCAAACACTGTTACCGCCACCGCAAATACCAGAACTTCCCTAGATGCACCATTTGATGTCTCCAGAAGAAGATTAAATAACCTCTCGTTGGCAAAGACCCCTCCTACAACTACTGCAAGAAGTGCTGTACTTATGCCTATAAAAATGCCTGCCAGTGTCCAGTAGCTCGATGCGTGGGAAATCGTATTGTTTTGGCACGCCTGGTATTCTGCCAGCAGGCAAGCTTGCCGTTGCTCAGGAGTCGGTTGATTGACAGTGTTCATCGGTATCTACTTCCGTTGATCATGCTCCTAGTCCATTTGAGATTGCCACGTCACTTTGTTCCTCGCAATGACAACCGGGGGGTACGCTAGGTTACGATGACCTCACTTTTGTTGTCATTGCGAGACCATCCCGACTTGTCTGGAGGCGAAGCAATCTCAATAAATCTTCCTCCTACCCCATCTCCGCTCTTTGTATGAGCGTCTGGAGGGCGCTTTCATAGCAATCGAGCTTGAAGGCATAGTCCTGCTGCAGCCCCAGCTCCGTGTTCACCACGAACGATTTCCCCGGCGCGTTGACAAACCGGTAGTACTGTGGTGAGTCCAGCCCGTATGCTTTCTCTAGCGTCCGGAGGACCATTTCTTTCCAGCGGCCAAACTGGCCGTCTGAGTAGCTCAGCCTTCTTAGCTCCGGCACCTCTGAGAGTGCCTGGTTCAACTGAGATACTATTCCTGCCTTTTCCACCTATGTTCTCCTTTTGTCCATCATGTGTACGAATTCGTCAAAAAGATATGTGTTATCGAGGGGGCCCGGGGAAGCCTCGGAGTGGTACTGGATGGAGAAGATGGGCAGTTCCCTATGGCGTAAGCCCTCCACCGTGCCATCGTTCAGGTTGATGTGGCTTACTTCAAGTCCATCTTTGAGTGTATCCGGGTTGACGGCGTAGCCGTGGTTCTGCGCCGTGATGTGGACGCGCCCGGTGGCAAAATCCTTGACCGGGTGGTTGCCGCCACGGTGCCCGAACTTGAGCTTGAAGGTCTTTCCGCCGAATGCCCTGCCGATGAGCTGACAGCCGAGGCAGATGCCCATGATCGGTTTCTTACCGATGAGCTTCTTCACCGTGCCGACGGCGTAATCGAGAAGCTCCGGGTCACCGGGCCCCGGCGAGAGCAGTACGCCGTCCGGATTCATGCCGAGGATTTCCTCAGCAGACGTGGTGCAGGGGACGGCCACTGCCCGGCAGCCGTGCCGGTTGAGCAGTCGCAGGATATTGAACTTCAGCCCGCAATCGAGCACCACCACATTGAACCGCGGCGCGTCGTGCTTTATGTCTTTAAGCCACTCGTAGGGGGCGTTCGTTGATACTTCGCGGACAAAATCAATCGAGCCGTAGTCCGGCGCTTGCCTTAATGCCGAAAGGGCTTCTTCGGGCGACTTATTGCTTGTAATGATGCCCATCATGACGCCTACGGAGCGCAGCTTATGGGTGATAGCCCTGGTATCGATGCCCTGGATGCCCGAGATGCCGTTCTCCGCCAGATATTCATGGATTGTCCTCTGGCTGAGGTAGTGATTGGGCTCCAGGCATTCCTCCCTGACGGCGAAGCCGCGCACCTGGATACGCCTGGACTCCATGTCCTCGCCGTTGACACCGTAATTGCCGATCAGTGGATAGGTTGGAACGACTATCTGCCCGGCGTAAGAGGGGTCGGTCAGCATCTCCTGGTACCCCGTCATACTGGTATTGAAGACTACCTCACCGACAGTATCGGCTTCAGCGCCGAAGGAACAGCCTTCGTAGACCGAGCCATCCGCCAGGACGAGCAGCGCTTTGTTTCTCATCTGTGGATTGTCTCCTCAACTCTAATCAACTCATCCTTGTATACCAGCCTGCCGCCGCAGAATGTAGCCATCACTTTTCCCTTGAGGACATTGCCGGCCAGCGGCGTGTTCCTGCCCCTTGAAGCAAATTTGTCCGTATCGACCAACCATTCCTTTTCCGGGTCCAGGATAACAATGTCAGCCTCCGCGCCTGGGGCTAGCGTCCCCAGCTTACCGTGCTTCCCGCGTAACATTTTTGCCGGCTCGCTGGTCAATGCGGCGATGAGGGCTGAAAGCGTTATTTGACCGTCATGCACCAGTCTCATCAGGCTGCCCAGGGCTGTCTCGAAGTTGCTGATGCCGAAGGCGGCGCCGGTTATTTCGCCTTCTTTATTCGCCCGCGTATGCGGCGCGTGGTCAGTGGCGATAATGTCGATTGTGCCGTCTTTCAGCCCACGTATAAGAGCCTGGACATCCTTGTCCGTTCTCAGCGGCGGGTTTACTTTGGCCATAGCGCCGCACTCTTTCACTTTTTCTTCGGTGAGGGTCAGGTGGTGGGGCGTCACTTCAGCGGTCACGTGGACACCTTTTTTCTTTGCCTGCCGGACAAGCTCAACAGAACCGGTCGTGCTTACATGGGCGATGTGTATCCAGCCCTTAGTCTCCTCCGCCAGCTTAATGTCGCGCGCCACTATTTTGTCCTCGGCTATCGCGGGCATACCCGGCAATCCCAGGGCGCAGGAGATAAGCCCTTCATTCATGACGCCGCCACTCGTCAGCACGGTATCCTCACAGTGGTCTATGATGGGCAAATTTAGTTTCCTACTTAGCTCAAGGGCACGGCGCATTAGTTCAGGATCGAGCATCGGCGAGCCGTCATCGCTGAAGCCGATTGCTCCCGCTGATGCCAGTTCTCCCATCGGCGCCAGTTCCTTTCCCTGTCTGCCTCTGGAGATGCAGGTTATGGGCAGTACCCGGACGGCTCCCTCTTTTTTGGCTCTGGCTCGAATAAAGTCTATGGTTGCGGGGCTATCAATGGGGGGATCCGTGTTGGGCATGCAGCAGACTGTGGTAAAACCGCCCCGCGCCGCCGCCTTTGTCCCGCTGGCAATGGTCTCCTTTTCTTCGAAGCCCGGCTCGCGGAGATGGCAGTGCAGGTCGATGAATCCCGAACAGATTACTAGTCCGTTAGCCGACAGAACGCTGCAATCTGCGCTTTGAGCAATACGCTCCGCATCATCCTCACTGCCTACCCAGGAAATCCTGCCATCGCTAACCATCAGGCTGCCCGTCCGGTCGATTCCCCGGCAAGGGTCGATTATCCGTCCACCGTGAATCAGCCATGATGTCATTTTTCTGCGGCTCCCCCGGTATAGTGGCTTGGCTTGAAACCGTGCGACTCGGCTTCCCTGGCAGAAGTGAAGACGAGCAGGTTTTCCGTTTTGATTTTCTGCGCCCAGTGGCTGCGGGCGCTGTGATATTTCTTGCTAGCTGACCTGCCTTCGTGCCATTCGGAACTGGCGATGTATTCTGGTTCAAAGCCGTGTTCACAGTAGATGCATCGCAGGGTCAGTGGCTGGCGGTTAACTATTTTGAATTCGGGCTCGATGTATTTAATCTCCGTCTTCTGGACGGAAACGCATTTCGAGTTCGGACACCTGAGTCCCGGTTTGCCGTGATAAATGGGAAAGTCAACCGCCGGAACAATCTGCTCTTCTCCGGAAACCGGTGACTCCCTTGCGCCGAGCAACAAAGCAAGCAGCGCCATCCTCACCGGTACTCCGTAAGCAGCCTGCTTGAAATACTGGCTTCTGGGGTCGGTATCCAGGTCGTAAGCCAGTTCATCAACCCGCGGCAGCGGATGCATCACCAGCGTCCGGCGGAACTCCTTGCCCTTCAGCAGTTTCTTGTCAACTACCGGGTACTTTTGTTTAAGTTCATCGCCCTCATCCGTGGCAAATCTCTCTTTTTGCGTTCGGGTGACATAAAGAGCGTCAACGCCCGTCTTTAATTCAACCTCCAGGCTAACATCGGGCATCATGGCGAGCTGATGGGGACTCGTGGGCGTGGTGTAGACCGCATCCAGGGGGAAAAGCCTTTCCTTGCTCTTTCCATTGCTGGCGCCGGGCTTTACCACTTCTCCCCCGTATTCGGTAATCAGCTTCTGGATGATGTGTTCGGGTAGCTCCAGGCCGGGACTGGGACAGAAAAGGATATCGGCGCCGAACTTAGCCAGGGCGAAGATGAGTGAATGAATCGTCCGCCCGTATTTCAAATCTCCCCAGAGGGCGATCTTTAGCCCCTTGATCGTTCCTCTTTCCTTCCTGATCGTGTACAGGTCAAGGAGGGTCTGCGTGGGATGCTGGTGCCCGCCATCGCCGGCATTTATTACCGGAATTCCGGCGTAGTCAGCTATGACCTTTGCCGCTCCTTCCCAGGGATGGCGGATGACGGCGATATCAGCGTAGCTGCCGACGATGCGTGCCATATCAGCAAGGCTTTCCCCTTTAGCCAGCGAAGTGGCGCCTACGTCTACGGCGCTGATGACGCCGCCGCCAAGCCGGTGCATGGCTGCTTCGAAAGAGAGCCGTGTTCTTGTGCTCGGTTCGAAGAATAAGCTGGCCATGATCTTGCCGCGCCCCGATTCTATTGGGATCTGCCTGGCCAGCTCTGCCGACATCCCGTCCGCCAGGGAGAAAACGGCTTCCATCTCTCCCGTGGAGAGGTCGTCGATTGTCACCAGACTTCGTCTAGCCAGAGTCACCTTTTCTACCTCAACACGCCGGCCTTCTAGCGGTATCGTCATCAGACCTGATGATAACTACTTCATCTGTGCCGTCTACCTCTACCAGCCGAACCCGTATCTGCTCGTCCCGGGAGCTGGGTATGTTGCGTCCTACGTAATCGGGTCTAATCGGCAACTCCCGGTGGCCGCGGTCGACCAGTACCGCCAGCTGGACCGATTTTGGTCGTCCGAGGTCAATCAGGGCGTCCATTGCCGCCCGCGTGCTCCGGCCGGTATATAAGACATCATCTACAAGGATAACCGCCTGGTCTTCGATGTTGACCGGAATCTCGGTATGCGGGCTGTTTTGCGGCATTTTCTGATTTGGAATGTCATCCCGGTATGGACCGATATCGAGGGCGCCCACCGGTACAGCAAAGCCCTCAAACCTCTGCATGTTCGCCGCCAGCCGTTGAGCCAGGGGTACGCCGCGGGTGCGCATGCCGATCAGTACCATAGACTCGGTCGTCTTATTGCGCTCGATGATTTCGTGCGTAATGCGAGCCAGGCTACGGCGGATGTCTTCCGAGGTCATGATAATTTTTTCGCTCATAAAAAAACCTCTTGCCTGAGCCCAGCAAGAGGTCACGAACACTCGCACGTCTGTTTCCCCTTGCTGGCCTCGCTGGACCAGCTTAAAGGTCCGATATTACATGAAATCTCGTTTATTATAGCACTGTCACTGAATGGGGACAATAGCTTTTGGGGATGGTAACGCCGGCAGGGCTAACATTCTACCATTCCCCATGATTCCGTTAGACAGTCCACCGATGAATAAGTGGGCCACATCCCTATATCTTCCCCAATTGACGCATCAGTCCCCAGATATCAAGCAGTTGCCAGGTTTCTGCTAACTTGCCATCCACGACCCGGTAAATGTTTATCCCGCTAATTTCAAGACACTTGCCGGTGCCGGGAACGCCAAAAAGCTCACCCTGGTGCGTGCCCGTCGAGTACATATGGACTGCCACACGGTCGTCAGAGGCGAATATCTGTTTGATATCTATGTGCATGTCAGGCATGGCGCGCAGGAGGAGTTGTATCAGGTCAGCCGGTCATGCGGCGCCCGAGACTTCTGGTAGCGCCCCTGCCAGATCGTGCCGCTTGAAATCGGGATGAGCTGTATTTCGAAGCGTAACAAAATCCCGTGAGTTCACCGCATCAATAACACGTTTGATTGTGGCAATACTCTGCTCGGTAGACATCACCCACCTCCTTTGTCCGGCAGGCAATACCTGGCGTTTTTCTGGCCCCGCCGCCAGCCCGATTACCCCAGGGCTCCGGATACGGGAGGGGTTGGGGGACATTTAAGCCGGTAGGGAAAAAGCACTCAAACAACCCCCGGCACCCTGGTGCCCCCGGCGGGGCCAGCCTTTCTGCTTTCGTCATCACCTGTCTTCTAGTCATATAATCCATCCAGGGGGACTACCGCCAAACTTGAATTGCGTGCCTCAGTCGCCGCCGGTTCCAGACCAGGTGACGGAGAGGGGATATATTTTTTCCTGTATTAGCTATCTTATATCATTTCTACGGTATTTTGTCAATCTTCAGACGGCTAAACACAGAAAAGTTGTTATTGATATTAATAAGGGGCAGGGGCGTTATTGTTCTTGCGGTCTGCCTGGAATCGTGATTAAGAGTCTTGACTTATCGGGGGGATAAGCCCTCCCATTTCTAATTAGAGCTTTGGGCTATCTGATTTCCCGGCTATAACACGTGAATTAGCGCTTCTGCACTTGCTCTTTGCTTTGAAAAAACGCTACAGTACATTTGTGTCATTCTGAAATCCGCTCATATCGGGTTTCCGATTAGGGAGTACCGAACACCATGCAAAGAAGAGACCTGCGCGAAGCAGAAGGCACTGTTTCTGAAGTGGCTCAGCGCGTTGGGCGGGCTGCAACAGGGAGGGTGCGAACTTTTGCTTCTCTGGGGAATCCCACTTTTCGCCTTTATTTCGTAGGGATGCTTTCACAGGTGGCCTCTATGAACATGCAGCAGGTGACCACACCGTTGCTGGTGTACCGGATTACTGGCTCTGCAGCCCTCCTCGGCGTGGTGGCGATGTCCGGCTCGCTGCCACACATTTTCTTTTCGCTTTTTGGCGGAGTTGTTGCTGACCGGATGCAGAAGAAGCATATTCTACTGATCGCCCTCGGGTCCTTTACGTTTGTGTCCCTCGGTATTGCTACTGCTCTAGCCACAGGTCTACTGAATGAAAAGACGTGGTGGATACTCATAATAAACTCGGTGGTCCAGAGCAGCCTTTTGGGGCTCATGATACCTGCTCGACACTCTATTATCCGTGAGATAGTGGGCAGGGAGCGGTTGATGAACGCTATTGCACTGAACTCACTGGGGGGAAACAGCTTGCGGTTGGTGGCTCCCGCGGCGGCGGGATTTTTCATTGATGCCTTTGGCTTTAAGACCGTCTATTTCATTATGGCGGCTGTCTACGCCACCGGCTTCCTTGTCATCACCCTTTTGCCTCTTACCAGTAAAATACTCCCAACCACCAGGAACCCTTTCCAGAGCGTGACAGATGGGTTCAAGTATATCAGCCGCGAGAAAGTATTACTTCTTGTCCTTATTTTTACGCTTTTGAGCGTCATGCTTTCCATGCCTTACCAGCAGCTTATGGCAGTTTTCGTTGATGACGTGTTCAAAGTTGGTGCCAAAGGAATGGGCGTGTTGATGAGTGTCTCAGGTCTGGGCTCCATCGCGGGCGGCCTTGTCCTGGCGTCTCTCACGGACAAGAAACGCGGGCTGATAATGCTGATGGGGACATTATTTCTCGGCATGGCGTTGACATTGTTCTCTGTTTCTCAGTCTTGGACTCTGGCTATGGCCGCTATGGTGGCTGTAGGTATCGGTCAGTCGGCGCGAATGACCATGAGCAACACGCTCACCCAGGCTTACACTTCAGACGACTATCGTGGGCGGGTAATGGGCGTCTATGATATGGAGATGTCCTTTGTCGGCCCGAGCGTCTATATCGCTGGCTTGATGACAGAAGCCGTTGGCCCGCAGCAGGCGCTGGGCACCCTGGCTGCGCTCCTGATATTCGTTTGCTTGGCGACTGTGGTGTTTATCCCGACGCTCAGGCGGCTGGACTAGAAGCGGCAGCTAAGCCTGTGCTTTTCCTGGCTGATGTGTCCGATTCAAGGTAAAACCATGCTTGATACGGGTGCAAAACCATTCGCTTGCTTAAGTAAGCCTCGCACGGCAATCAGTACTCTGCCTGCGGAGAACCTACTTGTCCACGGACTCTTGCTTTCCTATCGTAGTCTGCCACCGCAGGTTCCTTACGTGATACGTGTGTAGGACAAGCCTTCGCGGCAATGACCTTCCAAGATTACCACATTGTCCCGACATGATTTCGATGGTATCTCGTAATCGCGTTCCAAATATTCTCCCATTTCTGGTGTTTGACAAACCCTGTAATGGTGATGTTAAATTGCACTAGATGGATTATATGAAGCAGGCGCTCTCTCTGGCAAGACTGGCCGTCGGGCAGGTCAGTCCAAACCCGGCGGTCGGAGCGGTGGTGGTGAGAGATGGAGAGATCGTTGGCCAGGGTTATACCCAGCCGCCGGGCCTCTGGCACGCCGAGATAATGGCTCTGCGGCAGGCGGGCGAAAAAGCTCGCGGTGGCACGCTGTATGTTACTCTGGAACCCTGCTGCCATCACGGACGCACCCCGCCCTGCACCGAAGCAATTATCAAAGCCGGCATCTCTGAGGTCCACATGGCAATGATTGATCCCAATCCCCTTGTTTGTGGGAAGGGTATTGATGGACTGGAGAAAGAAGGTATCAGGATCAGCTATACGGGCGAACATGAGAATGAAGCCAGAGAGGTCAACGAAGCATACCTGAAATTCATCACTACCGGCTTGCCATTTGTGACTGCGAAGTTCGCCGTCAGCCTTGATGGGAAGATAGCTACCAGGACCGGCGATTCCAAGTGGATTAGCGGCGAAGAATCACTGAAGTATGTCCACCAGTTGAGGTACACTACGGACGCAATCATGGCCGGGGTGAATACCGTGCTGGCAGACGATCCCCGGCTAACTTACCGCTGTGGCGTGACCGGCGGCACGGTAAGAAAGCAGCCTCTCCGGGTAATTGTGGATTGCATGGGACGCACCCCGCTGACCGCACAGGTCTTTGACAAGCCGGGCGAAGCACTTCTGGTGCTGGGAAATTCAGTGAGTAGAGAGTCTAAAGGAGCGTTTGCCGCAAGAGGCGCTGAGTTGCTGGAACTACCATCGAAGGACGGCATGGTGGACCTGCCGAGCCTTCTCAGAGCCCTCGGAGAGAGGGAGATTACCAGCGTTCTGGTCGAAGGCGGCGGTACCCTGCTGGGTAGCATGTTTGATAATGGTTTGATTGACAAGGTGATCGTCTTTATCGCACCCGTTATCATCGGCGGGGCGGAAGCAAAGACGGCCGTGGCTGGGAGAGGGGTAGAGCGGATAGCGGAGGCGATGCGTCTGCACCGTGTGGCGGTGGAAAAGTTTGGGGACGATGTGATGATCAGCGGCTATGTCAGGCGTTAGTTCCGACTTTGCCGGGATTAGACCGGCTTTACGGCTGAGATAGCTAGAGGTTCAGAAACGCTCATGTTCACCGGGATTGTTGAGGAAGTTGGCACTATTCTGGCGGCGAGACCGAACAGGCTCGTTATTGGCGTTCAGCGCATACTGCCAGGCATTGGACTCGGGGACAGCGTTGCTGTTAATGGGGTTTGTCTTACGGTGACCGGGTTTGACGGCAGGTCGTTTTCAGTGGACATGATGGCAGAAACACGCCAGCGTTCGACCCTCGGCTCTCTCGTGGTGGGCGATAAGGTTAATCTTGAGCGTGCTCTGGCGCTTGGCGGGCGAATGGGCGGGCATCTGGTGCAGGGCCATGTGGATTCCACCGGAAAGGTGGTCGCCATGAACCGGGAAAACGATGCCACGCTCATCAGGGTTGAAGCGCCGCCATCGGTTATGCGCTATGTAGTCGAAAAAGGTTTCATCGCCGTTGATGGCATCAGTTTGACAGTGGTCAGCAGGGATGCCGCTTCGTTCCAGGTCTCTATCATTGACTTCACCCTGAAGCACTCCATACTGGGGGAAATGAAGGTAGGTGACCCGGTGAATCTTGAAGTGGATATTATCGCAAAATATGTTGAGCAGCTTAGCCAGACGGGGCCCTTTCCACAGGGGAAAGACGGCATAACCACTGATTTTCTGGTGCAGCACGGTTTCTCCCGATGACATCGGGACAGTTTTTCATTGAGGATTGACTATGGTAATTGCGACTATCCCTGAAGCAATCGAGGAAATAAAGACGGGGAGATTCGTCATCATAGTGGATGACGAGGACCGGGAGAATGAAGGCGACCTGGTGATCGCCGCGGACAAGGTGACTCCCGAGGTTATCAACTTCATGGCAGTACACGCCCGCGGACTGATCTGTATGCCTGTAACGGCAAAACGGCTTGACGAGCTGAAGATACCGATGATGGTGAATGATAACACGTCAAGGTTCTCCACTGCTTTCACCGTTTCAGTTGAGGCGAAGGAACGGGTCAGCACGGGCATCTCGGCCGCTGACCGTGCCCAGACGGTGAAGACGATAATTGATCCCAAAACTACCACGGATGACCTGGTCTTCCCGGGACACATGTTCCCGCTCCGGGCGAGAGATGGTGGGGTGCTGGTCCGGGCGGGGCATACGGAGGCATCCGTTGACCTGGCGCGGCTGGCTGGCCTCTTTCCGGCAGGAGTCATCTGCGAGGTGATGAATAAAGACGGCACGATGGCCCGCCTGCCGCAGCTTGAGGAAATGGCCGAGAAGTTCGGTATCAAGATAGCGAGCATCGCTGACCTCATTGCCTACCGGCGACGCCACGAAAAACTGGTGCACCGCGTGGCTGAGGCGAAGCTGCCCACTAAGCACGGCGAATTCACCCTGGTTGCCTATAAGAGCGATATTGATACGGAGGAGCATCTCGCCCTGGTATTCGGAAGCGTCGGCGGAGATGACCCTGTGCTGGTCAGGGTCCACAGCGAATGCCTCACCGGAGATGTTTTCGGCAGCCTCCGGTGCGATTGCGGCGAGCAAATGGCGCTGGCGATGGAGAGAATCGCCAAAGGGGGGCGGGGAGTTTTGCTATACATGAGGCAGGAAGGACGGGGCATCGGCTTTCACAATAAGGTCCGGGCCTACGCTTTGCAGGACAAAGGGCTGGATACGGTCGAGGCAAATATCTCGCTGGGCTTCGGCGCTGACCTGCGCGATTACGGTATTGGAGCCCAGATACTGGCTGATCTCGGTTTGCATCGGATTCGGTTGCTAACCAATAACCCGAAGAAGGTCATCGGCCTGGAAGGGTACGGCCTTGAGGTGGTGGCAACTGTGCCAATCGTAGTTACGCCAAACCGCTATAACCGCCGGTATCTGAAGACAAAGCGCGAAAAGATGGGGCATGTCCTGGAGCTCCCGGAGCTTGAAGACTAACGAGTTGTCATGCGAGGGCGAAGCCCGTGGCAATCTCAAACAAATCGAGGGAAAGGATAATGGAGATCGCCACGCTTCGCTCGCGATGACAAGTGGTAAAGATTGCTCGCAATAACATTACAGTAAAAAGGAGAGTTGAATGAGTAACCTCTATGAAGGCGCTTTGTTGGGCAGGGGACTGAAATTCGGTGTAGTCGCTTCCCGCTTCAATGAGTTTATGACCAAAAAGCTGCTTGAAGGAGCGCAAGACGCGCTGCTGCGCCACGGAGTCAATGAAGCTGACATTGACATCGCCTGGGTTCCCGGCGCCTTCGAGATACCGCTTATCGCTAAGAAGATGGCAGAATCAAAGAAGTATGATGCGATTATCTGCCTGGGGACGGTCATTCGCGGCGGCACGCCCCACTTTGAATATATTGCTTCCGAGGTGAGCAAAGGTATTGCCCGCATCAGCCAAGATACGGGGGTGCCCGTCAGCTTCGGCGTCATCACCGCTGATACCCTGGAGCAGGCCATTGAGCGCGCCGGGACCAAGCAGGGCAACAAGGGCTTTGACGCCGCGGTTGACGCTATCGAGATGGCAAACCTGGTCAAGAACATGGACAAAGGGGCAAGGGGCGGGAAATAGGGCGATAACGCCACATATTGTCGTTCCCGCGCAGGCGGGAATCCGGAGAACTAAGGTCAAAAGATAATCGCTATCGTCCGGCTTTACCCCGTGACCTTGTAGACCTTGTCGCCGCGGCGGGCGCGGTCAGCGATTTTGATGCCTACAGACTCGCCTGCTTTCGCTTCCGTCACGTCGGCATTGTTGATCTGCATTGACCCGACGGTGAACTCCTGGTCAGTGGTGTGCCCCTTAATGTGAATTTTATCGCCAACTTTCAGCGGTGCGGTTAATGTGATGCCAGCCACAACAACGTGGGAGAAGAAGTCAGATACCTCGCCGATTTCCACTTCAGGCATATGCTACCTCCCTGTGTGTTAGGTACCCGGCAAGACTGCCTGTCCGTTTAGAATCAGTATACGCCACAAGTCACGGGTAAATCAATGCCTATTTTTGACATTGCCCTGCCTGTCACTTATAATGAACCTCGAAATGAGGCGGGAGGGCACGGGCTTTGGCCGAGCGAAATAGACCTGCCGGGACTTCGGAAGAAGATTTGCAGCGTCTCAAAAGACGCCTTGATTTGCTTGACCAGCGCCTTGATAATATCGATTCCATGGTCACAGCGGTAGCTGAGCGCGTGCTCGCTCAGCTCATCACCCTCAATGTCACCTGTCCCCACTGCAACAAAGACGTGGAGATCGCCATCGTCGGCAGCCGGAAAGCCAAACGGTGACGGCGTGAGTTTCGAGTCTAAGAAGCTTACCCGCAAGCGTTGTTGCAAGCATTGACAGACAACGGGGCCGAAAGCCCTACTGTTGTCATTCCCGCGAAGCTTGTCCCGTTCACGGTGAACCGTTCAGGGTGAACCCGTACCGTGATACGGGAGCGGGAATCTACTCCTACCCTACTTGGGTTCTGGCTTTCGCCAGAATGGTACTCTGGCTCCCGGCATTTTGGGATTCGTAATGCAGTCTCAAAAAACGTCTTTTGTTTATCCCTTGAACCAGTTGGTTATGGGAAGGCGGCGGTCCCGGCCAAAAGCGCGGGGGGTTATCTTGATGCCCGGCGGCGCCTGGCGCCGCTTATACTCGGTTCCGTCCACAAGACGGGCGGCGCGCTTGACAGCGTTTACATCATGCCCGGCGGCGATGATTTGCTCAACATCTTTGTCTTCCTCAACGTAGGCTGTCAGGATGGGGTCAAGAATGTCATACGGCGGCAGAGAATCGGTGTCCCGCTGGTCCGGCCTCAGTTCGGCTGACGGCGGTTTTTTAATGACGCTCCGGGGAATCAGGTCGTAGCTCGCCAGCTCGTTGCGGTACCGGGCAAGCTGGTAGATGAGTGTCTTGGGAACGTCCTTGATGACGGCGAATCCGCCCGCCATATCGCCGTAGAGAGTGGTGTAACCGGTTGCGTATTCGCTCTTGTTTCCGGTGGTCAGGACGAGCCAGCCAAACTTGTTCGATAGCGCCATGAGCAGGTTGCCCCTGATTCGTGCCTGGATATTTTCCTCAGCCACGTTTGGCTTTGCCCCGGCAAAAACCTCTGCCAGAGTTTCGAGATACGCCTTGAATACCGGCTCAATGGGAATAACGAGCAGCTCAATGCCGAGATTCTTCGCCAGAAGTTGGGTATCTGAGAGGCTGCCGGGGGATGAGTATCTCGAAGGCATCGCCACTCCGATAACGCTTTCCTTGCCCAGGGCATCGGCGGCAATGGTGGCGACCATGGAGGAGTCAACGCCTCCAGACAGGCCGATAACTACTTTGCTAAAACCGTTCTTGCGGATATAATCGTGCGTGCCGACGACCAGGGCATCGTAGACCTCGCCGGGAAGGTCTCGCATTTCCACCTGCCTTTCCGGCAAAGGTGGTTTAGTCCCGGTTACAGGGCTCTGCGAGACGATGGTCTTCGTCTGTCGCCAAGGAAGGGTTGGACTAACCGGCAGGGCTTTCCGCCATCGGGGATCGCGCAGGCGTGTGCGGAAGACGGACTCTACGTCGAGATCTGCCACAACCAGGTCTTCGTGGAACTGTTTGCCCCTGGCGATAAGATGTCCCTTTTCATCCATAATTACACTGTTACCATCGAAGACCAGCTCGTCCTGCCCGCCGACAAGGTTGTTATAGGCGACAAAGCTTACGCTGTCTGTGGCTCGTACCGCTAACATCCGCTCGCGGTAATTCCCTTTGCCAAAGTGATAAGGTGACGAGCTGATATTGATGATAACCTCGGCGCCGGCATATGCCTGCAGCGTAGCGGGACCGGCTTCATACCAGATGTCTTCACAGATATTGAGCCCCACGCCGGTACCGGCGATTACGTACACCGCGCACTCACTTCCGGCACGGAAATAGCGGTTTTCATCAAAGACGCCGTAATTTGGCAGGTAAATCTTGTGGTAGACGTCCACCAGTTTGCCGTCATATATCACGGCGGCGGCATTGTATATGTCTTCCCTGGCATCCACAAAGCCGATGATAATGGCGATTCCCGAAGAGTTTTCGATGACCTTTTGCAGTGATTTCCTGTTTTCTTCGATGAACCGTGGTTTGAAAAGCAGGTCTTCCGGCGGATAGCCGCAGATGGCAAGCTCGGGGAAGGTGATCAAGTCCACACCCTGTGAGCGCGCTTCAGCAACGGATTCCATGACCTTTTTCGTGTTGCCGGAAAAGTCCCCTACGGTCATATTGACCTGTGCCATTCCGAGACGCAATCGGCGCATTTGGTACCTCACTCAAACCGAATTGACTTTTTCACGCCTGCTTGCTAAAGTATATACCAATTTTGGACAAAAACAACAGTGTGGAGATAGAGAATGCAGTGGGTAGCTAGAATCAACGATGTTAAATACAGCGCTTTTTGCTGGCGCTACGAGCTGAGTGTGCCGAAGAAACTGGTCATGGCGCTGGCGATGGCGGCTCTGACTGGCCTGGTAGCTCAGGCTAAGTTTCAGCTTCCGTGGACGCCGGTGCCGGTGACAGGGCAGACCTTCGGCGTGCTCCTTTCCGGCGTTCTGCTGGGGAGGTGGTGGGGTGGCGCCAGCATGGCTATTTATGCCGGCTTGGGTGCCATTGGCTTGCCGTGGTTTGCCGGCTGGAGCGCGGGAATTGGCGTGCTCGGCGGCGCGACCGGCGGCTATATAATCGGCTTCATTCTCGCGTCTCTTTTCGTAGGCTATTTTACCGACAAGTTTGTGCGGTCTCGCAGTTTCTTGACTATGCTGGGACTGATGCTTTTCGCCAACTTCGTCTTGGTTCATGGACCCGGTCTATTCCAGCTCAACCAGTGGCTGGTCCTGGTCAAAGGGAACACTGCCAGCATTGGCCAGCTACTCATGATGGGTACGGTCCCATTCATCGCCGGGGATGTGACCAAGGCTGTGCTTGCCGCAATCGTTGCGCGGGCCGTGACGCCAAAGCAGGCATATGGTGGGGAGGTGGATAAGGGGAAGTGGGCTCACTGGCGCATCCCGTAAGAATCCGCGGCCATCACCTGCTCTGTATGCTCGGCTTTCGCGGCCTGGGGTACAGTGTGGA
Organism: Chloroflexota bacterium; assembly: GCA_016190825.1. Taxonomy (GTDB): domain Bacteria; phylum Chloroflexota; class Dehalococcoidia; order Dehalococcoidales; family UBA2162; genus JACPPV01. The sequence goes on from JACPPV010000014.1 coordinate 88,951, forward strand.
TTTTGCGGCGGCCATGGATGAGGTGGTGAAGGAGTTCCGGGCCAATCCTGCCCTGGCTGTCATCGTGGTCACCGAATGCGACGTCATTTGCGGATCATGCCCGCATAACAAAGGAAGCCGGTGCCTCAAGAAAGAAGATTCTTACGAGAGGGTAAAGAGCAAAGATGCTGACGTCCTCGACACACTTGGTTTCAAGCCGGAAACACAGACAACCGTCGGCGATGCCTGGAAAAGGGTCAAAGAAAGGATATCGGTCGAAGACCTGAAAGAAATGTGCCGGAAGTGCGAGTGGCTTGGCTTGGGATATTGTGTTGACGGTCTGGCAAAGCTGAAACTCGACTAGCCAGCCGTCCTGAATCTATATGTGAGCGCTCATTCAGGCAGTTTTTTCTTTGGGTTTCCCGGTCTTGTCTTCATCGTTCTGCGCTTTGCGGAAGGCGCGCACGCTCTTGCCGATGGATTCACCCATCTGCGGCAGTTTCCCGGCTCCGAAAACTATTAGAATAATGACCAGGATGAGGCCGATCTCCCACGGACCTATACGCATAATCCCCACCCCTCTTTTTCTGCAATTTGCTCGGCTGGTTGTGATGTTATAACCATGCCTGCACATAAACATATTATCTTATCGGGGGGGAGGCTGTCAAAAAGGGCACTCCGGGAAGGCTACGTCCGGTTTGTTCGTTGCTTAGGCCTGTCGTGTGGGCTATAATGCCCCGAGAGAGGTCAAGGGAAGCTCAGTCAGGTGGAGCTCGTTCACACGCAAAATGAAATTGCTCTTTATCCAGGAAACCGATTGGATCAAACGGAATCCGCTGCCGCAGCATCACATGGCCGAGTTGCTCGCCCTGCGGGGACATGAAATACGCGCCATCGATTATGAGTTTCTCTGGAGGACGCAGGGGAAGAAGGAGCTGTTCTCAAAACGCCAGGTCTTTGACAATATCACCCGGGTCCACACCGGAGGTAGCGTCACCGTTATTCGCCCGGGCATCGTCAAGGTACCCGCCATTGAGTATTTCTCGCTTATATTCACGCACCGGGCCGAAATCCAGCGGCAGATTGACGAGTTCAAACCGGACGTCATTGTGGGTCTGGGCATTTTGAACGCCTTCCTGGCAGCCAGAGCGGCGAGGCGCAGGGGGATACCATTCATCTACTACTGGCTGGATGTTCTCCACTGGCTCATCCCCTTCAAACCCTTCCATGCGCTTGGGGAGCTCATTGAGAGGCGCACCCTCCGGTTGGCGGACAGGGTGGTCGTCGTTAGCGATAGATTGAAGGAATTTGTCACCGGAATGGGGGCATCTCCGGGCAAAATGAACGTTATCAGGCCCGGCATTTCGCTGGAGCAGTTCAACCCGGCTGTTAGTGGAGAGGCGATCAGGAAGCAGCTTGGCATCGGGAAGGAAGACATCGTTCTTTTTTTCATGGGGTGGCTTTATCATTTTGCCGGTCTGAAAGAGATCGCCCTGGAGCTTGCCCGGCGAAAGCGGGAAAACGTTAAACTGGTTATCGCTGGTGAGGGGGATGCCTACGAAGACCTTCTCAGAATACAGGGAGAATACAATTTGCAGGATAGGCTCATAATGGTGGGACAGCGTCCCCATGAGGACATGTCGGCGTTAATCGCCGCCGCTGACGTTTGTCTCCTGGCGGCGGACCCTCGAGAGAAGCTCATGCGGGATGGCCTGCCGCAAAAGATTTTTGAATACCTGGCGATGGGGAAGCCGATGATTGCCACGAGGCTGCCCGGCGTGATGAAGGAGTTTGGCGAAGGCAATGGAGTGGTCTATGTTGACCGGCCTGAGGACGCCGTGGACAAAGCCCTGGAATTGGTGAATAGTGGCCAGGCGAAGAAACTGGGAAAGAAGGCGAGGAAGTCCGTGAAACGCTACGACTGGGACAAGATCGTTGACCGGTTCGAAGAAATCCTGGAAGAGGTTATAAAAGAGAAAAGCATGACAGTCGGGAAATGAAAATCTTGCAGGTGATTGACCTTTTTGGTGCGGCGCACGGGGGTGCGGCGGAAGTGCCTTATCAGTTATCGAGGGAGCTCGTAAGAAGGGGCCACGAGGTAACGGTTTATGCCAGCGATTTCCGTCTGGAGCCGGAGCGTCTGGTCTCGGTACAGCAGGCTGAAGTCCATGCCTTTAAGACTTTCCTCCCCTTCGCTAATTTCTACATTACGCCGGGCATCATCTGGAAGGCCAGGGAAGAAGTGGGCAATTTCGATCTGGTCCACATGCACCAGTACCGGTCTTTCCAGAACCTCGCCGTGTACCACTACGCGCAAAAATATGAAGTCCCATATGTGGTGCAGGCTCACGGCTCACTTCCCGCGGCCTCCAGGGCGATACTGAAGCGTGCCGTTGATAATCTCTGGGGGTATAAACTGCTAAGAGATGCGGCCGCAGTTTTGGCTGTGACTGAGTTTGAAGCCGGGCAATACGAGAGTATGGGGGTGAGCCGGAGTAAAATCAGGATTGTTCCCCACGGGATTGACCTGGCTGAGTTTGATAATCTGCCAAAAGCGGGAACATTCAGGGCAACGTACGGGCTGGAAGGCAAGAAAGTGGTTCTCTACCTGGGCCGGATCAACCGGATCAAAGGGCTCGACCTCCTTGCCCGGGCTTTTGCCGGACTTTCGGTAAGCATGAGGGATGCGGCGCTCGTATTTGTCGGGCCGGATGACGGCTATCGCTGGACGCTTGAGCGGATAATAAATGACCTGGATATTGGAGATAAAGTGCTTTTTTCCGGCCCGCTCTTCGGGCGGCAAAAATTGGAGGCTTATATTGACGCCGATGTCTACGTTCTGCCCTCAAGCTACGAGATATTTGGTATCACCATCCTTGAAGCGCTGGCCTGCGGGACGCCGGTGGTGGTCACGGACCGTTGTGGCCTGGCGCCGGCGGTTAACGGACAGGGAGCATTGGTTGTCCCTTTTGAAGAAGAGCCTTTGCAGGAAGCGCTTTCTGAACTGCTCAGGAGTGGCAGGCTAAGAAAGGAGCTTGGAGAAAAGGGCAAGGCGCTGGTCCGGCGCGACTACACCTGGCAGAAGATAGCCGGGGAGGTGGAGGAAATATACAAGAGCCTCCTTTAGAAGGTTCAATGTTCAGCGGTTCTGGAACAGCAGAATCCTGCAAAGTTCTGGCAGTATTCCCGGTCGGCCAATACCCATGAACTCATCGTAGAAGTTGCCAAAATCTTGCCGTGACCATTTGTCAACTGACTCGTGCTCAGCGCGATTGCGCGCTCTTCTTAGGTGATATAGACTCTTCGGCAGATGTTTGCAAAACCAGTCTCTTTTATCGCCAGGGGTTCCCCTTTCCTTGAGAAACGCGTTAGTAATGTTTAATCTGCATAATCGTTCAAAATCCAGTAAAGTGGGCATCGATCCGTTTTGGGATAATTCATGCCTTCGGTCTGTAAACCATTTGGTATCATTGTCGCCTTTCTTCTGATTTGGAATCCATTGCTCCACCGGCTTCCACAGTCCGGTGCTCAATAACTCCTCAGTGGCAATTCTGAGTTCGTTGAAAACAGCTTCTTTTCTGGCTACGGTGCCGCTAAACCAATCACGGTCGGCACTGACCAGGCTACTTCTGACTCTTTCCGGGAGTTTGTTCCACGCTTCATCACCAAAGAAATATGTGCGCAATCGCTTTTCAGATGCGCTGTCTTCGCGTTCGTTCAGTAGTTCTCGCAAGTCTGACGGTTGCAATCGGCCTTCGAGCAAGCCAGAAGCATGATGCCAAAAGGCAATCACGTTCCAATTTTCCCCCTCAGCGTCCTTGACTTCGTTATCATCCTCATCAACCGTCGGCGAGTTACTGTACACCATCGCAAGTAATCCACAAACGGCTGCGATGTTTTTCGGGTCTAGAATACGTTCGCCTTTTCTTAGGGCTTCAAAACAATCTACTGGAAGTTGGTAGTCCAGGTCATATATTGACAGTGGTGATAATTCCCGATGGCAAGAAGTCACCCGATTCATGAATGCTGACAACGCAGGCTCGGTTATTCTTGACTTTGTCTGATTGAAATCCGAAATGTTAACATCTGTCATTATGTAGGAAGCTATTCCCCCTGCCAATGATTGGATCGATTTCTCGTATTCCCCGTCTGCCTTTTGAATCAGGAATTGACAGACGTAAAGGAACTCGCCAATGGCGCTAGCAAATATTGAGTATTCTTTCGGCCACTGTGGGTCTTGACCGATGATTTTCGCTCTTCCAAGGCGGACTAAGGCGTTGAGAGCCATATCTAATACTTCTCTCGTTGTTTCGGAATAGCGTTCCGTTCTGAGCAATCGAATCAAACGGCTGGATTCTAGAAGCGTGGAGACGTATAGAGATTTGGGGTCACTAATCTTGTCAGGGATATAAGGCACTCGCCTCATTTCGCATAGAGCGTTGAGCCTAGCCAGTATTATTTCGGCAACACGCTCTGGTCCTTGAAGTATTACGTCTCTTACATCGGCATCTATGAAGCCCCCTCCTTTGGGGGAATCTTCCAGATGCTTGTTGATCCAAAAAAGCACACGGTCTTGGAAATCTTCGGGAGACAGGCTATTCATCCAAAAAAGCCAGAACAGTTCCGTAGCATCCTGCAAGGGATTCTCTTCCTTTTCGATGCTCTTGAGTAGAACTATTAATCTCGTCGGGCTTGGTAACCAACTCATGATAGTTACTGCCTCCGAAGGTCTTCTTTGCCCCTCACCCTCTCCGGTACAAATAACCCAGCACAATATTCGTGACCGTGCTGCTGACGTGGGGTACTACGTATTCGGGTGGCGCCGTCCAGTCCGGCTTTTGCGCCAGGACCGTGCGCACGCACTGCTGAATCGTTTCAGGCTCGGCGCCGCTGAGGATATTGCTGCCGCACTCGATTGTTTCCGGCCTCTCGGTGACATCCCGGATGGTCACATTGGCTACGCGGAAAATGGAGCACTCTTCCTGTACCGTGCCGCTATCGCTCAGCACGCAGAAGGCGTTCTGTTCCAGCTTGATGAAATCGAAAAAGCCGAATGGCTCGTGCAGCTTCACCTGCTCGTTGGCAATTTTGACGCCGAAGCGCTCCATCCTGTTGACGGTCCGCGGGTGGAGGCTGCAAATCACGGGTATTCCGTATTCTTTCTGGAGCAGGTCGAGCGCCTCCGTCAGCGAGCGCAGCCGCTCTTCGATATCCACGTTTTCCTCGCGGTGCATCGTCACCAGGAAGTATCTGCCGGGTTCAATTTGCAGGCCTGTCATAATATCCGATTTTTCTACGACCGGCTGAAAACGCTGGATGACCTCGTAGATCGGGTTGCCGGTGACATAGATGCGGTAGCCATCGATGCCCTCGCGCAGCAGGTTCGCCCGGCTTCGTTCGGTGTAAGGCATCAGGATATCGCTCGAATGGTCGATGATGCGCCGGTTGACTTCCTCCGGAACGCGGTCGTCATAGCAGCGGTTCCCCGCCTCCATGTGATAGACGGGAATACCCATTCGCTTGGCGACCACCGCCGCCAGGGAGCTGTTCGTATCTCCCAGGATAAGGACCTTGTCCGGCTTTTCGTCGCGGATGACCTGCTCGCTGGCCTGGATTATCTTGCCGATCTGCTCGCCGAAGGTGGCTCCGCGCACGCCCAGGAAATGGTCCGGCTGGCGCACGCCCAGTTGTTGAAAGAAAATATCATTAAGGTTGAAATCATAGTTCTGTCCGGTGTGCACCACCACCTGCTGGCACAGCCTGTCCAGCTTCTCGATGATAAGGCAAAGACGGATAATCTCCGGGCGGGTGCCCAGGAAAGTCATGACCTTCATTCAGTATGCTCCGGTGAAAAGTGGAAGTTGAATTGGGCAAGCTCGGCAATCATCTCCGGCACTGAGGGCGGTTTCGTATATCCGGCGGCCTTCCACAGGGTGCGGTTGAGTGACTCGTTCTGGGTGGCTAACGTTCTGTCTATGACGGTCGCGGCCTGGGTGGGATTGATGGTAATGTCCTCCCGGTGAAAATCCAGCGCGAAATGCCGCAGCATCTCAGCCTTCGAGGCCGTACCTGCCGGCAGGACATGCTGAATATGCGGCAGGGCAATCGATTGTTTGATGACTCCCCGGCACAGTTTGGCGAAATGCAGGGTTGTCACCCCATTCCACCGGTGGTTGGCATAGCCGTTGACGCTGCCGTTGCGGGGCTGGCGCAGAAGCCAGTCCATCAGCGAGACGTGCCCTTTCGGCTCCGGCCCGATGATTGAACACCGCAGGTGATACACATTGCTTGAATATACCTCTCCCAGGCTTTTCGTCTTGCCGTAGACATCCAGCGGGTCGTGGGCATCGGTTTCGCTGTAATCACCCCTCAGTCCTGAGAATACACAGTCGGTAGCGATCTGTAATACCCGGCAGCCGTTTTCTTCGGCGGCGCGGGCGAGGAGGTGGGGGAAAAGGGAATTCACGGTCACGGCTCGCTCCACCTCGGTGGCATTGTCATCATGTATGTATGGCTTGATGACGCCGATGGCGTTGATGACCCATGGAGCGCCGTCAAGCACGTCCCGGATGCTCTTTACTGTGCATTCCCCGGCGTCCAGATTGCGCCATTGAACGTTAGTGATGTGTGATTGCAGTCCTGGAAGAAGCTCCCGGTTGCGGGCGGTAGCGGTAAGCTGAAAATCGGAGTCGCCGGATAGATAGTCCACCACCATGGAACCGAGCATGCCGCTTCCGCCCAGGACTATTATCTTCATCGTGTTCCTCTCTCAGTCGTTACCGCTCAATAACTTGCCAGGGATCCCAGTAACGGGAGTCAAACCTCACGTCGTCCCCCTGGCTTTCCTCCAGAGTGGAGGTTGAGAAGACCACCAGTTTGGCACCAGCCGTCAAAGACATCAGGCCGTTGGCATACCCCGGGGGTATGTATAGCACCGCTGGTTTTGCAGCCGACATCGCGAACCGGTAGACCTGCGCGCTTTTCGAAGGATGCTCCCAGTCGTCAATCGCGACCGCCGCTACGATGGCGCTTCCCTGGGCGCAGGTGACATATTTGGCTTCCCGCCGGTGGGCATGCCAGGCGCGGATGAAGCCGGCCCGGTGGTTTGAGATCATATAAAACCGCTTCACACCCTCAAAATGAAAGCCATTGACGAAGGCGGTGAAACCGCGGTCGTCAATAGCCAGCCCGCCTTCGATGATACGGGGGACGGGTATCTGCCCGGCTTCGCTCATGCGTCAGACCCCGACCACCATCTTGTGGGTATTAAACATGGAGAGGAATGTCTGGTTCGTGTATCTCGGATTGTTGGCGTCCTTCAGGCGATGAGTCTCGAGCAGTTCCTTGACTTCTTCGATGCCATCGTCGATGGAATGGGCGCTCTTAAAGCCGAGGACTTTCTGCGCCTTTTCGCTTGAGGCGCGGTAGTTGCGGGCATCCTGGAACATCATCGGCGTCTGCTCGATGAGCAGGTCCGGGAAATGATTGCGCACCTGGTAGGCGAGGTCGATTATCCTGACGTTCTGGCGGGCGATGTTGAATATGCCGCGGTGCTTGGTATCAATGCTTTCCACCGCCATCCGGGCGGCGTCTCGGACGTGTAGCAGTGGGCGGAACTGATCGCCGCCGAAAACGGTGATCTTCCCCTGCTGGTGCGCCCGAACCGTCAGCGTGTTGACTACGAGATCGAAGCGGATGCGGGCGAACTTGTCGCTGACGCCGAAAAGCGTGCCTAAGCGAAAGATGATAGCGTTCTTGTCCTCGAGGTATTGTTCAGATGCCAGCTTGGTGGCGGCATAGACCGATAGGGGGCTTACCGGCGAATATTCGTCCAGCACCGCGTCCTGTGCCCCGTATACCGAGCAGGTGGACATAAAGATGATGCGACCATCGAAATGCTCGGTCAGCCACTTGACCGTTTCCTGATTGATGGAGACGCTGATTTCGGGGTTCAGGGCGCAGGCGCCATCGCCCACCAGTGCGGCCAGCCAGATAACGGCGTCAGCCCATTTGAGTTGAGGCAAAAGCCTTTCGGTATCCCTCACGTCGCCGTAAACGAAATCCACATCCTTACGGTAGGACTCCTCGTACAAAAGGGCGTCATAGACACGGACGTTATGCCCGCTTTGCATCAGCAGGTCAGTCACTGCCCCGCCGACATAACCTGCCCCCCCTGTAACCAGAACGTTCATAAATGAGATACCTCCTTGTTAATGTTTCCAGCCCTTGATCTTGCCTCGGCAACAATCTTTTCGTACATTACGATAACCTGCGGGCGGATTATCCGCTCGTCCAGGCGTTCTCGCACCACTTGCTCGTTAACCCCGGCGGCCCTCTTCACCAGCGCGTCATCGGTCACTGCGCTCCGGATAGCTTGCGCTATTATTTCAGGGTCTTCCGGTGGCACTATCATACCAGTTTCTCCATCGGTTATCCACTCATCGGCGCAGGCGGTGCAGGACTGAATCGGGAAAGCGCTCATGGCCATCGATTCTAGAAGCGCAGTGCTGATTGCATCAGAAATGCTCAACCCGATTGATACCCGTGCCTGGCCAAAGAGTCGCAGCATCTCGTCATGCGAGACAAAGGGTATTATGTCGATGGGTATGCCGGTAGTTTGGGAAACCAACTCTGCTGCGATCTTAACGTCATCACCTGCCAAATAAATGCCAACGCGGTACCCCTTAAGGGCGTCAGCCGCCAGGGCGATTGCACGCAATCCCACCAGTGCGCGTCCTGCCCAGCCCTGGTATCCTTTAAGCAGTATCAACCGCCTGGCCGATGGCGGACCGGGCCGCCGGAGCTTGGCGACGTGCTCAAGGTTAAACCCTCCAGTGTTGGGCAAGACAGGGAGCACCTCTCCCTTGAGCCCCAGTTGTTTTGCCAACTGGACGTCACGGTGGCACTCGCAGGAGTAGTAGTCGCACGCGGCCAGGACTTCTTTGATCTTTTCCACGTGACTCGCCAGACGTCCAAAAAGATAGATGTCACTGCCCCAGTTTGTAACGATCCAGGGGGGAAATTCACCTTTGGAACGCTTTTTGACTTCGGAAACCAGGTACCCGCCGGCCTGGATTTCCATAGAATGGATAATATCGGGCCGTAGTTTCTTAATCAGCCTGCCAAGCTGGTGAAGACGGTAGTCCGGCCAGTACATTCCCATGGCAGCCCTGCCAACGTAGGCAATGTGTCGGGAAGCTCTGGGGAATACAACAGGAATGCCGCGCAATTTTACGCTCCTGTCATGGGATCTCTGTTTGCCGTATAAAGAGTGGTAAACGGTGATGTTCTTGAGATTTGAATCTACATCCCCAACATCAGGACAGGAGAAAAGGTGCAGGTCCCAGCCAAGCCCTCCAAGCTGGGCGATCCATCTTGAAGCATGAGCGCTGCTGGGCGAGGTCACAAATAGGATCTTCATTTATTTACTCGGCCATCCACAAACCCCATCTTACCTATGAAACAGGTGAATAAGAGGTCTGTATTCCTTATCATTCGCGGGCCGTTCCGCCGTTAATTTCTGCTTGACGTTCACCATGACCTGGATGGCGAAAGATAACCTTGCGTGTCTTCCGCCAAAGTGATACTGCAAAAGCCAGGGGCCAGCAATCGGGATAGGCGAGCGCCAGCAAAGCGTAAGCGTTCTTCTGGAATGGCCAGTATTTTATCGAACGCGCCAGCAGTTGACGTGACTGGTTATGCAGTTCACGGTTGGCGAGAAATGCCTGGCCATAATGGGCATAAAGTCGGGCCGCGCCGCGCCGACGAAAAACAAAGCCTTTGTCATGGTCCTCTCTAAAGACCTTGGTCACATAGTAATCCAGTGCCTCTCTGATCTTCTGCGAGTCCTGGTTTGTGAGCGTATTGCCGGCATGTGTTCGCGTCACAGTTAGCGTCTCAGGCATAGCCAGGATTCTATATCTCTTGGCTATGCGTCTCCACATATCCGTATCTTCAAACCGGTTCATGTTTTCGTCGAAGCCACCAACGTTAGCCATCACTTCATTCCGAACCAGAACTGTCGGTAAAAGAATGGTCACGGGGAGGTAGAAGGCGATCTTCCGATATATGTCCCCTGACTCGTTGGCATGATACCTGCGCGATATTTCGTTTCTTCGTTCATCAGTACAGATGGCAGAAGAATAGACCATGCCAAAGTTTGGCTCTGTTTCCAAGCGGGCGACTTGCTTCTCGAGTTTCGTCGGCAGGAACATGTCATCATCGTCAAGAAAGGCAATGTATTTGCCCTGTGCCAGGCGAAGTCCATGGTTTCGGGCATTGGACCGCCCGCGGTTCTGCTGATATACGTAGCGAACTTTGTTTGAAAAAGACGCAACGATCTCCCGCGTGTTATCGGTGGAACCATCGTCAACCACGATTATTTCGTGATCCGTATGAGTTTGAACGAGAACGCTTTCTATAGCGTCTTTCACCATAGAGGCGCGATTATAGGTTGGTATGATGACACTAACCGTTGTCATTTTCTGTTTCTTGAAGCCTGGAGCTGCGGCGTACAAAACTGCGCAGCTTGATAATCATGGGCCTGACAAGGTGCCAGCCCCACTGCATCACTGCAAATACCGGCCTGGGGGCTAGAGTACTTACTGCAACCGGCCATCTGTGAAAGTTCTTGCGTAAACTGCGCGGATGATATGCCGCGGCCTTTATGTAGTGCCAGAGCGCTGCCCACCGGGAAGAGCCCGCAGCCAATCCTGCCACCCAATGTGCCCAGGAGAAAGCCTCGGCACGTACTCCGATGACCTCGGGCGGCAGGTCCGGACGGGAATAGAACTTGCGTATCATGCGGATGTGTTCGTCAGCCATCGCCTTACCTTTAGCAGCCACTGAAGCGGAATCAGGATGGACCCGGAAAGTTGCCAGCGTCCTGGGGATGCGGGCGAATTTGCCGTATAGACCTAGTCGCAGCCAGAACTCAAAGTCACCCACATATTTGAAATCAGGATCACGCATACCCGCCAGGTCGAGCGCCTTCCGACAGATAAAGGCACCCGGCCCCACGCTGCAATGATGGCGCTTGAGCATGTAAAGATGATCATATTCGGGCACCCGCATATGCCCCATTGTCACCGAGTTGGAGTCAATATAATTCCAATCAGGATAGGCCACCAAAATATCTTTATTTAGCTGCATGAAGCCTACTGCGGTGCTTACTGCTCCCGGCAGAAGGGGATCGTCGGAATTTACCACGGCAATAATCTCCCCCTTCGCCAGGCCGAATCCCTTATTTACCGTCCTCGTCTCCCCCATGTTAGGATGCGTTTCCCATATTATGCGCCCGGAGTATCTTTCCAGCACTTCTCTTGTATTGTCCGTAGAGCCGTCATCGAGGACGATGTATTCGATATTGGGATAGTCTTGTGTCAAAACGCTCTGGATAGTCTCCTCAAGGTATGAAGCTCGATTGTACGCGGGTGTTATGATAGAGACGAGCGGTAAGTCACTCGCCTTCTCCAAGCTAGGTTTCCCAGTTTGGAGATTTTTGATAGCCCAAAATGCTCCCGCCGGTGGGTCAAAAGTCTCACCTTTTGCGCTAACAAGATGATACGTAGTTGATGCCAGAATCGTCCAAGACTCATCAAAGTCTTCTGGTAACCAACCTGACTTGTGTATTTGCCATTGGCTTCCATGCAGCCCCCAAGCATCACTCTCTCCAGCTTCATATTCTTGGGCGACGAATCCGAGTGGTGTGAAAACGACAACCTGCTTGCGGGCGATACGTTCACAATCTGCTATTACCTGTTTCCCCTCTTCTTTGTCGAGGTGCTCAATGAAGTCGAGCATAAAGATACTGTCTACAGATTTGTCCGGAAACATCTTGACGGCCTGTTGTGCTGGAGTCTGCAAAATAATAACGTCGGGGGATTCCCAAAATCTGCGTTGCAGGGCGTTAACGTATTCTGAACATGGTTCACAGAAGATATGTAGCTTTGGCTTAAAGAAGCCCTGGGGACGAATCCCGCAGCCAATGTCGAGTACCACATCGACCTCTTTAATCCAAAGCCGAATCGTGCTTCTTAAGGTGTCTCGGTCAAACCACTGAATGTTCATCATTCTGGCTCATCAGGACATATCACGGGGAAGAGACCCTCTCAGTGCTCCACCGCAGCGCCGGTCGGATCACACCCTGCCATCCCCCGTAATAACCTGCACGAACTTCGCCAGCATCTCTGATGTGGAACCTCACGGTTTCATCCGAACGGCAGACTAAGTTGTAACTTCCCTCCCATAAAAGTACCGTCAGGCGGTATTCGCCATCGGAAAGAAGCGACATTGGCACAAGACAGGTACTGCGGTAAAGTCCAATCGGGTGAGGTTTGTCGTGCCAGTCTTTGTCCCGGTTACTTAATGACGAGAAGATGCACGTTCCCTCCTGGTTAAAAAGAACTGCCGTCGCTCCAGGACGGACCCCGTCCCGCAATACAACATACTTCACTTCAATGAAGAAATCCTCGTCAGTCCCAATGCTTGAAACTGTCCGTCCGCAGCTGTTCAGGATACTCACGGCGGCAAGCCTAACCAGTTCGTTGCCGGGTGCTGTTTTCGGATCTTCCCAAACATATGCGCTGCGATTTCCGCCGTCGCTGCCACGATACTGCTGGACGACTGCGTGCGAGGGACCTTCTGCGACTAAACACCCGTTTTCCAATAAAACGGAGCGAGAGCACAGCGTTTGCACCGCCGCCATATTGTGACTCACAAAAAGCACCGTGCGGCCGCCGTGGGCAACCTCTTCCATTTTTCCCAGGCACTTCTTCTGGAAAGCGGCATCACCCACCGCCAGTACCTCGTCTACCAGCAAAATCTCCGGCTCCAGGTGGGCGGCAACGGCAAACGCCAGGCGGACATACATCCCGCTGGAGTAGCGCTTCACCGGCGTGTCAATGAACTTTTCGATTTCCGAAAAGGCGACTATCTCATCAAACTTCCGCTCAATTTCTTTCTTGCTCATGCCCAGGATAGCGCCGTTCAAAAAGATGTTTTCCCGGCCGGTGAGCTCCGGATGGAAACCCGTGCCCACCTCGAGCAGGCTTGAGACCCGGCCGTATATCTCCACCGAGCCGCTAGTGGGCTCTGTTATTCGCGCCAGGATTTTCAAAAGGGTGCTCTTGCCGGCGCCATTCTTGCCGATGATGCCGAGCACCTCCCCCTCGTTCACCTCAAAGGAAACATCCTTCAGCGCCCAGATAGTGTCCGGTTCCTCGCCATTTTTGAACCGGGTAAGCCGCCGCAGCCGGCCGAAATTCCTTACCGGCGCCGTGATTCCTTCCACGATGGCTTCGCGGAAAGTTTTGTAGCCTCTCTGCACCGCGCCGATCCGGTAACGCTTGGACAGATTGTTGACCCTGATAAGCGGATTCGCCATGCTAAATAATGTCGGCGAAGTTTCTCTCAGTCTGCTTGAAATACAACGCGCCGCCCACAAATATGATTATACCAACTGCGCCGGAAATTAGCACCATCAGGAACGGAAAGGCGGTGGTTCCCAGCAGCGCCGAGCGGAAACCCTCGATTATCCCGGCCATCGGGTTGATGGCGTAGAGAAGATGGTATTTCTCCGGCAATATCGAAGCCGGATAGACCACCGGGGAGGCGAACATCCAGAACTGCAGGAGAAAAGTAAGTGTGTATCTTATGTCCCGGTATTTTGCGTTCAGGGCGGCAAGGAACATGCCCGTGCCGCTGGCGGTAAGCACCAGGAGGAGCAGCAGGATGGGTACCAGGAGCGCTTCCGGCCCTGGGTAGACACGGAACACAATCATCATTCCCGCCAGGAGGACCAGCGCAATGGCGAAGTCCAGCAGGAGGGCAATCACCGGCGCCAGCGGCACCATCAGCCGGGGAAAGTATACCTTCGATATCAGGGTATTTTCCTGGACAAGGCTATTGCTGGAGAACGTAACGGAGCCGGCGAAATACGTCCAGATGACCATCGCCGTATAGTTGAAGATGGGATAGGGGACCCCGTCAGACGGTATTCCGGCCAGTCTCCCGAAGAAAAGGGTGAAAACAATCATCATGAAGAGCGGCTGAATAACCGCCCACAGCCCACCGAGGACAGTCTGCTTGTAACGTATTTTTACATCGCGCGCTACCAGGAAATAAAAGAGGTCGCGGTATTCCTTTAGCTCCCTGAAATCTATCAGTTGCCAGCCCTTCTTGGGCTTGATGACAAGATAGGGCTTTATTTCCCCTCCGCCAGTATTTGTTGCCAATCCACCTCCAGACATTTGCCGAATTCCTTCCGCCCTATTTGAAATAAGCTTTCAGGGTATCACTGATGTAATGCAGGTCATCATCCGTCATGTACTGGTGCATGCCGAAGTGCAGTCCGTTTTCCCCAACATATTCGGACACCGGGAACTGCCCGCATTCGTAGTTCATAAACTTGAAGGCTTTATGCTGGGTGGGCAGACTGCCGAACAGCGTCTTGCATTGAATGCCCTTCGATTCCAGGTATTTATACAGCCGGGGTCCATCATATTTCTTGTCTTTCAGCACCAGTGGAAATGCATGGGGGCTAACCTTCTCATAGCTTTCTTCCTTGAGAAAGTAGAGATACTCCGAAAGCCTTTCAGTGAGCTTGAGGAGCTGATAGAAGTTTTTCTTTCGCGTGTTGAAAGTCTCGTCAAAACACTCCAGGCCCTCCAGTCCCACCGCTGCGGTTAGCTCATTCATCCTTGAGTTAAAGCCGATGCGCTGGAAATCGAAATAGATGCTGCCGAAGGGGCGCCCGTGCGATTTGACCGAGCGCACAACGTGGTCGATTTCCTCTCTGGCGGTCACCACCATCCCGCCCTCCCCCGCGACGACCACGTGGGCGGGATAGAAGCTGAATGTGCCCATGTCTCCCATGCTGCCGATCACTTTTCCCTTATAGGTGGCGCCGTGCGCCTCGCAGGAGTCTTCAATGACCATTAGATTGTGTGCCCGTGCGATCTGAAGTATCGAGTCCATCTCGCACGGTTTGCCCATGGTGTGCACCGCCATGATTGCCCTGGTCTTGCCGGTAACGGCTTCCTCGATTTTGTTAGGGTCGATGTTGAGGGTTTCAAGGTCAATATCAACGAATTTGGGAGTGAATCCTGCCGCCAATATGGAATTGGCGCAGGCGACAAAGCAAGCCGCCGGCAGGATAATCTCATCGCCTCTTTTGGCGCCGAACTCATAAAGGGAGGCGCAGCTGCAAATATCGGCATCGGTCCCAGAGCTGGTGGCGATGGCATGCCCGTAACCGAATCTGGCGGCGAATTGGCTTTCAAACTTGGCGACGTTCGCTCCTTCCGAAATCCAGCTCTTGTCCAGCGCCGCCTGGACATATTTCCGGGCGGTATTCCCGATTCTCAGTTCACCAAACGATATTCGCACCAGTACCTCCAGATGCTACAGTAGCAGCCCGCTCGTGCTGAGCTAGCCTGTCCTGAGCCAAGCCGAAGGAAACCACAGAGGCGTCCTTCGACAGGCTCAGGACGAACGGTATTATAATAACGCTAATTTGGGCGACTAAGTCCTAAACAAATTTCCGTCGGATTTCGTGCTTAAGCATTCGTTCGATATGCTCGACCACGTTCTGCCCGAACTTCTCTTTGATCATACGCAAATAGGCGGGGTTACTGAAATACTCTTTGAAAGCTGCGTCCCGGAAGCGCAATACCTCGGCGGCGGACAGGTGTTTGGTCGGTAAGGGCAGGGTCTCCTCCGCGTACTGGCTGTATCCGTACCATTCCGCGGGGAGGGGGATACCCTGGCTGAGCGCCTCATTGTATAGCTGTGAGCCGGGATAGGCCATGGCTACATAAAAATTGGCGTACTCGAAGTTGAACTCCTTGGCCATTTCCAGCGTTTCCTGCATAGTATCCAGCGTGTCATCAGGTAAGCCAAAGATGAAGTTGCCGATGATGTAAATTCCCGCGGCGCGGGTTATCTCGACTGCCCTTGCCACCGTGTCCTGCTCGAACTTTTTTGCCACTCCACGGCGGACCTGAGCATCGGCAGACTCAAACCCGTAAGCCAGCCAGTTGATACCTGCCTGCTTCATCCGTCCCAGCATCTTTTCGCTCACAGTATCTACCCGGGCGTATGCCCAGATGTTCAGGTCATAGCCGCGTTCGATAATGAGATCGCAAAGGCGCAGGACGCGGTCTTCTTTCAGGGCGAACAGCTCGTCAATAAACTTGATGTTACGTACGCTATATTGTTTCACCAGGAAATCTATTTCCTCGACAACCTTTTCCGGGCTGCGGAAGCGAATGCCCGGCTTTCCATCATAGAGGGCATGGATATTGCAGTAGCTGCAGTTGAAGGGGCAGCCCAGGCTGGTATAGATAACGCCGTACGGCTGCCGGTGCTCAATATCATCAAAGCAGTGCCAGTTGTGGGCGCGGTATTTGCCCATCGGCAAGAGGTCCCAGGCTGTCATCGGCAGGTCGTCAGGGTTTGCCAGCGGCGCCATCGGGCCGGATTTCACCCGTTTGTCCTCCGTATACCACAATCCCGGGATGTGGCTTTCGTCTATTCCGCGGCCGGCTTTCAGCGCTTCGAGGATAAGGGGAATGGTTTCAAAGCCCTCTCCCTGGCAGACAAAATCCGCCGTCTCTTCAACCAGCGTTCTTTCCGGCAGAGAGGAAGGGTGGAGTCCACTGAAAAGCGTCTTTGCTTGCGGAACTTTTTGTTTTATGGCTCGTGCCAGCTCTCCCGCGGCGGTCATCTTTGGCGTAGACGAAGCCGAGGGGTTGGAGCCCAGCACCTCGATATCAACTAATAGGGGGTTCTCTTCAGCCACTTTTTCTGCCGTGTATTCCGGGCTCCAGTTTTCCGCTTCGGCATCAAGTATTCTGACTGAATAGCCCTGCCGGCGGACCACAGCCGCGACCAGCCCGGCGAAGATGGGCGGTTCAATGCCTGCGAGCGATGAGCCCAATCTTCCGTATACCTGCGAACGGCTGCCCGGATTAATCAGGAGGAGGTCAAGCCTTTTAGTTTCTGGCGTCATCGTTCCGACTCCGTCGGGACTACCTCTGTTGTTTTTCCGTAGAACATGTCCGACTCGTAAAAAATTATCTGGCTCCCTGAGTTCTCAAAACGGAAAGGTACGCTTAAAAGACCGTTCAGGGCTGCCCTGACGCTTGCCCGGAGTTCAGGCTTAACGAAAAAGAGTATGAAGCCCCCACCCCCAGCCCCTAGGAGTTTACCACCGGTGGCGCCGGCTTTTAACGCTGACTCGTAAAGAAAGTCGGCGTAAGGGGTTGAAATTTTATCGGTCAGGCTGCGCTTCAGCATCCAGCTTTCGTGGAGCAGTTTTCCGAATTCGGTGATGTCACCATCGCCAGCCAGGATGCCGACTGCTTCATCCACCATCTGGTACATCGTTGAAAGCTCCCTCGTCCTGTTGGGAGTCTGGCGGATTTGTTCGCCAGCGATCTCAGAAGCGGTCCGGGAAAACCCGGTAAAGACCAGCAGCAAATGTTCCTGCAGTAGCTCCAGCCGCTCCGGTCTGATTGTCAGCCGCCTTATTTCCATATCACAATCGCCGGAGAAGGAAATGCGGTTGAGTCCGCCGAAAGCTGCCATTGCCTGGTCCTGGCAGCCGACGTTTTCCTTCAGGACATGCTGCTCAATGTGGATAGCATCTTTCGCCAGCTGCATCTTTGAGGGCATGATGCCTTTCAATGCGTAGAGGGCATGTAGCAGCCCGACCGTGAACGAAGAGCTTGAACCCAGCCCGGTCCTGGCGGGTAGGTCGCCATCGTGATGGATCTCCATGCCATCTGTAATGCCCATAAAGCGGAGAGACTCTCTGACCGCCGGATGGCGTATCTCATCGATTTCCCGGGTGAGTTCAGCCTGTGAATAGACAATGCGGTGTTTGTGTTCAAAAAAAGGTGGGAGGCAGCGGCAGGTTATGTAGCAGTACTTATCGATGGTGGTGCCCAGCACGGCGCCGCCGTTTTCCCTGTACCAGACCGGGTAATCGGTGCCGCCGCCGAAAAATGAGACACGGAACGGGGTCCGGCTAATTATCATTCGGTTCCCCCACTTCGGCGAAGTTTACACTGACCCTGATTGAAGCGAGCGAGAAGAGTATGCGCTTAGTGCAGGCATGGCAGGTCATTGTCTATCCTCACATTGCCAGTTGTCCATATTTCTCCAAAAGGTGTCACTATCTTAGCGCTTAAGAGGCTTTATGTCAATCATCTGTGACGAGAAACTGTGATGGTCACACGTTGCTGAATTGCATCCGCCTGATCACGTGGTAACCTTTGATAAGCTCGGCGAT
This sequence comes from Chloroflexota bacterium, assembly GCA_016190825.1. GTDB lineage: Bacteria > Chloroflexota > Dehalococcoidia > Dehalococcoidales > UBA2162 > JACPPV01. The sequence goes on from JACPPV010000014.1 coordinate 107,225, forward strand.
GCCTTTCTGAAGCCCGACGTCCGGCCTGAATCCGGTGGCTTCGATCTTGGCGTTGCTGACAATATAATCGCGTTTGTCCGGGTCTTCGCCTATCTTGGATTCGATGAAGTAGAATTCAGGGACCTGTTTCTTGATTTCCTCGCACAGCTCCCACTTGCTCAGATTGGCTTCGCTCAGCCCCACGTTGTATGGCTCATTCTTCATGGTGTCGAAATTACCAAGAGCATGGAGGAACACCTTGGCCACGTCACGGACGTGGATATAATTCCTCTTGAAATGCGCCTCAAAAAGGACAACAAAACGGTCGGTGACGGCGCGGTAGGTGAAATCGTTGACCAGCAGGTCCAGGCGCATCCGCGGGCTGATGCCAAAAACGGTTGCCAGCCGGAATGTAACACAATTGCCGGCATCGAGAATGGCGTTTTCGGCATCAACCTTTAGCCTGCCATAGAGGGAAATGGGTCGCAGGGGCGTTTCCTCGGTGCAAAAGGCGCCCTTGTCACCAATTCCGTAGCCGCTGTTGGTATTGGGAAAGATGACTATTTGGTCGGTGCTCCTCAGCTCGAGGAGTATCCTGATGGCATCGAGGTTGGTGCTTTGTGCGCCAACCGGGTCTTTGGCGCAGATCGGGGCGCCTGTCAAGCACGCCAGCGGGAAAATAGCATCAGCCGATTTGAGGCATTTTGACACCAGGTTACGGTCACGGGCGTCTCCCCGAACAAGGGTGAGATTTTCGTCATGGCAGCAATCCAGTAAGGATGACTGGTTGTACATGAAATTGTCTAGGGCGGTGACTTCGTGACCTTGTTGCAGCAACGTCGGTACCAGCACCGAGCCGATGTAGCCGGCGGCTCCCGTGACCAGTATTCTCATGATGATTGTTCCTCCTTGTTTTATGGCGCATGGCCCACGGAGGCAGACCCTATGCGTCCCGTACTCTCTGCGCTGTGCGTTTTTCTCTCCGTGCCATGCAGCGTAAACCACTCATAGGTTTTTCTGATGCCGTCTTCCAGGCTGATCTTTGGTGACCATCCCAATGCTTTGAGTCGCGTCGTATCCAGCAGCTTTCGCGGCATTCCATCCGGTTTGGAATGATCGAAAACCAGCTTCCCCTCGAAACCGGCTATCCGGACGATCAGTTTTGCCATCTCGCTGATGGGAATATCTTCCCCCGAGCCGATATTTATCAATTCAGGTGAGTCATAGCTATTCATCAGGAAAAGGCAGGCATCAGCGAGGTCGTCAACATGGAGACACTCCCGACGCGGGGAACCGGTGCCCCACACTACCACTTCAGGCTCACGAAGAGTCTTCGCCCGGTGAGTCTTGGCGATCAGCGCCGCCAGCACGTGCCCCGTCTCCGGATTGAAGTCGTCCGCGGGCCCGTAAACGTCAGCGGGTACCACCGAAATAAAGTTCGCGCTATATTGACGGTTATAAGATTGGCACATCTCGATGCCCGCTATCTTGGCTATGGCGTAGGGTTCGTTAGTCGGTTCAAGCTTGCCGGTCAACAGGCTGTTTTCTCTCATGGGCTGGGGACAGCTCTTGGGATATACGCAGGAGCTGGCAAAGAAAAGCAGCTTCTTCACCCCGGCCCTCCAGGCAGCGTGAACGACATTCGTCTGACTCTGGATGTTGGTGTAAATGAACTCGGCGGGATACCGGCTGTTCGCCAGGATGCCGCCGACTTTTGCCGATGGCAGGAAAACATACTCCGGCCTTTCCTCCATGAAAAACTTGGCGACCATTTTCTGGTCGGTCAGGTCTCCCGATGAAATCGGGATGGTGAGCACGTTCCCAAAGTCATCCACCCTCAGGCGGCGCAGAATGGCTGCGCCGATCATGGTTTCATGGCATGCAACAAAAATCCTGCTATCCTTTTCCATTCCCGGACCTTTTCTCCAATAACGCGGTGCAGGCGGCGATAATATCCGCTTTGCCCACGTAGAATTTTGCTTCCAGTATATCGCTCGCCGGCGTTGGTATATCAAGAGATGCTACCCGCTTGATAGGCGCTTTCAGATAATCAAACCCTTTTTCGGCGACCATTGTGGCTATTTCAGCGCCCGCGCCGCCTGTTTTCCATCCCGTATCGGCCACGATGAGCCGTCCTGTTTTTCTGACGGAATCGAGGATAAGCGCCTCATCCAGCGGCTTCAATGTTCTGGGGTCTATGACTTCAGCGTCAATGCCCTGCTTTTCGAGCTCCTGCGCGGCGTTCAGTGCCTCAACCACCATATAGGATATGGCTACGATAGTGATGTCCTTCCCCAGTCTCCGGACGACGCCCCGGCCAAAGGGAATGGAATACAGACCCTCCGGTACGTGTCCCGACTGTCGGAAAAGCCAGCGGTGCTCCAGGATGATAACGGGGTTGTTGTCAGCGATGCTGGAGATAAGCAGACCTTTGGCGTCATAGGGGGTGGTTGGCATGACCAGCCGCAGTCCCGGGACGTGCATGAACAGTCCCTGCAACGTCTGGGTATGCTGGGCAGCCCCGCCCCACCCGCGTCCCACGCACGCCCAGATGACGAGCGGCACGCCGATGCACCCGCCAAACATATAGCTCCATTTGGCGGCGTGATTGACTATCTGGTCCATTGCCAGCAGCAAAAAGTCGGGGCGGTTGTGCATGTAAATGGGCCGCATTCCGGCAAGAGCTGCGCCGATGGCAACGCCGGTCAAAGCATTCTCGGAGAGAGGGGTATCAAATACCCTTTCCTCGCCATATTTCTTATGGAGGTCCGTGGTGATGCTAAACATGCCTGCCGGGTCGTCAACTCCCTGACCCATGATAAACACGCGTTCGTCACTGGTAAGCGCCAACTCCAACGCCTCCCTGATCGCGGCAGCGTAGGAGAGTTTTCTTCCGCTCTCTCCGGCGGTAAAATCGATTTCCTCTTTTACCAGTGTTTTAGACCAGTCCATCGCTCACCTGCGTTCATTGGAAAAGGTAGTCCGTTACATTGTCTTCTTTCGGGAACGGGCTTGTTCGGGCAAACTGGAACGCTTCTTCGACTTCGAGGTTGACATAAGTATTAAGCCGCTCAACCTCCCCAGAAGTGAGGAGCTTTCGTTCCAGGAGAAAAGACTCGTAGTTCTTAACCGGGCATCTTTCAGCCCATTCAGCTACTTCCTGCTGTGTCCGGTAGCCGACCTCTACCCCGGTGCCGGTACCGTGGTGGTCCTTCAAACGGTAAGTCCGGCATTCGATGAAAGATGGCCCGCCACCCGCCCGCGCTCGGGTAATGGCTTCCTTTGCCGTGCGGTAGACCTCGATGACATTGTTGCCGTCAGCATGGTAGCTTGGAATACCGATGCCGGTAAAGCGGCGGTAGATTTCATTGTGCGGCTGCCTCTTGCTAAGGGGGGAATACACGGAATACAGATTGTTCTCGCACACGTAGATGATGGGCAGCTTCTTGAGCAGGGCGAAATTGATGCTTTCGTAAATGACGCCCTCTTCTACGGCGGCATCCCCGAAAAAGGATACCGAAACACGCCTGTCCTTTTTGAGAGACGAAGCCAGCGCCGCGCCTGTGGCAATAGGTACCCCGCCGCCAACGATGGAAGAAGAGCCGAGCAGTCCGACCGATGTATCGACCAGATGCATCGAGCCGCCCCGCCCCCGGGAGCAGCCTGTTTCGCGGTTGTAGAGCTCAGCCACCATGGCTTTCACATCGCCCCCTTTGGCGATGTAATGCCCGTGCCCGCGGTGGTTGGTAAAAACATAGTCTTCGATACCGAGATTAAGGCAGACCCCCGCCGCTATTGCTTCCTCCCCCAGACAAAGATGCACCGGTGTTTTCATTTCATCCTCGTGGTAGAGATCGTCAATCTTAAGCTCTACTTTTTGTATGCGGAGCATCGCCAGGTAGAGTTCACTCAGTACTCTAACCGGGATATCATCAATTCTTGTATCGAAAACTATTGGCCTGGTTGATTTCATTTGCCTGTAATTTCCTGAGCACAAACCATTCAATGCCAGATTTTACACCAGAGTAGTATAGCCGAATGAACAGAAACGGGCAAGATTCTCGATGCCGTTTACAGATTCCGTTTGCGCTGGACTTGTCGAAAGATTGACCATTGTGGTTTCTTTCGTTTTCGCTCAGTGCAGGGTCAAGACAGGCTATCGGCTCATTACGAACGGCACAAACAATAGCGTTCGTCTGCGTAACGAAGCGCCAGCCGGCGCCTCAAGAATTTTCCGAGGAGCGAAGCTTATTGACAAGTGTTTTTGGGAGTGATACATTCTTTTCGATTAGATGTGTCATGTCGGTGCCTGAAGAGCGCTAGGAGCTTGAGGAGGAACCGGTGGCTGAAATAGCGGGAACTCGCGCAGAAACCAGGAAAATCTGGGGAGTGCATCCCAATGTATTCTTCCTCGGCCTCACCAGTTTCTTCACTGACCTTTCCAGTGAACTGGTTTTTACCCTCGTGCCCCTTTTTCTGGCTAACGTACTCCGCGCTCCAACCGCGATAATCGGGCTTGTCGGTGGGCTGTCAGATAGCACCGAGGCCGTTTTCAAGATCTTCAGCGGCCGCCTGAGCGACCGCATACACCGTCCCAAGCTGCTGACTGTGCTGGGCTACGGACTGGCTACTGTCGCCAAGCCGTTCATGCTGCTTGCTGGCAATTGGGGAGTGGTGGCTGCCGTAAGGTTTAGCGATAGGGTTGGTAAAGGTATCCGCGTGGCGCCCCGGGACGCACTGGTTGCTGATTCTATCTCGGCGGGGGACCGGGGCCGGGCATTCGGTATGCGGCAGGCGATGGATACCGCCGGCGCAGCTATGGGCTTGATTGCCGCCGCCCTCATCATATATCTGGTGCAGGGAAGCACCGCCATCGAGCTGGGCCTGGGAAGCTACCGCTGGATGATAGCGTTCGGCACTATCCCGGCCGTGGTGGCGGTGGTCATACTGGCGGTCTTTGTTAAAGAAAAAAAGCGCCCAGCCCAAGCCAGCGCTGGGCAGCAAGGGGGACGACCTGTGATCGCCCCTCCAGTTCCCTTTGATATTCGGTTCAAAATCTTTCTGGCAGTTGTGACTATTTTCATGCTGGGCAACTCCAGCGATTTCTTCGTCATCCTGCGGGCGCAGAATCTCCATGTGCCCCTGGTCCAGGTGGTGGGGATGCTGGTGCTTTTTAACATCGTTTACGCCCTCAGTGCTCTACCAATGGGTATCCTCTCAGACCGGCTGGGCCGCAAGCGGATAATCATTATTGGCTGGTTAATCTATGCCCTGACATATCTGGGATTTGCCCTGGCGGGGGAAATCTGGCAAAGCTGGGTGCTCTTCGCCGGCTACGGTTTGTATTACGGCGCTTTCGAGGGAGTAGCCCGCGCCCTCGTCGCGGACCTGGTACCTTCGGAGAGAAGGGGCACCGCTTACGGTCTCTATAACGGCGTTGTCAGCGCCGCCCTGCTGCCGGCAAGCCTGATTGCCGGCTGGATGTGGGACGCCATCAGTCCGCAGGCGCCTTTTTATTTCGGCGCTGGACTAGCTTTCCTGGCGATGCTCGGCATCCTCGCGCTGGTCAGGGAACCCGCGGCCACTGCAAAGCCCGCTTAGCCAGGTTGTGGGCTTCATCGTTTTCCTCATCGGAGACATGGGTGATGGCGCAGGCCTGGAACCGGCTTTTCAACTGCATTACCTTCAGATACAGCGGCATGAGCGATGCTTCCCTAACGCGGTACTCTCCGGCGACTTGCCTGACCACCAGCTCCGAATCAGTGAGGAGGAACACATTTGTCGCCCTCAGGCTGAGGGCTTTCTCCAGCGCGGCGATGATGGCCCGGTATTCAGCCTGGTTATTGGTGCCGTGACCGATTGGTTCGGAGATGGTGGCAAGAATGTTGTGGTGTTCATCCCGGATGATTGCACCGATCGCCGCCGGGCCGGGATTGCCGTGCGAAGCGCCGTCAGTACGGATTATCAGCAGTTTCATGGTCGGTGTTGCGTCTGCAAACAAAAAAAGCCATTCCAGCGAAAGCTGGAATCCAGGACGGGCAGGAGCAGATTCCCGCCGCGCGGAAATGACAAATCCTTTCTATGCCAGATAAAGAATCCGCCCGCAGCTTCCGCAGCGCACCAAGCTGCCACTCCTCGCCTGCCGGAGGATGCTTGCCGGTTGGGATATGCGGCAGCCGCGGCAGATACCCTGCTCAACCCGCGCCACCGCCGTTTTCTTTTGTTTTCTCAGTTCCCGGTAAACGGCGGATACCTCCGGTTCTATTCCTGCGGAAAGCTGCTGGCAATTGTTTGTGAGTTCGGCAAGCACGGTTCTGAGCCGCTCAACGTCCGCCGTCAACTTCTGTTGCTGCTCTTGCCATTCGGACTCGACCGCTTTGAGCGCGCTTTCGGCGGTTACGACGCTCCCCGTAGCCTCCTCGATTTGTTCCATGATTTCCAGCAGCCGGTTATCAAGCTGAACCCTCTTGGCTTTCAATATCTCGGTTTCCTGCTGGAGGCTGGAAAGTTCTTTGGGGTTGCGGATGCGCCCGCCATAGAGATCGTCTTCGGCTTTTTTTATCCTGGCGGCAAGGTCCTCCGTTTCCCATTCTAGGGAATGCTGTGTCTTCCGCAGCTCATCAAGCCTTTGACGTTCAACGATCAGTTTGTTTCTAGCGTTAATAAGCGCCTGGTTCTCACCAAGCTGGCTTGTGGCCTGATATATCGCCTGCTCGGTAACTTCAAGCTCGAGCTCTTTTTCCTGCAACTCATAAAGCTGCCTGACGGTACTCATCCTAAGCGTCCATTGTATACCAGATGCTCCGCACAATCAATCTGAAGGAGGAGACCTGCCCGGCAGGTAAAGTTCACTCTTGTCTATAGAGTGCCTAATAAGATATACTGCCCGCATTTACGGAGGTGCGGGTATGTTCCAGAGAATCATTTCATGGTGGAGTGAACGCCTGAGGATAGACACTTTAGGTTAGGAAGAGTAGGAAGGTATGGCTGTCGTTATGCCAATGCACGTGGGTGACTGGGACAGCGAGGGTGGTAAAGCTGAAAGTGCCGGAGATCAGTCACAGCAGGCTGAGGCGCAGTCGCCTGATACGGCGGAACGCAACACGACGCTGAACAAGCACCGGAGAGGTCAACCGGGACCGAGGCGGCTGGGCCTGCAACCCCTGGCGAGGAGCAGGGCCGCGGGCGGAGGAAGCAGTAAACCTGACTGGGGGGTCCCGTTATATCGGGACCCCTTTCCCCCCGTCTGGGGGAAGCATCCGCGCCAGTGATAACTGGCGCGTTATTGCGGGCTGAAATTGACTTTGACAAAGACTCCCACTTCATCCTCCAGTCTCTGGACAGGAGACCGGGTTGCAGCTAAACTACTCCATAATGAGACCTGCCCGTGGCAAACCGACCGTCTTAGGGACGCACACGATCGTTCTTGGTGACCGGGCTGTCTCTTACGTGGTCAAACGCAGTCCAAGGGCAAAGTATGTCCGGCTCCAGGTGGGGGTGAGGAGTGGCCTCACCGTGGTGATCCCGCCTTCCTACGACATAGACGCTGTAGCCGGCCTGCTCAACAAGAAAAAGCGATGGATTTTAGACAACTTGACCAAATATGTTCCCAGAGGAAAGGCCCCTGAAAATGGGCTTGGAAGCGGCGATTTCATTCCGTATCTTGGTCGTCCTCTCAGTGTGAACGTTAAGCACAGTCCCGGAGTGGCCGATGGGGTCACACTGCAGAACGATAAAGTGTTCGTGAGCCTGGACTCAGGCAGCGCTCCGCTGAACCTGGTGGTGGAATGGTGGTACCGGGAGCAGGCAGAGAAGGTGATCAGGAAAATGGTCGACGAGCTCTCCTCCAGGATGGGGGTCACATGCGGTCGGCTGACTATCCGGGCGGCCAAGACCCGGTGGGGCAGCTGCTCCAGAAAAGGCAACCTCAATTTCAACTGGAGACTCGTGATGGCTCCCGAGTCGGTGATCAACTATGTGGTCATCCATGAGCTCGCCCATCTCAGAGAGATGAACCACTCAAGAAAATTCTGGGAAATCGTGACTGCCTTTTGCCCTGAATGGCGTGAACACCGGCAGTGGCTCAAAGACCACGAACGGGACCTCATCTCCAGGTTATCCCCTTGGAACAAACCCAGGACATGAAAATGCCCTACCTTGCTGTGGGACAACTTCCTGCACTTAACAAGCGATCGTTCAAACAAAGCTGGCCCCGTCGCTAGCCCGGTTACCCCAGGGCTCCGGATACGGGAGGGGGTTGGAGGGAATTTAAGCCGTGGGAACAAAGTAGTCAAAGCCCTCAGCACCCTGGTTTACCCCCCGACGGGGCCAGGTAATCATGAAGTCACTGTTTGCTATTTCTTCCCCGTCATCTGTTGTTTTAAGTCTTGGTCAACCCAGGCAAATCTGAGCCACTGCGGTGCGCCCGATAATGGCGACTGGTCAAGCTCTCCAGCGTAGTTCTTTACCCACGGCTGCCAGATTGTATACATGTATGTTGTTGGCAGCCCGATAAAGTAGACTTGCTCCGACAGATAGGCACCCAGCTTCTCGCGGTACACTTCTGCCGCCTTCTCCATATTCACAAAAGCGTAGCTCTGCATCTCCTGGTAGGGTACTTCGATACCCGGGTCGCTTCCCGCAGGGAGGTTGACCCGAGGAATGTTGGAACTGCCGTCGCGAGTGAAGTTTGTCTGGTTCCAGCCATAGGGGAAAATCAATCCTTGTCCCGTCAATACGAAATCCTCGTAGGAGAGGTTCCGGCGGACGTTACTGAGAAGGGCCGACTCCCTTGGCTGGAGTTCCACCTCAACCCCCACCTTGGCCCACATCGCTTCGATGGTTTGTCCCAGGTCCAACCAAAAAGAAAGGTTTTGCAGCAGCATCTTGGTCTTGAAGCCGTTGGGGTAGCCGGCCTCGGCCAGAAGCTCCTTGGCCCTTTCCGGGTTATATCGGTAGAGCTCCTGCACCGCCTCCGGCCTCTTTTCAATAGGAACAAAGATATCCTCAGAAACCGGACTTGCCGGGAAACCACCTATCACGCCATACCCTTGATACAGGTCATTCTTTATCGATTCCATATCGATGGCCATCATCAACGCCCGTCGCACCCTGATATCCTGAAAGGGCTTGCCGGGAATATCCATTCTCGCGCTGACGGTCGGCACCGAGTACAAAATAAATGGGCTGTACTTAATATCTGGCCTGGTCTTTACCAGGCTCATGGCATCTTCCCACGGAATCTCGGTATCCAAATCTATCTTTCCCGTGCGCAGAGACGCCAGCCGGGTTGACATATCCGTGATGTAGAAGCCTTTGATGGTGTCTACATAGGGCAACTGGTTCCCTTTGCCCGGACCCAGGTTGTCCACATCCCAGTAGTTGGGATTCCTGGTCAGGGTTGTCACGGTCTGGCTAACATGGTCGGTCAGGAAAAACGGACCTGTCCCTACCGCATTCTTCCAATTGAGCATGTTCCCATATTTCGCTATCACCTCCCGCGGGAACTGGTTATGGCCGCCGCAGGCGCAGCCGTAGACCACCCAGCACCAGCCCGCAAAGGGGTCGACCGGCATGTTGAAGGTGAGCGACCAGGGACCGGTCTGTTCCACCGACGTATTCGTCAAGGTCCGCGGTTGATTGAACGAGGTCCAGGAGCCGGGCTGCGTCCGCTGCTTAAAATTCAGGATAGCGTCTTCAATATCCCATTCCCGACCGTTCACCAGCCGGCTGGCTTCGCTGGTGGGGTCAAGGCCGAAGCGGACCCCTCTGCGGAGGTTCATGTTCCAGACGCCGGGTTTCGGTACCTCCCAGCTTTCGACCAGCTTGGGTCCGAAGGCAGGGTAAGGGAAATAGCCGGAGCTGTAATCAAATTCACCGGTGCCTAAGACGCCCCTCGTCCGGTCCAACGTCCAATACTGCTCAAAGACCATGTTGGTCCCCCAGCTACCGGTATTAGCAACACCGGGGTCAAGACCCCCATCTGGTCCCCGACCAGAGTATAAGTTGTAGGTAATAGTGCCCCCATATTTGGGTGTTTCAAGGGGCGGTGGTGTTACCTTGAGCTCCAGTATACCGGCCTTTGGTGTGCCCGGTGTCGGTGCAGCAGGTGTTGGGACAGCCGGTGTCGGCGTAGCAGGCGTCGGTGTAGCTGGTATGGGTTCAACAGGTGTTGGCGCTGGCTCCGCTTTCGGAGCACAGGAGACCAGCAAGAGCACCGCGACCACAAGAAGACTTGCCACTAACCAGAATGCTTTTCTTCCCATTTTTTCCTCCTTTTATTTTTCTTCCGGTAGGTTGCCAGCTTGCCATTAAGTAACAGGCTTTCCCGGGAAGCCAATCCGGAGAGGGAATGCTATCTGATTGTCTTCTTTGCAATTAGCTAAAGCATATTTAGTTCAATTTCTTACTTAATTTTGTTTAATCATACCAGCCGAAGTCATTGAGAGCCCGCGTCATAGCGTGTACGTTCTCCACTGGCGCTCTCGGCGGTATCCCGCAGGCCTGTGCAAAAATAAATCCACCCGGCAAACGCTTGCCCTGTTCAATGACCTTCCGCGCCGCCTCATAAACCTCACCGGGAGTCCCGCATTGAACAATTGTCGATTCCAGGTTACCCCGGATGATGTCTTTTGGGAAAAACCTGGCCGCTTTTTCCAGATCGATCTCATTAGCTACATAAACGATACCCGGGTCCCCCATCGGGACCTGCGCCCAAAACGGCAGATTCAGATTATGATCACCACAAGGATGTTGACACAGATGCTTGAAGCCCATATCTACGACTTTCTGATGGACCTCTTTGAGATATGGCAGGGCAAACTGCTCAAAGTGTTTCGGGCCGATTAGCTGATTAGACCCGCCCGCATTCGCCCCGGTAATCACTATCCTCTCTGTACCAAAGGCGTTCTTCACATACTGGGCTTGGGCGAGGCAGTAGTCCGCCGCCAGGCGGCATAGCCGGTGGGCCACTTCCGGGTATTTGATCATCCATTTGCAGAGGTTGTCATACCCGGCGATGCCGGCAGCTGTATTCATCACACCCAGACTGCCAGCCGTGACGAACGCTTTGTTATTATCCCGGTCCTCGTATACCATCCTGGAAAACTTCTTCATCTCAGGAGTGATACAGGCTTCAACATCCGGTACTTTCACCGCCATAACCTGTTCCGGGGTTTCGGCCGGAAACTTGGTAACATAGGAGTCCTGCGAAAAGCGGCTGGTGGGCAGCTTTCTTTCGCCACCGAAGGCACTCGCACTAGCACCCCTATTTGTGCGATCCAGCACGGATAAACCGGGAGCAAAGACCCAATCCAAATCTTGACAGGTCTTCTTTTCGGCGTCATAGACCCATTGCCGTGGTTTGTTGAACTTGTCCAGCGGGGTACCACCGACATAAAGAACAGCAAAATTCTGTTGGATAAAGGGCCAATGAGGCACCCTATCCGGCTTTTCCCGCCTGAATAACGCTTCTATCCTCTCCTTGTTGGTCATCGTCGCTTTTCGTGTTCTTACCTTCGTGCTAACCATTTCAATACCCTCCTTAATTATTTCTTTAGTTGATTTTGCCTAATCATACCAGCCAAAGTCGTTGAGGGCTCGGGTTATCGCCATTAGATTCTCTGCCGGTGCCAGGGCTGGCAGCGTACAAGCTTGTCGTAAGATGAAGCCGGTAGATAAACGTTTGCCCTGTTCAATAACCTTTCGTGCCTCATCA
>JACPPV010000015.1 GCA_016190825.1 Chloroflexota bacterium
CCAGCAAGCTGGGGGGCATCTGGAACGTTACGGCTATTCGAACATCGGTAGTTGAGAGGAGGTTTCTTCTTGTTTTTGATATTGAATATACTTTCTGATTACATCCGCCGTTACTTTGTCTCCTACACTCCTCACAAAGTAGCCGTCCTCCCATATCATCCCAGACCACATCGCCTTGCGCATATTCGGAAACTTCTTGAATACCTCACGGGCCGATATACTCTTCATTATCTGCACTACTCGGGCTGGAGCATACAATGGCGGGGCTTCAATGAACACGTGCACGTGGTCTTCCATTACCTCCATCGTGTCTATTCGAAAATTATACTCCTCCGCAATTTGCCGAAATACCTCCTTAACATACTGCCCAACCTCCTCATCCAAAATATGCGCTCGATACTTCGGTACCCATACCAGGTGATATTTCAGGTCATAAACGACGTGTTTTGTCCTGCGTATTCCCACACCGCCTTTATACCACCTACTCAGCTAGCCGGGCAAGCATCTTTGCTTCGCCTAACGGCGAACCCGCTTTCCTCCCCCCAGCAAGCTGGGGGGTATCCAGCGGGACGTTTTATGACTTTGGTTCGTGTCGCCTACGAGCAATTTCCCTACCAGGAGCAGTTGGATGACCTCATCCCTCGATATCTAACAATCTTGACCGAAACGAGTCCGCGGGCCCCGTCGTTGGACATACAGAGCACGTTCCGCAGCCAGACAGGACTGAGTATTGAAGAATTCATGAAGATTAGAGTGGCATTCTACTCTGCAGCGCTTGCCTATACCTCATTTACGCGGGGTTTTCTCGAAGGAACCACGGCAGAAAAGCTCAAACCACTCTTAACGAAAGAGAAGATAGATGCCTTCCTTCAAACCGCGGCTGCTAACTTTTCGACGTTTAGAGATTTGTGCCTAAAAGAAGAGAAAGACTCTCCCGGAGCAGGAAAGTGGGTCTTTAACCCACTCGTTAGTCGTCCCGTTGCCATACTACCTGATGGCCGCTTCTGCGTGCCCGTACTTAGATTGCTGGTCCATCGAATAACCAAAGGTATCTATTATGACCTGCTTGATGCTTTTGCTGATCCCAAACACAATCCTTTTCCCGACTGGTTTGGTCACGCCTTTGAAGAATACGGCGGAATTATCCTGAGCAAAGCTTTGGACTCTTCGATTGTTTGCCCCGAACCTGCCTACGGAAGCCCCGTCATACATGGCCGGACTGGACGGCTTTGGGACGAGAGGTTGGAATTGCCATGGAGTTCCGGTCGTCACGCTTGCCGAAAATAATCCGGACTACAACAGAAAGGGATGAGGTGATGAACCGCATACGCACAGGACTTATCCATACCGTGGAACGATTACCCGCGAAAATCGCAGACATTCTCGATGGTTCAGCAGGTTTACCATCATCTCAAGTGAGCGAGATAGTGCCAATGGTCGTTACCCTAGAAGAGTGGCATCCGATGGCACTTACGGCTGACCTGATTCGGAAGGAACTGAATAAGGCTGGGGGTAAGATAGTACGCTTTCAACTGATGTCGGTCAGCGACCTGGAATGGCTGTTAACATGGGCTAAGGTTGAACATCCAGCCGTTGTCCTCCGAGACAAGCTTTCTGACCCAGCCCAAGACGACTTGTCTGTCAGCCAGTACCTGCGTAAGCGTGCTGATGATAAAGGCTTACCGTTTCCACGGCGGCTGCTTAAAGATAGAGCAGACGCTTTCTTCGGTGAGCTTAGTGGCGACGGTCCATTAAGTAAAGCTTGAGACTCCGTGGAAGCTTGTTAGTTTAGGACTCAGATGGCCAGGAACGTTAGCTCGAAGTCCTTGCCAGTACTACCTATTGATACCTCACAGCTCCGCCACGTCCAACCTACTTTACAGTAGAGAGAACTGTTCCCTTGCGCCGCTCCTCTAGTTACTCTAACATCCTAGTACATGAACGAGAATTTCAAATTATTTGATGAATTTGAACGTACTAACGCGGCACCTGCAAAGTACGAAGAGCCGTTGTTTGATGCCTTGAATCGTTTGTCTTGGAATAATGCCGCGGTAATTCGCGCAACCCTTGAAGACTGGTTTTGCGTATACCCAGAAACCAACAAAAGGGATTTGTCGAGCAGATTCAGAAGCCAAAGGGATTCTAATCACCAAGGTGCTTTCTTTGAGCTAGTCCTCTTCAAGCTCTTGACAGAGTTGGGTTATCAAATCAAGCTAAATCATCCAACGCCATCAGGCACACCCGATTTTCTTGCTCGCACCTCTTCGGGTGAGCAGTTTTTCTTAGATGCTACTATTGCACAGCCAAAGACCTTCCGCGATAGCCCATCCGAGAAAGTTGTTTTCGAAGCGCTTAATAAGCTGGACTGCTCCGATTTCTCACTTTGCATAAGGACCCGAGGGGTACTTAAGAACATTCCTCCTAAGAACAAAATACAACAGATTCAAGATTGGGTTTACAGCTTGGACTATGAAAGAATCCGAACAGATTTGACCACCGGCTTACACTTACCTGAGTACCGATTTGAGCATGGCGGCTGGACTCTCATTATCGAAGCTTTACCGAGAAGCCCAGATAAACGCGGAACCAAACCGCACCGCCCAATTGGAATTGGCCCAATGCGCGTAGACTTCGTCGATTCAGTGAAGCCAATTGTAGAGGCTGTCCGCGCAAAAGCTCATAAGTATCGAGGACTGGGAGATCCTTTCGTAGTCGCCGTTAATGCCCTTGACCTTGCTGGAGCTGAGAGAATAGATGTATTACTAGCCCTTTTTGGTTATGAAGCATCCACTGAAGATCCAAACATTTCACGGGTAAGATCGCCTCAAGGTATTAATAGGGACCATGTTTGGCATACAAAGAAGAATACTGGGGTGAGTGCCGTACTTCTTTTTAATGAACTGCAACACGCTAATTTGACATCGGCAACTTTCTGCATGTATGAGAATCCTTGGGCGTCCTATCCTGTGCCAGTATCCCTGCGGCGTCTACCCCATTCTCTCGTTGATGGTGACTTTATAAAGTGGTATAGAGGGCAGGCACTTGGCGCTGTTCTCGGCCTTTCCCCAGGTTGGCCTGGCCCAAAGTAGCTCTTGTCAGCTTCAAGCTGAACGATAATTCGAACGTCCGAGTTCTGCCTATCGTCAAATAGCGCCCACGCTACAGGACTTGAACCGACCATCAAAATACCAAGGGAAACGTCTTCTCGAAGAGCAGAGTTTTACCTTTTATCCACGATGGTGGAGCCGAGGGGATTCGAACCCCTTACCTCCTCAATGCCATTGAGGCGTTCTCCCAAGTGAACTACGGCCCCACGAGTTCCCTCTAATTTAGCAAATGTGGGCTAAGATGGCAACCCCTTTACTCCAAGAGCAGCACTGCACCAAGCGTGATGAGCCGCCGGTAGCGCCGCTATTCAGGTTTACCCCCTTGCTGCTCCGACAGCCCTGCCAGGGCAGACCGGGCCGCCTCTTCCTCAGCGGTTTTCTTGCTTTTTCCAGAGCCGCTTCCAAGCATGCGCCCACCCACGCTAACCTCTACGGTGAATACGCGGTCATGCTCCGGTCCGGTGACTTCTTTTACATGGTACGATGGCGTCTGCTGCTCACTAGCCTGGATAAGTTCTTGCAGGGCAGATTTGTAATCGGCAGCAACCGCCGGGCTGACCGCCCGCTCTAATTCAGGCTTAAGAAACTTGAAAATAAAGTCCCGCACCACATCTAATCCACGGTCGAGATAGACGGCAGCAGTAAGCGCCTCAAATGCCCCTGCCAGATTAGCCTGCCGCTGCCGGCCGCCGCCTGCTTCCTCACCCTTTCCAAGATAAAGGTAATTGCCCAGTCTGATAGCCTGGGCAAAACGCGCCAGCGTTTCACGGCGCACGAGAACCGCCCGCAAACGCGTCATCTGTCCCTCGGTTAGCGCCGGAGACCTCCGGTACAGCGTCTCCGCCGCAATCAAACCCAGCACGGCATCGCCCAGAAACTCAAGTCTCTCATTAGAGAATCGGGCGAGCCCTGGATTTTCATTCACGTACGAGCTGTGAATCAGCGACTGCTCAAGCAATGACCGGTCGCTGAATGAGACGCCCAGGGCCTCCTGCAAAGCGGCTAGAGTGGACATGAACAGCTTTATCGCGAACAGGATGAATACAGCATAGCCCGTCAGGAGGGAAGTGTCAACCGGTCCCGATTCATCGGGATTGTCTGCAGGTTGGCCAGATGCTATAATTTTCCTGCACTGGGGATTCGTCTAGCGGTAGGACAGCAGACTCTGGATCTGCATGGCCAGGTTCGAATCCTGGATCCCCAGCCAGCTACGAGAGGGGGTAACTATGACGGAACAACATAAAGCGAAAATGTCCAGAGACAAAGTTATGTTAGCCCAACACGTTCTTGAAGTCAGGCATGAGCCTTCGGGCAGTTTCCTTGACGTGCGGGGTTACGTTGCTGATTATATTCGTAATGCTGGCCATTTCCCACACTGGAAAATCGACCCCAACATCGTTACCTTCCGTGACATGCCCGATAGAGTAAAGCAGGATGGAGCCCATGCAAGCTACAAGAGTGCTGGTTACATGGTCTATAATGCTGCGACACGCAACTATTTTGTGGACAAGGCCTCATCATTTTGGAAAGTGTTGCTGAAGAACGAACACTACAAAATACCAAAAGCTATACGGTTTGGGTGTAGAACGCTCGTTTTTGTTCCAACGGATATGTCGTTCGATGAGATAAACAAACTTACTTTTAGGACTCTTTTCACCGACAAAGTCCAATCTTTTGTGAATGATAAAGAGACTGATTTGCGGTTCGTAATCGAATTTTATCAAGACCAATTCCAGGTGCGGATGAGCGGGGGGCCTCTCCACGAAAATGAGGCGCCAAAATACATGAGTTTTGAATCAGATTATTTTAAGAAGTGCGGTCTCTTCTTGGATATTGACTATTACAAAACTAAAGACCTTGACCACTCCACAATTACCAAGCTCTTGCATGATGCCGTGGAGTTGTCCTGGTTAAAGATAGAGACAATTGCCAACTCTTTGGGGCTGTAAATGCCAATCAGAAGACACATCACTACAACGATAGATGAGATTGACGATTCCGCTGACAGCCATTCGCCAACCAATCTCCCAACACCGCTTGTTGGAAAACCATCTTCGGATGCACAAATAGAGACACCGACTGAATTCCCTAGGGATAGCGGCGAAAGCGAGACACCATTCTCACAGGGTAGTCGATTCTCTCCACCAACAATCGGGCGCACTTTCGCTGACCTCGTAGTAGAGTTCAAGAACGACCATCGTGCCATGGCAGTAATCCTCACAGTCATACCTACGGTTATTTTCGCTGCAAAGGTAAACAGTCTAGAATCCCTGCAATATCCCTTGGCAGTAGCCGTCATACTCAACGTGATATGGTTTGGTACTCCTGTGTTGGTCACTCTCTTAAGGAAGATTAAGCACCCTATCGCCAAGATGTGAGAGAGCACTTGTCAAGTCATAAGTATCGTGAATCATTGGCTTCGTCGTCATCCTTGACATAGGTTAATCCTAATGTTAAGATGAACATTAAGGAGATTAGCATGGGAAGGATAAAATCAATCGGAATGGCCGAAGCCAGGCCAAAGCTCACCCAGCTTGTGGATGAAGTCTCCGGCGGCGGGGAGCCATACCTTATCGTTTCCGGCAGCCGGGTAAAGGCGGTTCTCGTCGGGGTCAACCAGTATAACGACATGGTAGAACGTCTGGAAGACCTCTCTGATGCTGCCGAGTTACTCCAGGCTGAACTGGCACAGGAGCCGACAATGCCCTTTGAGGAGCATCTGACGAAGTCGAAAGAACTGAAGAGCGGTGTATCGACTGGAAATTAGCCATACCGCCCACCGGCAGCTTCGCCGGCTCCCAGCACAAACTCAAGAGAGGGTTAATAAAACAATTGCTCGTTTGGCGGAAAATCCCCGGCCGCCCGGTGCCAGAAAGTTAACCGCAAGAGAAGGCTACAGGGTTCGTGTGGGGGACTATCGAGTCCTCTACAAAATTGATGACGAGGTAAAGATGGTCATCATCTTCAGGGTGATGCCGAGAGGGGATGTTTACCGGGCTTAGACAAGCCGTGTGGGCGAGCCAGTAGGCAGTTTGTTTTGTATGGCGCAAGGTTCGGTTGGTTACATAAACTGATTGTGACCTAATGGGCGGCTGACAATATGCAGAACATTTGATAATGTGGGCAACAAATTGACGTAGTTACCCGTCTCTGCCATTCTGCTTAACGGATGCAAAGGAGCAGCGGTTGAAACCGAGCCTTAAATCTTTTCATCTTTCTCCAAGCAGTCTCGCGGTCTTCAAACAATGCCGTCAGCGTTATAAGTTTCTTCATCTCGACAAACTTGGTGACAAGTATGGTAAGCCACGGCCGTACTTTACGATGGCTAACCATGTCCATGCCACCCTTAAGGAATTTCTGTCGCTTCAGCCCATCGAACTCAGAACTGCAGATGCCGCAGAGGAAATATTACGCAAGAACTGGCGACGATATCGTTTCGGCTGTGACTTACCCCCCAGCTTGCTGGGGGGTATCCAGCGGGACGTTTTATGACCTGTTTACCGTCCAGCTTGGCTGGTAGCAATGTCGACTGAGGCGTTTGGCCATTGGGTGACACCGGGGTGCCCTCCGGTTTTACCCTCTTCTTGGCGTAGTAGTAGACCGTACGGCGTTTGAAGCCGAGGTCGATGATCTGCTTGGCGATGTAGCCTTCGTCAAGCAGACGGTTGATTTCGGTCTTCTCGTCGATGGCATCGGTAATGCTCTCCGGCGCCGCTGGCTCATCCTGGATTTCTGTCTCGTCTTCGTTTGGCTGGATTACGTAGTCCTCTTGCATAAACGACCTCCTCGTGATAGTTTAGCTCCTTACTTCCGAATTCACAGTTTCATGGCGCACCTCCCTGTGAATTGATGGCTGGAGCCGCCTTGAGGAACTCAGCCAGGTCAAGTAAAAGCCTGGGTATATCAAGGTCATCTACGCCACGTCTTTGACGTCAGCCAGACCGAGGGCAAGCCTTTGCCCGAGTTTGATGTGCCGGTGCTTACCGGTGAGGCCAATGAAGGGCTGTTTGCCGACTTACTTGCTCATATGAGACAGCGGGGCATCAGTGTGGACTTTGAACCGAAACCCCACATGGACCCTGGAATAAAGGGTTATTACAGTCAGGCCGGCATCTGGGTTCGGCCCGAAGAGGCGAAGGCTCAGCAGC
This sequence comes from Chloroflexota bacterium, assembly GCA_016190825.1. Lineage (GTDB taxonomy): Bacteria > Chloroflexota > Dehalococcoidia > Dehalococcoidales > UBA2162 > JACPPV01. The sequence continues at coordinate 7,256 of JACPPV010000015.1, forward strand.
TCAAGACCTTTCTCCACGAGGTCGCCCACTACTACTCGAAAGGCGTCTTTCGGATACCAAGGGCAGACGCCGAAACAATCGCGGAGAGCGCCGCCTTTGTTGTGGGCACGGGACAAGAAGGTGCTGGAAAACAACCTCGGCGCCATACGCCGGGTTTCAACCGTGATAATTGATGCCCTGGAAGAAATAAGCAAAAGGATTCCGGTTTAAGCATTATGGCATTGGAGTTGAGACCAAATAGGGGAGGATTTTTGAGGCCGTTCGGCTGCGGCGTGTTCATCAGGGACTTCCTCCTAGGGTTGGGACCGTTCGGCAGTCCCAATATCGACCCAAAAAAAGGCGCGGCCACCCAGGACATCTTCTACCACTACAAGCTGGCGCTGCACACCGCCTACGCTGAAGAGGCGGTCGACCGTGAGAACAAGCAGAGAATCGATGCTGGTAAGTCTATCTACTCACCTGAGGAATACGCCGAGCGGGTCGATCGGTATCTGAAACGGTTGCCCTACAAGCTGGTCAAGGCTCGCTATTACAGCTTCCAGAGGTACTTTCACTGGCTCAAGCAACTGGAATGGGTGGAGCCGACTGGAGAAGAGGTGCGCTCCGCCATGTAGGAGGAAACCGGCGACCATCCCGATTCCCACCCGCGCCGGCTTTACCGCCTTGCCAAGAAAGGAGTAGAAGCTTCGGATGAGGACTGGTCACATCCCCAGCGTATACTTTACCCGCAGATAGGCGATACTCCGATCGATGAGTACCTCAAGGAGAAGCGACAGGGACGGAAATATGTCCGGCAGGGGAAGGGGATGCGATTCCTGAGGCCGTTCACCGCCGGCCGTAGATATCATACCGCCTCAGGCTGCTCAGCCGGCCCGGTCTTTTCTCCCCGCCCTGGGGGACACAACCCTGAACCCGGGCGAATCGGCAAGTTTCTTCGTGGCCTGGGACCAGCGGGACAACAGCGGTCAACCGGTTACCTATGGCCACTATTTTGTGCAGTTGGGCGCTTTTCACGCCGGGGACGCTGAATTTGCGCCGGTTTTCGGTGTGCTCCCGTTTTCCCCAATGTTGCCATTTTCCGGCATGCGGATTCCCGTACTGATCCTGCCCCTTGCCGGTGCGATAGAGAAGACGATCGAAGTGAACAGATCGGTAACCGCAGATTGGATCATCATCACACTTCAACGTGTAGAGATGACGGATAGGGGTCTTACTGCCACCGCCTTCAATATCCCACCCGGTTACAGTTTTCCTGCCGGACAGCCTCTGCCACCACCGCAATTCATGATCACTGCTGAAGCCGAGTACAGCGTTGACGGCGCGGCATTCCGGAAGGCGGGACCGTCCGGGCTCCGTCCTCAGGCAGATGGTCTGCTTTTTGTCTGGGAGAACCTCGACCCGGTGCCGAAGAATGCCAGAGAACTCACTTTCAGGATAACCAAGTTGGGGGACTGGTCAGGCCCCTGGGAATTCAGGGTTCCGCTCAAGTGAGGAGTGGGGATTTGAGATGAACAGGCTAATTGGGGGATTGCTGCTATTTTTTCTGGTCACGTTGGCTGCATGCGGCAGGGAGGCACGTTCAACCTTTTCCCGGCTTCTTCGTTATAATAAAATAATAGCGCCTTCTCTTTCGTTGGGAGGCGGAGTATACATATGAACACAATTTTGGCGCCATCAAACTTGGGGTGACCAACAGTGATCCAAAGTCTAGAGGCAGCTATACGTATAGAGGGCCTGGTCTCCAGAGCGCAAAATGGAGACAGAGAGGCCTTTGCCTTGCTTTATCAGGAGTATTTTAAGAAGATATACCGCTATACTTATCTGCGGCTTGGACAGGTTGAGCAGGCTGAAGACCTCACTCAGGAAGTGTTCCTTAAAGCCCTGGACGGTATCAGTTCCTACCGTCATAAGGGAGCACCTTTTGGCAGCTGGCTGTTCCGTATAGCCCATAATCTGATTGTTGACCATTATCGCAAATCAAAGAAAGAGTTCATTCTTTTCCCCGAGTCGACCGTCAGCGATGGTGCTGACGATCCTGCCGGTGCTGCAGAAAAAAAGATGGAACTTCTGGAGATAAAGCACGCTGTGGGGATGTTGCCTCCCCGGCAGAAAGAAATTATCGCGCTGCGCTACGGGGCCGGGATGTCTGTCGCCGAAACAGCCAGAGCCACGGGAAAAACAGTGGGGAGTGTAAAAAAACTTCAGTTTGAGGCGTTAGCCAAACTGAGGAGACTGATTGGAAATGGGCAAGAAAAATGACCGTCTGACCGATCTTCTGGAGCGCCTTCTTCGGAATGAGGAAGTGGAAAGTTGCCTCAAGGATATCCCTGAAGAAGAAGCTGATGAGATACGTCTTTTGCTGAAGACGGACGGCGTTCTGACACGGTATACTGAAACAATTGAACCGCGCCCCGAGTTTACCGCTCGAATCCAGTCCCGCCTGGAAGAAGCCTGTGAGCTCAAGTATGGTTCCGGAAAGACGGGAATAGCCGGCATACTTAAGCCGGCGGGCCGTTGGCTAGCACCTGTAGCGATCGCTGCTGTGATGGCGCTTTTCACACTTACCGGCGGACTTGCTCTGGCGGATGTGGCTGCAAAGAATGCCACGCCGGGGCAGACCCTCTATCCGGTGAAGGTGGCTGCTGAGAAAGTTAAGGCAGCCTTTTCCTTCTCCGGCACCAGGGGCAGTTCCCCCGTCCAATCAGGAGAGACAGGTAGCCCTGACAGGGCCGAGTCAGCGCCGGGGCACCAGTCCCCGGCACCGGGCGGGGCCAAGGCAGACGTGAAAGATAATCCTGGCAGGGCTGAGTCAGCACCGGGGCACCAGTCCCCGGCACCGGGCGGGGTCAGGACAGATGTGAAAGATAATCCTGGCAGGGCTGAGTCAGCGCCGGGGCACCAGTCTCCGGCGTCGGGCGGGGCCAAGGCAGACGTGAAAGATAATCCTGGCAGGGCTGAGTCAGCGCCGGGGCACCAGTCTCCGGCATCAGGCGGGGTCAGGACGGATGTGAAGGACAAGCCCGGTAAGGCTGAGTCAGCACCGGCGCACCAGTCTCCGGCACCGGGTGGAGTTAAAAACGATGTGAAGGATAGTCCTGGCAAATAGTTATTGCATTTTGTGCCCGGCGCCGTTGCAAATACATACGTTGGAACCGGCGGCCTGGATTCGAATCCTTCCAGGCTCGCCAGTTCCGGAACTAATTAGTCTTTGCTCCATCGACTTTATGTATAAAAACCCGGACGACTCCTTTTTTGATAATGTCCTCTTTGTGCGTATTCGACAGTTTCGCGGGAGACTCGGACAACAACACCCCTTGTCAATGCATGACTCTTCCTGTATACTGAAGGCAATTTTGTAAGGCTGGGAGGTGGGATTCCGTGGAACAAAATGGTTTCCCGAAATGTCAAAAATGCAAATCAGGCGACCTGGTGCCTTTGTCTGATTTCGGCAGCCAGGGCGCCAACATTCATTACAAGGCATGGGTTTGCACCAATCCTGAGTGTGGTTTTAACCTGAAGATCAGGAATGGCGATGTCTATGTAGACGAACCGATTATGAGCGGGACGCTGCATTCCAGCAACCGGACACGGTAAGGCTTGCACTGAGCAAAGTCGAAGGATTTCCACCTTTCCGAATTAGAACCGGGTTCAGACTGAAGACAGAGCTTCATTATACGGCTTCTGCGGAGCAGGAGATGTCATTTACTATCATCATCCCATCCTCTGATAAGGAAGAATAGACTGAGGCCTGCGACATCAGTTGAATCAAGCTTTTCCCCAAGAGAAAACTAACCCCCGGAGCGCTTATGAGATTTGACGCCAAGCTGGCAGAACTGGCGCTCGATTTTCTATTTCCGAGACGGTGCGTGGGATGCGGACGGACGGGCGATTTTATCTGCCAGACCTGTCAAGAATCGCTGCCATGGCTAAAAGGTCCTGTCTGCCCCAAATGCGGCCGACCACAACCGGGCGGCATTCTCTGTTCCACTTGTGTTAGCTGGCAAGCGGCGATTGATGGTATCCGCTCTCCCCTCCGTTTTGAAGGCGTCATCCGTGAAGCTGTCCATCAGCTCAAGTACCGCAACATCAGGGCGCTGGCTGCGCCGCTTGCGGCACTGCTCGGCGATTACCTGGTTGCCGAGAACATCCCCGCTGAAGCCCTGGTGCCTGTGCCCATCCACCGAAAACGGCTGCGAGAGCGAGGCTATAACCAGGCTTCCCTCCTGGCGAAAGAACTCGCTAAGCTGACCGGTCTGCCCGTGATTGACGACTGCCTGGTCAGGCAGAAGTATGCTTCTCCCCAGGCAAGGACTTTGAATGTTGTTGAAAGGCAAAGGAATGTAGCCGGCGCTTTTGAATGTGTCAACCGCAGGCTGGACGGTAAGCAGGTGCTGCTGATAGACGACGTGTCCACTTCGGGAGCCACGCTGGATGCTGCCGCCTCAGCGATGAAAAACGCCGGCGCCAAATCAGTCTGGGGCCTCGTGCTGGCGAGGGAAATCTAAGTGACAAAGATTATCGGCCTTACCGGCGGGATCGGCAGCGGAAAAACCACGGTAGCCCGGCTTCTCAAGGAACTCGGCGCGGTTGTTATTGACGCCGATTCGCTGGCGCACGCAGCTCTAAGTCCGGGTAGTGAGACCTGGCGCGAGGTGGTGGCCGCCTTCGGTCAGGAGATTGTTTCGTCGGGAAGCGAAATCGACCGTGCGGCGCTGGCGAAAGTTGTCTTTAATGACCCCGAACTTTTAGCCTGGCTCAACCGCATTATGCACCCCCGGCTGCGGGACACAGCCATCGCCAGGCTTGAGGAATACCGGCGTCAGGGCGCGGCGGTAGTGGTGATCGAAGCCCCTTTACTCATCGAGGCCGGATGGGACGCGATGGTTGACGAGGTCTGGGTAGTGACCGCCTCAGAATCCCGCATCCTGGAGCGACTGGAAAAAGAGCGCGGACTGAAACATACAGACATCCTCGCTCGCATGCGTTCCCAACTATCCAGTGAAGAGCGCCTGAAGCACGCCAACGTTATAATCAACAACGATAGCGGCCTTGACGAGTTAAGGGATCAGGTGGCGGGGCTCTGGAGAAGATTTCTATCCGACGCTAAGCGTGGATAGGTGCTTTATCCGCTTTAGCATGTTTGGATGCGTTGTAAAAAGCTCCATCATCTTTTCCGCCGTACCCACGCGAACATTGCGCGTGCGGAGCTCCAGTAGATCTTCATGGCTAATTCTACCGTCCTGATTACGGTCAACCTGGCTAAGCTCTCTAACCTCATAGTATGCCCTCAGCGGGTCATTTACGAAGAAGGCACGTGCCCCCTCCACCCTTTTCAACTCGCCCTGGTCTCGAACGCGCGCATTGCCATAAACCAGCTTATAAAGGGCGGTTGCCAGATGATGCGGCATATTACCAAACTTTACACTGCCCATATCAGCGTAATACTCCCGTATCCTGGAGCCATAGAGCACCAGAAGATTGGTAATGAAATACATAAGAAAGGCACCAATACCGATTAGCGCTGCATAGTTGCCGCCCTGCTGCCGCCGCCCGCCGCCAAGCATCCCGCCCCACATCAGGCTGAAAGCGAGCCAGTAAAGTATCATCGGAATTGCCGAAAGAAGCGTGATGATAGCCATATCACGGTTCTTAATGTGGGCAAGCTCATGTCCCAGGACCGCTTTAAGCTCATCGCGGCTCAAGATGTTTAGAATACCCCGGGTGACACATACCCGCCCATCTCTCTGCGACCGACCAAAGGCAAAAGCATTGGGTATTGAAAGCTGTGAAATGCCGATCTTCGGCTTGGGCAAACGAGCTCTCTCAGCGAGCTCCGCCACCATCCGATGCAGGTCGGGCTCCTCTTTCTCCGAGACCCACTTCACCCGCATCGTCATAGCAACCAGCGCCGGGCCGATGAGATACTGCAGACCCAGGAAACCAAAAGCCAAAACAAGATAAGTGATGGCGCTGCCGATCCCCATCATCTGGCCAACAATGACAATAACGCCATAAAGGATGCCGAAAAGAAGGGCAACCAGCAAGAACATTCTAGCCTGAAGCCACATTGAATTCACTACCCCCTGAAAAAATCAATTTAGTACCACTGTCATTATACTGACTTCTTCATGACTGCGCAAGAAGAGCGGACATAATCTGCTGATTCCTGAGGGACTCTAGCCTCTCGTTGCGAGACCATCCCGACAAAGTCGGGAGGCAAAGCAATTCGGGTGGGGAAGCTGTAGATTCCCGCCCGCGCGGGAATAACATCAAGGTAAAGATTGCTCTGCAGTTTACCCTGAAGAGTTCCCCCTTGAAGTACGGGCAGGCTCTGAATGACTCGTAACTACTTTCTGGACGGCCATGATCATGGAGGAGGCTGCCAAAAACTGCCACCACTGTTGCTTCATGTCCGCCCCTGGTATATTATTAGCATCGAATGGAATGCCCCTTTTAGACAGTATGAGGAATTGATTTTTTGATAGTGGTCTTTGCCATGCTTGGTTTGCTGGTGGGCAGTTTTCTGAACGTGTGCATTGACCGTTTGCCGAGAGGACAATCCATCATCGGCCCGCGTTCTCACTGCGATGCTTGCGGCCGCTCCCTGGGGCCACTCGACCTGATCCCACTGGTCAGCTATTTGCGGCTGCGGGGTCGTTGCCGCTATTGCAGCGCGCCCATACCGACACGGGTGCCCATAGTTGAAGCGGTAACAGGTCTCGCCTTTGCCTTGCTCTACTGGAAATTCGGGCCGGGACTGGAACTGGCTATCGCTCTGGTTTATGCTGCGCTCTTCCTTATTATCACCATCGTTGACCTGGAACATATGCTGGTCCTGGACAAAGTTGTTTTTCCCGGCATGGCGCTTGCCCTCCTCTTCTCCTTTTTCTGGCCCGGGGTCGAGGAACTTCATATGCCAGTAGCGTGGATTCCCGCAACACTGGCAAGCTCCCTCACCGGTGGAGCAATCGGCTTGGCTGGCATGGCGCTTCCATACATCATCTACCGCCGGGGCATGGGCATGGGCGATGTCAAGCTTGGAGCGCTGGTTGGTCTGGCTGCCGGCTATCCTTCTGTCCTGGTAGCGTTACTGCTTGCCGTCATCAGCGGCGGGCTGGTTGCGGGCCTACTGCTTGTGCTCAGGATCAAGAAACGCAGCGACCCCATTCCATTCGCCCCGTTCCTGGCAATTTCGGCCATGGCAGCTGTGCTGTGGGGAAACTCCATCTACCGTTGGTATCTGGGCTGATTTCTGGATAACAAGCACCGGCTGCTGGACCCCGGAGAAAAGGCTCACCTGAAAGGCGTCATTATGGGCTTCGCGCCATTTTCCGCAAGAACTGGGGTTCTTGACATATCGGCTATAATAACATAGCTTAATAGAAACATATCGAAGGTAAGATTATAAGATGGAACGAATCAGGGTGCTTGTGGTTGACGACCACGCGCTGTTCCGCCGCGGTGTTACCGCTATCCTGGCAGACAGCGATAGCCTCTGCGTGATAGGGGAAGCCGCTGACGGTTTTGAAGCTATCGAAAAGGCTAAGAACCTCGCCCCTGATGTGATCGTGATGGACCTTCATATGCCCTGTCTAAGTGGTCTGCAAGCTATCCAGGCGTTGCAGGCAAAGATGCCGCAAATCAAGATTCTAGTGTTGACCGTCTCGGAAATGGAGTCTGATTTGATTGCCGCCCTGAAGTTTGGCGCCTCCGGTTATCTCCTCAAGAAGGTTGATCCGGATGACCTGATTTTCGCTGTTCACCACATCGCCCAGGGCGGAGTCATCATCTCGCCGCTGATTGCCACCGCTTTGCTCGGCGAGGTAAAAAGATCGCCTGGCGCACAGGAAGAAGCCGGTTCACCGGACACCGGCCTCAGTCAGAGAGAATCAGAGGTCTTGCAGTTGGTAGCGGACGGTAAGAGCAATAAAGAAATCGCGGAATCTCTGTATATCTCGGAGAATACCGTGAAGTCCCACATGCACAATATCATGGAGAAGCTGCACTTGGCCAATCGTAGCCAGGCGGTTGCTTACGCGCTCAAGATGGGACTGGTCCGGCAAAACGGAAGGTGACCGGCTCCTCTTCGAGAGGTTCGTCCCGATACGTCAGGTCATACTTGATACGGGGGCGGACGGCAAGACAACTAATACTTATTGCATGTTAACTATGCGTATTTCCTCTCCCCTTGTGAGCCGAGAGCCTGTCCTGAACTTGCTTTAGGAATTGAGGTGAGGGGACACAAATCTTACCCTCATCCCGTTCGCTGCGCTCATCCCGATATATCGGGATAACCTTCTCCATCGAGGGAGAAGGGACAAGAAGCCATCCATACGGTTACTTGCCCGAATAAGCTAGGAGTAATCACCTCTGCTTTCCATCCTTCAATCACGATGACCCCTTCTTCATCCTCCTCATTTCGGACTACTTAAAGGGGACAGCCACAATCATCCTCTCGTACAAGTGTGCAACTTCCAAAATTATCGTAGCATTGGATTTTAAGTACAATCATCTGATCGATAGCCAAAAGGATAATTTTTCAGAATCAAAAGGATCAATTTTGCCATAACATATGTTTATATGTGTAGAGCCTTTTGGTCAACTTATACGGGACAGGTTAGAATCAAAATAGCACAATCAGAATTTGGAAAGGAGGGAAGATGAGGCTCAGCCACCGACGGTCAAACATCCAGATCATCGCCGATATCCTTCGAACGGGGGAAAATGGCGCCGGGAAAACGAAACTCATGTATAGCAGCAATATGAGCTACAGTCAGACGCAGAGGTACCTCACCTTCTTGCTCAATCAGGGATTTATCCATCGCTTGCATCCTGGCGAACTGAAGGCAACTTACTGTGCAACAGAGGCGGGTCTAAGACTGCTGAGAAGCATTGAAAATGTCACCGAGATGCTCGGCTTCATCGAAGACTGACACTAGTGCTTAGTTTCAGAAATAGGTATACAAATAATTCCGTTCGCCCTGAGCCTGTCGAAGGGCGCGCCGGTGGTTTCCTTCGGCTTGGCTCAGGACAGGCTAGCTCACCACGAACGGCGCGCATAAGACCACTTAATTACGCAACTAAGCACCAGCGTAGTGATTCGCAAATAACGTCATGCATCCAGTACCATTCCGGCGAAAGCCGGAATCCAGTCCCCGCTACTGTCTGGATACCGAGCCAGCATCGGATGCTGGGCAGGCTTTACATCGGTATGGTTTCGAGTATGATAGCGAGGTGTTAGATACACCACACTAGAACTAAGCTCTAGAACACAATCACTTCTCATTGCCAGAATAACCTGAGATAGTGAATCAGGGTTAATACCATGATTTACGTTGTTCTGGGCACCACCGGCTTTTTGGTAATACATCTTTTCGATGTCATCTCATTGAAGAGATGGCCGGTCCTCAAGCCAGTCACCTGGATATCCGGCAGCAGCCTACTGCTTTACGCCTTGGTCAAGCTATCAACGCAGGGAGAGGAGCTGCCCTTGCCGGGGTGGTCCACGTGGGCTGGCTGGTTCTTACTCCTCACATCCCTTTTCCTCCTGGTGCATTCGCTGTTTATCAATCTTCCCTTCCAGAAGACCTATGTTGCTTCCGGAGTTGGTGACCGGCTGGTCACTTCCGGCCTGTATACCCTTGTTCGTCACCCTGGAGTGCATTGGTTCAGCCTCGCGCTCCTTTCACTTGTGCTCGTCTCAAGGTCGGGCTACCTCCTGGCGGCAGCGCCTCTCTTCATTGTACTGGATGTGGCGCTGGTCATCATCCAGGACAGGTTTTTCTTTACCCGGATGTTCAGCGGCTATACCCACTACCAGGAAACCACGCCGATGTTGATACCCAACCGGCAGAGCATTAAGGCTTTCGTGAATTCGCTGGCCAGCAGTATTGAAATCAAATAGCAAGTGAGGGAAAAGAATGGAAATAACTGACCTCCTTAAACAGGGGCGAACCCGGGAAGTATGGGATTGGTGCTGCGGGTTTATCGATCTGACTATAAACGACTGCATGAGCATTCAGCGCCGGTTGCTCATGGAACAGCTGGCACTGATGAAGAATTGCGAACTCGGCCGCTATATTCTGAACGGCACTGACCCACGCACTGTTGAGGAATTCAGGGAACAGGTGCCACTCACCATCTATGATGACTACGCCCCTTATCTCCTTAACCAGAAAGAAGACGCCCTACCCGCGAAACCGGCAGTGTGGCAGTACACCTCAGGGAAATCCGGGGAATACCCCTACCGCTGGGTTCCGGTAACTGAGCGGCAGCTCAAGGAAATCGAGCCACTCCTGTTTGCCCTCGCTTTTTTCTCTGCCTGCCAGAACAGAAACGAAATCAACTTCAATATGCATGACACTGTTCTTTACGGCATGGCGCCGCCCCCCTATGCTACCGGCACCATGGCACGCGTTTTTCCTCGTGAAATGTTTGATTTCCTGCCTCCAATCGAACAGGCAGAGAAGATGACCTTTGAAGACCGGATGCTTCTCGGCTTTGAAGCAGCTCTTTCGAGGGGTCTAGATCTTGGTTTCGCCCTGTCCAGCGTCGCCGTGGCGATCGGCGAACGTTTTAAGCAACAAGGCGGTAATTCAAGTATCAGTTCCTGGTTGAAAAGGCCCCAGGCTGCGGTCCGACTGGCAAGAGGACTCGTGAAGAGCCGCCTGGAGCACCGCCAGTTGCTGCCGAAGGACCTGTGGAAACTGAAGGGGCTGATTACCTTCGGCATTGACAGCTCAGTCTACCGGGAAAGAATCAAGGAATTCTGGGGTATCGAACCCCTCGAGTTTCATGGTTGCACCGAAGCCGTGCTGCTCTCTATGCAGACGTGGGACCATCGGAGTTTAACCTTCATTCCCCACCTCAACTTCCTTGAGTTTATCCCTGGAGATGAGAGCATCAGGGCGCGGACCGATCCTGCCTACCAGCCGTCCACCCTCCTACTGGATGAATTAGTACCCGGGAAATATGAATTAGTCATCACAAGTTTCCAGGGAGGTCCTTTTATGAGGTACCGTCTGGGGCACCTGGTTGAGATAACTTCCCTACGTAACGACAAGCTTGATATAGACATCCCGCAGATGGTCTTTCTTGGCCGCGTGGATGACCAGCTTGATATCGCCGGTTTTACACGTCTCTCGGAGAAAGTCATCTGGCAGGCTATTGAAAATAGCGGCCTGGCTTACGAGGGTTGGACAGCCTGCAAAGAGACGAACGGCGAACCCGCACTCCGTCTTTACATTGAACTTAAAGAAAACGGGATCAGCGCCGAACAGGTGGCAACCATGGTCCACCGCGAACTCAGAAAACTGGATACCCCTTATGCAGAGCTGGAATCGTTCACCGGACTGAAGCCTCTCAAGGTCACGCTGCTTCCCGCAAGCACCTTCACATCGCATGAGGAATACCAGCGCAGGAATGGTGCAGAACTGATGCAGCTCAGGCCGCCGCATATCAACCCGCCGGATGAAATGATAGCGCTGCTGCTCAGTCATTCCGCCCCCATCGAAGCTGATGCCAGGGCTGCCATCAAAGTATAGAAAGAGCTTTCTCCGTGGAATAAGGCTCTAGCTGGCCCGGCGGCTATGTGTCGCCCGGTGAAAGAATCCGCCAGCTAACAGGGCTACAACGTTACGCATTATTGCGAGCTCGATCACGTCAAGACTCCGTGACACGTCAATAGTTACCCTCACCCGACTGGTTAATTCCACCGAACTTTCGTATCACCCCCTCATTGACAGGACTGAACGCTTGGTTCATAATTCCCTCGCAATACATAATCACGCTAATGGCTTCAGACATACACTAGTTGTTGGTTTGGCGGGGGGAGAATCGTGACTATCTGGGCGCTTATCCCTTTGATCACCTTTCTTTGTTACGTTGCCCTGCTGCTGCTAACATTGCCCTCAGCCGTCCGGCGGGTTAACCGGGCTTTTGCCATCTATCTAGGCGTTGCCGCCGCCTGGAGCTTCACGTCCTACGTGCTCCACCTTAACGCCTTCCCCGGGCAGGCACTTTTCTGGAATGAGTTACTCGTGGGAGCTCTCGTCGGCACCCTCAGCACCTACTATTATTTTATCCGCACTTATGTCAATAAATCTGCCGGGATAGGCACCTACATCGGCTTCGCCTTCACCTTGGCTATCACCGCCTTCGGGCTTAGGGGATATATCGTCCAGTACGCCTACGTCATCGATGGTGTGTTGTACCATGACCTCGGAGCTTCCCTGTATCTCATTGCCGCTATTTCCATTACTTTTATCGGCGCCGTAATCGTCCATTTGATCAGGAGATATCGCACCGCTGCCGAGTCTGCCGAACGGAACCGCACCCTTTATCTGATTACCGGCTGGATGATACTGATTATCGGCGCTTATACGAACCTTATTCCCCCGCTGGCCCGAATACCATTGGACCATATTGGCAGCCTGGCCAACGCCATTATCATCTCCTACGCCATCGGACGGTACCGCCTCCTGGATGTCAGGATCGTGTTCCGAAAGGGACTGGCTTATTCCACGCTGACTGTTGTCCTGGGTGCGCTTTACATACTCTTGCTGTTCACGCTCCAGATTTTTCTGCACGATTGGACAGAGCTCAGCAGTATCGCACTAGGCGCCGCCTTTGCTTTCCTTGTCGCCGTGCTGCTTAATCCCCTGAAAAACCTCATTCAGAAATGGATTGACCGGCTCTTCTACCGCGAAACCTACGATTACCGCCAGGTGCTGTTGAATTTTTCTCACCGGATAAGCAATGTTCTCGACCTCAATGAGCTGACACAAAGCATCCTCGACCCAATTATCAAGGCAATGCGGATAAAACAGGCTTCTCTGCTGTTTCCGGAGACGGAAACTCGTGACTTTGTTACCCACTTTTCCCAGAACAGCGAGGGCGAGCCAGTCCTCAGGTTGAGGCTGGCCGCAGATAGTCCGATCGTCACCTGGCTGGAGGAAGAAAGTAAACCGTTGCAGACGGAGCTGATAGATGCCGTACCCAGGTTAAAGGGACTGTGGGAGTCAGAGCGAAACTATCTTGACATGTTGCAGGTTGCGCAACTATGCCCCATAATGACCCGGGGCAATCTGACCGGCATCCTGGCGCTGGGCAGGAAGGAATCTGAGGCCGCCTATACCGAAGAGGAACTCGCCCTGCTGATGACCATGGCTAACGAAGCCGCGATCGCCCTGGAGAATGCAAGAATGCTCGAAAGCCTGAAAAACCAACGGCTCCAGGTGGAGCAGCTACTGGCACAGGTCGTCCTGGCGCAGGAAGAGGAACGGAAGAGGATTTCGGTGGACCTCCATGACAGCGTTGCGCAGTGGCTGGTGGCTGCCTCCTATAATTTGCAGACCTGCCGTCACCTTTTATCAGGGGCCCCTAATGGAGTAGCCGGAGAAGAGCTGACGAAAATGGGCAACACGCTTAACAAAAGTCTGAAGGAACTGCGCCGGGTGGTTATCGGCCTGCGGCCCCCGGCGCTGGACGAATTGGGGCTGACCCATGCCCTGCGGAAGAACGTGGAGGACCTGCAAGCTGATGGGCTGGAGGGCAGTTTTTCAGAGACCGGCACACCCTGCCGGTTGCCGCCCAGCGTTGAAATTGCTGCCTACCGGATTGTCCAGGAAGCGTTGAACAACATTCGGAAACACGCGCACGCCACGAAGGTGAATGTAACAGTCCGGTATTCCAGGGACATACTGTCCATTGACATCAGCGATAACGGCGCCGGGTTTGACCTGTCCGAAACGATGGATAGCGCTGTCACGGTAGGCCACGTGGGAATCGTTGGAATGAAACAAAGGGCGGAGATGCTGGGCGGAGAAATAAAGATCAGGACTGGAGAGGGAGCGGGGACCACGGTGGTCCTGATGTTGCCCGTTCAACATCCGGGAGAGGAGTGATGATGGACACAATTCGGATACTTCTGGTAGATGACCACCAGGTTGTGCGCGAAGGGCTGAGGCGTATGCTGGAGCTCGAGCCGGACCTCAAGATAGTCGGTGAAGCGTCAAACGGGAAAGAAGCACTCGAACAGGTGGACAGGATATCTCCGGAGGTCGTCCTCATGGATATCAAGATGCCGGGGATGGACGGAATAGAGCTCACCAGGAAGCTCAAAGACAAATGTCCTGACTGCCACGTGCTCATGCTGACGCTGTACGATGAATACCTCCACCAGGCAATCGAAGCCGGGGCGACAGGCTACCTGCTCAAAGACATCAACCGCGAGGAACTGTTGAAGGCGATCCGGTCCGTTCGGGAGGGGCGCTCGCCGCTTTACATGTCGCTTCCGCCAGACCGGCTGGCGAAACTTACCACTCCCGAGTCCCAGCAGAAGACAAACCTCTCCGAAAGGGAACTAACTATCCTGCGGCTGATAGCCGATGGCGTCACGACCGAAGGCATCGCTCACCAGCTTTTTCTGAGTGAGGCCTCCGTAAAGCGAAGCGTCCACATTATCTTTGACAAGCTGACGGTTCGCAACCGCTCTGAAGCGGTGGCCGAAGCCTACCGACGGGGAATAATATAGATTCAGCTTTTAGTTCCCCCGATTAATACGGCTCTTCGTATCACTAATATGAATCTTTCGTATCACAACGCTATCATTTTGAGACTTCTGCGGCTGACGGCCAAGAGATACAATTAAGCAGAATCCAGCTACTGAGGCATCCGCGGCCACAGTAATCAGCCGCTCAAAGGAGCATTCGAGAAGATGGCAAACAATATCCGTGTCCTTCTTGTAGATGACCACCAAGTGGTTCGGGATGGTCTGTGCACCATGCTAAGACAGGAGCCGGACATAGAAATCATCGGCCAGAGCGCCGGCGGTGAGGATGCCCTTACCCAGGTAGCAGTTCTTACGCCCGATATAGTAGTGACGGACATCAAGATGCCACGCATCGATGGGATCCAACTAGCTTTTCTTATCAAAGAAAGACTCCCTGCCTGCAGCATTATCATGCTGACCCTTTATGATGAGTATCTTTCCGAGGCTATGCAGGTTGGGGCCAGGGGCTATCTCCTCAAAGATATCACCAGCGAGGAGCTTGCCCAGGCCATCAGGCGGGTTTACCGCGGGGAGGTAGTGGTCAGCGGCAACATCAACCCGGTTTCGGATGCTAAGGAAGCCAACAAGGCCGCACCGAAAACAGCGGCTGTTCCCGTGAACCGGCCGGACAGCCCTGAATCGATGCTGGAGGAGATACAACTGGTGATGCCGCCACCCGTGGACCCCAATCAGCTTATCCGGTTCACCAAGCAGGTGGACAAAACCCTGCACCCCCGCATCGTGCAGGTAGTCGGGTCGTGGCGGGAGGGCACCACCGTAACCGCGGTCCTGCCGTGGGCAACGCCGCTGGCAGACGCCCTTGCCAGTCTACGGGATTGCCCCGAGGTGGACAGCATCTCCGAGGAACCACCAAAGTGGGAGGCTAGCCGGGAACTACTTCAGAAAGCATCTGCCCTTTCCGGCCAGAGGGCGAAACCTAGGAAGACGATCTTCGTCCGGCTAAAGAATTGCAAAGCCACCCCGGAGCCAGGTCCATCCTTCCTGGCGAAAATGCCCTGAGCCATCTGTTCGACGGCCCCCCTCTTCTCCAGCAAAAAACATGTCTTTCTCAACATCCGCAGCCGGAAGTGTTACAATGGTTTGAGAATTCCCCGATGCAGGAGAATAATAGCAACCCCCAGGACACCATCGGCGGCGATGCGGCTGAAAGCGCCCCTACTAACTCGGAGGACACAGTAGCAGCGCTCAGCTGTTTCCGCTGCGGCGTTTGCTGTATGAAATACCAGGTACAGGTAGACGCCGAGGAAGCGTCCCGCATAGCGGGATACCTCGGTCTGCCCGACGACGAATTCGAGGCTAAATTCGCCGACCGCCGGTGGCGCGGGCGCGGCTTTTTGCTGCGGCAGGTTGACGGCGCCTGCGTTTTCCTGGACAGCGACCTTGGCGGCAAACTGAGAAACTGCCGCATCCAGCCTGTCAAACCAAAGGCGTGCGATGACTGGACGCCCGGCTCCAACAGACCGGAATGCCGCGCTGGGCTGGCGAGAGACTGGCATCTTTCGGTCAATGACGCCGGGCAAATTGAAGGCAGCGAAGAAAGGCTCCGCCTGTACATGGACTTTCTTGAGTCCCTGCGGGGAAAGATTCAATGAGGTTTTTTGCGTTCCGCATTCTCGGACAAGACACGAATGAACAGCATCACCATGACCACGTCAAGCGGCAAACGCCGGCTGGTCTCCGTCTCCATTATGAATAGCAAACGGGTCA
Source organism: Chloroflexota bacterium (assembly GCA_016190825.1). GTDB lineage: Bacteria > Chloroflexota > Dehalococcoidia > Dehalococcoidales > UBA2162 > JACPPV01. Next base: position 23,535 of record JACPPV010000015.1, read on the forward strand.
TCGTTATCGGCGGTGGAGCCAGCGGCCTTATGGCGGCAGGACGCGCCGCCGAGCAAGGCGCCGAGGTGACCCTCCTGGAAAAGATGGACCGCCCCGGCAAAAAGATTCTCATCAGCGGCAATATGCGCTGCAACGTGACAAACCAGAAAGAGCTGGATGACTTTCTCCTCATGTATGGCGAAAACGGCCGCTTTCTCCATGGCGCTTTCCACCGTTTTTTCCGCGAAGACCTGCTGGCTCTCCTGAAGCGTTACGGCGTCGAAACTAAGACGGAACGGGGAGGGCGAATCTTCCCGGTATCAGATGACGCAGCGGATGTGCTTAGAGCCTTTGAACGCTACCTGGCTGAGTATGGTGTCAAGCTGGTCAGGAAAGTCCGCGTAGACGACATACGGGTTGAGCAGGGACGGACGGTGGGGATAAGCACCGCGCAAGGAGAGTTTCCGGCGGAAGCGGTAATACTGGCCGCCGGCGGCGCATCCTTCCCGGCTACCGGCTCCAGCGGCGATGGCTACCGCCTGGCAGCGGCGCTGGGTCACACCGTAACCAGGCTACGCCCCGCCCTCGTTCCCCTCATAGCCGAAGAGCGGGATCTCCCCGCCAGCATGCAGGGAGTTAGTCTGCGGAATGTTCGCCTCACCGCTTTCCAATCCCGGGCTGCCGATATTGACCCGGCCTCCGTTCCTTCAGAGGATACTGGACGGGGCATACCAGGGAAGCGTCCCCGGTTTCCGGTTATTGAGAGTCGCCTGGGGGAAATGATGATGACCCACTTTGGCATCGGCGGTCCGGTTGTACTCAGGATGAGCCTGGCAATCGTGGACGCCCTTGACCACGGTCCGGTCAGCGTGGCAATCGACCTCAAACCCGGGCTCACTGTGCCGCAACTTCGCAGCCGGTTACAGCGGGATTTCGACCAATTTGGCAAGCGGACCTATGCGAACATCATCAAGGGGCTCTTGCCCCTAAAGATGGTGGAACCATTCAACCAGATGAGCGGGGTTTCTCCTGAAACTCCCGGCAACCAGGTAAACGCTGAGAGCCGGGAAAGGCTCCTTCTCCTGCTAAAGGCGCTCCGCTTCAACATCAAAGGGGCGTTGCCACTGGCCGCCGCCATGGTGACCGCCGGCGGCGTTTCCCTAAAGGAAATAGACCCGCGCACCATGGCTTCCCGCCTCGTACCGGGCCTCTTTTTCTGCGGCGAGGTAATGGACATCGATGCCGATACCGGGGGCTACAATCTTCAGGCTGCCTTCTCGACCGGCTATGTTGCCGGAGAACACGCCGCCCTCCTGGTCACCGGCGGTTGAGCTGCTCTCTCCAGATATCGACGCCGAATTCCTTCAAGCCGTCAGCCAGGGCGCTCAGCGGAAGACCGACCACATTATAATAGTCTCCCTCGATCCTCTCCACAATTATCGAGCCAAGTCCCTGGATGGCGTAGGCGCCGGCTTTGTCCATTGGCTCGCCGGACTGGACATAGGCATTGATCTCTTCTGAATCGAGTGGTTTTATGTAAACTTTGGTCTCAACGATCCTGGACAACCTCTTGCCCCGGTCCGCATCGAGAATGGTGAAGCCTGTAATCACCAGATGAGTCCTTCCGCTCAAGAGACGAAGCATCCGCCTGGCTTCATCCTCATTGGACGGCTTGCCCAGGATCATACCATCAAGAAAGCCGATGGTATCGGCAGCAATGATGATGGCATTGCGCTGCTTTCGGGCTACCGCTTCAGCCTTTTCCAGCGATAACCGCTTCACCACTTCATGGGGCTCAAGCGCGGCATCAGGAATCTCCTCGCTCTCGCTCGGTTCGACCTCAAAAGCCAGGCCAAGGTTCTCCAGGAGCTCTTTCCTTCGAGGCGAGGCAGAAGCCAGAATGATTCTCTTCATCTCATCCAACTCCCGGTATAACCACTCTATCCAGCACAGCGGCAGGTGTCAAGCCCGGACCGCGCACTTCCCGTCCGCACTAATGACATTTGATGAAAAATCTTGGTGACAGCGATTGACAAGCTGGCAAAATAGTCTAGAATAATTCTTATCGGTGGAATTCGACCGGAACAATTTCCGGAATCGCGTTCTACGTGTAGAGGGAGCAAAGGATGCTGCACAAGGCATTACGAGGCATTGGCATTGCCCTGATATTGATGCCGGAGCCTCTGACAACCGCTGTTGGCATTGTGCTCCTCGGCATCGTATATCTACTCCCCAGAAGCAACAAGTTTGTCAGCCAGCGCTATCTGCACGGTCTGATAAAGTTCTATCTCAACCAGACCAGGCCCCGCAGCCAGCCGGGGAAAATCATACACCACAGCCTGAAAGAGAAATTGGCCGACTACAATCTGTTCTGGCAGCCGCCGGCCGTGAAAAAGGTCACCCGCCATGTTATAGACGATGAACGTTTGCGCCTGAAATATGGAATGCGCCAGCAGAAGCCGGTGGCCGACATGAGTAATCAGCTTACAGGCGCGCAGGAAACGGCAGGGAGCATCGTACATCATAGCCTGGCCAGCAGGTGGTCCACCTATGACTGGCTATGGCAACCCCGGGCATCACATGATAGAGCCAGCAATCGAGTTGAAAGCCACCAGCCTGAACGACATCCCTATGGCAGCGCATTGGCCTATCCACTGAACCAGGCCGCCGGCAACCCGAAGAGCGGCACTCCCCGAAAAGCCGATAAGATAATCCATCACAGCCTCATACACAGCCTGTCCGGCTATGTCCTGCCGAGCGTGCCGCTGATGCCGAAAAAGGCAGTCGAGCATAAGATTGATATCAGCAAATTACAGCGGTACTACGAAGGGAAGCTGGCTGAACTCGCCGGCCATGGTTGAGCTACCACACAAACAGTCCCTAAACCGGAGAGGATAATTCTCCGCCATGCCAGGCCGACCACGGCGCAGGTCCGTTCAGCAAATACGCCACGCATATCAAGCCAACCTAAAATTAAGAATTCAGCGGCTGTTTCCTACTCCAGCAGCCGGTACATATTCTCGTAGGCTTTCCGGAAATTCGGGTCCCGTGCTTCGAGGGCGCTCTTAAGGGCAGTCATTTTCCTAATGAAGCTAGCCCGGTCTTTGTTCCTGATAATATCTGCCCAGACAGCCGTATTTCTCTGAAACGTCTCTTCTATCTGCGCCATTCCCGGAAGATTCAGTTGCAGTGACGCGTAAAGCTCGGGGTCCTCCGAAACCACGCTTTCGGCGAGGGTAAGCAACAGCCTGTAGGTGCTACCGCCGAGACCTTCCAGCGATTCCAGCTTTTTCAGGTTGAGCAGCGTTTCGGCTGACACGATGCCGATAAAATGGGCCAGCCCCAGGACGACTGCCATATCCTCATCGTGTTCCTCCGGGCTCATCAGGGTAACTCTTGCCCCCCGGTCTTCAAGATGCTGCTTGAGTTTTTGCGCCAGCGCCGCTTCACCGTCAGTGGTAGGAGTCAAAACAATGTTTTTGTTCTTGATATCTCGGGCGCCCGGACCAAACACGGGATGTGTCCCCAGCACCAGGCACCGTTCCAGATACCGATGCATGATAGCCACCGGCCCCGTTTTCACCGAAGTGATATCCACCACAACCTGTCCGGGCTTTACGTGGGGCTGAAGCTGCTTGACCACTTCTTCAAAAGCCTCAATCGGCACCGAAAGCAGAACTACATCGGCGCTGGCAGCCGCCGCGAAATTGGTCGCCGTTTCAATATCAAGTTGCTGTCTTATGTCCAGTAATTTCCGTTCATCGCGGCCGATGACGGTGACCTCCTGTCCCTCTTTGAGCAAGAAAGCGGCAAACCAGCGCCCCATTTTCCCTGTTCCGCCGATAATGGCTATTTTCAACTTCTCTCCCGGACGAGCCATCAAAACATTCCAATGCTTAGTTGCAGAGAAAAGCGTATTATGCGCGCCGTTCGTATTCCGACTTTGTCAGGATTCGGCAAGCTCATCTCAATGGTGAACGACGAAACAACCAGGTCATCTATACGATTATTTGTGCAGCTAGGCCCTGGCTGCCTCTGCCACTTTAGCGTTAAAGGTCAGCGTATCTTCATCCACCAGGTCCACGATCACCGTATCGCCTTCCTTGAACTGCCCCCTTAGCACCTTGCGCGCCATCGGATTTTCGACGTAGCGCTCAATGGCGCGCCGCAGCGGCCTGGCGCCATACTGCGGGTCAAAGCCAACTCTAGCCAGCCATGATTTCGCCTTCTCGGTAACTTCGAGCTTCAGCTTGCGCTCGGACAGGCGCTGCTCCACGTCTCTGACCATGAAATCAACAATGTGTCTCAGTTGCTCTTCGTTCAACTCGTGGAAGACAATAATGTCATCGAGCCGGTTGAGGAATTCCGGACGAAAAAGCTTTCTGACCTCTCCCATTACCTTTTCCTTCATCGCCTCATAGCCCTGCTTGCGCGCTTTAGCCTCGTCCCTGAAGGCAACAAAGCCGATGGCCGCCTCGCGCTTGATGAGCTCAACACCGGCGTTGCTGGTCATTATTACTACCGTGTTCTTGAAATCTACGGTGCGGCCATGACCGTCGGTGAGGCGCCCGTCATCGAGAAGCTGGAGCAGGGTATTGAAGACCTCCGGATGCGCTTTCTCAATTTCATCAAGCAGGATGACGCGGTAAGGACGCCGCCGAACCGCCTCTGTGAGCTGTCCTCCCTCTTCAAAACCAACGTATCCGGGCGGAGCGCCGATAAGACGGGAGACGGTGTGTTTTTCCTGGTACTCGGACATGTCCAGTCGCACCATGGCAGTCTCGTCGTCAAAAAGGAACCAGGCAAGCGATTTTGCCAGCTCGGTCTTGCCCACGCCGGTCGGCCCCAGGAACATGAAGCTGCCAATAGGTCGTTTCGGGTCTTTAAGTCCGGCGCGGCTCCGCCGTATGGCTTCAGAAATAGCGACTACAGCCTCTTCCTGGTTGATCAGCCTTTCGTGGATGCGTTCCTCCATGTGGAGTAGTTTTTCCGCCTCTCCCTCCAGCATCTGTGATACCGGGATGCCGGTCCACTTGGAGATCAGCTCGGCGATATCCTTTTCGGTAACCGTGCTGGCGATCTTCTCGCGCTGGAGCCATTCGCTTTTCTCACGGTTAAACTCTTCCTCCAGGCGCATTCTTTCCGCCTTAAGCTGGGCCGCCTTTTCATAGTCCTGCCGCTGTGAGACGGCTTCTTCTTCATTGGCAAGCTGCTGGATGCGCTGCTCCAGGGACTTCACCCCCGCTGGAGCGCTTTCCGTCTCAATACGCAGCTTGCTTGCCGCTTCATCGATAAGGTCGATCGCTTTGTCCGGCAGGTGCCTCTCGGTGATATAGCGCTGACTGAAGCGGGCGGCTGCCTCAAGCGCGTCATCGCTTATCTTGATTTTGTGATGGGCTTCGTAACGGGGACGCAACCCGCGAAGCATTTCAATAGTGGCTTCAACGCTCGGCTCATCGACAAATACCGGCTGGAGACGGCGCTCAAGAGCCTTGTCCTTTTCGATAAACTTGCGGTATTCATCCAGGGTCGTCGCTCCCACGCACTGCAATTCTCCGTGAGCCAGGGCGGGCTTCATCATGTTGCTGGCGTCAATTGCCCCCTCGGCGGCGCCGGCGCCAACCATAGTGTGGATTTCGTCAATGAAAAGGATGACTTCGCCCTGGGACTGGCGGACCTCGTCCATGACCGCCTTGAGCCGCTCCTCAAACTCACCACGGAATTTGCTCCCGGCGACAAGCGCGCCCATATCCAGGGCGATGACCCGCTTCCCCTTCAGCGAATCGGGCACGTCCTCAGCAGCTATCTTCTGTGCCAGCCCCTCGGCGATGGCGGTCTTGCCCACCCCCGCCTCACCCACGATGACCGGGTTGTTCTTGGTACGCCGGCTCAATATCTGCACTACCCGCTTTATCTCGTCTTCCCGCCCGATAACAGGGTCCAGCTTCCCCTCCCGCGCCATACCGGTAAGGTCACGGCCATATTTCTCAAGGGAACGGTATTTGCTTTCAGCCCGGGTATCGGTCACGCGGTGACCACCGCGGAGTTTCTGCAAAGCCTGGAATACCTTTTCCTGGTCAACACCGAAACCCTTCAAAATCCTGGCGGATTCTCCCCGCATCTCAGCGGTGATGGCAACCAGCAAATGTTCCGTGCCGATAAAGTCGTCCTTGAGCCGGTCCGCCTCGGCCTCAGCAGTTTTAAGGAGCTGGACGACGCGGGGAGTGGCGTAGATTTGCGGCGTCTCGTATGCCAGACGCGGAGCCTTCTCCAGAGAGGCGGTGACCTGCTGCCTCACACCCCCTGCATCCACACCCAGTTCCTTGAAAATTTCGCCCACCAGCCCTTCTTCCTGCTGGAGAAGCGCAAGCAGAATATGCTCCACGTCCCACTGGCTATTCCGGAACTGCCTGACCAGGTCCTGAGAGAGCGCCACGGCTTCCTGCGCTTGCTCCGTAAATCTTTCCTGTTTCATCCCAACCTAACCTCCAGTTTGTTCTTCACCCCAAATTTCACCATCAGAAAGTCTTCAATACGGCGTCTAACGCCGAGATACTGCCAGTTATAATCGTGCCCGGGAGCGTTGACGCAGTAGGTAAACTTTTGCGGATGCCCATCCAGCCAGTATTTGAGCCAGCGAGAAGGGGCAGTAACATAGGACTTGAAGCCGAGCCAGAGATTCCGGTGTGCCATGGGATCAGGCACCATGCCATTATCATCTATTGCCAGGGTCCGCTCTGTAACCACCCGCCGGGACATGTGCGGGAAAAACAAGCCCAGCTCAATACTGTAAACCTGCTTGAGATCGCTTATCTGCCGCATGACGGCGTTGCTGAAAGCCGCACCCTGGCTGACGCCAACCAGCACTATCTTTAGTTCCTTAAAGTGCCCGGAAATAAATCTCACCTCCGTGGCCAGTTCAATTGACTTTCTCATTTGCCCTTTGAAAAGGAATTTGGTCTGTTCTTTCATATCTAACATGTGAGCCAGCCAGCTGTTTCCCGAGCGAAAGTACTGGACCGTCAACCAGCAGTAGCCCATGCGCCCGATGGTGTTTGAGACTCCCTCAACGATGCTTCTCTCCCACTCAAGCAGGTCGTCAAGAGGGGTGCTCCCCCAGCCACCCGGATTATGAATCACAAGGAATTCCTTGCCCTTCACCCGGGTGCAAATATCAACGAGATGATTGGCCAGAGCTACACCTCTCTTGCTTCGTTTGCCGAAAAGCTTCTGCGCCAGAAGTTTAGCCTCTTGCTGGAGCACTGACACCGATTCAGACATTGTTGAGACTGTGCTCCTCTTTCTCCTTTTTGCCCAGTTTGCGCCGCTTTTCGATAAACGTCCTGTCACCTTCCTGCCATACCCACAGGTGATGGTCAGGATGAAGCCAGCCGCTGACCGACTGCCGGGAAGGTGAGACGATGAACACGGCATCAGATGTACGGGTAAACTCATCCAGCGCCTGCCTTGCCTGAGTGACAGTCGGAATGTGTTCCAGCACATGGCTGACGAAAACGGCGCCGAAGACCTTATCTCCAAAGGGAATATTCGTTATACTGGCGACCACCGGCTGAGGATGCCCGGCAACAGCGTTACGGTTGATATCCAGGCAAACATCTCCACCCCCGTGAGCCGGTATTTTGAGAAAGCGGCGCAACCACTGGTTACCATAGGGTCCGCCGGCAATCAGCAGAGGCTTCCCCATCCGCCGCGCACAAAAGAGTGCCTTCCTGTATTGTTCTCTCTTGGTCCGGATCTCGCCCAGCCATACCAGCAGCTGCCAGGCAAGTATTATTCCCGCTCCGATAAACCAGCTCAGATACTGCATGACAGGAACCTTCTATATTCCCAAAAGGCGCGAAAGTGAATTCAGCCCGTAATAACCGGCGAAGGCAAGAAGCAGGCTTTTCACACAATTACCAAGGAGCGAGAAAAAGAAGTATTTCGGCGGCGGAAAACGGAGCGCCCCGATGGCAACCGTCATGGGCAGGTGAAAAGGATTGAACATTGCCGATGTAAGAAAAGAAGCCCAGGCGCCATGCCGCCTCGCCCAGTTAACAGCCCTGTGGTAAAGCCGGTGCGTAACCCGCTGAGTTACGATCTCCGTAAGTCTGCTGCCCCCGTAGCCGATCATGAAAGTAGGCAAATGGCCCAGGGTAGCGCCAAAGGCTGAGGTAATCCCGACACTTACCGGAGCCATCATCCCCCATCTGGGAGCAAGCACTGCAGGCAACGTAAAAACAAAAAGCCAGTAAGGGACCGGCACAGCGGTCATACTGAGAAGGCTGCCCGCCAAGAAAGAAAGAATGAATATCCCCAGCAGGCTGTAATTGGCGATTGCGGCAACCTTCATCAGGTCCTCTTTGTAATAAATGGCTATCGCGGATAGCACGAGCGCGAAAATTATGCTTACGGCGCCGAGAAGCAATTCTCTCTTCGGCCGTTTTTGCCTGACTTCTTCAGTCATTTCCAGCGTGCCCACATTATTTCGCGATGTCTCTTTTCGCAAACTCATAAAGCTTTTCCTGCCTCAAGACACAGGAGAATAGACCGTCCGCATACCCGAGTATTTTATCTCTCATGCCGTCATATACAACCAGGCGCCCGTCTTTTTTCAATACGCGATGCAGTTCCACCAGGACAGCCCGCCGGTCCACGATCTCGTGAAGAACATCGCACATCCAGATAATATCAACGCTCTCATCGGACAGACCAGTCCAGTCCGCAGCCAGAATGGTTTCAATATTGTCCAGTCCCTCCTCCCGCGATTTCCTGGCAACAATCTCGAGCTGGCGCGGAAAGCAGTCCAGCGCATATACCTTTCCCTGCTTGCCAACGATCCTCGCAGCAGGCAGGGTAAAAGAGCCTGTGCCACAACCGTAATCCAGAAAGGTCTGCCCCTCTTCGACCAGCCCGACATCGTCCCACTGTCTCAGAATGTTACGCCCGCTGACTTTTTCCCGCCACCACGGCCACCAATGAACCCACAGGGCATAGTGGGCGCGGTAAAGCGGAAAGAACTTGTCACGAATAAAACTTTCAAACTCAGCCAATGCGCTTCTCCCAATTTTCGATCATTGAGTCTGTCCCTGGCCCTGAAATCTGGATTCCGTTTCTCTCAACCTCCGCAGTTCTGATTCGAGTTCTTCTACCTGATGCTGCAGTTCCCTTACCCGCTGCGTCATACGTAATATTACCTCTATTCCCGCCAGATTGATTCCAAGGTCTTCCATCAGGGTTTTGACCCTTCGAAGGAAAATAAGGTCTCTATCTGAATAGAGGCGGAGGTTACCTCTCGACCGGGATGGCACCATTATGCCAACCTTTTCGTAGTAGCGCAAGGTATAAGTGGGAATTCCCACCATTCTGGCGGCGACGCTGATAACGTAACGCGGTACATCGTTATTGGTCATGGCTCATCTTCCCATTTCAAACCGGCCGCAGCCGTTGAAGCTGCTCGAAAAGTTTCTTCTCTTCCGTGTTAAGGTTCACCGGCAGGACTACCCTGACTGTCGCCAACAAATCGCCGGACGCGGAATCGCCCAGGTGAGGCATCCCCTGCCCCTTCATACGGAAAGTCCGTCCATTCTGGGTTTCGAGCGGAATCTTGAGGGCGATTTTGCCCTTCAGAGTCGAGATTTCCACCTCTCCACCCAGCATCGCAACGGTCAGCGGAACACTTGCCTCCACGTAGAGGTCATCACCTTTCCTCTCAAAAAGCCGGTGGGGATGCACCGAAATGACGAGATAGAGGTCACCCGCAGCCGCACCGCTGTAGCCCGGCTCACCCTTGCCGGCGACACGCACCCGGGACCCCTCCCTGACGCCTGGAGGAATCCTGACTTCCAGCCGGTTCAGGCGGCGCACCACTCCGGCGCCGCGGCAGGTCGAACATGCTGCGTTCCGTATTCTTCCGGCGCCGCCGCAGGCGGAGCAGGGCTCATTAGTCTCAAGGCTAAGCACGCGGCTGGTTCCGTGATAGGCTTCCTCCAGGGTGACGTCAACCGCATGATCGATATCCCGACCACGCCTCGCCCTGGTCCGCTGGCCATACGTTCTGGCGCCAAAGCCACGAAGCACGTCGCCGAACACGCTCTCAACATCGCTGTCAAAGGTGAACGGCCGCCCAGCGGCGCCAAAATCCCAAGATGGTGCACCCTGTGCCCCTTTTGCTCCGGCAAACTGGTCAGCATACTGCCACTGATCGCCAAACTGGTCATATTTCTTCCGCTTCTCGCTATCAGAGATGACCTCGTAAGCCTCATTAATCTCCTTAAACGTGGCTTCGGCGGTCTTGTCTCCCGGATTGACGTCAGGATGATGTTTGCGCGCCAGCCGCCGGTAAGCCTTCCTGATTTCGTCTTCGCTGGCGTTTCGCTTGACGCCCAGAATTAAATAGTAGTCCTTCCCGGCCATTCTTATCCCCTCGCCTATTTCAAATATAAGCCATCATCCCCATACTGTCAAGATTTTATTAAGAAACTTAACATATGGTTATTAGATGGTTGTAAGTCAGGAGCGTTGACCCTCGGGTGAGAAAAGAAAAAGCGCCGCAGATACACCCATCAGAGAAGATAAGAAATGCGCCATCAGCCGGAGATAGCATCGCTGAACAGTCCGGCAAGCCTATTCCGCAGGAAGAACCGCTCAAATAGTCGGAAATTACACGAAGTTTAATTACGCGAGGTCTGCCAGACCCAGCGCCTTTCCAATAGCAGCGAGGTCAAGATGTTCCCGCATCATTTCCGCCAGTCTGGGAAGTTTTCTCTCCTGGCGGAACCTGGAGTTGACCACCGCTTCTTCAATCCGGGCGACCACTGAAGGCACGTCTTCCCTGACCAACACTATGGGAACATCCGTTTCCCGGGCGTGGTCCAGTACGATATCCTTCAAAGGCGTATCGCCCGCCAGGACCAGGCAGGCAGTTGACGTTTCGAGGGCGGCCATCTGCATGTCGGGACGCTCGCTCTTGACTACCGCCGCCTTATTTGCCTTGCGCTCGTAGTAGGCAGGACCGGCGTCCACGTTGCTTGCTCCGAGCATTACGTTCTCCACCAGTCCGGATGTTTTTTCGCTGCCCCTCAGCATCTCGCCATGGACCTTTTCTGCCAGCTCGCCAACCGTCAGCGCTAGCAGGGAGCGGTCTTCAGGTAATACCCCGAGAACTTTTATGCCTACGGCCTCAAGCCGGGGCTGCACTTCGTTCCGAGCCTTTCGCATACGGCTTCCGGGAACCTTGTTAATGATGACGCCCAGCAGACGCGTCCCAAAACCACAGCTCCATTCGATAATCCGCTGTAATTCATCAGCGTAGTCAGCAACTATAATCACACTTGCGCCAAGAGCAGCGGCGAGGTCAATGGAAAGATTACTCTCTCCAAAAACACCCTCAACAAGGTTTATCTCTATGTTCGCAAACCGGTCATTAGCCTCTTTTATGTCTGTTCTCCGGGCCGCCTCATCCCCAAACACCGGAGCGATAACGTCCACCGGCTCATCCATCTTGAAAAGACCTTTGAAAAAGACTGCATCGCCATTTTCCCCGTCTGGGGAAATAACAGGCCGGAAGTAACCCACCCTTCTTCCCTTTTCCAGCAGTAATTTTCCAATTCCAGCACAAATGGTGGACTTACCGCTGCCTGGAGATAGGGAAGTCACATACAGAGCAACCAAATTTCACCCCCTGCTCAAAGTTAGCCGTGTCTACCATTATAATCCAGTTTTGCCAGTTGATGAAGACTCTCACCAGACTTTCTAGCGCCTCTTGTATTCTATCGGTTTTCGGAGAGGGCGACATGGCATAACATTAGACAGCTGGATTGAGATTAGACAATTCTTCATTTATCTGCATCCGGACCATTTCTGCCACGCGCCGGGCCGCCAGGGCAAAGCCCTTTTCGCGCGAGGCATAGATGATCTGGCGGGACGAACTGATAATCATTCTGTCCTGGCTGGAATCGGCGCCGTAGCGCACGGTCAGGGCAAGGTCTCCACCCTGAACCCCTACGCCCGGAATAAGCAGTGGCATATCCGGATGGCTCTGCCGGACCTGTTTCAACTCTTCGGGATAGGTGGCGCCTACGACCAGCCCAACGTTGCCGTATTTATTCCACTCCTCCGCCTTGCGAGCAACGATTTCGTACAGAGCACGAGCCCCCTCTGCCGTCTGACAAAGTAGAGACTGGAAATCAGCCGCCCCAAGGTTCGACGTCCGGCATAGAATAAATACACCCTTCTCGTGATAGTCAATAAAAGGCTGCACCGAATCAAAGCCAAGATAGGGATTTACCGTGGCCGCATCGCAGCCGAGGTCATCAAAAAGGGCTCTGGCATATGCCCTGGACGTATTGCCAATATCGCCGCGCTTGCCATCGCCAATAATAACAATCTCAGGAGGAATATAGCGGATGGTCCGCCTCAACGCATCCATGCCCTCCTGTCCTAAAGCCTCGTAGAAAGCAAACTGTGGTTTGTAGGCGCAAACCAGAGCGCAGGTGGCATCAATAATCGCCTTATTGAACTCAAAAACGCCAACCCCGCCGGGCATCAGCCCAGGGTCCGGGTCCAGCCCGATGCAAAGCCGGCTCTCATTCTTGCGGACGGCGCTGGTCAGTTTCTCCAGGAAATTCATTGGTTCCTCGCGGTTATGATGAACGACAGAATTGCCGCCGCAGCAGCAAGTACAAAACCTATTATGTCCGTGACAAGTATGGCTTTTATGGCGTTACACAATGTGTTTTCAACAGCGACGACTCTACCGTTCATGTCAATATTCCAGATAGAGAAAGTTCATCTACGTTGTCCAGGTCACGCTTTAAGGCACGTAAAGCATTGCCAGTAACTAGTGAGAGTGCAAGATAAATGAAGGCTAATACCGACCAAAATATGATTATCCCCATGGCCGTGGCTCTCGCATCGCATTATAACAACTATGCTATCTTGGGGCAACAAAATGAGGAGGCCGCTAGTGGGTGCGTCTAACACTTCGTTAGTTGGCCGTAAGCGATACCGACGAAAAGCCTGCCACGTACCTGAGGCAGGGTCGGTATCCAGAATAGGAATGCGACTGATTGGATTCCGGCGAAAGCCGCAATAGAACGAACGATTGCACATTACTAGCGTTATTTAGAATGCACGGCACTAGTACTTAGTTGGTTAAAAGGGCGTCATAACAAAACCGTTCGCCCTGAGCCTGTCGAAGGGCGCGCCGGTGGTTTCCTTCGGCTTGGCTCAGGACAGGCTAGCTCACCATGAACGGCGCGTGCTGTTACGCGGAATTCTGCAACTTAGTACTAGCAATGAGTAGGACTGTTTTTGCTTGACAGTAACCAGCGCCACGAATATCATTAAGGTATTAAAAAATATCACGGGTAGTGAAACCAGTAACAGAGAGGGGGATGTTGAGGATGGGGAAAGTCTATCTCATTGATGTGACCAACCGGGACGGCGTCCAAACCGCCAGGCTTGGTCTTTCCAAGCTGGCAAAGACGATGATAAATGTCTATCTTAACGAGATGGGCGTTTACCAGAGCGAGTTTGGCTTCCCGACGACGAAACACGAGTCCCACTACCTTCGCGCTAACCTTAAGCTCCAGGAGATGGGCGCCCTCCAGCCTATTCGCCTGAGCGGCTGGATACGGGCAACTGTTGAAGACGTCGAGAAGACTTTTGAGCTTGTTCCCGAGATCAAGGACCTGAACCTTTCAATTTCAACCTCGAAACAGATGATTGACGGCAAATTCCGCGGGAGGCAAAACGAGGACAGTATCCTGAAGATGGCTACGGAAGCGCTTGATGCTGCCCGTGCCCATGGCGTGCAAACTGTGGGCATAAATGCCGAAGATGCCTCGCGCACGGAAATGGATTTTCTCCTGCGTTTCGCCTGCGAGGCCAAAGAACACGGGGCGAGCCGCTTCCGCTATTGTGATACGCTGGGCTATGATAACCCCTTCATCATCTACGATACATGCAAGCACCTGGCCCAGGAGTGCGGAATGCCAATTGAGCTTCACTGCCACGATGACCTGGGTATGGCCGTGGCCAACTCCGTCGCCGGGGCGATGGGCGTGGTTGACGGCGGACAGGATGCCTACATTAACACAACTGTAAACGGTATCGGTGAACGAGCCGGTAATGCGGACCTCGTGGCGGTAATCCTGGCTTTGAAGCATTCGAATGGGCTGGACAAAAAATACCGCTTCGGTCAGCCGGTACATCTCAACAAAGCCTGGAAGATTTGCAAGTACGCAAGCTACGCCTTCAACGTGCCAATTCCTATCAACCAGCCCGGCGTTGGCGCCAATGCCTTTGCCCACGCTTCCGGTATCCACGCCGATGGCGTACTCAAAGACCCGCACAATTATGAACTGTATGATTTCCGCGACCTGGGACGTGGTGAGCCGGAGATTTTCGAGACAGGGCGCGAAATAGCTTCGGGGCAGTACAGCGGTCTCGCCGGTTTCCGGCACATTATGGGCAATCTGGGAGTTGATTTCGAAAACCGTGATGATGCTGAAGACATTCTCGAACTGGTGAGATATGCCAACGTGCTTGCCCAGAAACCCCTGGTGACTGATGAGCTGGTTTTTATCGCCAGGTATCCGGATGTCGCCCGCGAACTGATGACGCTGGTGCCACTCGGCGAACGAATCAGCGACACCCTCAAAGCCTAGGAGGCTGATAAGAAACTAGACAAGCCACTTCCCGCTCTCTTTTGCAGAGAGCCTGCCCTGGGGGAGATGAACCAGAGTACGTTTTTCAGCACCCCGCTAGGCGTTGCTCATTCTTTCGATGATGGCATCAGCCATCTCTGAGGTGCCCACCGCCGTGGGGTCATTCCGGTCTGACTTCAGATCATAGGTCACGGATTTTCCTTCAGCCAGAACGGCGGCAACGGCGGCTTCAAGCCTGTCCGCGGCGGCGCGTTCATTGACGTGTCTTAGCAGCAACACTCCAGAAAGAATCGTGGCGACCGGATCTACCTTGTTCATGCCGGTATATCTGGGGGCGCTGCCATGGGTCGGCTCAAAGACCGCCAGCCCTTCACCCACGTTGGCGCCCGGCGCCACTCCCAATCCGCCGACCAGCCCGGCACAAAGATCGGAGACAATATCGCCGTAGAGGTTGGGAAGCACCAGGACATCGAACTGGTGGGGGCGCTGCACAAGCTGCGCGCACAGGTCATCAATGATGCGGTCATCAAACTCGATATCAGGATAGGACTTCGCCACCTGGCGGGAGACTTCCAGGAAAAGGCCATCAGTGAATTTCATGATATTGGCTTTGTGGACGGTAGTCACCTTTTTGCGGCCATTGGCACGGGCGTAATCAAAAGCGAAGCGCACTATCCGCTCAGTCCCCGGCACTGAAATCAGCTTGATACCCACCCCGGTATCGCTGGATGTCTTTGTGCCCGTAGTCGCCTCTATCAGAGAAAGAAACCTGCCCGCCTCAGCGGTGCCCTTTTCAAATTCAATGCCCACGTAAAGGTCTTCCGTATTTTCCCTGACGACGGTGATATCCAGGTCTTTCTCGCGAGATGGGATTCCTTTGTAGGTGCGGCAGGGACGGAGACAGGCATAGAGGTTAAGGATTTGCCGCAAAGCCACGTTAACGCTGCGGAAGCCGGTGCCTATCGGAGTGGTGGTTGGCCCCTTGAGCGCCACTTTATTCTTCTTAATTGATTCAATCAGCCGGTCGGGTAAAAGGCTGCCCTCTTTCTCAAGGGCCTCAGCGCCGGCGTTGATTATCTCCCACTGGAACTTGACTCCGGTGGCTTCCAAAACCCGCCTGGCCGCCGTGGTTACCTCAGGTCCTACCCCATCCCCGGGAATCAGCGTAATAGTGTGTTTCATACAACCTCGTCTCGCTTCTAATAGTCCCCAGCAACTCAGTTGCCATTGCGAGCCATTCAGAGAAGGCTTCATCCCGTGTTCAGGCCGAGGGCGAAAGCCCGACAGGTCGGGACCACGGGCAGAGTTTACGAATGTGCCCCCGCAATGACATCTATTTCTAACGCCTAACTTTTTGGCAGTACAAAGTCCCCGTATTTCCTGATATAAGGAACCAGGCCGCCTTCGTCCAGGATGCGGAGCATGATCTCAGGGATCGGGGCAAAGCCAACCTCAAGCCCGCTGGTAAGGTCGCGGATATTGCCCTCCTCAAGGTCAACCTCAAGCTCATCGCCATCGTTGATGCCGTCAGTATCACAGATAAGCACCGGCAAGCCAACATTGATGGCATTCCGGAAGAAAATGCGCGCTACCGATTTTGCAATAATGGCGCTGACGCCGGCCATTTTAATGACTAAAGGGGCATGTTCCCGGCTGGAGCCGAGACCAAAATTCTTACCACCGACCACGAAGTCGCCTTTGTGTACCCGTCCGGCAAAGGTGGGATCGGCATCCTCAAGAACGTGCTTCGCCAGCTCAGGAAGATTGCTGCGGAGATGCAGTAACCTCCCGGGCACAATCAGGTCAGTCGAAATGCTATCGCCGAATTTGAACGCTTGCCCCTTCAGCATTACAACACCTCCCTGGGATCGGTAATCTCGCCGCGGAGGGCAGTGGCGGCGGCGGTGGCCGGACTCGCCAGGTAAACAAAAGACTCAGGATTACCCATCCGCCCCTTGAAGTTGCGGTTGGCTGTTGACAGGCATGACTCACCGTTCCCCAGCACGCCCTGGTGCACCCCAAGGCAGGCGGCGCAGCCAGGTGGAACAACCGTTGCTCCGGCTTCGACAAGCGTGGTAATGTAGCCCTTTTCGATCGCCGCCAGCAGTATTTTCTGGGAGGCAGGCGCAACGACAAGCCTTGTCCGGGGATGGTGCTTCTTACCCTTCATCATGCCGGCAACCAGAGCCAGGTCTTCCAGCCGCCCGTTGGTGCAGGTGCCGATAAAGACCTGCTCTATCTTGACCCCCTTCAGATCCTTGGCAAGGGCAGTATTGTCGACAGTGTGGGGCTTCGAGACAGTTGGCTCAAGCCTCGAAACATCAATATCGGTCGTGCTCTCGTAGTCAGCATCGGCATCGGGAGCCAATGGAACAAAAAGCTCGCCCCGGCCATGCTCCCTGAGATAGCTTTGTGTAACGGCGTCGGATGGGAAAAGTCCGACCTTCGCCCCGGCTTCAACAGCCATATTGGCAATCGTGAGGCGTTGCGACATCGACATTGCCGTGACAGCCTCGCCGGTGAACTCCAGAGACTTGTATGTAGCGCCATCGGCGCCGATCATGCCAATTAGATAGAGTATGAGGTCTTTGCTGTAGACGCCCTTCGGCCATTTGCCGTTTGCCCGAATCCTCATAGTCTCCGGCACACGCAGCCAGGTCTTGCCCAACGCCATGGCGACGGCGACATCGGTCGATCCCATCCCGGTGGCAAAGGCACCCAGGGCGCCGGCGGTCACGGTATGCGAATCAGCCCCGACAATGACATCGCCCGGTTTTGCCCATGATTCGGCGACGAGCTGGTGGCAGACCCCTTCACCAATATCGCTCAATTTGGCGCCGGTTTCAGCGGCAAATTTTCTCATAAACACATGGTCGTTGGAAAGCTCCTTCGCCGGGCTAGGGGCCGAATGGTCAATAAACATGGCGGTCTTCTCCGGATTGTGAAGAGGCAGTCCCGCCTCGCTGAACTGTCTCACGGTCAGCGGCCCGGTGGTATCCTGCACGAAGGCCAGGTCCACTCGCGCCACCACGATATGTCCAGCACGCGCCTCTGTATCTGCCCTGGCGGTAAGTATCTTCTCAGCTAAAGTCTGTCCCATCAATTCCCTGCCTGAATCAAGTCTAACTTAGAGATTTTACGGGCAGGGACGGGGGAAAGTCAAGGCAAGTCTATGGCGCGGTAGCGTATCAAATTCAAATACTTGAGCGTTGACCGATGCTTGCGACATGATATTCTGAAATCATGGGACTGGTTAGCTAGCTAGCTTATTCAAAATGCGAACTGTGGCTGAAAGTATTGCGGGGACATCAGCCAAGGCTATCAATTCCCCTCTGTGAATTGCACCTGTGGTTATCAAACGGCAAGCATGAGCTAATCCTATCTCAACATCACTCAGGATTTTCTTAGCATTATTGATTTGTTCAAACAGGTTATTACCTTGAATTTCCTTCTCAGTCAAGGCAGATTCAATACTAGCACGGCACATTGACGTAGAAGCATTCGAAGCCCCACTCTGAAATGAGAGTTCGGCTTCAGCATAGAGAGTTTTTACAGTTTCGGATAACGCCCCATTCAGTATTCCATAACTCTTTGCACCTGATACATAGGTTATTACATTATTCTCAATTTCAAAGCCAGTCCCAGCTTTACATTGCCGACAGATAGCACTACCAATCACCCTTATCGGGTCATATACACCGTTACCAACTGCTGGTATTTCTATTTGCATCCGAGCCTTACAACTTGAGCACAGTAGATACGCCATTGTATTAACCTCCACGCTATAGCGTGGGCTTATTATATCACTTTCCATTTTTCTTCTCTCCAAATTGATAAACTACTCTATGGCGCGGATATCTTCTTCGTTGACTCCATGCCGCGCGCGCTGTTAATATGGAGCGGTAAGGACTCGTCCTGAAAGCTCGTCCTGAAGGAGGATGAATTTGGCAGAGACAACTCCAAGACTGGCTTTGTTTCCTGAAGGGTCAGAAGTTGACCGCCAGGGTCATTTGATAATCGGCGGGTGCGATGCCGTGAAGCTCGCCGCCGAGTTCGGCACGCCCCTCTATCTCTACGATGAATTAAGCGTGCGTAACAAGTGCGCCGAATATAAAGCGGAGTTCGGCAGCCGTTACCCCGGCGAGCTCGATGTGCTTTACGCCTCCAAGGCTTTCCTGACTAAAGCGATGGCGCTCCTCATCAAGGAAGAGGGGCTGGGACTGGATGTTGTTTCCGGGGGAGAAATCGGCATCGCCCGCTCGGTAGACTTTCCCCTCAAGAAAACATATTTCCACGGCAATAACAAGTTGCCCGAGGAACTCCGTCTTGCCCTGGAATCAGGAGTTGGCCGGATAGTCGCGGACAACTTCCATGAGCTAAGATTGCTGGACGAAATAGCGGGGCAAATGGGGTGTAAGGCTGATATTTTGCTGCGCATCACTCCCGGCGTGGACGTGCACACCCATCGGTACACCATCACCGGCAATGTCGACAGCAAGTTCGGTTTCCCGCTGGTCACCGCTGAAGAGGCCGTCTGCACTGCGATGTCCATGCCCAACCTGAACCTCACCGGCCTGCATTTTCACATCGGCTCGCTTATCTTTGAGGTCGAGCCGTACCGGCAGTCAATCGAATTTATCATCAATTTTGCCGTCAGCATGAAACAAAAGCATGGGTTTGAACTGAAGGAGCTGGACATTGGCGGCGGGTATGCCGTTCAGTATACCCTCGATTCACCGGCGCCGCCGGTCTCCTTCTTCGCGGACGCGCTGACATCCAACGTGATCCGTGAGTGCGAGCGCCAGCACATGACACTGCCGAAACTGCTCATCGAACCCGGAAGGTCGATAGTCGCACGGGCGGGAGTCGCTCTCTATACAGTGGGTGTTATCAAAGAGGTGCCCGGAGTCAGGACCTACGTTTCCATTGATGGCGGCATGGCGGATAACATCCGCCCGGCCCTTTACGGAGCAAAGCAGGAAGCGGTACTGGCAAACCGAATGCCCGATAAGGAGAAGGACAAATTCACGATTGCCGGCAAGTTCTGCGAATCAGGGGATATACTGATCCGGGACATCTCGCTGCCTGAACCCAGGCCGGGTGATATTCTCGCCGTACCGGCCTGTGGAGCCTACTGTATACCGCAAGCATGCAACTATAACGCCTCCTTCAAGGTGGCGATCGTCATGGTCAAGGATGGCAAGGCGCGCCTCATCCGCCGCCGGGAAACCCTGGAAGACCTGATGCGGTGCGATGTGGGGTAGTAAAAACTCGAAATTCGAATGTTGAAATCCGAAAAGATAGTCAGTAAGCAATACCCAATCACCAAACAAGTTCTAATATCCAATTATCAAATATACGTTAATGTACAGGCAAGCTGGCTTTGCTTTGGTATTGAGCAATAGTTACTATTTGACCCTTATTTCTTGGGCTTTGATTCTTCCCCTCCGGTTTCGGATTTCGAATTTAATGCTTGGTATTTTCCTTTAAGAATCAAATGTGGCAGGTAATCGGACAGGAAAGAGCGGTATCCTTCCTCAAGGCGGCTTTGGGGAAAGGCTCGCTGGCCCATGCCTATCTTTTCGTAGGACCGGCACACGTCGGCAAGATGACGCTGGCGCTGAACCTGGCGCAGGCATTGAATTGCGAAGCAGCGGACGCGCCCTGCGGCCATTGCACTTCTTGCCTGCGCGTCGCTTCAGGCAGCCACGCTGATATCCAGGTCCTCGGTTTGCGCGATGCTGCCCCGGGCAATGGCGTCTCTCCAACTGAGATCGGCATTGACCACATCCGCCAGCTCCAGCATTCTGCCAGCCTGCCACCATTTGAAGGCAAATATAAAGTGTTTATCATTGGCGATGCTGAATTTCTTTCCACGGAGGCCGCCAACTGTTTGCTGAAAACGCTCGAGGAGCCGGCAAGTAAGGTCGTCTTCATCCTGCTGACCGCCCATGAGCAGCGTCTACTGGCGACCATTATCTCCCGCTGCCAGCGCCTGGAGCTGTTGCCCCTGCCCGCAGCTGAAATAGCAAAGGCGCTGAACGAGAAGTGGGGCGTTGAACCAGCCAGGGCGGCGCTTCTGGCGCGGCTTTCCCATGGCTGCCCCGGCTGGGCGGTATCGGCTGTTTCTGATGAAATCCTGATCCAGCAGCGTGACGAGCGCCTGGATGAACTGCTAACGGTTATCGGCGCCGATCTCGAAACGCGTTTCGAATGCGCTGCCCGGTGGAGCGGCCAGTCAAACCAGAACCGGCAGACAGTCTGGGACAGGCTGGAGCTATGGCTGGACTGGTGGCGGGACCTGCTGCTGGTGAAATCTAGCTCGGAGGCAATGGTTACCAATATTGACCGGCTGGACCTGCTGGCTGGCCTGGCAAAGAACTATTCGCTAACTCAGATAAGTGATGTCATCAAAAGCATTCAATCAGCCAGGGGGCAAATCAGACAGAACGCCAACCTGCAGCTTGTGCTGGAGGTGTTGATGCTGAACCTGCCAGAAACGGTAAAGCCCGCTCTCAGGAAAAGATAGCCGGACTATGGTAAACTGAATTGTGGTAAACGAGAATATGGACAAAGTTATCGGGGTGCGCCTGAGGAAGGCGACGGAAATTCAATATTTTGATGCAGCCGGGCTCGACCTTACGGTGGACGATTACGTTATCGTCGAGACAGAGCACGGCCAGGAGCTGGCGCAGGTGGTTACCGCACCCGGGGCGGTTGCCGGAGACACCACCATGGAACAACTGAAGCCGGTAGTGCGCAAAGCTGAGCCGGAAGACCTGCAGCGCTCCCAGGAGCTGGATCTCAAAGAGAAAGAGGTACTTCTGGAATGCGCCAAGGTAGTTTCCAGGATGAACCTCCCCATGCGGCTACTTTCCGCTGAATACGATTTCGCTGGCAAACGGCTGACCATCTATTTCCGCGCCGCTGACAGGGTAGATTTCCGGAACCTCGTCCGGGAACTGGCAGGTCAGCTAAAAGTGCGCGTGGAACTCCGCCAGACGAGACCACGCGATGAAGCTAGAATGCTGGGTGGCTGCGGACGGTGCGGGCGGTCTCTTTGCTGTTCCGCCTTCCTTCCGGGGTTTGTTCCAGTTTCAATAAAGATGGCTAAAACGCAGAACCTGCCGCTCAATCCGATGAAAATATCGGGCGTTTGCGGCCGCTTGATGTGCTGCCTGGCTTTTGAGAGCGACTATTATCAGATGATGAAGGACAAACTACCTAGAGACGGGCAGAGAGTCGCTATTCCAGCCGGGGAGGGTAGGATTATTGGCAGCAACCCGCTGAAAGAAACTGTCATGGTTGAGCTGGATGAGACCCGGGTGACCGTAGAAGTTCCGCTCGCAGACATCGGTGGAGGCAAACCTGAGCCCCCATCGGATTCTTCATTTTCTCCACTCAAGCCAGCAACGAATGAAGAGTAGGGAGGTCGGACAATGGACCATACGCTTGCAATCGTTATGGCCGGCGGCGCCGGAGAACGTTTACAGCCATTGACCCGGGACCGCACCAAAGCGGCGGTCCCGTTCGGCGGTAAGTTCCGAATCATTGATTTCACCCTGAGCAATTGCATCAACTCGGGCATCCGTAAGATTTATATCTTAACTCAATACCGCTCTGGCTCCCTGAACCAACATATCCAGGAAGGTTGGGGCATATCCAGCTCCGGCCTGGGCGATTTTATTTATTGCGTCCCTGCTCAGCAGAAGCTCGGAGCAGAATGGTACCGGGGTACCGCCGATGCGGTGAGACAGAACATAGACCTCATTCGCCGCCATGACGCGGAGTACCTGCTGATACTCTCCGGTGACCATATCTACAAGATGGACTACTCCAGAATGCTTGCTTTCCACAAAATGAAGGGTGCCGAGGCCACCATATCCGCAATCAGGGTGCCGAGAGATGAGGCAGCTAGAAGATTCGGAGTTATTGAAATAGATGACAATTACCGGATGATCGGCTTTGAGGAAAAACCGCGGCAGCCAAGAACGGTGCCCGGCTCGCCCGACCAGGCTCTGGCCTCGATGGGCATTTACCTCTTTAACCTTGACGTCGCCATCAAAGCGCTTGAGGGTGAAGAGATGGACTTCGGGAAGGATATTATTCCCAGATTCACCTGCGAGGGTTGCGGAGTTTACGTCTACGATTTTCAGAAAGAGAACGGGATTGAAGACGTAGTTACCGAGGTGAAAGACGGGGTACGGAAACGGGTCCTTGTCCAGAGGACCCGGGACTCCGGGTACTGGAGGGACGTTGGTACAGTGGAATCTTATTATGACGCCAGCATGGATCTGGTGGGTATTGACCCGGTCTTCAACCTTTACGGGCAGAAATGGCCGTTCCGCACCTTCCAGAGACCGCTGCCGCCCAGCAAGTTTGTTCTCGGCGGCCACGCCCCGGAATCAATGGTCTCTGACGGCTGCATCATCAGCGGGGCTACAGTATGGAGTTCCATCCTGTCCCCCGGCGTGATCGTAGAAAGAGATGCGCTGGTGGAAAGGTCAATAATCTTTGACGACGTCATAATCGAGCCGGGGGCGCATGTCCGGAGAGCGATTATTGACAAGCAATCAAGAATCGAGGCGGGAGCCGCCATAGGCCACGACCTCGAAGCTGACCGAAGAAGGGGCTGCGCCATCACCGATAGCGGAATCGTTGTCGTCCCCAAAGGCTCAGAGATCTCCCGTTCCGAGCCAAGATTATTGTGACAGGGCTGGAGAGAAGTTTCGCAAACGCATCAAACAAAAATAACCTCTCTGTCATTGCGAGCACATTCGCTTCGCTCGGTGTAAACTCCACGAGGCAATCCGTGTAATTGTAATCTGAGACGGATTGCCTCGCCCCGACAGGTCGAGACTCGCAATGACGAATTACGTAACGGTCTCGCAACTCGCCACGCTAGCTACGGCCGGCCTTCTTCTCTAGCGCGTTCCGGTAGGCGGCTTCATACTTCCGGGCGGATGCCTGCCAGGATAGATCAAGTCCCATTAACCGGCGCATCGTCTGTCTCCAGGCTTCTTTGTGGCTGAAGGCCTCCACGCCATTTCTCACGGCGGTCATTAAGGCTTCAGCGGAATAGTCCCGAAACACAAATCCCCGGCCTTCTTTCAGGTCCGGCGTCAGCTCGGGGACCGTATCAACCAGCCCGCCAACGTGGTGCACTGCTGGTAGAGCTCCGTAATGCATGGCGATAAGCTGGCCCAGCCCACACGGCTCAAAACGGGAAGGCATGAGAAAAATATCACAGCCGGCGTAAATCAAATGGGCCAGCGCCTCATCAAATCCAATGAACAGCCCTATCTGCTGTGGATGATGTTCAGCCATGTGCTTCAGCACGTTCTCGTAATGCTCCCGGCCCTTACCCAGGATAATCATCTGCGCCCCGGTCTCATGCAGGATCGCCTCCACTGCTCCCCCCAGAATATCAAACCCCTTTTGCTCATCCAGGCGCTGGACCATCCCGATTACCGGAATACCAACGTCTCTCGGCAGGTTCGCTCGCTTTTGCAGTGCCATCTTGTTGACCATTCGCGCTTCCAGCATGGAATCATCAAATGTGGCTGCAATGAATTGGTCTGCTTTCGGGTTAAACACCTCGTAATCTATCCCATTGACTATCCCTATCAAGTCATCCTGGCGATGGCGCAGCAACGGATCAAGTCCCTCGCCGAATTTTGGAGTGACAATTTCCCGGGCATAAGTTTCGCTGACCGTCGTCACCATGTCTGCAGAAAGAATCCCCTGTCCCAGGCAATTGAGGGGTACAGCAGGGGCATCAGGGTGAAGGTCATACCAGTAACTCCCCATGCCTGACCGGGCAAGAAAGCTATCATCAAAGCTCCCCTGGTAAGCCAGGTTGTGTATGGTGAACACCGATGCTCCCGAAAAGCCAGCTTTTTTAAGCCACATGAGAAGCAATGCCGTATGCCAGTCATGGCAATGGATTATGTCCGGCTGCCAGTCCAGTTGAAACAATATCTCGTAGACCGCCCGCGAAAAGAAAAAGAACCGCTCGAGGTCATTGCCGGCGTAAATCTCTTTCCCGCCGAAGTAACGGTTATTGCCAACAAGGTAAACCGGGATTTTCCCGTTAAACTCGATAGTCTTTAATGATGCGGGCTCAACTCTACCCAGCATTTCAATCTGAAAATCGCCCGGAATGGCGGTCACCTGGTATCGGCTGAGGTCCATGGCGCCGTAGTGCGGAAGCATGACCCTGACATCAAGCCCCTGTCCGATAAGAGCGCCAGGAAGAGAGGCAACTACATCAGCCAATCCACCCACCTTTGCCAGTGGCGCCGCCTCAGCAGCAACAAAAAGTACTTTCATTCCAGCCCCTTTCACTCAAAGGTCTTTTTAAGCACAAGCCCGTCTTCTGAGCTGTTTTCGAGCGTGCTGCGCTCACCCTCTTTTCCATTTTGGTTAACAGATGTATTATACTGTAAAAGTCGCCGTCAGACTACCTGAAACACCGCCGATTGTCGGATGACGTTTTCGGGATAATCTTTTTTCCGGCGAATAATCACACCGTTGAAAGGTGAAGATGAAAGAACGAAAAGATATAGCCAGAACTAATGGAGGTGCGACCGTTGCCCGAACCCAAACTGCCTGAGCGTATCGGCAGGTTGTACGAACTGGCTAACAACCTCTGGTGGAGTTGGAATCCTCAAGCGAGAGACCTCTTCCGCGCACTCGACTACCCACTCTGGAGCACGACAAGCCACAATCCGGTCAGACAAATCCACGGAATGAGCCGGGAAAAGCTTGAGGCAGCCGCCGGTGACCAATCTTTCCTTTCCCTGTATGACACAGTCATAGCATGTTTTGATGCTGACCTGAAGGGAGAGACCACCTGGTTTGACATCAATCACCCGGAGCGCGCCAATGAACTCATAGCCTATTTCTCTGCCGAGTTCGCCTTCCACAACTCCCTTCCCATCTATGCCGGCGGCCTGGGCGTTCTGGCAGGAGACCTGTGCAAGGAAGCGAGCGATCTCGGAGTGCCTTTGGTAGGTGTTGGCTTCATGTACCCCCAGGGTTACTTCCAGCAAAAAATATCTGATGAGGGCTGGCAGGAAGAAAACTACCGCCAGCTAAACTTCGAGGAGGCTCCGGTCAACCTGATATTAACGCCGGAGGGTCACCCGCTGAAAATCCTGGTGGAGATGGAGAACCGGAATATACTGACACATATCTGGCTGGTACGCATAGGCCGGGTCAATATTTACCTCCTCGATACGAATGTCGAAGAGAATGCACCGCTGGACCGCCAGCTTTCGGCACGACTCTATACTGCTGACCGTGAGCAGCGAATCCAGCAGGAAATCGTGCTCGGCATCGGCGGGGTCCGCGCGTTGAGGGCGCTGGGTATCCAGCCTACTCTCTGGCACGCCAACGAAGGGCATACTACGTTCATGACGCTTGAAAGAGTCAGGGAGCTGGTAGCCGCTGGAATCAGCTTCGCCGAGGCGGCTGACCGGGTGCAGCAGAAAACAGTCTTCACAACTCACACCCCCGTTCCTGCCGGCAGCGATATTTTCCCTGTGCCAATGATCGAGAAATATTTCCAGAACTTCTGGCAAGAACTGGGGACTGACCGTGATACCTTTCTGAAACTGGGACAACAATACGGCTCCGGGGACCAAAGCTTCAATATGACCGTCCTCGGCATGAAAACGGCCAGCCACCGTAATGCCGTCAGCCAGCTGCACAAGAGGGTTACCCAAAGGATATGGCACGGCTTGTGGCCGGAGTCCCAGGCTGAAGAGGTACCCGTCTCCAACGTCACAAACGGAATTCACGCTCTGACCTGGGTAGCAGCGGAGATGAGCCGCCTTTACGAGAAATACCTGGGGAAGGACATCGGGCAAAAGTATGACGACCCGGACAAATGGAAACCCTTGTTTGATATCCCGGATGAGGAGATATGGAAAGCGCGCCAGCAACTCCGCACCAGGCTCATCGGCGCCATGCAAGAGCGCGTGCAGAAATGCTGGGCAGACGGCAAGTGCACCGCCCAGCAGGTGGTCGGCCTTGGCGCCTTGATCAAACCGGACACACTCACTATCGGTTTTGTGCGCCGTTTTACGGAGTACAAGCGCCCCTCACTTATATTCCAGGACATCGAGCGGCTGAAGCGCATCATCAATAATCCCTGGCAACCGGTGCAGATAGTATTCGCCGGGAAATCCCACCCGGCTGATTTTACCTCGAAGTTTCTGCTGCACCAGGTCTATACAGTGGCCATCGACCGCGGCTTCCAGGGCAGGATCGCCTTCGTTGAAGATTATGACATGCACATCGCCCGCTACCTGGTGCAGGGAGTGGATGTCTGGTTGAATACTCCCCGCCGCCTGCAAGAAGCCTGCGGCACCAGCGGGATGAAAGCCGCCATCAACGGCGTTCTCCATCTCAGTGTGCCTGATGGCTGGTGGTACGAGGCATTCAATGGCAAGAACGGCTGGGTCATCGGTGAAAGCGCCGATAGCTTCAACCCATCAACAGAAGACGAAACCGATGCCAAAGCGCTGTATGACCTTCTTGAAAAGGAAGTGGTACCCCTGTTCTACAAGCAGGACCGCTCCGGCATTCCCCACGGATGGATTGGCATGATGAAGGAGTCAATCGCATCAATCTTGCCGTTCTTCAACAGCCGCCGGATGGTCAAGGAATATGTCGACGGTATGTACCTGAACGCCTTTGACACTACAAAATGAGCTGGGATGCGGTCGCTGAGGCGAGACGAAAGCTTTCTCGGGAAACGGGCGTCATCGTCAAGGACTGGGGCGGCCGGCTCCCATTCGCGCTCGTCTACCCTAATTCTTATTACCTCGGCATGTCTAACTTGGGAATTCACGCCCTTTACAGCCTGTTGAACAGCCGGAGCCAGGTTATCTGTGAACGGGTCTTCTGGGAACACGATGGCGCCGCCATATCTCTCGAATCCCAGCGCCCCCTGCCGGACTTCGCCGTCATCGCCTTCTCCATAAGCTACGAGCTGGACTATTTCAATATCGCGTCCGTGCTCAGGGCGAGCGGCATTCCGGTTTATGCAGCCGACCGCGATGAGAGCCATCCGATGGTAATCGCCGGCGGACCCTGCATCAGCGCCAACCCCATGCCCGTGGCACCCTTTTTCGACTGCCTGTGCATCGGCGAAGGGGAGGCGCTCCTGCCGGGGATGCTTCCGGTGCTGACTGACGGACTGGGAGGCAGCCGGGATGAGCTATTGAAGGCACTGGCAGCTTTGCCGGGCGTCTATGTGCCGAAATATCCGCCGAAGGGACAGGTTGCCCGCCAGTGGACGAAAAATCTGGATGAATTCCCGGTACACTCGGTTGTGCTTACCCCGGACACAGAGCTGGGAAATTTGTATCTCATCGAAATAGAGCGAGGTTGCCCCTGGCGTTGCCGCTTCTGCCTGGTCTCAAGCGCCTTCCGGCCAATCCGCTTCCGCTCACCCGATAGCATAATCGAGCAGGCCCGGGCGGGGATGCAATACCGCAAGCGGCTCGGGCTGGTAGGTCCGACAGTATCAGACTATCCCCGGTTTGAAGAGTTGCTGGACCGCCTCAAGCAGATGGGCGCCGATGTATCCGTCAGTTCCCTGCGAATCAAGCCACTCCCAGACGTGTTGCTCGGCGAACTTGCCAGGGGGCAGGCAAGAACGGTTGTCCTAGCACCGGAGGCGGGCTCCGAAAGGCTCCGCCAGGTAATCAGAAAGGGAATCACCGAGGACGACATCATGGCCGCCGTGGAAAAGGTAGCCGCGCAGGGTATCAGGCAGCTCAAGTTTTACTTCATGATCGGCCTGCCCACCGAAACGAATGAGGACATCGAAGCCATCACCACCCTGACGCTCAAATGCAAGGACATCATGGAAAAGCGTCTGGCAAACAGCCGCATCATCCTCAGCGTCTCCCCATTCGTGCCCAAAGCCGGCACCCCGTTCCAGTGGATGCCAATGGAGCAGCTAACGGTCATCAACCACCGCTTGAGCCTGTTGAAAGCGGCGCTATCACGCAGAGGAGTCCAGGTCAAGGGGGAGAGCCCAACCTGGAGCGAGGTGCAGGCGACGCTTGCCCGCGGCGATTCCCGGCTGGCGGAGGTACTGGCGCAAATGGATGGAGCGGCTCTTTCAGATTGGCGCCGCGCCCTAAAAACATCCCGCCTCGATGCCGACTACTACGCCCACCAGAAATGGGATACCCTAAAGGATTTACCGTGGGCGGTGGTGGACCCCGGAATTGAGCTAAGCGAGTTGGAGGCTGAGCTGGGACGGGCGGTGGGGTAAGGAGCCCGGGACATCCAGACGTCCCAGTCTTTTTAACCCATTGTGTTCAGCGTAAGAGGTTCAGTCTAGGGTACGTTTTCGACTTCGCAACTTACCCCTCAAATAGCACCCAGAGAACGCCGTCATACGATAGTGGCTTTCACCAAGAAAGATGACACCTCTCTCTGCAAACGAAACCGTGCCATCTCCACGTAACCGGGGTCAATGTCAATACCAATGCTGTTGCGGCAAGACTTGAGCGATGCGACCATTGTAGTTCCTGTACCAACAAATGGGTCTAGCACCGTATCATGTGCGAAGGAGAACATACGCACCAAGCGATACGCTATTTCGTTCGGAAAAGGCGCGGGATGCTTCCGCGTAGACGCGCCGGGAAAAAACCAGAATTGGCGAAACCACGCGTCATATTCCTGCTTTGTAAGTTTACTGAGACGCCTTTGTTCTTCGGTTGGCTTTCTATATCCTCCAGGTTTTCTCTGCATGAGGATAAACTCAATATCATTCTTGATGATAGCATTTGGCTCATAAGGCTTCCCTAAGAATTTTTTGCCATTATTGACCTCAAAAGTGGCGTTCGAAATCTTGTGCCAGATAATAGGGTTGAGATTATCGAATCCCATTTTCCGGCACATAACAGCAATGTCGGCATGTAGGGGAATGATTCGGTGGCGACCATGTTTACGCCGAGATAGGCAAATGTCACCCACAACGCATACCATCCTCCCGCCGGGCACTAGAACACGGAAGCACTCTGCAAACACCCTGCGAAGCTCTTCCAGAAACACTTCATAATTTGTCATGTTTCCAAGTTGACCAGGCCTATCGGGGTACTGTTTCAAATTCCAATACGGTGGCGATGTGACAACCAGATGTATCGATTCGTTCTGCAAAAAACCCATACCACGAGAATCACCGGCGATAAGGCGATGCGTGGTAGAGATTTTGTCCCTGTCCTGAACTGCTATTTCTGGTACAGTCAACTCTTCAAGCATTTGAATTTACCCAACAATAGTTTTACTGCGGTGACGACTGAATCCTTCGAAGCTCCGGCAAAAACCACGGAATCCACATAAGGGGACTGGAGTCTGTCACGAACATTACCATGCTCGCTAATGAAGGGATAATAGATAACCGCACCGAAACTTACTTTTGGATAGGCCGCCTTAAGATGAGACCCTTTGTTAACAATCTCATCGGTGCGCTTATGAATGTCTCGCCGCGCCTCAATTCGTTTGACATCTACTGCATGCAGGATATTACCCAAAGCGTCTTTGGCGGCCGCGTCAAGTTCAAACGTCTGACCGTTATGCTGGAACTTGGATTTCTTGAAGATTAAGGTGGAGTAACTGTTCAAAGCCCATATTACCGTCCCTTCCCATCGCCCTTTAGTTTTGCGTATTTCCTTATCCGCAAACATAACCCTATCCAGTTCGGCCAGCGTTGGTAACGGAAGGCTGTCGGGCAAAAAAGGCTTAATGTATCCTGATATAGACAGCGATTGTTCCTTCGATAGACGGCAATCATACGTGTTGAGGTTCCTTATACCTAAATCGCGTTCAATAGCCCGGGCTGCAATGTTGGATGCCAAGAGCAACGGCTTGAGAATAAGCGGAAAGGATAACAGCCTATCAGCCAGTTCTGATGCAGTCAGCTCTGAAAATACGATGACCTCGAACTCTTCTTTGCGGATTACGCCTTGAAAGGCCTTGCGGAGAGCAGCCACAATCTCGCCAGAGCGCTCCTCAGTTGATTCACGAACCCACTCTGCATAGTCTGCCTGTGTAGCATATTCTCGCTCGGGTTGTGAATTCACTCTATGCCCTCCTCTTTTCCGCCCCTATCATACATTCTCTGAGGATTACTGTCACGTGGGTGCTCGCTCGGGATTTATCATGACGCCGTAGTTATTGTATGACCTACATCATATCGCGAGATTGCATAGGAAAAAGGGGTTTTCAGCACTCTGCTACGGCATATTCTTCTCCAGCTTTTCCAGCCTCTGCTCGAGGCTCTTCTGCTGGATAGCCAGCGTCAGGTCGCTCCGCGTCCGCTCAAGCACGCCGCGGACCATATCCGTAGTGCGGCGCAGGCCTCCGGTGATGGCATCGGGGAAGTCCATAGTGACCATGACGCTGTAGATATCATCCATCGCCGCCAGGAGGTCTTCCCCCCGTGACAGGTCGCCGTTTCTCATGCTATCAAGAAGATAGCGCCGTAGCTCGCCGACCGCCTCGCCCAGCCCGTTCAGATAGGCGGCCGAGTCCACGCCGAGCCTATCTGGCGGAGGCAGCGATTTACCGGTGACCATAGCCAGAAGAATCCTGCCCTCGGCAAACTCCTTTTGCGCATCCAGGAACGCTCCGATATTGCGCATCTCGCTGGCATCCCTCAGCACCTTCCCTGCTTCTCTCAGAAGCTTCCGCGCCGCAAGCAGCATCTGCGTCGCCTCCCTGAACTCGTGCCGGTGAGTCGCCCGGATTGACTCGCTGCAATAGCGGATCGTCTCCCGACATAGCGGCAGTATTTTTTCCCTGGCCGCGTCTTTGACAGTAAGGTTTGTTCGTATCTGCTCCGCAATCAGATCGAGGTTCTTGGTCAAACCGCTCATTTCTTCGCCTCAATCCTGATGACGATCTGTCTTGCCGCTTCCTCCGGAGAGTCCGCCCCTGCTACCGCGCTCATCACGGCAACCGCATCAGCCCCGGCAGATACCACATCAGCCGCATTGCTCATATTGATTCCCCCGATAGCCACCAACGGGAGCGATACAGCCTGCCTGATCTGGCGCAACCTTTCCAGCCCCACTACCACCGTCTTCACCTTGGACAGCGTGGGGTACATCGCGCCAACGCCGAGATAATCGGCTCCGTCCGTTTCAGCCGCCCGCGCAAGCTCGACTGTCCTGGCAGAGGCTCCCAATACCTTATCCTGCGGCAGCCAACGACGGGCAACCCTCACCGGAAGGTCCTCCTGACCAACATGAAGCCCATCGGCATCCGTCTCCAGTGCGATATCCAGATAGTCGTTGACGATAAAAAGCGCTCCGTGTTCGGCGCACATATTCTTGAGCTCGCGGGCAATGGGCAGAAGCTTCTTTCGCAACATGCTCTTATCCCGCAGCTGAATAGCCCTCGCACCTCCTTTGACTGCCTGGCGCGCCACTTCAACATGACCGCGGCCCTTCAGCGTCTCGGTATCCACGATGACATAGAGGCCGCGCAGCCGTTCGAGCTTATCCTTGCGCTGCAGACGGGTCATCATTTTCTGCTCGATGGTATAAAGCGCGAACCGTGCCCGGCTGAATTTATCAAAATCCATTTCGGAGGCTATGTCCGGGAGTTTTGCCAGCTCCTCCAGCACCCGGAGCGATTCCTGCGCCCGCCTGGCGTTAGCTACCACTACCAGGGGCAATTCACGCGTCTTTTCCTCCCCGGGGACCTGAAGCTCAGCGCCCACATCCCTTCCCGCGTCCCGCGCCCGCTGCAGCTTCAAGTTAAAAGATACATCCTCCACCAGCAACTCATGTCGCATTGTCTTAAGCTGCTGTGTCATCTCAGCATCGTTGAGTAGCAGGCGAGCAATCTCCTCAAGCAGACGGAGTCCCTCCCCGAGGCGGTTCAGATTGGCATCAATAATCCGCAGCGTTTCGTCTGACATTTAGCCCATTCTAGCATGGCGTAACAGGAGGGTAAAGGTGAGGGGACTAAAGCACCTTTGGGAACTCCGTTCGCCGGGGAGCTCAGTCAAAGGGCGCGTTATGGTTCCCTTCGGCAAGCACAGCCAGGCTAACCGCTCACCATGAACGGTTTGCAAAAGTTGCCATCGAACCAGTCACGGGAGCACAGTCACTCCTCTCCCACCGCGTTCTCTATGACCTCGGCGCGAGAGAGATTCCCCGCCCGACTGAGCTCCAGCACCACCACGTCAATGCGCCACTGCGGGGGTAGGTTCTCATGCGTCTGAAGGTAATAAAGCGCCGCCGCTCTCATCCTGCCCTTCTTGGCAGAAGTAATCGATTCTTCCGGAGTCCCAAACTGAAAATTCTTCTTGCTTCTCACTTCAACGAAGACCAGAAAATCCTTTTGCCACGTGATTATGTCAATTTCGCCGTGGGAACAGCGATAGTTTGTTTCCAGGATGCGGTGTCCGCGCTCTTTCAGCAGTTCCCGTGCAAGCTCTTCTCCACGGATGCCGGTCTCTCTTCGCCCCACTTATTTCTCTAGCTCCCTCACCGGCCTACCCTGAGCTTGCCGAACGGGATTGAATGAGCGGCGATGGATGGGCGAAGGCCCAAAACGGGACAAAAAGGCAATATGCTCGCCGGTCCCGTAGCCTTTGTGTCCAGCCAGACCGTAACCGGGATAAGCCTTGTCCAGTTCAACCATTATGCGGTCCCTGGTGACCTTGGCTATTATCGAGGCGCAGGCGATGGACAGGCACAGACTGTCACCATCAGGGACACCTTTCTGCGGAAAGTTCAGGCTGGGCAATCGAAAAAAATCGACCAGCACTGCCTGTGGTGCCGGCGAAAGCTGCCCTATTGCCATGATCATCGCCATCTCCGTAGCCTTAACAATGCCGATAGAATCGATAATTTCGCTGGAAACCGAGCCAACGGCCGTAGCAAGCGCACCCTCGCTGATACGGGAGAAAAGAAGCTCGCGGTGGACCGGGTCGAGGAGCTTGCTGTCACGCACATCGTCAAGCCACGGCTCACTGATGCAGGGAGGCAGAATAACAGCCGCCGCTACCACCGGCCCGGCCAGAGCGCCGCGGCCAACCTCGTCCACGCCGGCTACATTCCGGTATCCCAGGGCATGATACCGCCGTTCTTCCAGAAATGACGGAACGAGCGAGGAAATGTGCGCCGTCTTTGTCCTTTTTTCTTTCGCCACTATCCGGTCAATCCCACAGGGCTTATTGAGTAATAAGGATACACCCTAGTAGGGCGGGACGACAATATGTCTTCCGTCAGCGAATTTCTTTTCCGCGGTCGACACCTGGGTGGTCCAAAATTCAAAATGTTTTTGTCTCGAACGGCGGGGCTGACGCTGCACTTTTTGACTGGCATACCCCCCACGATATTTCCAATAGCTTCAAGATGTACCTCAACTGCGTCGTAAAAGAGACCAAGATAGAAAATCGGGGCGGCTTTGAGGTGGAAATGGAGATTGTAGTCAAAAGTTTCCTGAAGGGATATCGCATTACTGAAATGCCCACGACATGGCGCGAGAGGACCGCAGGTAAGTCTCACTTCAAACTGAGAAAATGGCTTCCAGAATATCTACGGTGGTATAACTACGCGCTTAAACGTTACTCCGGGGGTACCGCCCGAAACCGAGTGAAGCTACCGCCTTTATGTAATAATCCGTTGTTTGTGCTTTCTGGTTGTGTTATTATTGCGCCCGTGCGGGAAGGGTAGTAGAATTGGCGCAATAAAAGCTTGCGCTGAAACTAAAGCATATGCTGCTGGACGAATGTAGCGGTTTCATGAAGGAATAAAGGTGATCAAGGCGTTCCCAAGAAGCAGGAGCAGGATTTTCTATGGCTGGTGGATTGTCGCCACAGCGGCTTTCTTTAACTTTGTTGTATCCGGAACGTATACCAGTGGCTTTACCGCCTTTTTCACGCCACTCCGGACGGAGTTCGGCTGGACAAGTGTCGAGACTGCCCTCGGTTTTTCCCTCCAGCGGCTCGAGGGCGGCATTGCAGGTCCGCTGGTCGGTTTTCTTTTCGACCGTCTTGGGCCTCGCAAACTGGTGATCGGTGGCATGGCGGTTGCCGGTGGGGGACTGATGTTAATGAGTCGGATCGATTCCCTCGTTGGATTTTATGCCACTTTCCTGATGACCGCTGTCGGTATCAGTTTTGGTTTTGGGGGTCCTCCCATATACTGCGTCTCCAATTGGTTCGTCCGTAAACGAACGAAGGCATTGTCTTATCTAATGGCCGGTATCAACCTGGGTGGGATTGTCGTGCCATTTCTCGTTCTGCTTATCGCCCAAGCAGGGTGGCGGACAAGTCTGTTCGTAGTCGGTCTTGCTTTTTGGGCTGTCGCCATTCCGGTAGCCCTGATATTAAGGCACCGCCCTGAAGCCGTTGGCTTCTTGCCGGACGGTGTTCTGGAGGTAACGCCTCCAATTCAATCAACGAATGGCCCGGTGGGGGAAGACAACTTTGGTGCCCGGGAAGCTTTGAAATCCGCGGCATTCTGGCTCATCGCACTTGCTTTTATGCTTTCTCAGCTCATTACCAGTGCCGTGATAGTGTTGGAAATGCCTCTTTTGGAAAGCGCAGGCATAAGCCGCGAGGTTGCCGGCATTGCCGTGACCTTTACGATGTTGATGACACTGTCGGGGAATCTTCTTGCCGGGTTCATTGGGGACCGGTTCCCAAAGACGGCGGTAATGGCGTTTGCCTTTGCCTTACAGTGTGTCGGGGTGGTCACCCTTGCCCTGGTCAGTGAAACTTGGCACATTGCACCCTTCGTCATCCTGTATGGACTGGGACTTGGGGCAACGATGCCGATGCGTAACTCTCTTGTTGCGGACTATTTTGGCAGAC
>JACPPV010000016.1 GCA_016190825.1 Chloroflexota bacterium
ATAAGCAATGACCTTTCCCCGAAAATAGTAACGCCACAGCTTAGGGTCTCCTGATAAATTGGGGGCAAGAAAGGGGACCATCATGGCCAGGACGTTTGCATGCATCAAAACCTCGTTGGATGGAAATTGCACAGTACATCTTCTTGTTCAGTGACTTTCGGCCCATATACAACACATGCATTCTGCTGGCCCCTTGTGCTAATATCTTTCTATGGTAATTTCAAGTTTTCCGGGGAAGAAAAGGGGGAAGATCGATGCAAATGCTGGTCCTGTCTGGGAGTAGAGACCGCGCGGGGCGAACCGCCCAAGCAATCAAAGCATTGGAAAATGGTTTTGAGAGGGGTGGTGGTGCTTGGGACACCTTGTTTCTGAGCGAGCTGAAGCTGGAGCGCTGCCGCCAGTGTGAAAGCGATGGTTGGGGCATCTGCCGCAGCGAAGGAAAGTGCATCATCGAGGACGATTTTCCGGCTGTAGAGGGGAAAATTAGGTCGGTGGACGTGGTCGTTTTTGCCACGCCGGTATACTTCGCCGACCTCAGTGAAAGCATGCGTGGCTTCTTGGACAGGCTTCGCCGGATACGTTTCCGCCGCGTACCCACCGGTGCACCGGGCGCTCCGGGTATCCCGGGCACGCCCGGTGTTGCCCCGACACGTGGCACACCCGCGGTTGGTTTCTGTCTGTCCGGAGGCGGTGGTGGAGGCGCTCCAAATTGTTGCATGAATCTGGACCGGATCTTGCAGACATGCGGATTCGATGTCGTGGATATGATTCTGGCCCGGCGCCAGAACTTCGAGATGAAGTTGCCCATACTTGAACTGACCGGCGAATGGCTGGCAACCAAACTATCTTCAGTGGCGACAACCCCCGCGCGTCTGGAACGTTAATGCAAAATGATAACGCGGGGGTGGGTCTGCAACCCGAAAGGATACCCACGATGGTAGTCTTTTTCTTTCTCCACGGATGGGACCAGCGCTTTTCCAAAAAAAGTCCGGTAGCCATCCGTCGAATCCGACAGCACCATGCCTCCAGCAGCTAAGAAGCAAGGCTAAATTCCAACTCGAAAGTTCTGCCTATTGTCCCCCCCCGGCTCCAGCTGAGGGGATTCGAACCTGCCCTCAAAAAACACCAGTGGGAACGTTTTCTCGAAAGTTTTACCTTTTGAGTGGAATGGGGCAGTAACGACAAACAGTTGACAAAGTAAAACATAAAACTCTATAGTTTACCTTGGCGATATAAAGTAAAATAGTTAAACCTATATTTTAGGGAAAACATATTAATGAATATATCTGACTACAAGGCAGGAACGTGGCGTAAAGGCTACCAATATCAGTACTTTCTGCCGGAAAAGATTAACCATTCATTTGTCTGGACAGACGAGGGCATCAATGAACTTCTGGAAAAAGCTTCATTAAGGCTTGGGGAGCTGAACTCTTTTTCAAGGTTTGTTCCTGATCCTAATATGTTTATCAAAATGCACATCTTCAAAGAAGCCGTCACATCGAGCCGGATTGAAGGGACCCAGACCAATATTGAAGAGGCCATTATCGAAGAAAGAGAGATTAACCCTGAAAAACGGGATGACTGGCGCGAAGTGAACAACTACGTTATCGCAATGAATACCGCTATCGAAGAACTCAAAACTCTGCCGTTGTCTAACCGGTTGATCAGAAATACCCACAAAATTCTGCTTTCAAGCGGCCGGGGAGAACATAAGAATCCGGGAGAATTCAGGAAATCACAGAATTGGATTGGCGGCGCCAGCCTGGCGGATGCATTATTTATTCCGCCGGCGCATACAGAATTACTGGAACTGTTAGCAGACCTGGAATTATTCTTGCATAATACGGACATTAAGATTCCGCATTTGATTCGCATTGCAATTGCCCATTACCAGTTTGAAACCATCCACCCTTTTCTGGACGGTAACGGCAGGATAGGTCGCTTGCTGATTACCCTGTATCTGGTAAGCGCCGGTGTTTTAGAAAAGCCCTTGCTCTATCTGTCAGAGTTTTTTGAGAAGAATAAAACTCTGTATTACGATAATCTGGAACTGGTCAGGACAAAGAACGATATTGGACAGTGGCTTAAATTCTTTTTAACCGGGGTAATCCAGACAGCGGAAAACGGGGTATCTACCCTGCACAAAATTACTGATTTGAAGGCAACTATCGAGCGAGAGAAAATCCTGACAATGGGCAAACGCGCCAAACAAGGCTCGGTCCTCTTGTATGCGCTGTTTTCCAAGCCGGTCGTTACCACTAAAGATGTGCAGAATATTACAGGGCTTTCTCCCAAAGCCGCTAATGATCTGGTGCAGGCTTTCTTGACAGCGAGCATTCTTAAAGAAACC
Organism: Chloroflexota bacterium; assembly: GCA_016190825.1. Taxonomy (GTDB): domain Bacteria; phylum Chloroflexota; class Dehalococcoidia; order Dehalococcoidales; family UBA2162; genus JACPPV01. Next base: position 2,351 of record JACPPV010000016.1, read on the forward strand.
ACCGGATACCAGCGGAATCGTGTTTTTGGCTTTGAAGATTACCTGAGGCTGTTCCGATGATGAGCGACCATCTTACGGAAATCGAACCAAATCAGACAAACGCAAATTCTGCTCTGAAGGTTCTATATATTGAACTACTTGGGCTACCAATAGATTCGAATTACGTCCGGCTCAAAAGGCTGGGCTTTTTTGTTTTATTGCATAGAACTTCAACTATTGATAAAATCAGCTACGTATGGTGACGAACGCAAGTATTAAAGAGCAGACCAGCAAGAACCTCAACATAATCGATAAATTGCAGAGATATGCTGTTCGTACATTTCGGCAATTATTGGTTCATTCCCTCGTAGCAGTCCTTTTATCATTTCTCGGTTACGTTTTGGGCAACTACGTATCCGTCAGTGTTAATAATTTTGTAGCCATTACTTCTTCCACAAGCGCCGCATCGGGCGCCTTATTAGCCGTATCACTTGCCTTAGCTACTTTCTGGGCTAGACACGTAACCGACTGGAGAGATAGGTTAATAACCAAATTAGGGAAAGACCAAGATAGACTAGCACTGCAAATGGGAAGGTCTGCCAAATTTCACCCTGAGATTTCTAGGCGTTTAGCTGAACTTTATTTACAATCGACATTCTATATACCCGGACAGACGATAGACATGGAAAAAGTGGATTCAGGACGGAAAGTGTTTGATGATTGGGCTAAAGAGCAAGCAAAGAAAAGTTCTAACAAATTTGACTTCGGAAACCTGAATACGTATGAATCGTTTGAAAAGCACCTTTTCGATGCAAGTTTACAGAGCACCACGATGCGTCAGACATTAGTACAGCTCCATATAGTCGAAGTGGCTGGCCGCAGCATAACCACATTTTCACCGCTCATTATTACTTGGGTCGTAATAGTCATATTCACATTAGTGTTCGCTATTATCGGTGGTATGTCAGTCATTCCTGCGAGTTTTAATCTCCCCATTCTATTAGCCTCGTTTTATTTGTTCTTGGTAGCTATTCTTGCATTGACAAAAGACGTAACAGCAATCCTTCGCAACATGCGAATCCTCGAAATCGGTTATGAGAAAGCTATGGTTGAGCTTGTCAACATGAGGAAAAATCTAGGCTAAAAGCTCTTTCTTCCGTCCAACTTGCTCTGCCAGCAATCGCTGTAAAGCCGAAATCAGCCCTTTCCTCTCAAACAGAAGTTCGGAATGCTTCCAATGTGCGCTACCATCTTTGTTAAAATATAGAACCTTCCTCGTGGAGGTTCTATTGTTAATCCATCACAAATCCTTCAGGATTGAGCTCTATCCTTCTCCTTGTTCCTGTTTTCATCTATTTAAGAAAGGCAGTCTGAATTATGATACACAAACACAAAACTGGCAAGTCCAAGATTGACACCCCTCTCCATCCACGCTAACATAAGCGCATATGCTCGCCAAGGTGATGACCTGCGCGGTGGTGGGGCTGGACGGCGCCGTCGTCCAGGTGGAGGCGGATATCTCGCCCGGGCTGCCCTTCTTCGCCATCGTGGGGCTGCCGGATACCGCCGTCCAGGAGGCCAAAGAGCGCGTCCGGTCTGCCATCCGCAATTCCGGCTTCACCTTCCCCATGAAGCGCATCGCCGTCAACCTTGCCCCCGCCGACCTCAAGAAGGCCGGCCCTGCCTATGACTTGCCAATTGCACTGGCTGTCCTGCTCAGCTCCGAGCAGGTGGCGGCGGACGTCTCAAAAACGGTGTTTCTGGGTGAGCTTTCGATGGATGGTACCCTGCGCCATACCACTGGCATCTTGCCGATGGTGGCCATTGCCCATGAGCAGGGCTTTTCCACCATAGTCGTTCCTGAGTGTGACGCCAGGGAGGCCTCACTGATCGAGGGTGTCGAAATCATCCCCATAACCTCGCTGGCACAGCTGGTGGGTTATCTGCGCGGGGAGATTCCCGCTCCAGAGTGTCTATCGGAGACCGTTGAAGAGTACATCCCACCGGTATCTACCACTGCCGACCTCGCCTACGTCAAGGGACAAGAGCACGTTAAGCGCGCCCTGGAGGTGGCCGCCGCAGGCGCACATAACATCGTCATGATGGGGCCTCCAGGGAGCGGCAAAACGCTCCTCGCCCGCTCCCTGCCTTCCATACTACCCACGATGACCAACGAAGAAGCACTGGAGGTAACCAAAATCTACAGCATCGCCGGACTTCTGCCATCAGACACCCCGCTGATGAGGCAGCGTCCCTTCCGTGCCCCGCACTACACCATCTCCAATGCGGGTCTGGTGGGGGGAGGACACATACCGAGGCCGGGCGAAATCAGCCTGAGCCATCGCGGAGTCCTCTTTCTTGACGAACTGCCTGAGTTTGGTCATGCGCTGCTGGAGACGCTCCGCCAGCCGCTCGAAGACAAGGTAGTGACCATTAGCCGTGCGCAGGGCAGCGTTATATTTCCGGCAAACTTCATGCTTGCCGGGGCGATGAATCCCTGCCCCTGCGGCTATTACGGCGACCCGCAGCGTCAATGCACCTGCCCGCCAAGTTTGGTCTCACGCTACCAGCGGCGTATCAGCGGGCCGTTTGTCGACCGTGTAGACATCTTCGTCGAGGTGCCGCACATTGAGTATGAGAAACTCGCGGACGGTCGCCTGGGAGAAAAATCGGAAAAAGTGCAGGCACGCGTTATCGCCGCCCGTGCCCGCCAGGCTGAGCGGCTGAGTGGGACCAGGCTTATGTGCAACGCCGAAATGACGCCCACGGAGGTCAGGGAATTTTGCCAGGTTGAGGAATCGGCGCAGAGTCTGCTGAAGATGGCAATGAAGCAGCTTTATCTCTCCGCCCGCGCCTTCCACCGCATACTGAAGCTCGCCCGCACCATTGCCGACCTTGATAACGCTGATATCATCAAAAGCTACCACCTTGCCGAAGCGATACAGTACCGACCTCGGACGATGACATAGGATGAAACCAATACGATATACGAGACATGCCCTCGAAAGACTGCCCTGAAGGAGGGATAACATGGGAAGAAGTGGAGGTCGCAGCCTTCAAAGCAAGCAGCCCTTTTGTAACATGTTTGTAACATTGATGTAATATGCTTGAAACGTGCCAGCGTTAGAATGCAATCATAGTTTTGTTAATGGAGGTGCATTGAATTGAGTATCAACGCTGGCGATACCGCCTGGATCCTTATTTCCTCAGCGCTGGTTATGCTCATGACGCCGGGACTTGCCTTCTTCTACGGAGGCATGGTACGGCGGAAAAACGTCCTCAACACCATAATGATGAGCTTCGCCATTTTGACGCTGGTTGCCATCCTCTGGGTCACATACGGTTACAGCCTGAGCTTTGGTCCGGATAGAGGCGGTTTCATCGGCGGGCTGGAATGGTTCGGACTGAACGGTGTTGGGCAGGAACCGTCTTCAATTTACGCCACCACCGTTCCTCACCTTGCCTTTATGATCTTCCAGGCGATGTTCGCCATCATTACCGTCGCCCTGTGGACCGGCGCAGTGGTAGAGCGAATCAAGTTCAGCGCCCTTGTCCTCTTCTCGGTCTTATGGTTAACCTTCGTTTATGCGCCGATCGCCCACTGGGTTTGGGGAAATGGCGGCTGGTTGCTTAAGATCGGCGCGCTGGACTTTGCCGGCGGCACGGTAGTACACATCAATGCCGGAGTATCAGCGCTGGCACTGGCGCTGGTGCTCGGCCCGCGGCGCGGCTTTAAGGAAAAGGAACCAATGGAGCCGCATAACATCGCTATGGTTGTGCTCGGTGCGGCGCTGCTTTGGTTCGGCTGGTTCGGTTTCAATGCTGGCAGCGCCCTGACTGCCGGCGGCTTGGCCGCGACCGCGTTTGTCGCCACTAACACTGCCGCAGCAGCAGCCGGATTCACCTGGCTTCTTCTAAGCTGGTTCCATCGCCGTCCTTCTCTGCTGGGGACCGCCACCGGCGCCGTAGTTGGACTGGTAGCTATTACTCCTGCCGCCGGGTTTGTCCCGCCATGGGCGGGGATACCAATCGGCGCGATCGCCGCAATAATCTCTTACTACACTATGCTTTTCCGGGCAAGAAAGATGGGGCTTGATGAATCCCTGGATGTCTGGGCCTGTCACGGGATGGGCGGCACGTGGGGGGCTATCGCCACCGGCATCTTCGCCTCCGCCGCAGTCAACTCTGCCGGCGCCGATGGCTTGCTCGCCGGCAATGCTGCCCTGTTGGGGAAGCAGTTCATTGGCGTAGCTGCGGTCTGGGGCTTCTCTTTTGGCGTCAGTTGGGTTCTGGCAAAGGTAGTTAAAGCCGTTATCGGTATCAGGGTCAATGAGGTAGAGGAAAGAGTTGGGCTGGACGTATCCCAGCACGGTGAAAAAGCTTATGGAGGTATGCCCTAATGAAAAAGGTAGAGGCGATCATTCGGGAAGAAAAGTTCGAAGCCGTCAAGAAGGCGCTTGAGGACAGGGGCTTTATCGGGCTGACGGTCACGGAGGTAAAAGGACGTGGACAGCAGAAGGGATTACTGCTACAATGGCGGGCTGGAGAGTACCGTGTAGAATTCCTTCCGAAACTAAAGATCGAGGTCGTTGTCAGTGATAAAGATTGCCAGACGGTCATGGATACCATCTGCGCAGCTGCAAGAACCGGCGATATCGGCGATGGCATGATATTCGTCATGCCGGTAGAGCAGATGTGCCGGGTCAGGACGGGCGAAACCGGTGAGGCTGCATTAAATCACAATAAGAAACAATCGGTTACCCAGGGGGTATGAAACTGACCAGAGTTGGAAAATTATCCCGGCAGAATTTTGAACCAAAAATAGTGGAGGTAAGTAGATAAAAATGGTGCAAACCAAACCAGAGACCAAGCTGGAAATACAAAAGGCGATAGGCCTTGCCATGGAAAAGGGATGCCAGTTCGTGGACCTCAAATTCATCGACCTGCCCGGAACATGGCAGCATTACACATTGCCAATCAGCGAGCTGAACGAATCACTCTTCGCCGAGGGTAATGGTTTTGACGGCTCCTCTATCCGGGGATTCCGGCATATCCACGAGAGCGATATGCTGCTTTTTCCCGATCCGACCACGGCTATAGTCGACCCTGTTATGGAGGTGCCAACGCTGAGCCTTATCTGCGATGTGCGCGATCCGGTAACCGGCGAAGACTATGACCGTGACCCGCGCAATGTAGCACGAAAGGCTGAAGCCTATCTTAAATCGACCGGGATTGCCGATACGAGCTACTGGGGCCCGGAACTGGAGTTTTTCATATTTAACAGCGTGCGTTTCGAGCAGAACAGCCATCTCGGCTACTATGAAATCGATTCCGATGAGGGCATCTGGAACTCCGGCGGCAACGGGGCACGTCCCAACCTCGGCTACCGCCCCCGCCATAAAGAAGGATATTTCCCGGTCCCGCCGACCGACCAGCTGCAGACTATCCGGACACGGATGGCACAAAAGATGATGGAAGCTGGCCTGGACATCGAAAAACATCACCATGAGGTAGCCACTGCCGGGCAGGCAGAGTTCGGCCTCCGGTTCGATACGCTGACGCGGCAGGGTGACCACGTGATGCTGTACAAATACATCGCCAAGAATGTGGCTGTACAGAACGGCTACACCGTAACCTTCATGCCCAAGCCTCTGTTCCAGGATAACGGCTCAGGCATGCATGTGCACCAGAGTCTGTGGCTGGACGGCGGCAACACGTTTTTTGACAAGAAAGGCTACGCCCTGCTGAGCGATGCGGCCAGATACTACATCGGCGGTTTGCTTGCCCACTCACCAGCGTTGCTGGCATTCTGCGCCCCCACCACCAACTCCTATCGCCGGCTGGTCCCCGGTTACGAAGCACCGATAAACCTGGTATACTCCGCGCGTAACCGCAGCGCCAGCATCCGCATCCCGGTATATTCTACCAGCCCCAAGTCCAAGAGAATCGAGTACCGCTGTCCGGATTCGACCTGCAATCCTTATCTAGCCTTTGCCGCTATGCTGCTGGCCGGGATTGATGGAATCAAGAACAAGATTGACCCCGGCGCGCCGATTGACAGGGATATTTACGAGCTCGCACCTGAAGAGAAAGCGAAGATAAAATCCACCCCGGGCTCCTTGCTGGAAGTGCTCGATGCCCTGCGCCAGGATCATGATTTTCTGGTGGAAGGGGGGGTATTCACTGAAGATCTCATCGAGACGTGGATAGACTACAAGAAGAAAAAAGAGTATGAGCCTGTAGCGCTCCGTCCTCATCCCTACGAGTTCTATCTTTACTATGATATCTAGGTAGACAAAGGCAGGATGCGCAAAAAGGGGGGGGGTTAATCCCCCCCTTTTGCATTTGCGTATCTCTACGGGCACCCTCGCTTGACTCAGTGTAGACTTTACGACGAAGCAATTCATAGATTCCCGCTCCCGTATCAAGTACGGGACATGTTTCGCGGGAATGACAAAGAGAGCGCGGGAATCGGTATTGCATCAATCACCTAAAAAGAAGGGGCCCCGATTTTCTCGGGGCCCCCCTTGTTTCCCTTTAGTCCCCGGCGCGTCCGGAGATTATCGAGGAGTGGTTAGCTTACCCGTCTGGTCCTGACGATCAGGATGATCACAGCGACGATAAGTACACCGCCGATGATGATCACAGCCCACAGCAGGTAGCTCGGGATGGGCTGCGGAATCGGCACGGGTACCTCGACCCTGACGATCTCGGGTGGTGTGGCCGGAGGAGTAGGAGTGATGGTCACTGGAGGCGTTGGTGGAACAGGTCTCTCCATGGTGGTGAAGATGCCCGTGGTCCAATCACTCTTGGCGGTGGCGCTTATCGCACGCACCCTCCAGTAGTAGTTGGTGTTGTAGGCAAGCGTCTCGCGCGCCGCATGGGTGTTAATGGGTACGTTGGCGGCGTAGAGCAAGATGGCGAAGGTCGGGTCCTCACCAATCTGGAACTCGTAGGTGGCGTTCGCTATGGACGGCCAGGTGAAGTTGGGATTGACGGACGTGTTAATGGCGCCCGGCGCCGGCACTATGAAGTCAATGGTGGGGGCCGGTGCAGCGAACGGAGTGATAAACGTCCAGGTCACCGAGTTCCGGGTGGTTATCGGAGTGATGGCCTTCACCCTCCAGTAGTACTGGGTGCCGCCCTTCAATCCGCTGACTGTGACCGCGACCTTGTCCGTGCCGGTCCCTGACACGTCAGCGCCCACAGGGAAGAAGGTGATTCCGGTGGTGTCACCGGAGAAGTCGGACTTGTCGTTTACCGATACCTGGTACTTGGGCGTGATGCCTTCCGGAACCGTGATGGCGGTCCAGGTGAGGACAACCTCGGTAGGTTTGGCAACCTGCGGCACAGGCACCTTGCTGGTAACCTCCGGCGTCTTCAGGGCTGGTCCGGCAAGGAACGTATCGGTGAAGATGACCACCCTGTCCGTTGCAGGGGTGGTTTCAATGGCGAAGAGCTGGTTTGAAGTCGTGCCACTTACCACCGCCAGGGATGCAAACGTATTGGTCGGATTGCTGCTGGTCACCAGTCCGGTGTCTATGGTCGCAAATCCGCGGCCTCCGGAGGTCTTGCTGGTGGGCGCCAGCGAACGCCGAACGGCGCTGCTGTTGTCAGAGTCAGCCGCATAAAGCGTGCCGTCTCCGGCCACTACCAGCCCGACTACCGGGTTGGTGTTCACGCTGTCAATCGCCTCCCACTCGGTGGAAGTGCCGACAACGAGGCGCTGGATGTTGCCGCCGAGCGCAGCCTCGGTGCCATGAGCTACGTCACTGGCGGCATAGATGGTCTTGTTGGTGGCGTAGTTGGCGTCAAAGGCGACCCGCACGTTGCCGCCGCCAATACCGGTGATGGTGGTAGAAGGCTGGGTCTTATAGCTGAGACCGCGGTCGGTCGAGAGGTAGACCCTGCCGTTGACCGTGCCCATCAGGATATCGCCGTTCTTCGCCTGGGTAAGGCTGAAGGGCGCGGCATTCAGCGAGCTGCTGTAGGTGGGCGTGACCGTCCAGTACGCGCCGCCGATGTTCTTGAGCACGCCATTGGTGGTATCGGTGGTGGCGATGTAGAAGGTGTTGGTATCCTCCACGAGGATGTCATTCACCGCCGCCGGGTTGAGCACCGTGCTCCAGGACTCGCCCGCATTAGTGGACTTACGAATGGCCGTGCCCACGCCGCGTTCGGCGAAGATGACGGTCTTGTCTGTGGCGTAGTTGGGGCTTAGGCGAACAAGGGCGTCATTGCCGGTAGCAGTCAGCCCCAGCGCCAATACCCTGATCCAGCCCGCACCACCGTCAGTGGATTTCCACAGGCTTGCGGTATTAGTAGTCGAGGTGCCTGTAGCGTTGGTGGTGACCAGGAACAGGTTCTTGTCCGTCCCGTAAGCGGGCGAGGGCGTGATATCCCTGACCGTGGGGGCAGAAGTCCTGACCAGGCCGTACTGGGCGAAGCGCGCCCCGCCGCTGGTGGACACGTTGAAAGCGCCGTCATCGCCGGTGGTGCCGGCGTAGACCTTGCTGCTGGTGGCGAAGTCAGGCGCCACCGCGACCTGTGTCGGCCCACTGCCGGTTATTGTCCCGGAGGTGGAAGCTGACCAGGCGTCTGACTTGGTGGTTGACGTGGGATTTGCTACGCGGTCCACCCGTGCCGAAGTACGTCCGGCAAAAAGAGTGCCGGCGGAAATGGTGCCGCTGTAGGCAAGGGTAGCGACTTCAACAGCGTCCGGTCCCTCGAAGCCGGTTGAGCGGCTGGAACCGCTGACGCGGTTGACGGTATCATCCGCGGCGGCGCTCAGCGCAGACACGTAAACAATCCGTGCCGAGGTATCAAGACCGTTGAAGTCGGACGGCAGGGCAAGGGATGCACCGGTAAGAGTGGCGATGTCAACCGCCGCGGCAGTCTTTACGTTTGCCGCGCTACCCACCGTCGCTCCCCATGCTGATTCCCAGTTGATGTTCATGAGGACGCGGGTATCGGTGCCGTTGGAACCTACCGCTACGATGGTGCGGTCGCTGCCGTAGTTGGGCGAGAAAGCGACAGCCCAGAAATTACGCAGCGGGTTCGTCGTGCTGACAGGCTTCAAGCCGAAGGTGAGCGGTTTGCCCAGCTGGTAGACGTTTCCGCCGGTGCCGCTGGCACTGTCAGCTGTGGCGGCAACGACAAGACCATCCACAGCATGGTTCGGTGAAACGGAGATGCTGACGATTGTTTCTGTTGCAAGCACAACACCACCGCCAACTCCGGCGGCAGCCGTTATCTGGGTGAATTTGACGCCGCCGTCATTTGACTTGAACAGGGCGCTCGCACCGCCCACCGGGGCCGCGGCATAGACGGTCTTATCAGTGGCATAGGTAGGTGAGACCGCTATGGCGGTTGCGGCTGCACTCAGGTTATCGGTGGATGCGCTCCAGGTGAGACCGCCGTTGGATGAGCGGTATACGGCGCCCTCTTCCGTAGCAGTGCCACCGGCAGCAGCCTTGGTGGCAAACAGGGTAGTGCCATCCGGGCTGGCGGCAATGAGATTGATGTTAAAGCTCACTACCTTTTGCCCGGATGAACTGGGGATGTCCTGTTTCGACCATGACAGGTCAGCCGCGGATGCCGGAGTGGCAAATACCAGCAGGCTGGCAAGCATGGAGATGACAAGCCCCACCCCCATTATCTTTGTAAATTTAGTTTTCACGACCTTTAGAATTCCTCCTTTATTGACTCCCTGTTCCGGACCGGGAGCGAAGCCCTCGCACAAAGGGCTTTTGCTTTCAAATCGCGGAACAAGGGTTCTTTTCCTTGTTTTTGTGACTGTTGTAAAGCCATCGCCATATCAGGCGGGTCCCCTTTTCGGGACTCTTGTTATCCTATCACCTCCTTTTTGAGACACGCGCATAAATGCGCGGGTAGCCCCTCCACTACCCTTAGTGAGAATTATAGCACACCGTGTCAATACCTCCGGTGACAAAATGCCAAAAGCCAGGTAACCAGGGCCAGGTATCAGGTAACAATAACCAAAAAGCAAGTATCAAGTGTCAACCCCCACTTTGTCATTCCCGCATCCCTCTTGTCATTCCAGCCCCGTGTTACTGCACGAGGGTAAACTCCGGCGGGAATCTACTCCTGCCCTACTTGGGCTGTCCTTATCCCGTAACCATGTACGGGATAAGCCTGGCGGAACCGAAAGACACCTTGCGTTTATTGCATTATATAACGCAAGAGAGGCGGAAAGGTTAGGAGGTCGCCTCAAATGTCATCCCGACTATTGGGACTTCTGGCAATGACATATTATTAAAGTCTCTCAGAAAATCCGTGTGCTATAATAAATGTAATGCGCCGGAATCTTTACCTCTACCTGGCCCTGGCCTGTTTCGCCGGTCTGCTGGCGATCTTCGTCTTTGACGGCTATATGGGGCTTTATGACACGGTTCACATGGTAACCGGGGAGCAGCGGATAACGGTGGGGCCGGATTTCTGGATACAGCAAGGGCAGCCCTTTGGCCCCCGGGGACCGGTGCCGTTCGAGGGGAGCGGGGCCGACTACTTCATCTCGGCAGACCGGGGGGCGGGGATTTCCTTTACCTATGAAATAGATAACCGGCGGTTTTCAGCCTTCCGGGAGGAGGTTGACGTCTCCGTGTGGCGCAGCCAGCAAAAGCTGCGGGACATGATTTCACAGCCGGTAGCGGTGCCGGGCTTCGCGAAAGGCGAGGTGAAGTGGGCGATAGACAACCGGGAGATCGTCCCGGCGGATTTTCCATCGGAGCAGACATTTCAGTATACCATGGTTATCAGGAGCGGCGGGGTGGAACGGCGGATAGTTGTTTCGCTCAACCCTATTTTTCGCCTGGAAAAACCGATTATTCAGTGAGGCAAAATAACGTGAAGCTAGAATATGTTTTGTATGGTTTCGGCATTCTTTTTAGCCTTGCCGGCATCGGCTACCTCGCGGCAACATATGTCCGGAACCTCTCGGAAATCGGGAAGCTGGCGAGCCTGGTGCTGACCGTAGGCATCTTCGCCAGCCTGACCAGGTATTTCCGGGAGATAGGATGGTGACGGGATGCTGACTACCGTAGCCGTGCTGGGGACGCTGGGATTCATCAGCTGGCTGGTCTACCGTGCCATCAGGGGACGGCCACTCCGGGCAAACCATATCACCTACGGCATCGCTATAGTGACCGGCGTGTATACCTATGCCTTCTTCCTTGGCATGAACGTCCCCCAGCTTATCAAGGTTGTGGTCAGCATTATCCTGGGGATTGGCTTGATAATCCTCGCCTCCTACCTTCAGCGCCGCCGAGGAGAAATTTTAAAATCTTAACGTCGAAATTCGAAGATAGCCTGAATGGTAAGGGTTGGACGACAGACTTCGTATTTCGAAGTTCGTGCTTAGGATTTGGATCTGTTATAGTCCCATCCCGTACTTTAGCTTGAGAAATGAAGAAGACGTTAAAACATGCCATTTTTCCTACTCGTGACGGGTTTGTGGGTGTGCTGGCCTCAGAGAAAGGGCTCCTCAGCATCACATTTCCGCGATCCTCAACCCGTGAAGCGCGGGAGGAGCTGGGGGAGCAGGTCAACGATGCAATCGAATCACCGGACTGTTTTGCCGACCTGATTAAGCGTCTCACGGTGTACTTTGGCGGTAGCCGCGTGCTCTTCCATGACCGGCTCGATTTGGGTGACGCCACCCCTTTCCAGCGAAAAGTGTGGGAAGCGGCCCGCCTCATTCCCTACGGGGAGACGAGGAGCTATCGTTGGGTGGCGGAGCGGATCGGGCGGCCGGGAGCAGCGCGGGCGGTCGGACAGGCGCTCGCGAAAAATCCCCTTCCTATTATTATCCCCTGTCACCGGGTTGTCGCCAGCAGCGGGGAGCTGGGGGGGTTCAGCGGCGGACTCCAGATGAAGGATAGGTTACTCCGTTTGGAAGGAATTCTTGTGCATAGTACGATGCGTGGCGTTTATTTCCGCTCCGTGCGCCATGCCATTACGATTGCCAGGGAAGTCTGGTATCCGAAAGCCCGGCACGGTAAACTCGCCGCTTCGCCTCCGAGACCCCCTTTATTTTCAGATTGAGGAAGTCAAGCTCATATTGCTCGATCAAACCTTCGCCGGCGAAGCTGAAGTAGCGGTCGTTGCCGATAATGATATGGTCGAGGACTTTCAGCCGCATGATACCGGCAGCGAAAATGAGGTCGCGGGTAAGCTCCTTATCGCTCTGGCTGGGGGTGGGGTTTCCGGAGGGGTGGTTATGGGCGAAAATCAATGACACGGCATTGTTCCTGATGGCGCTTTCAATGATCTCCCGCGGCGAGACGGCGCTTGAGTTCACCGTTCCCTCGAAGAGGTCGTCCGCCGCGATAATCTGGTTCTGGCTGTTGAGGTAAAGCGCCTTGAAAAGCTCCTTCCGGCGGTCCCGCATCGAATGGTAGAGGTAATCGAAAATCTCCTGCGCAGATTTGTAGACCGGTTTTTCGAGGATTTTTTCCTTAAGGAACTCCCGGGCGACCTCCTGGACCAGCTTGATGCCGAAGGCGTTGTGGGGGCCGACGCCGGCAATCTCCTGGAGCTCCGCCGATGGGGCCTCCAGCACTCCGCGCAGGGTCTTGAACCGTTTGATTGCCTCTTTGGCCGGCTGTTTGCAATCGCGGCGCGGCGTCCCCAAGCTCAAGAGCAGCTCCACGATCTCATAATCGTGAAAGCCCGCCAGCCCGGACTTGACGAATTTCTCCCTCAGCCTCTGGCGGTGACCGGCGGATGAATTTGAATCACTGCTCTCGGGCATCTTGGATATTTCCATAATGGGTATTCTAGCACTAGGTATAACCGTTTTCTAGATAATCCGAAGTCAAAGGATCGGTTTACAATGACTTTTGCAGTGCTATAATAAGAATCATCAATGCATGAATTCAATATTATGATTATGCGCATTTTGAGCCGAATAAAGAACAAATACTTTCATAAACGAAATACTATTAGTGCTTCACCATATAACGAGGATCAATGCGCAAATAGATGCAGGTACGCTATCAATAATAGGGGTGAATATTTTTGTGTTGTTAAGAATCTCGCACTGAACAGGAATAGTGTTATCTATGGTTGTAGTCAGTACAGGCTCGTCATATTAAACGATAAGCTCATGAAAAGGGAAAAGGGATACACCGGAATACTATGTCCGAACTGCAAGAGCATTCTGATTGATTTGGCTGGCGAGGGCAGATTCAAATGTAGAGCCTGCGGAAAAATATTCAGCTGACTGCAAGGAACAGCTTGGAGGAGAAAGTCAATGCCTGAAATGGTACGATGTCCAACCTGCGGAGTACTCTTTACCAATCGCGGATTTCAGAACCATGTGAACAAATGCAAAGGCATACCTTCGAAAGAAAAGGAAACAATAAGAAAGATTAGACATCTACCTAAATAGTATCAATCCCCTTATCGGGGCTGAATTGGGAGCCTATTCAAACTGTTGAGTTGGGTATGATCTTCACCCCATCCTCACCCACCAGCGCCTCAAGACGTCGGTGCAGTTCGGCGCAGTAGCTGATAGTGACGCCGGTCAGCTTGAGGTTGACGACCTCACCATTGCCATTAACACGGAGGTCGACCTGGTCCTCGCCGGGGTAGTCTTTCAGGATGCCGACCACCGAGTACAGCCGGGCGACATCGCCCTCCTCATCGCCGGTCTGGCAAAGACTTATCATCAGGCGGTGCTTTGCGCTGACAGGCGCTACAGTGCTAGAGGTACGCCGATCAGGCGCGGGCGCTCTATTGCTTTCCTTTATTATTATAGGCGGTTGCTTTGCCGCCACGGGAACCGGCTCTGCTGGCAAGGGAAATGGAGCAGGGAGTTTTTCCGCCTGGTAAGTCTCGACGCGGTCGCAGCTGAGCTGCACACTTTCATCGCGGAGCCTTACCTTGCCTTCAATCCGGAGGATGCTTCCCGCTTCCCACAGGTCGCGTGTGGATTCATAGACCTTCGGCCAGACGGTGACCTCGACCTGCCCGCTAATGTCTTCGAGCGTGGCCTTGATAAAGGGCTTGTGTTCCCTGGTAAATAATGGAATAGTCCCGGCAACTTCCCCCACCACCACTACGCCCTGACCCTCCATCCCGGCATCAATCTCTCCGCAGAGGGTCGTCCCCGCCCCGGCACTGACGCTGATGAGCGGCTTTGAGAGAGATACACCCAGTAGTTCTTTCTCCCAGAGGGATTTTTCGCGCGCAGTAACTTCAGCCGGGGTTAGTTGGAGGCTGGCAACCGGAGCCTGTACCGTTTGCCCCCACAGGTCAAACATGGTCGCCTGGCCGCTCGCCCGCATTTTCTGCTCCCTTTGCGCCAGGGAAAGAATGTTCTCAACGTTGTTCAGGAGCGTACCGCGCTCCCCCAGAGAATCAAATGCCCCTGCCTTGATCAGGCTTTCCATGACACGGCGGTTCATCGAGCGCAAATCACAGCGCCGGCAGAAATCCTCGATGGCCTTGAACGGACCATTTTTCTCTCGCTCGGCGACAACCGGCTCAACTGCGCCATCACCCACATTCTTGATCGTTGCCAGGCCAAAGCGAATAGCCGGCGCTCCGGCATCGCTTCGCTCGATGGCGAAGTTCACCTGGCTTCGATTGACATCCGGCAGGAGTATGGCAATGCCCAGGCGGTGGCATTCACCCACCGCCGTGGCAACTTTCTCCTCCTGTCCGGCATAGGTCATCAAAAGGGCGGCAAGATACTCCGCCGGGTAGTTCGCCTTGAGGTAAGCGGTCTGGTAGGCGATCAATGCGTAGCTGAAGGCGTGGGCCTTATTGAAAGCATAGCCGGCAAAAGGCTCGATGAGGGCGAAGACCTCGGCAGCCACCTCCGGGGAGAAACCTTTCTTTATGGCACCATCGAGAAAGTTCTTCTTTTCCTTCTGCATCACTTCGGCTATCTTTTTCCCCATCGCCTTGCGGAAGATATCTGCCTGTCCCAGGCTGTAACCTGCCAGCGCCTGGACAATGAAAAGTACCTGCTCCTGGTAGACGATGACGCCGTAGGTCTCTTCGAGAATCGGCTTCAGAGCGGGGTGCGGATAATGGGGCTGCTCTTTGCCGTGTTTGGCGTTTATAAAGGTAGGTATATGCTCCATCGGGCCGGGACGATAGAGAGCAACCATGGCAGCGATATCGCTGAAAACGGATGGCTTGAGCTCCTTGATGTGGCGGCGCATGCCGGCGCCTTCAAGCTGGAACACTCCCGCCGTTTCACCCGAGGACAAGAGGACGAACGTCTTCCTGTCATCCATCGGGATGCGGTGGAGGTCAATATCAACGCCGTGATTGTCCCTGATAAGCTCCCTGGTTTTGCCCAGGATCGTCAGATTTGCCAGGCCCAGGAAGTCCATCTTCAAAAGCCCGATCTGGGCGATGTCTTCCATAACAAACTGGGTCATGACAGCATCAGCGTTATTTGTCTTGCTGACCTTTTGCAGCGGCACGTATTTAGTGAGTGGCTCTTTCGCAATAACCACTCCGGCGGCGTGGGTGCTGGCATGGCGCGTCAGGCCTTCCACTCTCCGTGCGGAATCAACCAATCGGCGAATAGTGTCATCAGCCTCGTAGATGCCTCTCAGCTCACCGTTTTCCTTGAGGGCGCGCTCTAGGGTCATGCCCACCGCAAAGGGGACGAGCCGGACCACGCGGTCCACATCCCCGTAGGACATCCCCAGCGCCCGTCCCACATCCCGCAGGGCAGCGCGAGCTCCCAAGGTGCCGAAGGTGATAATCTGGGCGACATGGTCCTGCCCGTACTTCTGCGAGACGTAGGCAATAACCTCATCGCGGCGGGTGTCCTCAAAGTCCATGTCAATATCAGGCATCTCCCGCCGCTCGATGTTCAAAAAGCGCTCAAAAACGAGCCTGTTTTCCATGGGGTCGATCTCGGTGATGCCAAGGCAGTGGAGGACGATACTGGCGGCGGCGCTGCCCCTAACGCCGAAAAGAATTTTACGGCTCTTGGCGAAAAAGATGATATCCCAGACCACCAGGAAATAGTTAGCGAACTCGGTCTTCCGGATGACGTCAAGCTCATATTCCAGCCGCCGCTTTATCTCCTCGGAAGGGTTGGGGTAGTAGTGAGGCAAGCCTTCCTGGCAGAGAGACGCCAGAAACTCGTCCGGTGTTGCGCCCACCGGAAGCTCAATCTCCGGCAGATGCAGTCGGCTGAAATCCAGCCTGAGGTCGCACATCTCGGCGATTCGTCCGGTGTTTTCCAACGCCTGGGGAATATCGCGGTAAAGCTCCGCCATTTCTTGGTGGCTCTTTATATAAAAGAAATCGCCCGCCATCCTTCTTCTTTTTTCGTCCTGGACGGTGGAGTTTGTGCCGATGCAGAGCAAGAGGTCATGGGCTGAGGCATCCTCCCGGTTGATATAGTGGGCGTCGTTCGTTGCCACCAGCGGCACGCCAATCTCTTCGCTCAGCGAGATAAGCCCCCGGTTTATCCGCTCCAGCTCCGGCATGGGATGGCGCTGTATCTCAAAATAGAAATCGCCGAAGACTTCTTTGTACCACAGCGCCGACTGCCGGGCTTCATCCAGCCGACCCTGGAGGATAAGCTGGGGGACCTCTCCGGCGATGCAGGCGCTCAAAGCCACCAGCCCCTGGTGATGCTGCCGGAGCAGCTCCTTGTCCAGCCGTGGCTTGTAGTAGTAGCCCTCGAGGTGGGCTTTGGTGGTGAGCTCGAGCAGGTTACGGTAGCCGGTCTGGTCTTTCGCCAGCAGGATGAGGTGATTGTGTCCCTTATCGCTGGCATTCCGGCTCAGGCGGCTGCCCGGCGCCACGTATACTTCGCAGCCGATGATAGGCTTGATGCCGGCAGCGCGGGCAGCCTGGTAGAACTGGACGGCGCCGTACATCACGCCATGGTCGGTTATAGCCAGGCTATCCATGCCCAACTCTTTAGCCCGCGCCACGACCTGGGGGATGCGGCACATGCCATCGAGTAGGCTATATTCGGTATGGACGTGAAGGTGGGTAAACAATGCACTCTCAAAACGGGATTTTGGTTAGGTAATTATAGCATAGGGGGTGGCGGAAGGGACATGGTTGAGGATGGCCTTCAGGGATACCTCAGCCAGTGTGGCCAGTCCGGCGCCGCCTGTTCAGAAGACGGTCCTTGAGTTTGTCAGCCACCATCACGCCGACAATACCACCGGCGATGGCCCCGGCGATCAGCCCAACTGCCACGCTCACAAAAGGCACGAGCCGCGCCAGAAGAATCCCCAGGACGCCCCCAATGACAACACCGACTACCAGGCCAATCAAGACGTATTTGTCACCCGGACGCTTTGGCGGGGGTCCCTGCGGGTCATGCTTGGGGCCATACTGCCTTTCCATCTCCAGTTCAATGCGTCTTTTCTCCAGCTCCTGGGGCAAATTGTACAGAGGCCAGATAGAGGGGTATAGCCTGCGACCGTGAAGGGTAAGGTACATTCAGCCTCCTTCTCCAAAGAATGCCGATAATATTATGGCGGCTCTATCTGGATGGACTGGTTGAAATCGAGGAATCGGTAGACGGCAGTCGTACTCATTCGTGCCTCTCCCCCACCTGCAACGCCGGTACCTCCCGGTTCAACGATCTCCTGGCGGACAACCATTTTCCTCACCAGACTGTCTTTTTTAGTCACCCAGAGTTCAACCTCGACATCAAACGTGACGAGGTCGAGTTGTTCAAAACCCTGCAGTCGTTGTTCATAATCAGGCTGTGAAGGGTCGAGTTTGGCTTTTTCGTCTTGCCACCTGGCTTTCATATCGATAGCGCCCTTGTAATGGTAGCTGTCAGCACCGTCTATCGCCTCGTCATCCAGTTGCGTGACTCCCACCAAAAAACGGACTGCTTCGCCCAGTCCGGCGGCTATATTGAGGGACGAGGGGGGAAGGGGGGATTTCGACTCCCGCCACTCATTTGTGGATGGGTCCCGGCTGTACAGCGTATCCCCGATCGTGATGCTTTCGAGGTTTTCGTGTGCGCTCGACTGTGTGACATGCGCCCGGTCCGGTGCGACGAATTCGACACGTGCAGTGAACTGGTTTGTTTCCCCCTCCACTGTGGAAACAGTGCTCACGGTCAGCTCAGCACGGTAAGTCTCCAACTCTCCCATGGCAACGAGTGCCCTGTCAATCACCACCTGGGGGGTAAGGCGGGAGCTGGCGCAACTAACAAGCAGCGCCAACAAAGAAAAGAGCAGCAAAGCCCGGAATATGCCTGGATACTTCCGTTTCGTCATCTACCCTCTCTGAGCCAGAATTCTTGGTAATTATAGCACAGGGGGCGGGGGTGGAGGAACCACAAACTCATTGTGGAACCGACCTTGCCATCTTAACTAGTTCCTCTTTGGGAATGTCCTTGTTTCCCTTCATCTCCATTAAGTATTCTCCAGGGGATTCGGGATGGGGCAATATCCAAAACAAGTCGTTCGAATCATCACGAGGGACCAACACGCCCCTGATCCCTGCAACATCATAATCCTCTCCCACCAGTTTGAGACCGCCGAACTGCCCCTTCCTGTGTAACGTTGCAATCATTCGGATGGGCGCCTTATCAACATCGGCCACTCCACCGGCCACAGTGCCCGCCGGATAAAAGGTGACCCCTAGGCCGTCCGATTCGTCGTCGTGGTAGAGCGCGTAGATGGCTGTGATCGAGAAACCCTCCGGCAGGTAAGCAGGAACCGGGAAAGGCGCATTAACAATCTTACTTGCCTCCGCCAGCGACACCTGGCGAGGTAACCTTTTGCTGCAGCCGTACGGCGAAAGCACAAGGAGAAACAGCAATCCGGCAAGGGCTAGAACAATTGTAATGTGTTTCATGCACTCTTCTTTTTTGGAATGATAACGCCCGTCCTTTGCAGAGTATACAACACAGGCAGCGCGCTATACATTTCCGCCGTCACAGGGTAGAATCTGAAGAGGGTAAAGACACTTTGAAATTTCTTTCCAGCATCGCCCGTGCGCTATTCATTGCCTCCCTGCCGCTGCTATTCTTCTC
>JACPPV010000017.1 GCA_016190825.1 Chloroflexota bacterium
ATAAGCAATGACCTTTCCCCGAAAATAGTAACGCCACAGCTTAGGGTCTCCTGATAAATTGGGGGCAAGAAAGGGGACCATCATGGCCAGGACGTTTGCATGCATCAAAACCTCGTTGGATGGAAATTGCACAGTACATCTGAAAGTTGGATATCCCGTGGGGGCACTTTGCGAAGGTGGGTTGAGGCTAGGAACGGAGTTAATATGCGAAGTCCCCGCAACAGGCGACTGAACTTCGCGGTGGTCTTTCTGCTTACACACGAGCTTGTCTCTGCCACCCTGAAACCGCTAACAAACAACTGACGGAACAGTGGCATCCCCTGTCACTAAGCGACACTCTACGCACGACATCGGTCCGGATATAGCGACGCAAAAGGGCTATCTTGAGTGTAAAGGACCGGACGGCAACTGCCATACAATTTCCTGACATTACTGAGACAATGCTGAGCCCACGTTACGCTCAGGTCAGCCAACGGATTTCTGCTAATAATTTGCTAATGGACGCAATGACACGCATTGCAACCAGACAGTATTTCACGCACAAAACGGCCTTTGGACAAACGATACGAGAATACTGGTTCGAACGTAAACATACCATCCGGGACGCCAGACATAGAATCCGAAGACCGATGCTCTATCCACTGAGCTACAGGCGCAGGGGCATCAAACTCATGGACAACAAGGCAAACGTAGAATGGGGTGAGTGATGGGATTCGAACCCACGCTCTCCAGGGCCACAACCTGGCGCCTTAACCGCTAGGCGACACTCACCACTGATAAACTACGCAGTCGCCACGGCCCTGACAACCGTTTTATTATAGCCAAATGACTTTACCATTTCAATGAACAGACCCTGATAGCAGAAATTATTCGCCAACCCCTCTTCGGCTTCCATCCCCTCCTTTCACTGAAAAGGATGAGGAACTGGCGGATTGCCAGACAACCTCATACACTAAGATTGACGAGGTCGACCTCCTACCCTATAATGTTTTGATGTGGACGTTGAGGGCATATGAGCCAGCCAGTAAGAGCATTCTTCGAGGCCGTTCGGAGGGGAAAAGAATGTTGCAGATAAATGTCGCCGGGCTGCTTAAGGCGAACATAGGCACGGCGCGCGACTATGTCATAGAGGACACCATTGAGATCGCTGGCAGCCACCGGGTGGTCCTGGGTGAAGTCAACCTCATGCGCACTGATCGAAGCATTCTGGTCAAAGGAACGCTTCACACTGATATTGACCTCACATGCAGCCGCTGCTTGAGCCAGTTTTCGCTCCGGCTCACCTTGGACATCGAGGAGGAATATTTCCCCCGGATCGATATCTACACGGGCAATGCCCTTCCTGCGTTGGAGGACAGCGAGGCCTTTACGATAGACGAGCAAAACATGCTGGATCTCACCGAGGCCGTTCGCCAGTATGCATTGCTATCAGTCCCGATGAAGCCCCTCTGCCGCGCCGATTGTGCCGGGTTATGCTCCGTTTGCGGTCGCAATCTAAACCAGGGGCCGTGCGACTGCCCGCCAATGCCAGCAGATCCCCGCTGGGCGAAGCTAAGCCAGTTGATCCAATCTGATCATGAAACTTCTGAAAAAGAACGGAAAGGAATGAAATAAATGCCACCTCTACCAAAGCGAAAATACGCCAAGGCGCGCCAGGGCGAAAGACGGGCCCATCTCAAGCTGAACTCACCGCAGATGGACGTTTGCCCGCAGTGTAATAGTCCCAAGCTTTCCCATCACGCCTGCCCCACGTGCGGGTTCTATGCCGGACGTGAGGTCGTCGAGATAAAGGGCCCCGAAAAGAAACTCAAGAAGATCACACCTGAGATCAGGTAAGCTCATCATTAAGCTAGCGGAGTCAGGGGCGTCGAAGGACTCGCGTTCCCCTAATTTGCTGCGGGCAAAACGCTTTGCCGGCAGGTTTTGATTCTTGATGGAGAGTAGCAATTGACTGAGCCAATGGGGACTGCTTACGTTTTTCCCGGTCAGGGATCCCAGTTTCCGGGGATGGGGCGCGACCTTTTTGATAATTTCGGCTCGGCGAAAACGATTTTCCAGGAAGCCGACGATACATTGGACTTCCATCTATCTCGGCTGTGCTTTGAAGGACCCGAGGAAGAGCTGCAGCTGACCATTAACGCTCAACCCGCGCTGGTAACCGTCAGCATCGCCTGCCTCCGGGTGGCTCAAGAGGTAGCCGGCAACGCCAAGCTCCCGCCGCCTGCCTTCGTTGCCGGGCACAGCCTGGGGGAATATACCGCCCTGGTCGCTGCCGGAGCTACCGATTTTGCCACGGGGATCTGGCTGGCGCGGGAAAGGGGACGGCTGATGCACGAAGCAGGGACCAGGGAGCTGGGTGCTATGGCCGCCGTCTTGGGACTTGACGAAAAAGTGCTGGCAGAAATATGCGCGGTAACGGGCACGTGGATCGCCAATCTGAACTGTCCCGGGCAGACCGTTATCAGCGGCGCAAAGGGTAATATTGCCAGGGCGATAGATATGGCAAAATCCGCCGGCGCTGCCAGGACTGTTCCCTTACAGGTGAGCGGCGCCTTCCATTCCCCTCTGATGCTATCGGCGAAGGAAGGACTGGCGCAGGTTATTGCCGAAATAGCCTTCAAAGACCCGGCGGTACCCGTAATCGCCAATACATCGGCCCAGCCGATTACGCGCGCCGATGAAATCGGCGCGGAGCTGATGGGCCAGATGCTCAACAGCGTCCAGTGGCAGCGCTCAATTCAATACATGATAGGTAATGGCATCTCAACCTTCGCCGAGATCGGGCCGGGAAAAGTCCTCACCGGGCTAATCAGGCGGATTAACAAAGATGTGAGGACAATAAACATCGGCGATCTCGAAGCAATCAGGAAACTGTAGACTGCTTCGTGCACCTATCCTCAATCCATGAGCATTATCAGCAATGTTCCCCGAATATATCATGTGTGAGCGCAGCCGTGCAGCTATATGCTAAATTGTCATTCCGCGAAGCTTGTCCCGTACCGAGATACGGGAGCAGGAATCCAGACGGGGCTGGAATAGATTCTCCTCCTCAGCGAAGAATGACATTGAGTGACGTTATCAGATAGACTGACTGAACCAATTGACAAACCCCAAGATTGCCATTACCCTTTATGACAAGTAGCCCAATACTGAGACTGGCCTTTTTACAAGATGGCAACCGGAGGACCCATGGACCTATCAAATAAAGTGGCTATCGTTACCGGCAGCGGGCAGGGAATTGGAAAAGCGATTGCCGTCAGGCTTGCCGAGGCCGGGGCAACGGTGGTGGTAAACAGCGTCAGTGAGTCAGCCGCAGGTGTCGCGGAAGAGCTGAAAGCCCAGGGCAAGGCAAGCCTGGCAGTCGCCGGAGACGTCAGTTCCACCGCCGATGTCACGCGCCTGGTGGAACAAACTATCGCAGCTTATGGCCGGATTGACATCCTGGTCAACAACGCCGGCATTACCCATGACCAGCTTCTGCTCAGGATGTCTGATGAGGAGTGGGACCGGGTAATGGCAGTCAATCTTAAAGGCGCCTTCCTGTGCACCCGGGCGGTCCTGCGGCAGATGGTACGGCAGCGCTGGGGCAGGATAATCAACATCACCAGTATCGTCGGAATTACCGGCAACGCCGGACAAGCAAACTACGCTTCAGCAAAGGCGGGCATGATCGGCTTTACGCGCAGTGTTGCCCGGGAGGTTGCCTCCCGCAGTATCACTGTCAACGCCGTTGCCCCCGGTTTCATCGAGACCGCCATGACCGCGAAAGTGCCGGAAAAACAGCGGGCGGAACTGATCAGCCGCATTCCACTGGGCTACTTTGGCACCCCGCGTGACGTCGCTGAGGCGGTGGCCTTCCTCGCCTCTGAGGAAGCCCGATACATTACGGGGCAGGTCATTTGCGTGGATGGAGGGATGATCGGGGCGTAGCAAGTTGATAGAATAGGATATGGTACATTTTTTCTCCCTTTCGCAAAAGGAGCAACGGCGAGAGCAGTTCTTCATCAACCTGCTAGAGCACATTCGACCGCAGGATTTTCTCCGATTACTAAAATGGTATACAATATCGTTGTCATCGGTTCGAGCCGGTGTTCAGAAAAAGTTCTACGGCAGAACAGAGTACGTCCTGTGAGGGGGACAGAAATAGGGAGATGTCAGCCGTCAGAGATGAGGGGCTGTGCACAGGAGCAAGGTACGCATGGCAATTTCACGAGAGATAACCCAAGAGCAGCTCAGGATGGAATCTGTCACGTGGGGCGAACTGACATGGGTTAACATCGAGAGGCCTACGAAGCGCGAGACGGATTACCTGGCGCAACACTATCCTTTTCATCCCTATGACCTTGATGACTGCCTTAGCCGCCTGCAACGTCCCAAGATAGATGAATACAAAGATTACCTGTTTTTTATCTTCCATTTCCCCGTCTTTAATAAGATAACCCGAGTCAGCACCCACAGCCAGCTTTCAGTTTTTATCGGCAATGGCTACCTGATTACCCTGCACGCAGGCGAACTTAAAGCTCTGGTCAAGTTATTCCATGACTGCCAGAGCAGCGAAGAAGTACGCTCGGCAAACTTTGCTTTCGGCTCAGGCTACCTGCTTTACCGGGTCATGGATCGGGCGGTGGACTCATATTTCCCTGTCCTGAACAAGATCATGAGCCTGCTGGAAGACGTCGAAGACGCTGTCTTTGACGAAAAGGTTGAGGCGACTCAAGAAGTGGCTATTCTGCGCCGTGATATCATCACCCAACGGCGCATTATTTTCCCGATGAGGACGGTGCTGGCACAACTGGAAAACAAGCTCAAGCGGTTCACTACCACTGATATGACCGTTTACTATGGCGACCTCATGGACCACATGAATAAGATATGTGAATCCCTGGACGAGGTGAAGGAAGTTGTTGAGGTCTACAAAGACGCTGATTTCGTCCTGGGCACCGAGCGCCTTAACCATATCATACGCATTCTCACTATTATGTCAACTATACTCTTGCCCTTTCTCATTATTTCCAGCATTTATGGGATGAATATATATCTTCCTGGAGGCATAGATGAGGGGAGACTCTGGTCTTTTGGTGCCATCCTGGCTATTATGGCGGTGGTTTCCGCGGGAATGCTTTACTATTTTCACCGCAGAAGATGGATTTAGCCGATGAAATACTCGCAACGGTTTGTCATCGTCACAGCCCTTTTCGTTACCTGCCTTATCACAGCAAATATCATCGCCGTAAAGGTCATCAATATCGGCCCCTTCATTCTGCCGGCTGCAATCATCATTTTCCCGCTGAGCTATATCTTCGGGGATATTTTGACCGAGGTGTACGGCTACCGTATTGCCAGGAGGGTTATCTGGCTTGGCTTTCTTTCCAACCTGGTCTTTGTTATTTTCGTCAGGATCGGGCAGAGCCTGCCATCCGCCCCTTTCTGGACCGGGCAAGCCGCTTATGAGGCCATCCTGGGGTACACTCCCAGGCTGCTGCTTGCCTCCTTCCTCGGCTACCTGGCCGGCGAGTTCGCCAATTCCTTCATCCTGGCCAAAATGAAAATCCTGACAAACGGACGCTGGCTGTGGAGCCGTACCATCAGCTCCACCATTGTGGGACAGGGATTGGACACGGCGATATTCATCGTTGTGGCTTTTGTCGGCACGCCGGTTTTTACGCCGCTCATGATCCTCTATCACTGGACGGCGAAAGTCCTGATTGAAGCGGCCTTTACTCCGGCAACCTACGCTGCGGTGCACTATCTGAAGAAAAAAGAGTCGGTTGACACCTACGATCACGAGACGAACTTCAATCCTTTCTACGTTACCGAGTAAGAAGCAGGCGGGCAAGAGCGCATGAGAATAAGGCTCTTGGGAGCACACAACTGCGAATCGGCGAGTGCCAGGTTGCCCGGTATATTGATTGACAATACCCTTTTGTTGGACGCCGGTGGGGTTACATCCGGTTTATCCCTCAAAGAGCAGGAAGCGCTCAAGGCCGTTTGCCTTACCCACCAGCACTACGACCATATTCGGGATGTGCCTGTCCTGACGATGAACCGCCACATTATGGGCAAAAGCCTGGACGTGTATTCCACAACGTCCGTCCGTGATGCCCTGGCTTATCTGCTCAACGGCGCTTTATACCCTAACTTTTTCGAGCGCCCGCCGGAAAACCCCACCCTGAAATTCAACACTCTCCAGGCGGGTCAAACAAAGCAGGTTGCCGGATACAGCGTTCTAACAGTCCAGGTCGGGCATTCTGTGCCCTCAGTGGGATTTCAGGTCACTTCAAAGAACGGTAGGACAATGTTTTACACGGGAGATACCGGACCGGGCTTGAGCGATTGCTGGCAGCAGACGTCACCTCAGCTTCTCATCATAGAAGTCACGACTTCAAACAAATATGAGGAATCCAGCCGTAAAGCCCGGCACATGACGCCTGCTTTCTTGAAAGAGGAACTGGTCTCGTTCCGTGAACTTAAGGGTTATTTACCGCGCGTGATCGCCGTTCACATGAACCCGACCATGGAAAACGAAATCGCGGCTGAACTGACGGCCGTTGCCGGTGAACTGGGATGTTCCATTACCCCGGGCCGCGAGGGCATGGAGCTGGATATTTAGCACAAATAATAAGCAACCGATAAACAAGCACCAGACAAATTTCAATAACTCGAAACCAATGTCTAACTAAGGCAATTATTTGAAATTCGGGATTTGATAATTTGTCTGGTTATTGTATCTTGGTTTTTGCCACAACCAAAATGGAAAATACAGGATCATCTCCCCGGCCTAAATTCATTGCCGACCAGAATGTCGGCAAGCTGGCAAAATGGCTCAGGATGATGGGTTACGATACAACGGTATTCGAGGGGGAAGACGATTCCCGGCTGGTGAGGATAGCTATGAATGAAGACCGCGTAATACTCACCCGAGACACGCATATCATGAGACGGCGCGTGGCAAAAAACGGCCTGCTCAAAATCATCCTGATATCGAGCGATGAACCGGAACTTCAGGTCAAGCAGGTAGTCCAGGCTTTCAAGCTGGACTGTCAATTTCAGGCCTTCACGCTATGTCTCGAGTGCAATCAGCCACTTCAGGCAAAAAGCAAACAGCAGGTAAAGGACCTGGTCCCGCCCTATGTTTTTCAGACCCAGAGCCAGTACGTGGAATGCCCCGCCTGTCACCGGATTTACTGGCGTGGAACGCACTGGGCAGCAATGACCAGGAAACTGGAGAGGGTGCTCAAGGAGACCAACCAGGAAAATGATTCTCGTACCTCATAGGGGGAAATATGAAAATTTTGACGGCTGACCGGATGCGCCAGGCAGAGGCAGACTGCGCCAGGATCGGCAAATCCACCGCAATGCTGATGGAAAACGCCGGTAAAACAGTCGCTGAGGAGATCAAGAGAATTCTGGGCACGCTGGAGGGGCAGAATAT
The DNA here is from genome assembly GCA_016190825.1 of Chloroflexota bacterium. GTDB lineage: Bacteria > Chloroflexota > Dehalococcoidia > Dehalococcoidales > UBA2162 > JACPPV01. The sequence goes on from JACPPV010000017.1 coordinate 7,433, forward strand.
CCTGATTCTGGTGGGGCCTGGCAACAACGGCGGGGACGGGCTGGTGGCAGCGCGCTGTCTTCATGGCTGGGACACACAGGTGAGCCTGTACCTCGTGAGCACAAGACCGGCGGATGACGCCAATCTGAAGATGGCACGGGAGCATGGCCTTCCCATCATTGACGCCGCGAATGATGAAAACCTGGACAGTCTCGATAACCTGCTCTCGACCGCTACAGTGATCGTAGATGCCATCTTCGGCACCGGCAAAAACCGTCCTTTAGCGGGTGTGTTTGCGCAAGTCCTGGACAGAGTGAGGGCGGTAAAAGAAAACTGCCCGGCTGTCCGGATTTTCGCCCTGGATTTACCCTCCGGGCTGGATGCGGATACCGGCGCTGCCGACCCCGCCTGCCTCTATGCCGATTACACAATCACGCTCGGCTTTCCGAAGCCTGGTCTCTTCCAGTTCCCCGGAGCGGAGCGAGTCGGCAGGCTATCGGTGGTGGACATCGGCATTCCACCGTCTTTGGTGGAGAATGTGCCCGACGAGATGATAACGGCTGGCTGGACCCGCTCAGTCCTGCCACTTCGCCCACCCGGAGCCAACAAAGGTACCTTTGGGCGCGTCCTGGTTGTAGCTGGCTCGATAAATTACATTGGCGCAGCTTACCTCGCCTGTAATGGCGCCATGCGCGTTGGCGCCGGACTGGTGACACTTGCTACGCCCGCCAGTCTCCAGCCAATCATGGCATCGAAGCTGACCGAGACCGTTCATCTGCCGTTGCCAGAATCAGGTCCGGGCGTCATCGCCCCGGAAGCCGCTCGCCTCATCAACCACAGTCTTAGTCAGTATGATGTCCTGCTGATGGGATGCGGGCTCGGACAGAGTCCGGCGACAGCGCGACTGATTCGCTCGGTTTTGCTCCGAAAAGTGACCGCTCTGCCGCTCGTCCTGGATGCTGACGCGCTGAACATCCTGGCAAAAGTGCCCGACTGGTGGCAGAAACTGAGCGATAATGCTATACTTACGCCACATCCGGGCGAAATGTCCCGGCTTACGGGGATACCGGTCGAAGAAATTCAAAGAGACCGGATAGGCGTGACGAAGAAAATGGCTTACGAGTGGGGGAAAATCGTAGTCTTGAAAGGCGCCTACACTGTCGTTGCCAGCACTGACGGCAGGTGCCGCCTCAACCCTTTTGCCAATCCGGGGCTGGCCTCGGCAGGCACGGGTGATGTGCTGAGCGGGGTCATCGCCGGACTGGCCGCCCAGGGAATGCCGCTATTCGATGCTGCTTCGGCGGGCGTCTACCTCCATGCTGTGGCGGGGGAACACGTCAGGGACAGGCTGGGGGACGCCGGCATGGTGGCAAGCGACCTTTTGCCAGAGCTGCCAGTGGCGATCAGGCGTCTGAAAGAGGGCACAGGAAAGGACAATGCTGCTGGTATTTGATATCGGCAATACCAATGTGACGCTGGGTGTCTTCGATGGCGAAAGGCTCCGCGGCACGTGGCGTATGACTTCCGATGTCTACCAGATGCCGGACGAATATGCCGCGCTGCTTATCACCATGCTGGAGCACGGCAACATAAACACGGCTGATATTGACGAGATTGCTGTTTGCAGCGTGGTACCGCCGTTGCTCACCACCTTCGTTGAGCTTTGCGAACGCTATTTCGAGGTCTCACCGCTGGTGATTGGGCCCGGGACAAAGACCGGCGTGCGCATCCGCATGGACAATCCGCGGGAAGTCGGCGCCGACCGCATTGTTGACGCAGCCGCCGCCCATCACCTCTATGGAGGTCCCGTCATCATCGCCGATCTCGGCACGGCCAGTACCTTCGACACCGTGTCCAGGGAAGGCGATTACCTGGGCGGGGCAATCGCTCCGGGGTTAGCAATCGCCGCAGAGGCGCTCTTTGCCCGGACGGCCGCCCTGCCCCGTATCCAGCTCGCCGCGCCTAAGAAAGCCATTGGCACCAACACCATAACCGCCATGCAGTCCGGCCTCATCTTCGGCTATGTTGGACTGATAGAGGGGATCGTCTCCCGGATTCAGAGAGAGCTTGGAGAAAAAGCGCTCGTCGTCGCTACCGGCGGCTTCGCTCAGCTTCTGGCAAACGAGACTCCAATCATCGAAAAAGTAAATCCAGATTTGACGCTCATTGGGTTGAAGCTGATACACGAGATGAACAAAGAGTGAACCGACTCAGTAACAAGTACCAATACCCAGGTGACAAGAAAGTTTGATACTTGACACTTGATACTTTAGAGGAGACGCGCCATGTTAAGTGGTAAGACCCTTGTCCTCGGCGTAACTGGGAGCATCGCCATCTACAAAGGGGCTGACCTGGCAAGCAAGCTGACCCAGGCCGGCGCCAAAGTTGAGGTCATCATGACCGAATCGGCGGCGCAGTTCGTCAGCCCGATGACCTTCCGCAGCGTTACCAACCGCCCGGTGGTTACCAGCCTCTGGGAGATGGCTTCCGAGTTCAGCATCGAGCACGTGGCACTAGCGGACGCGGCGGACATCATAGTTATCGCGCCGGCGACTGCCAATATCATCGCAAAAATCGCGGGTGGCATCGCTGATGACTCCCTCACTTGCACCGTGCTGGCAACGAAAGCGCCGGTGGTAATTGCCCCGGCGATGCATACCAACATGTACCAGAACCAGGTCACGCAGGAGAACATCGCTAAGCTAAAAGCAAGAGGAGTCACTTTTGTTGAGCCGGGGTACGGCCGACTGGCCTCGGGCGGGGTGGGGCAAGGCCGACTGGCTGAAATTGAGACGATTATCGGCACCATCAAACAGGTGCTGGGTCGCAACGGCGACCTTGCGGGCAAGCGGATAGTAGTTACGGCGGGGGGAACGCGGGAGGCAATCGACCCGGTGCGCTTCATCGGCAACCGCTCCTCCGGCAAGATGGGCTACGCGGTCGCCGAGGCGGCACGGGACCGGGGCGCGCAGGTAACACTCGTCACTGCTCCAACTGCTTTGCCCGACCCCACAGGTATTGAGGTTGTGCACATCCAGACGGCGCTCCAGATGAAGGAGGCAGTAACGAAGGCGGTGGCCGGGGCTGATGCCCTCATCATGGCCGCTGCGGTGGCAGATTATATGCCGAAGAGCCAGGCCGCCCGGAAAATCAAGAAGGCAGCCGCCGGGCCGACTCTGAACCTTGAGCTTATCCGGACGCCGGATATTTTGACTGAAACGCGGGGCAACTTCCTGCGGATTGGCTTTGCCGCCGAGACGGAAGACCTGGTAGAGCATGCCAGGGAAGAGCTGGAGAAGAAGCAGCTTCACATGGTGGCTGCCAATGACGTTACCGCACCGGATAGCGGCTTCGAGGTTGACACCAACCGCATCACCATCATCACCCGTGACGGCAAGGCGGAACCCCTGCCCTTGATGACCAAGCGTGACGTGGCGGATAGGATACTGGACAGGGTGGTGGGAATGTTCAAGGCAACCGACAGCAAAAGTGTGACAATTAACGTTACGAAAACCGTCAAGAATCAAGGGTGGTTCACGATACCAGTTAAAGGCAGAGCTTTGTTTCCTGAAGCTGGCCATGAGATTACCCTGTTAACAGAAGATGGAGAGATAGCAACAAACAGGGACAAAGATTGGAACATCGGGGCCAACCTAAAGCCTTGGTTCCGAAAACATCCAGAACTCAAAGAAGACGACAAGCTACATATCACAGTGATTAAGCCAATGGAAAGATATCACATTAAGATTGAGATTGTGAAATAGCAGAAAAGCAAGAAACGGGGTGGATTCCTGCTTCCGCAGGAATGACAGGACGGAATAACAATGGATTCCCGCTGTACCCCGTACTTGATACGGGGTGGGAATGACAATAGGAGGGGAATGACAGTCCGGATTCGGCAGTCACATGGTTACATGGAATGCACGAGTGAAACCGGAAACAACCGCCCAATAGCTGCACAACACTATTGTCACCCCTGCGGAAGCAGGGGTCTACCCGGTAAGTGATGAAGTCTTTTTACGTCTACATTCTGGCAAGCGGCAGGGATGGCACTCTGTACATAGGCGTTACGAATGACCTGGTTAGAAGGGTTCTTGAGCATAAAGACGGCCAGATTGAAGGCTTCACGAAAAAGTACAAAGTAAACCAACTGGTTTATTACGAGGGAACCTCAGATGTCTATGGCGCCCTAACCAGGGAAAAACAGATGAAAAAGTGGAAACGAGCCTGGAACATAGAGCTTATTGAAGAGGGCAATCCTCACTGGCGGGATTTGTATGATGAGGTTGTCGGAGGATGACGGGTAGATTTCCGCTGGAGTTTACCCCGTACTTGATACGGGGCAGGAATGACAAATGGGGACGCGGGAATCATAAGGAATGCAGGGCGAGATATGATAAAGAACAAGAAAATCCAAAAGCTGATACAGGAAGTCGTGGAGAAGATTAAGGCGGAATACCAGCCGGAAAAGATTATTCTTTACGGTTCTTACGCCTATGGCAAGCCAACCGAGGATAGCGATATTGACCTGTTCATCATCAAGGAGACTGATAAGAGACGGGTTGACCGCTTCGTTGAGCTCAGCCGTCTTCTGCACGACTCACAACGCCGCATCTCAATTCAGCCCATGGTTTACACGCCGGATGAGATCAAGAAGCGGCTAGCAATTGGAGACCAATTCGTTGAGGAGGTACTGGCTAAGGGAGAGGTGCTCTATGCCCGCTGACGAGTACGTTCGGGAATGGTTCGAGAAAGGAAGCCACGATTTTACAACTGCAAGACTGGGTTTGAAGGCCAGAGCACCATCGGATACAATCGCGGTCTTGCTGCAACAGGCAACCGAGAAATATCTGAAAGGTTACCTGATAGCCAAAGGCTGGCGTCTCAAGAAAACACATGACCTGAGAGAACTGCTGGATAGAGCTGTAGAATTTAACCCCACCTTTGGCAAATACGCAGAACTTGCCCGCAGACTCACGGCCCTTTACGTGGAACATCGTTACCCATCAGGCCCTCCCTCGGCGGAACTTGAAGGAGAAATCGGGTCTCTGGCGGAACAGTCGCAAGAACTAATCGAGTTAATACAAACGGAAACACGTTAGAAAGGCGCATCATGACCGAAGAAACAACACAATCTAAATCTGGAATGCCCAAGGCTTATGAGCCGGGGAAGGTGGAGCAGAAGTGGTACAGCTTCTGGATGGAGCAAGGCTACTTCACGCCCAAAATAGACCCGCAGAAGAAGCCCTTCGTCATCATCATGCCTCCCCCCAACATCACCGGCGAGCTTCACCTCGGCCATGCCCTGGTCGCCGCCCTCGAAGATGTCATGACCCGCTGGCACCGCATGAAGGGCGACCCCACCCTCTGGCTCCCCGGGGTTGACCATGCCGGCATCGCCACTCAGGTGGTGGTCGAAAGGCTCCTCGCCCGCGAGGGTCTGACCCGCCACCAGCTCGGACGCGAGGAGTTCCTCAAGCGGGTCTGGGAGTGGGTGAACAAAACCCACAACACTATCACGGAGCAGCACCAGCGCCTGGGCGCATCGTGCGACTGGACGCGCGAGCACTTCACCATGGACGATGGTCCCACCTGCGCGGTGCGGGCGGCTTTCGTCCGCCTCTACGACAAAGGGCTCATCTACCGTGGCGAGCGCATCATCAACTGGTGTCCCCGCTGCACCACCGCCCTCTCCGACCTCGAGGTCGATCACAAAGACCTGACCGGCAGCCTGTGGTATGTCCGCTACGCCTTCGCCGATGGCAGCGGTTATATCACCGTTGCCACCACCCGTCCCGAGACCATCCTGGGTGATACAGCCGTCGCTGTGAACCCGAACGATGACCGCTTCAAGGATGTGGTGGACAAGAAAGTCATCCTGCCTATCCTCAAGCGCGAGATTCCAATTGTCGCCGATGAAGCGGTATCCCTGGAATTCGGCACGGGAGCGGTCAAAGTAACTCCCGGGCACGATCCGGTGGACTTCGATATCGCCCAGCGTCAGAAGCGGCCCCTCATCAACATCCTGAACCCGGACGCCACCATGAACGAAAATACCGGGCCTTACCAGGGTCTCGACCGCTTTGCCTGCCGGGAGGCCATCGTGAAAGACCTCGAAAAAGAAGGTTTGCTGGTCAAGATCGAGCCTTACAGCCACTCGGTCGGGCATTGTCAGCGCTGCCAGACCATCATCGAGCCAATCGCCAGCAAGCAGTGGTTCGTCAAAATGCAGCCGCTGGCGGAGCCGGCCATCAAAGCGATCACGGATGGCCGCATCACCATCATCCCCGACCGCTTCGCCAGGGTCTACCTCAACTGGATGGAAAACATCCGCGACTGGTGCATCAGCCGCCAGCTATGGTGGGGGCACCGCATCCCGGTCTGGTACTGCGCCGATTGCGGCGGGCTTACCGTGAGCGTTGAGAACGCGCAAAAATGCCGGCACTGCGGTTCATCAAAAGTCGAGCAAGATCCGGATGTGCTGGATACATGGTTCAGCTCCGGACTGTGGCCCCATTCAACCCTCGGCTGGCCCGATGATACCGAAGACCTCCGCTACTTTTACCCAACGTCGGTTATGGAAACGGCTTACGACCTCATCTTCTTCTGGGTAGCGCGAATGATTATCATGGGCATCGAGGACACCGGCGAAGTCCCCTTCCGCACCGTTTACCTTCACGGATTGATACGGGACGAGAAGGGCGAGAAGATGAGCAAGACGCGTGGCAACGTACTCAACCCCCTCGACCTCATGGACAAGTACGGCACTGACGCCATGCGCTTCGCCCTGCTCACCGGCACATCGCCGGGAAACGATAGCAAGGTGGGCCAGGACAAGCTTGAGGCCGGACGCAACTTCGCCAACAAACTCTGGAATGCCACTCGCTTTGTCATCGGGACTATCGAGCGTCGGCAAGCGCCAGCGGAAATCCGATGGGAACAGCTTGCAACTGAGGACCGCTGGATCCTCAGCCGGCTGAGCCGCACCGTGTCCGCTATCAACACCGCTATGGAGAACTTCCAGTTTGAGGAAGCGCAGAGACTGGTCTACGACTTCCTCTGGGGCGACTTCTGCGACTGGTATATCGAGCTTGCCAAGATCCGCTTGCGCTTGAACCCGGAAGTCCTGACCCCGCTGACCGTGCTGGTATATATTCTCGAACATTCGTTAAGACTGCTCCATCCCTTCATGCCATTCGTCACCGAGGAACTGTGGCAAAACCTGAAACGTTCGCTCGGGCCGGAATGGCAGGTGGGCGAGTCAATAATCATTGCGCCCTATCCACAGGCTGACGCTGCTGCCATCAATCCCGAAGCTGAACGCATTATGTCCAGTGTTATTGAGGTAGTGCGGTCAATCCGCAACGTACGTGCTGAATACAAAGTGCCGTTATCCCAGTGGGTGGAGGCGCAGGTCTTCGCCGGCAAGCTGACGGTAGCCATCATGTCCTACCAGCAGGCCATCGAGACCCTTTCGCGGGCAAGGCCCGTCATAATAAACGAGGCCAAGCCGGCCGCCGGAGTGGAGAATGCCGTAGCGATCGTGCTGACTGAGGCGGAGGTTGCCGTGCCGCTGGCCAGCATGATCGACCTGGAGGCGGAAAAACAGCGCCTGCAAAAGGAAATCGATCAGTGCCGGGCAGAGATCGGGCGGCTGGACGCGCGCCTGCAGGACAACGCCTTCCTGACCAAGGCGCCGCCCGCCGTGGTAAACAAGGAGCGAGACAAGCTCACCGCGCTCAGGGACAAGGTGGGGAAGCTGGAGGAGGAGGCGGGGAGATTGAGGGGGTGAAGGGGCGCAAATCCTCATGAGGTCTTTTAGCAATTCATTCAAACCGTTCGTGGTGAGCTTGTCGAACCACAAACGCCCTTCGACACGGCTCAGAGCCTGCCCCGTACTGGATACGGGGGCGAACGGAATTATTGAACGACCTTCTTATTCTCTTTGCGCGGAGCACATCTACGTGGCAATCTGAATGAACGGAGTAAAACGTGCCTGAACTGAAAACCAACACCCTCTACTACGGCGATAACCTGGAGATACTGCGCAAGTATACCCCGGATGGCTCCGTTGACCTGGTCTATCTTGACCCGCCCTTCAACAGCAAGCGGGACTACAACATCCTGTTCAAGGAGAACGGCGGCATAGAGTCCGAGGCGCAGGTGCACGCCTTCACCGATAGCTGGGACTGGACACCAAGCGCCTACGCTACCTACCAGGACATCATCCTGAACGGCCCGCAGAAGGTCAGCCAGCTTATCGGCGCGCTGCACGATTCCATAGGTAGTAATCCGGTCATGGCTTACCTAGTGATGATGACGGTCCGGCTGATTGAGCTGCACCGCGTCCTCAAGCCCACCGGCTCGCTTTACCTTCACTGCGACCCCACCATGAGCCACTACATCAAGATAGTCCTCGACCAGATATTTGGGCCGGCGAATTACAGGAACGAAATAACGTGGAAGAGGCGACATGGCTTCACCAGCGCAGTTCACGAGTCTAATCGATTTGGGAATTGTACTGACATCATTCTATTTTATGCAAAATGTGATAAGGCGAGATTTACCGCGCAATACAATAAGAACTCCAAAGAATATAAAGAATATGTTGAGAAGTCTTTCACTCTCGTTGACGAGAAAGGCCGCCACTATCAGGCAACCAGCCTTACCAATCCCGCCTATCGTCCCAATCTCATTTATGAGTACAAAGGCTACAAACCTCCCGCAAACGGCTGGATGATAACTAAAGAGAAGATGGAGCAATGGGACAAGGAAGGTCGTATCCACTTCCCTGAAAATAAGAACGGGCGTTTAAGACGTAAAAGTTACGCCGACGAATTGCTTGGAATGCCAATCCAGAATTTGTGGGATGATATTGAGCAAATAGGTGCCCACGCTTCCGAGCGCCTCGGCTATGATACTCAGAAGCCCCTCGCTCTCCTGGAGCGCATTATACAGGCAAGCTCAAATGAAGGGGATGTGGTTCTGGACCCGTTCTGCGGGTGCGGGACGGCAGTGGTGGCGGCGCAGAAGCTCAACCGGAAGTGGATAGGGATTGACGTCACCCACCTCGCCATCAACCTGATGAAGAACCGCCTGCGGGACAGCTTCCCCGGCATCCAGTTCGAGGTCATCGGTGAGCCGAAAGACCTCGCCGGCGCCAAAGAACTGGCAGCGCAGAAGGACAAGTACCAGTTCCAGTGGTGGGCGCTGGGACTCATCGGGGCGCGCCCGGCTGGAGAAAAGAAGAAGGGGGCGGACAAGGGCATTGACGGCGTCATTCCCTTCATTGATGACGCCAGTGGCAAGTCCAGCCGTGTCATCGTGCAGGTGAAGAGCGGGCATGTCGGCGTCAAGGACGTCAGGGAGCTGGAAACGGTGGTCAAGAATGAAGCCATCGGTGTGCTCATCACCCTTGAGCCGCCCACCGAGCCGATGAAAAAACAAGCCATCGAAGCCGGTTATTACAATTCCCCGCTTTACAATAAGGACTACCCCAAAATACAGATACTGACTGTCGAGGATCTATTCAAGGGCGATGGGGTGGACATGCCTCCGCAGAAGCAGACCAGCATCGCCTTCACCAGAGCGCCGAAAGTGAAGAAGAAAGAAGGCGAGCAGCTAACGCTATAGGGACTTTGTCCTATATGTCATTGCGAGGGCGAAGCCCGTGGCAATCTGGGTGGGGTGGGGGTAGATTCCCGCTTGCGCGGGAATGACAAGAAAAGAAACGGGAATGACAATGCTGTCACGCTCTTACCCTACTCCCCCTCCACCACCTCCACAAACTCTTGCTTGAAATCGTGCTTGGTGAGCTGGCGGGCAAGCCCCTGCCGGTTCAACCAGACCAGCGCCTTCTTGGTATCGCTGGCAATCCTGGCTTTCTCGTTGTGCTTGAGGCGGAACTTGAACAGCCAGTAGGTAAACTCCTTCAGTTCCGTCAGTGAAATCGAGGCTTGCTGCGGATAGCCTTTCTCCTTCCTGAAATTACGGAGCAGGATGGTCCTGGTGGAGCCATAAATACGGCGATATGCCTCATTTGCGACCACATCCGTCTCTCCGGTGAGGCCGGAGACATGCCTCTCTTTCCTGATCTCTTCCTCCACCGCCATTGTCAGCGCTTCTTCCGTGGTAATGCCGTAAAAGTAGTTAAGATACTGGCGGTACTTCACATCACCCAAAAGTTCCCTGAACTCCTCCGCTGATAGGGTCAATGGCGCCTCGCCGTGAAAAAGAAGGGCAGCCTTTTCCATCTCCGGGATGAGGTCGGGCACTGCCTCAAGCAAGCGCTCGGCGATGAGCAGCCAGTCGCACGCCTCGCCTTTGATAAGATAACGGTAGGTACGGCCGTCCCTGGTCTCCTCATCGCGGTCACAGAGCCGCACCGCCTCCAGCAAGGCGATGTACCAGTGCTTGCCGGAAAGGATTTCCTGACGCAGGTATCTTTCGGCTTCAGTTTCGCCGGATGTAGTGACTTCGGAAGGTGGCAAATCGCTGTCAACATCGACCATGACAACATTATAGCCAAAGTGTTCGCTCGCAGTATAGTATCATCACGGGGTAACTATGGGCAGCAGCTATATCGCGGTATCCGCTCTGGCTGACATCTCCTTTGCATGGGAAATGACAACCTCGGCAAACTCAGACCCATCAATCGGCACAAGCATTGTTTAGGCGTTTCATTCCCAAACCAAGCTTTCGTGACAGCCTTGATATTGGGGAAAACTACTTCCAACTTTCACAGTTGGCTTGATAGTGAATGCGAAAACTCTCAGACTAATTTATGCACATCACTAATTACAGCGGGTGGCTTTGGCGGCGGTATGAGAGCAGCCAGGATTGCCGAAGCACCGACTGTTATGACAACTAGGTTGAAGGCAGTCATATAACTGCCGGTAGTGTCATATATCCAACCAAAGTAAATCGGGGCGGCGATGGACGCCGGTACCGTGAGGGTCGTTATCAGTCCAGTAATGGAGCCGAACGCCTTCCGTCCAAAATAGCGCCCCATAAGTGGATTTCTTATCACGATTCCGATTCCCTGTCCCAGACCGTAGAGGATAAACCAGACGAAAATTGTGGTGAATGTCGGGTAAAACAGAAAGATGGCCGTGCCGAGGGCTACAAGCAAATAACCACCGCTCATGATATAGCGTAACCAACTCTTGCGGACGCGATCAGCGATTATCCCACCAAAGAACCTTGCCGGCAGATTAGCTAAAGTCCGCATTGATACCATCCAGGCAGCAACGAGCGCACCCATTCCGATATCAGTGAGAAAGGGTATAGCGTGTACTGTAAGCGCTGACGACGTCATAAGATAGCTGGCCTCAGCGAGAGCCAATAGCCAGTAAGTTGGCGTTTTCAGTGCTTGCCTGAAAGTGAATTCGACCTCCTGAACCCCGGCGGCATATTTAACTCCCCTGTCGATCATCTCTTGTGCCCCGGATGTTCCTTCTCCTACCATGGCGCCATCGGGGAGTAAGCCGTAATACTCCGGTCGGCGCTGTTTCACAAAGATCCAGACCAAAGGCAATCCTACAAGCAACATTATTACCCCGCCGATCAAGCAGGTCATCCGCCATCCCTGAGAAATTATCAGCCAGGCAATAAGCGGCAGCACCAGCACTCCCGAAATTCCGGATATTGTCGCCTGTATCCCCTGAGCAGCGCCCCTCTTCTTGACAAACCAATTGGAAATTGCTGTACGGAGCGGCACGGTTGTAGACAAATTGAACGAAGTGCCGAGCAGAAGTCCCCAGACGAGATAGAAAGCCCAAAGCGACTGGATGAAGCTCATGATTATGAGAGCGGTACCGAAGAAGAAAACACCTGAAAAAATGAGCCATTTCGGCCCAAATTTGTCGCTAAGCCACCCAACTAACGGTGCTTCAACTCCTCCCTCAAATCGCCCGATACTGGCAGCAACCGAGGTGACCGCCCGAGTGAAGCCAAGTTCGGCCGATAACGGTTTGAAAAAAGCCGATAATCCATAGGTATAGTAGCCGTGTTGCCACATGCCAAGAATACCGCCGGTGATAACCAGCCACCAACCAGGGAAAATTCTTCGGAAAAATTTATTGCGCGCAATCAAAACGGAGCCTTCTCAACACCAATCTGGGGATCAATGCAGCCGCCGCCAAGATATTTGCGATTACTTGCTGTTTTCTCGTTCATATAGCCCAGGCTTTCATTTGAAAAGGCGCAAATACCATGACAAAACTCGATCTATTCGTTACCTAGAAAGTAATTATACCCATCCTGTGAGAGAATGGCAACTGTTTTCGGAAGTCCTGGGGGCAGAGCGCGCCATTAACCCAAACAAGCCGGAGCGGTTTGTTCTGGTTATCAGCCGCACTCGCAAAGTCAACCGCAAAGCACTAGCAGTGACATTTTCCGTGGACATGCCCCCAAACGAAGAGGTCTCCTCTTAACCCCCCAGGCACCACTTGTGAAACCCCGCCCAAAGGGTTACCAGAGAACTTTACTGCCACTATGATCCTGCTTGCTGGCCAGTGTCTTCGTTCCACTACACGCCCAGGGGCTGACCGATAGCGTCCTTACCGGTGACTCTGCCTCTCGGCATCAAACTCTATCTTCTCCCGGTCATTTTCAACTTCAGCTCTTGGTCCAGCCAGATATATTTGAACCAATAGCCGGGTGAATTAGTTCCCGCTTGCTCAAGTTCACCCGCATATCCCTTCAGCCACGGCTGCCAGAAGGTATAGATGTTTGGGGCCGGAAAGTTTATGTAATATGCTTGCTCAAGCAAATAAGGCACAAACTCTCCAAACACTCGGGCGGTCTCCGCCGGATTTATGAGCATGGATTTTTGCATCTCTTGAAAGGTTGCTTCAAATACAGGCTCTCCTCCAGGGGGGCCATTGACGTAGCTAGAGTTCGGGCCCCGCAGGGTGTTGAACTGGGACCAGAAAATAGTGTTGCTTTGCGTGGTGCCCATGAGCATCTTCTCAAAGGTCCGACCACCGCTGATGCTCCTGAAGACGGCCGACTCTTTGGGCTGAAGTTCCAGGCTAACGCCCACTTTGGCCCACATGGCTGCAATGATCGCCCCCAGGTCCAGCGTTTCAGAACGGTTTTCGAGTATTAGCTCTGTTTTAAAGCCATTAGGGTAGCCGGCCTCTGCCAGGAGCTCTTTTGCCTTTTCCGGGTTGTATTTGTAGAGTGCCTGCACTGCCTCCGGCCTTTTCTCCATGGAAACCCACACGTCCGTGAACGCCGGTGTTACCGGCCAAGCGCCTATCACAGCCTGGCCACCATAAAGGTCGTTCTTGATTGTCTGGAAATCGATAGCCATAGTCAACGCCTGGCGCACCCTTTTATCCGTGAAAGGCAACTCTGGGTTGTCCATCCTCATCTGCAAAAGTGGCACAGCGACAGTATTGTATGCCCGATACTTCAAATTGGGGGCGGTTCTCAACAAGCTTTCACCATCTTCCCATTGAATATCGGTCATCCAATCAACCCGTCCGGTGCGCATTGTTGCCAGACGAGTCGACAGGTCGGCAATCACGAAATACTTGAGCGTGTCCGCGTATGGTAGTTGATTGCCTTTGCCGGGACCTATCGGATCCTTATCCCAATAGTTACGGTTCTTCGTCAACGTCATCACATTGCCTGGAACATAATCAGATACCATGAATGGTCCCGTCCCCACCGCATTCTGCCAGTCTTTCATACTCCCGTATTTCTCTATCACTTCCGGCGGAATCATGGGATGCCACCATCCTGCGACGAGCCAGCACCAGCCGGTAAAGGGCTCAACAGGTGTTTTCAGGGTGACCTCCCAGGGGGCCGTTATTTCCACCGTCGTCGCCTTTGCCGCGAGCGGTTTGGAAACAACGATCCACGAAGAGGGGTTAGTAGTTGTACGTTTGAAATGAAAGACCCAGTCCTCCGGAGTCATTTCCCGGCCGTTTACCAGCCGGCTGGCTTCACTTCGCGTGTCGAGTGCCCAATGCACGTCTTGTCGCACCTTAAAAATCCAGGTGCCAACTGCGGGTATGGTCCAGCTCTCTGCCAGTCCAGGCCCCTGAGTCTCGGGTCCAACACGTGTCCCGCCAAAGTCGAACTCGCCTGTGCCGAATGGACCTCTTGTCCGGTCGTCTTGCTGAGGCCCCTCAAAAACGAGCCCAGCCAGCCCCGAGGACGTCGGGTTGCCACCACTATCAAGATTACTTATGTTCTGTTCGGTAGGTTGGACCAGGCTGATGGTGCCGCCATATTTTGGTTTTTCGGCCAGTGTTTGTATTGGCGCAGCCGGTGCCGGCGTAGCAGGTGCTGGTGCACCAGGCGCAGGCGCTCCCGTGATCCCCGGCTCAGATGTTGGCGTTGGTGCTGCTGCGGGTCCGCACGAACTGAGAACTAACGTGGCGATTAGCAGGATGATGAGGCTTGGCCGGCGTGTATGGTTCTTCATGTCTCCCTCCTGTTCGATTATTAATAAAATCGAAATCGCTTTTTATTTTGCTTCCTGGTAGGTCATGTTCAGAAGAACTATGCACTTGGCGAATAATATAACTACATACAGTGACCTCACAATATCATTGCCTTCGTATGTTGTCAAGTATCAGACTAGAGGAAAAATGAATATGACCGCATCCGCAATATGGATTGGTTGTGATTTTGCTCGCTACTGCCAACATATGTTGTCAATTGTTGACAAGCGATGCGCCATTGAAGTGAGGTAAGATGGAAAAAACGGACACCAAGCGAATGGTCTTCTCATGGCAGAAAGGGGCGTTTGCTGAACTGCCTCGCATGTTTCCTCATGTGGGGCTGATGTCACTGGTATACTAATGACATCCGACCCCGATAGATGCCCGTCAATCCATCGGGCAATGCCAGCCCATACTGCACCGTGTTGTTCGTTATCATTGTCGTCCATCTCAATAGCGACGACTGTCAGCCTTGTGCCTGACAATTCATTGAATTTCATGAATGGCTTATCGTTCTCGATGTTCGTGTGTGAAGAGAAACATGGATCATTTACCTCAGCAGATTAACCATCAGTCCCGCTGGAGTCTTTGGATAGAAGTAGGTTGATTTGTTGGGCATGCGGTCGCCTGCATCGGCGATGGCTTTGATGGTCTCGGGCCTGACTGGTCTAAGAAGGAAGGCAAGCTGGTATTCCTGGGCTTGCACGCGGTTGATCGCATCCTTCTCATCATAGGTGTAGGCCCGCAGTTGTTCCTCTTTTTCCCGGTCAAGCTCGAGAAATTCCTCCAGTATTACGTGGTCGAGGACGCTTACATCGAGCCTCTTGTAGATTTCCGAGTGAAAATAGGGGACCATCTCACTTACCGCCGCGGGGTCGCGGAGAGTCAGCAGAAATAGCGCCCCCGGATTCGGACCGTAAAGCGCCAGATTAACGCCGCCCACTGAGGCAAGCCAGGTATCCACCTTTTGCCAGATATCGGGAGAACCTAACGGCAACTTTTCAATATCGAAGAAAATTTTAAGCTTTGGCATCAGTTCATCGAGCGCCGGATGGGCAATGCCCCGGACCAGCCGGTGGGGCGGCAGAATCAGAAGCCCCGGGTCAGCAAAATCCACCAGCGTCATCATGACGAAGTTGAAACCGGCTTCACCGTCTGCTGCTTCTGGCGAAGACGCAAGTTTTTGCCTGCGGTATGCCAGAGCGCTCTCATAGCGGTGATGCCCATCGGCGATGTAAAGGGGCTGGTCTGCCAGCAGACACCTCACCTGTTTGACAGTATCGTGATCGGTCAATGCCCAGATACAGTGCCCCTCTCCCGCGGTCTTTCTGAGGTCAAAGTGGGGTTCTTTTTTCTCCTGCGTTTCCAGGATAGTGGCGATCTTCCCGCCGGGGTCATCATAAAGCGCCAGGACAGGGCTGGTATTTGCCTGGGTCGCCCAGAGAAGATTTAGACGGTCGGCTTTAGGGCCGGTCATTGTTCCTTCGTGAGGGCGGACGACGTTGTTCTCCCATTCTTCCAGCCGGACACGGACAATCAGACTGCGGCGCCTGTACTCTTTGTCCCGGTAGGTAAAATGCTGGTCGTGAAGATAGATCGCTGGCTGCTCGTCAGCAACCAGTACCCCCTGCTCCAGCCATTGCCCCAGTGTGGCCGCCACCCGCGTATATTTGCTATTCGTTGCGGTATCCTGTGGCAACTCCCGCGCAAACTCGAGGCGAACGAAGTTATATTCACTGCGCAGATAGAGTTCCTGCTGCTGTTGGGGAGTGATTATGTCATAAACCGGGCAGATGACGGCCGGCCAATCTTCAAGAAGCTTTTTACTATAATGAACGCCCCCGAAGGGGCGGATTTCAGCCATGCCTATTCCTTTTTCCTGCACCGGGAGCAAGCGGTTTATTACCTACCTAGTTTACCCCATGCCGCCGGACAGGCGCAACCTCTGTTTTGGATGATGTCAGGAAACGAAACAGCGTCACCAAGAAGCCCACTGGATATTTGCTGACTTATTAGGGGAAAGTCACTGCCTCGGAGGCTCCGACGCACCGCAATCAAACATAGGGCTGATCGCAATACGGGAGCGGGAATGACAGTTCTGGGCGGCCTGGTTTTTTCAACATTCTGCTGCGGTCGGTGTTCCGGTCTCCCTTTCCGCAATTACTCTAGCGGCTGGAGCTTTGATTCTTTTTCCCAGCGCCATTTCGTCTCGATGCTGTTCTTCTCCAGACTGCGCGGGCTGATGGTGATGCGGAGCGGGATGCCCAGAAGGTCGGCATCGTTGAATTTCACGCCCGGGGATTCGGGGCGGTCGTCCAGAAGCACCTCGACATTCTTGGACCTGTACTCCTCGTATAGCTTCTCTGCCGCGGTCACCACCTGCGGGTTCTCCATGTAAAGCGGGCAGAGGTGAATCTGGAAGGGCGCAATCGGCTTCGGCCAGATGATGCCTTTGTTGTCATGGTTCTGCTCGATTGCCGCCGCCAGGAGCCGCCCCACCCCGATGCCGTAGCAGCCCATGATGATCGGGCGGGAGACGCCTGATTGGTCGACGAATACGGCCCCCAGCGTCTCGCTGAGGAAGGTGCCCAGCTTGAAGGTGTGGCCGACCTCGATGCCGTTGCTGGACTGCAAGGCGCCGCCGCACTTGACGCATTTGTCTCCGGCGCGGGCCCGGGCAATATCGGTGACGGTATCAGGCGTGAAATCGCGGGGATAGTTGACGTTTTTCAGGTGGGTGCCGGGTTTGTTGGCCCCGGCCACGAAATTGGTCCCGCTGGTTATAGAATCATCGGCGATGACCTTGATGCCTTCGACGCCGATGGGTGAAGCGGCGCCGGGGACCAGTCCTGCCTGGCTTACCTCGGCGTGGGTGGCCAGGCGGATGTCCGCCCCGCCGAGGGCGTTCTTGAGTTTCACCTCGTTTACCGCGAGGTCGCCGCGGATGACGATGAAAACGAGTTGTCCGTCCGCCATATAGAAGACGGCTTTGAGCGTGCGTTTTTCAGGTACGTTCAGGAATCCGGCCACCTGCTCGATGCTGGCCATGCCGGGGGTGCTGACCTCTTCCAGCGGCAATGGCTCTCCACCGCCGACCTTGGTCTTGATGAATTGGGCCTTTTCCACGTTGGCGGCGTATGTACAGCCGTTACAGGTGATGATCTCATTCTCGCCGCTTTCGGCGATGAGCATGAACTCGTGGGAGGCCTTGCCGCCGATGGCGCCGCTGTCGGCCTCGACCATGACGGCGGGCAGCCCGCAGCGTTCGAAGATGTTGCGGTAGGCTTCGACCATCTTGTTGTAGCTGAGGTCAAGCCCGGCCTCATCGGCATCAAAGCTATAGAGGTCGAGCATACTGAACTCACGGGTGCGGATGAGGCCGCCGCGGGGGCGGGGTTCATCGCGGAACTTGGTCTGTATCTGGTAGAGAAGCTGAGGGAGGTCGCGGTAGCTCTGGACGTTGTATTTGACCAGCTCGGTGACGACCTCTTCATGGGTGGGGCCGAGGGCAAGTTTGCGGTCACGGCGGTCGGTGAGGACGAAGAGACCTTCACCGAAGGCGCGGTCGCGCCCGGATTTCTGCCACAGCTCGAGGGGCTGGAGGGCGGGCATGAGGATTTCCTGACCGCCGGCTTTGTCCATCTCATCGCGGATGATGTTTTCGATGTTCTTGAGCACGCGCCAGGCGAGGGGGAGATAGGCGTAGACCCCGGCGGCGACCTGGCGGATCATGCCGGCCTTGAGCATAAGCTGGTGGCTGACGGTATCCGCCTCAGCCGGTATCTCTCTCTGGGTTTTCCCGAAAAGCTGTGATACGCGCATTAGTTACTCCAATCGTGATAAAATCCCCCTTAGTCCCCCTTTTTCAAAGGGGGAGACCGTTTCGCTTCCCCTTTCGTAAAGGGGAAATACAAGGGGATTTTCTTCCGTTTCGCAGGTTGTTCTCTATAATAGCATTTAGCTGAACTTCGTCATAGCAGGATTTTCCGGACCAGCCTGTACAGCAGAAATCCAAGAAGAAAAACCAAAGCTAAAACGATTGGCGGAAGCCAAAGTGGTAGCGTGAAGGCTGCCCACGGATTCGAATCCAGCAGTCTCAAATACCACTCCCCGAATAGTTGGAAAAGCTTTAAGGCTGGCATTAGTTTGGTTTCTTTTCGGTCAAAGGTTTCTCACCACCTGAACCGGCCGAGTTTGAAGTCCGGCCCTAGATGCTGGCTTACGGTTGTCTCGATCTCTTGTAATCTCGTGTTCGTCTTTTTGCAACAAATCTCACAGGGGGCTTTTCTATCTTGGTGCCCAACTGCATAGTTGGCGATGTCGAGGAGCCGGGGCAATGATAGACCTTCATAGCCGCACTCCTTGTTGATACGTGTTACGAAGTCCCGCAAATCCTCGTGGGAGTGTGCTTGCCTGGTATTCCATATGTGCCTCGCATTTTCTTGCATTAATACCAAAAAAGGTAAATATTGAGGCTTGTCAGAAGGATAGGCGGGCACGCGATACCCACTAATTATGGCATTGTCCCACATGACGAACAAGTTGGGTAAAGCCATATGCATTAGCTTTGAAGTGGGCACCGGGCCAAATCTGGGTTTGATATCGCAAAACGTTGTGTAGATACCCCCAATGACCACAAAATTGCTCAAAATATCTATGTCAACGATATTCAAGCCATCAAGCGTTGCATAGAGCTGTCGTAGCTGGTCAATAGCCCTCTTCAAGTTTCTGACTATCTCGTTTCCATTAGGGCTACTTGGTTTATCTAAATGGCACGACCACTCAGGTGTGTTTAGAAAGCGATCTATTGTTTCTTTTGCCAATTCATCTTCAGTCATCCTTTCAAGATGAAGCCAGTATTCGTCGCCCCGTTTTCTTAAGTTCTCGTAATGAAACTCTTCTGACAAATTTCTGTTTCGGTCCATGCGCGCCCATTCTTGCTTGGTCCAGTTTATACCTTCGATGAATTCTTCATAATTCATACAGCCCTCCTTGATGTTCCTTCTATTGAAAGTTTACACATACAGAGAACACTAGGCTAAAAATGAGACGCTTGGCATCTCACAGGTTAAACAGTCTGGTCAGGCTTGCATCGGGGCGATTCAAGATACTCTTCCAAAGCCACCGTCCCCTCAGTGTCGGACAGAGATGCCATGCCTTCGGAAGCGTCAATCTCGTCTTCCAGTCTGGTGATGGCTTCTTCAGTTAGCCTATTCTCTTTTGTCCTATCTCCCATCGCTAAATCCTCTCCACCTCTCTCATCAGCGCGGCGAGGAAGTCTTCCTCCTGCGCCACCCCGATCTTTCCGGCTAAAGCGACCTGTAAACGTCCCGCCGGTGCCCAATGCTCCAAACGTTAATGACTTTCTGCTCATCATCAATGCTGTAAACTATCCGGTAATCTCCCTGCCTGATGCGCCACAAATCGGATCGGCTTCTGATTTTCTCAACGCCTCTGGGCTTTGGATTTTTCGCCAAATCATCAAGTCTGTCCATAATTGCCTCGGAATCTCTCCTGGGCAACCGGTCCAGCGTACGGCGCACCGGCCGCGCCATTTCTACCTCGTACACAGGGGGCGTAGCTACCGTTCCTTCCGAGATTTGCGGTACTCTTGCAATGACATTGTGCCCTCGGTATCAGACATGGCTGTGAGTGCCGCCGTCTCATCAATCTCGTCCTCCAGTTTGGCGATTATCGCTTCAGTCAGCCACTCTTTCATTGTTTGGCCCCGCAAAGCCGCAAAAGCCTTGACGCGGTTGCGCAGTTCCGGTTCTATGTCCAGGAAGTATCTTGACCGGTTGGCCGTATTGGTCATGGTTCTTCACCTCCTCGATTGGCTATGTTTATAATAATCATAGCCTGATAAGTCGTGCGGAGTCAATGCCTAGCAGGTAGTGTCTCTCAAATAACTTGCCATATAATCCGTTCGTGCCCCGATAGGTCGGGATCGAAGCATCTTGCCCTTCGACTGGCTCAGGGCGAACGGGGAACTGTTCCGACATGTCTGAATGAGACACTACACTAGAATTTCTCCACCTCTGTCATCAGCGCGGTGAGGAAGTCTTTTTCGTCCACCACCCCGATTTTCTCTCCCTTGCGGAAGAGGATGCCGCGGCCTTTGCCGCAGGCGATGCCGATATCGGCGTCCATGGCCTCACCGGGTCCATTGACGGCGCAGCCCATGACCGCTACCTTGATGGGCCGGGTAATCTTCAAAAGCTCTTTTTCCACGGCCTCGGCAATCGCGATGATATCCACCTCGGCGCGACCGCACGAGGGGCAGCTGACCAGCACCGGGCCGTGCTGGCGCAGGTCCAGGCTCTTGAGGATTTCCCAGGCGGCAAAGACCTCTTCCTTCGGGTCGGCGGTGAGTGAAACGCGGATAGTATCGCCGATTCCCATGTATAGCAGTGTGCCGATGCCCACGCTGGAGCGGATGATGCCAGTCCTCGGCGTGCCTGCCTCAGTGATGCCCACATGCAGGGGATATGGCGTCATGCCGGCGATTTGCCGGTAAGCTTCAATTGTCGTCGGCACATCAAAGGCTTTCAGCGAAATCTTAATGAGGTCGAAA
The DNA here is from genome assembly GCA_016190825.1 of Chloroflexota bacterium. Lineage (GTDB taxonomy): Bacteria > Chloroflexota > Dehalococcoidia > Dehalococcoidales > UBA2162 > JACPPV01. Next base: position 28,445 of record JACPPV010000017.1, read on the forward strand.
TCGAGGCTTTCCAGCAACCTGACCTGCTCCATGGCCGACTCGACCATTTTCTGAGCGGTGCTCCATAGCGGATCGAGGTTTTTCGGCAGGCTGCCGGCGTTTACACCGATGCGGATGGGCGTCTGCCTCTGTTTGGCCGCCAGCACCACCGCCCTGACCCTGTCCGCCTCGCCGATGTTGCCGGGGTTAAGGCGGAGTCCGTCGACACCCGCTTCGAGCGCGGCGAGAGCCAGCCGGTAATCGAAGTGGATATCGGCGACCAGCGGAATGGAGATGCCCTTCTTTATGGCCGACAGGGCCTCGGCGGCCTCCATGTCCGGCACCGCCACGCGTATGATCTCGCAACCGCAGTCTTCCAGTTCCTTTATCTGGCGGATGGTGGCGCGGGCGTCACGCGTATCGGTGTTGGTCATCGACTGGATGACGACGGGCGCGCCCCCGCCGATGGTGACATTTCCGATTTTGATTGGTTTTGAAATACGTCTTGGATTCATGTCGTTCTTTCTCCAGTTCGATTATAGCGGAAATTCGTGACGAAATCTAAAGGAGCAGAATGTCTAGCACCATCTCGATGAAACTTGTCCCGTGCTTGATACAGGAGGATCAGGGGGAGACTTCCAGGCGTATCCTTTTCAATCTTCCTACCCCTCTTCGGCCGATCCTGATGAAATCGGGACTCGCGAAAGGAAGAGGAAGCGGCTCCGTCTTGGTTTTCATTATGGCAGGCAGGCACCCGCCATCCAGAATTGGTGCCTGCCTTGCTGTTTTATGAGCCTCGTTGACGCGCGGTATCGGGATATATATGATACTGAATGACAAGGACTCGTTGGAGGGAGGACGATGGGAGCTTTGCGCCGGTGGGGAGGGTGGGGTTTTGCGGACCGGGGACCGCGCCTATCGGTCCTTGAGTTGGTAAAGTCCGGCACCCTTGACCTGCGGCTTGCTGCCCTGCTATGGCTGCTCATGGCAAACCGGGCGTCAGTGATTGTGGCTGCTGGACCAAGCCTTGCCGGTAAAACAACCACGCTGAATGTGATGCTTGACTTCCTCCGTCCGGAGGTCAGGGAAGTCCGTTTGCGTGGCGATGACGAGGATTTTGGCTTTCTGAAGGACAGTAAGCCGGAGCAAACATACATGGTGGCAGAAGAGTTTAGCGACCATCTTAGTGAATACGTGTGGGGCGATGTTGCCAGGAGGGTATTCCAGTTGCTTCAGCAGGGATACGCAGTCGGCGGCACCATGCATGCCAGGACGGCGCAGGAAAGCCTGGCAATCCTCCACCACCATCTTGGGCTTCCACTTGCATTGCTTGCTCGCCTGGAAGTGGTTGTCACTCTTAGCGTAGGCTATAGTCGCGGCTACGATGCTGAACCGGTAAGGCGGATTGAGACAGTCAGCCTCATCACGTCTGAAGATGGAGGTTCACTCTCGCTGGAAGTTCTGGCTTCACGCAGTTCGCCAGAGAATCCCGCGCTTGATATAGCTGATGATGCTGCGTTGCGGAAAGCCCTTGGGATGAGGTTCCGCGTGGAACAAAGCTCCGTGACGTCGGACATAGAGGCGCGTGAACGGTTTCTGAAGAGGCTCTTTAACGAAGGCCGGCATTCCCGCGATGAAGTGCGCAAGGGAGTCATCGAGTTCTACAGGTCGTCAACTGGCGCGTAGTTGCCGAAAAGACGGTTTCGCAAGAACTCAGAGGGCGAGTCCCGAAACGAGTGGTAATCAAGACCGGAGCATCTCGCCTCAGTGGCAGGAGGAAGATTAGGCAATTGCCGTGCTTATACCAGTTATTGTCTTGAGGTCAATCGCTCAACTTCCTGAACCAGTCCCTCATTCCTTATGCCCATGGATGGGTCATCTATCGCAAACCTTATTATCCCTTCGCGGTCGATTACGAAATAGGTGTGACCGCTATTCTTGCCTTTGTGCATAGAGGAGGGTAGATTCAACACGCTGTACGATTGGGACACCTTCCCGTCAGAATCAAAGAGGGCATTGACTGAATCAGTGTCTTTGAGACTTCTACGCCAGTTTTCCCTGGAGTCGATCACGATTCCGTAAGATACAACAGATTCACTATTTAGCCTTTCGTCGGTACTCAGAGCCACAACCTGAGTAACGCAGGGCAGACACATGAGACCTTCAGCAAAAAACAGTACCACAACTCGACCTCTGAGGCTGCTGAGGGTAACTTCTCGTCCTTTAATATCGGGCAAAGAAAAGTTCGGGGCTCTCTGGCCAACGGCATGGGAGAAACTGATCTTGCCTACGCTTGAAGGGCTTGCCTGCCGTGCTTCTTTCCGACTCTCTTGCCAGAGCCAGACCCCACCAAGAGCTATGATCAAAACGCTGATAACTACAATCCATCGAAGAACGCCAGACTTGCTCATCTATTGTTCCCCCTATTTCTGATTCCGCATGGCCTTTGTTACCGCTACTGCCAGGACTGCCACCAGTGCCAGCAAGACCGCAATGAGAGCTGCTCCAGGAATAGCGGCTAACCCTGAAGATATTGTAGTGTTCAGCTCGGTCAACAGAATGTTTATCCTGGCTTGCAGGAAAGACTCCATTTGAAGTCTGCCCGTAATATCCAGATACAGTACTAACATACCTACCACCAGGAACATTGCTGCTGACAGCAGATCGGCAAAGGCGAGAGAAATCTTCCTCGTCCCCAGTTTATAGGCGAATCCCTTCTTGAACAAAAGAAACTTTTCGGTGAAGTCCGTCTTATCCAGAAACAGAGCGATGACAAAAAGCGGCGCAACCATGCCGAACACGTAGACAAAAGAGTAAACCCCGCCCCAGAAGACAGAAGCAGGTAATGCCGAGAGAGCCAGAACGCCTGCGAGGACTGGAGCGCAACAGGCGACCGCTAGGCCGGAGAAAAAGCCCAGGGAGAAAATGCCCGCAACATTTTGTTGACTCAGGCTTGGGGCTACGTGGAAAGGTAACGCAATATGGAACCCGAGCAAAATGGATAAGCCGAGAAGAACCAGAAAAGCTCCCCCCAGCCCGAAAATAACATCGTGGAATTCATTGAACACCTGTCCCAGGGCGCCGAATCCCAACCCCATCGGGAGGAAGACGAGAAGAATTCCCAGAAAGAATATGAAAGTCATAAGAACAACGCTGATCTTATGCCGGAATATTGAAGCAAGGTAGGTGGGTAATAGAACGCCGATACAACATGGTGCAAACAGAGCGGCCATTCCCGCCAGAAACGCAGTCACCAGAGACGCACTGATCAAGAGGTCCACGTTACTCTATTCCTCTGGGCGAGCATTACAATACTTTGTTGCGAACTACGCTTATTTTCGCATCATCCTCTCAATTGAGCAAGATGCACGTGGTACCGCTTCCTACAAAAGGATCCAGTACAAGTTCACCCCGATGCGTAAAGAGTTCGATAACCCTTTTTGCCAGCGAGATGGGAAATGTAGCCGGATGCAACTTCTTGTCACGTACATCTCTGCCGTTGTATGTGAACTGCCATACCCCAAGCTGGTTTTTGATCCACTCCTTTGCGCTCAAGCAGTTCAAATGGTTCTCAGGGCATTCGCATGTGCGTCTGCTTCCAATGTGGAGCCTATGAGAGATGAGTGTCATCGAACCGCCGTCTTATCATTCATTGCTAGCATTATAGCCAGTTAGGCAACATGCAATCAATAGGGTAGTAACAATTCTGGACACACTTCCCCCCCACAAGTAGAGCTTTCTCTGCCTGTTTTCGGCGGCCACCGCCTTATATCCAGCCACTATTTTCGCCACGATGTATCTCTCCGGCATCTCCTGCGGGCGTAAACCGGACCTTATTCTAGCGTACTTGGCAACGCAGCTTCTCGGAATAGGTTCCCCTCTTACTCCAAATAGTCTTTGAGCTTGCGGGAGCGGGTGGGATGGCGAAGCTTGCGCAGGGCTTTCGCCTCGATTTGCCGGATGCGCTCGCGGGTGACATTGAACTCCTGCCCTACCTCTTCCAGCGTTCGGCTGCGGCCGTCTTCAAGTCCGAACCTCAGCTGAATGACGCGGCGTTCCCGCGGCGTCAAGTAAGACAGCACATCCTCAATCTGCTCCTTGAGCAACTGCTTGGAGGCGGCATCCAGCGGAGGCAATGCGTTGCGGTCCTCGATGAAGTCGCCCAGGTGACTGTCCTCTTCCTCACCGATGGGCGCTTCGAGCGATACCGGCAACTGGGCAACCTTGACTATCTCCCTTACCTTCTGAGCGGGAAGCTCCATGCTTTGCCCTATTTCCTTCGAGCTCGGCTCTCGGCCGTACTCCTGCGCCAGGCGGCGGCTCACTCTGAGCAGTTTGTTGATACTCTCAATCATGTGGACGGGGACACGGATCGTCCGCGCCTGATCGGCGATGGCGCGGGTGATCGCCTGCCTTATCCACCAGGTGGCATAGGTGCTGAACTTGTAACCGCGGTGATGGTCAAATTTCTCCACCGCCCTTATCAGGCCGATGTTCCCCTCCTGGATGAGGTCGAGAAGGGACATGCCCCGCCCGACATGTTTCTTGGCGATGCTGACCACGAGCCGCAGGTTGGCCTCGATGAGGTGCCTTTGAGCTTTGTCCGCCTCGCGGCGAATGCTGTCCAGGTGCGCTTTGATTTGCCTTTCGTGATCCTTGAGGATCTGGATAAAGGTCTCGTCCGCCGCCAGGCTTTCAACATTGACCAGTTTCAGGCTATCGCTGATCGACCGTAGGACATCCTTCGGCAGCAGGTCGCAATTCAGCGACAGGGCGATCAGGAGACGCTCCGTATCAGGCAGGGACTTCCCCAATGTGGCTGCCAGTGACAGTAGCATTTGCTGGTCGAGAACGCCATCAATACTCTGCCGTAATTTCGGATTGAAGATAGTCTCCTTGAAAGAATCAACGCCTGTTATCTCGAGCTGTTCCTGCAATATATGAATGAGGGGCACTGCCTCCGCGGTTTCCCTGAGCATTGCCAGCATGATTTCCACATTCGTCGGAGGTCGGCCGTATTTCTGCTGGTGCTTTTTCTCAAGAGCCCTGATATGCGCCTCAGCCTCGATCTTCTTGGCCAGTACCTTTTCATCTTCGGCGGTGAGCAGAGTCACCTTCCCGATCTCATGAAGATAGAGACGCACCGGATCATCGGCAGCCTCCTGTTCCTCCATTTCGAGAAGCTCCGTCGTCTTCAACTCCAGCTCTTCTGCCTGAAGTTCGCTTTCAATTTCTTGGGTTGTGGGCATTTCCTCTTCCGCCTCTTCAGGCGGCAAGAATTGCTCTCCCCTTTCGTAATTCTCCAAAACCATCTTTTGTCCGTCCTTTATATCAAACGTCCTGAGATACAAACCATTACTTAAATCATCATTGCGATATCAGATTCAACATACCAGTGCTTAGTTACCTGTCGAAGGGCGCGCCGATGGTTTCCTTCGGCTTCGCTCAGGACAGGCTAGCTCACCACGAACGGCACTTATTATTACGCTTTCTTGCGCAATCAAATACTAGCGTCTTTGCGGCCTGGGGGCAAAGACCTCCTGTAATTTCTCTTTGATTTCAAGTCCGTATTCTTGCTCCTTGGCGGCCTCGGCAGCCCGACCTCCCGTCTCTTTCTCTAAAGCCAGTATTTCGGCCCTTTTCTCCGCCAGACTGCGCAGAAACGCTTCCTTCAGACGCAGCACGCAATCGCAGTATTTCTGCTCGATCTGCGTCGGAGGGATATTCCGGCCAGCTATTACGTCAACGTGTTCACACATGCTCTCGTCAAGCTTCTCCTTCAATGATGCAACATCATTCGACTGCATCAGCGCCAGGAATATCTCCCGGTTTTCACTGCCGGCGAAGTACTCCGGCAGAAGACTTTCTCCCTGCGCCCTCAGCTCAGGGTAGCGCAACAGCAATGCCAGACAGTATTCTTCGCGCGGATTGGACAACACCGACCGCCGGCCTTTTGGCGGTGATTCCTGTGCGTGAGCACGCTTGCCCTGTCCGCTTTTCGTTTTCCTTGCCTCCGCCTCGAGGCTGCGGGCGTTAACCCCGACCAGGCTGGCGAGTTTCAGCAAGTAGTGACCCCGCCGCACCACGTCCTTGATTTCAGCAACGAGGGGCAGAAGTCGGTCAGCCGCTGCCGATTTACCCCTGGCGGAAGTCATATCCAGCCCGGCTGAGACCATATCGAAGGTATAATCAAGCACGGGCCTAGCCTGTCCAATCAACCTGAGCCATGTTCCACTATCTTCTTTTATGACCTCATCAGGGTCCTTTCCTTTCGGAAGCAGGACGACCTTAAGCTCGGAGTCAAGCAAGTTTTCATAGGCGACACAGCGCAGCATCGCCTCTTCGCCGGCGGCATCCGAATCCAGTGCCAGTGCCAGGTTTCGGGATAGTCTCTTCAGCAGGTTCACCTGCTTATCGGTGATGGCCGTTCCCATCGAAGCCACGACATTGGCGAAGCCATACTGGTGGGCGATGATGACATCCATGTAGCCCTCGACGATTACCGCCGCGTCCTGCTGCCTGATAGCCGGCGCCGCCAGGTTGAGTCCGTAGAGGCTGCCACTCTTGTCAAAAACAGGGGACTGCGGAGAGTTGACATATTTGGGGAGCGAATCATCCAGGACGCGTGCCCCGAAACCAATAGTGTGCCCACGGTCATCCGCTATGGGAAACATCAATCGCCCGCGAAAGCGGTCGTGCGTTTTCCCATCATCTCCGGCGATGACTAGTCCGGCGTCAAGCAGCTCATTCTCGGCATAACCTATCTCGCTGAGGTGCTGTTTCAATCCTTCCCAGCTATCGGGGCTGAAGCCGAGATGGAAACGCGTAATTGTATCCGGCGAAACGCCGCGCTTTCCGATGTACTGCCCTGCCTTTTCCGCTGCCGGCGAGCTAAGAAACTGGGTGTGGAAATACTTTGCTGCCGCTTCGTTAATGCGGTGCAGCCTCTCCTTCTTATCTCTTTCGGGGTCTCTTTCCACTCTCGACGTAATGGTCACGCCAACCTTTTCCGCCAGCAACCGCAAAGCCCCGGCGAAATCAACGTTTTCCTTCTTCATAACGAAGGAGAAGACGTCCCCGCCGGTGTTGCACGCGCCGAAGCAATGCCAGCTCTGCTGTTCCGGATAAACAAAAAATGACGGCGTCTTCTCAGTATGGAAAGGGCAAAGGGCACGCATATTCCGCCCCGCTTTGGCAAGGCTCGCATACTGGCCGATCACGCTAATAATATCGGCTCTCTGTTTCACATCATCGATAATGGTCATCAAAGATTACCCCAATTTATTATAGCACCTGCGCCGGCCTTTTGCCCTTCTGAAAAGCAGAGGTTTTCAAAAATTATGGGGCATGGGATGTCAAAGTGTCCGAACAAATGCGGCCCTCTCCATCAAAGGGGTTGGGGACACATTGAATCGGTTCTCCAACAGACTTCTGTCAAGACCAGATGAACATCCTGTGTTAATTAGTGCTGGGGACATGGTGCTCATTTGGGAGGCTGCCCGGCGCTCGGTTATGGAAGACGTCATCATACTCCAGGGGCTGACCACCGCCCTGCTGGACCGGCTCGGCCACCACTCCCACATCATCACCACGCGGGGGTCTTCCTTCCGCAGCCGGACCAGGGAAAAAGATACCACCCCATCCCCCACCAGGAGAAAGGAGGCAGAGAGATGCCACCATAACCACTTGATAGACTACTAAAGAACCATTACCATTTTACCCGGAACTGCTCAAAAACCAAACGGTGTTTTGATCAATTTCTATCCGGTGCCACCAGGCGATTTTCTCATCGGGGGGGGAGGCCTGTGCCTATGCTCTCAATCTGAGCTATTTCCTGATGGCGATGGGGTTTAGTCTTGTGGAGGTGAACCCGTTTAGAGCCGGCCAGTTCCGCAAGGCGCAAGGGAGAAAGGCCAAGACTGACAAGCTAGACGCCCGCATAATAGCCGCCATCCTTGCGCTTGGAGACCATAAGCCACTCTCAACTCCGGACCCCACCCAATCCTGAATCATCCGGTCCATGGCTGAACCTGCCTCGTAGCCCATGCCATACTCAAGCAAATCGTCAAATATTCCCAGGATGAGGTCTTCATTTTCAAACTCCACTATCATTCCACTTGAGTCCACATACTTCAGCGGGTTGTTAAACACGTAAGAGTAGCGGTTAAGAGACTGGGGGTTGGCATAATTCTGGACTATCGAATCCGGCGAGATAAACCTCCCAATCTCCGCGTCATAATACCTGGCGCCGTAGTAATAGAGACCCGTTCCATCCAGTCTTTGCCCGGTGAACTTGAAGTGCACGGCTATCTTCTGCCCTACGAACGGTCTCGTTTTTGGACCAAGAATGTAAGTGGATTCCTAAGTTTGGGATAGAGAGACTCGTCAGTCAAGAACCTGACGAAAATGAATTCACTCCCAGTGATAATTAGCCAATACGAAGCTGATAGAGCGGAATATAGGGGAGAAAACAAGTTAATTGCTGCCAAGGCCAATCTCCCAATATTGACTATCAGGGCAAGAAAGCATGAAATTCTCAGAACACTAGCCAGGTGTCGATTTACGGGATGAATATTTTGCGCAGTCTGATCGGGCTCGTTTCCTCGATGACGCCTAGATGACTTCCAAGCCGAGTGCAATGCAAGGAAACTCCAAACCAATGATGTGGAAACAAAGATGCCGACAGCTTGCCTGCCTGTTGCAAGTCCCACTACAGAGGTTACGACGGCCAGGGGTAATGTTATTCCCAGTAGGATGGCTTACGAGCTTTGCTCAGATGTTCTAGAATCATCAAAACCAATCCTTCAATGTGTCCTTTTCAGGGTGAAAGACGGCAAGCTCCGATGGTAAGCGCCGATGGTTACAGGCTTGCGGTGGTGAAGCTGGATCTTGACGGCGATGAGGGGCAAGCCTGATTAGCAGGGACGACCTGCGGGGTGTCACCAGTGCCCTGCGAAGGGCATACAGGGTGAGGGGGGCTTTGAGAACAGCGGGTGACGCAGCTCCGGCTTCTGCACCCCGCACCTTGTTGTGTATCAAGTCCGTCAGCTTTATGAATTGGGACTCCGTGCTGCTTGTTCGAGTATTGCCACGACCGTGTAGTCCGTGTTTCCGATGTGCCCCGTTCCCCACTGCTGAATTCAATGACATTCACAAATCCCCTCTGCAAAATAGTCTTACTCTCATCTTGTTTGGATGCTAGTCAACGTTCTCTTTGCTCGCCGGTATGCGCCCCTCACAGGGGACGCCTGTCTGACAGAATCCGCATCCCGGATAACTCCCCACGTATTTGCTGTCGTCCCTTCCCAGAGTCTTGAAAAGAGCGGGCATTACTTTGGACTGATAGTTGGAACACTTTGCCCTATCATGCCCCTGCTCGGTTATCGCACCGGCGGGACATCGTTCGATGCATTTGCCGCAGTCACCCTGGCGGTAGAAGAGACAATTTGACAAATGGTCAGCAGCGAGACGCGGCGTCGCAGGAATATCAAGGTCACAGACCACGCTGCCAAGACGAATCGCAACACCCACAGGCGTGATAAAGCCATCATTCAGGCTGAAGGTACCTAAACCGGCCGCGTAGGCGACGTGACGAAGAGACCATGCCGAGGCAGGCGCGTTGGGAAAATCCCGCTTTACCTCGAGCCAGCGTTCTTGCTCCGGGGATACGGCATAGCCACCCATGTCTTCAATAAGAGAGACCAGATGCCGGGCAAGGCGAGCATTTACCTCCTGCCCGTAGCAACGGGTATAGTTCCAGCGCAATGAAGAAACCTGCGTCTCTTCACGCATGCTTAGGCGGGTCGCGCGGGTGCTGGAAAGCGCCCAAGTTATAACGCTCACCTTTTCTGGCTCGTGACGGTAAAGCAACCTCTTGAGATGGGTTTCAAGCACCTCCCGCGGAGTCAAATGGAATTCGCCGATTATCCTCTTATAGTTCTGGAAGAGGGGATCATCCTCGCTTGCGAAGGCGACTGCTGGCTCAGCCCAGATCTTTTCTCCCGGGAAAGAGGGCATCGCGTTATTCAGGCTATTGGCGATGTAGTCTTTAATTGCCGCCTCGAAGAGCGCGGCGGGATTACTCCTGACCCCTGGTAACACTTCGAGCATTCTTTCTTCCCCCCTGTTACAGTTTTCGTTTATTCAGTTCTCTTGAGCATGACCGGGATAACATCGCAAAGCACTTTCAGAGAATCCGTGATCTCATTAAAGCTGACAAGCAAATTCACCGCCATCTTTGCTAATGATTTGCCTCGCTCGCGATGAGCTATTGCCTGCCCCGACCCGTCCTGAGCATATCCAAGGGAACAAAGCCGAAGGTAATCCCGCCGGCGTGCCTTTCGACAAGGTCAGGGCGAACGGTCTCGTTGTTGCGCTCTTTTACACAACTAAGTACTTAGTTGATTTCCGGCAAGCCAAGGGTAATCTTTTGCCTTGAGGAATTCTCTCAATTCTTCCATATCTTTCACGTCCTCTTCTGTGGCGATCCAATCCTTGTCACTGGCAAACTCTCCTTTCAGCTTACCTGGCATCCACACCACACGCCGCCAGCCGCCGTCGCCGGCTAGAAATTTGCCTGACTTCATGTATAGCCGGCCAAGTGGAGCAAACCCGGCAGATTGCTTCCCGGCAACGGCATTGGCAACATCGTCCCAGCTACGACCGTCGGGAGCCATTCCTTTGTAAGTCTTGTCCATTACCCCGATGCCGCCTACCTCAGGAATGTAAAAAGCGACGCACTGAAAACAGCTACAGCCAGTGTGAGGATAGTCAAATATACTATGGAGAAAAACACGGCCGGTACGTCCCTTGGTCAGTCGCTGTACAATAGAGTTGACGCCTGTATATTCACCACTTACCTGGTCAAGACATTGGCCTTTGTTGACCACGACTTGCAGTTCCGGGCCAACGTCTAATTTGGTAAGACCGCCGGAATCGAACTCGGAAAGAGACGCTCGTACCTTGATGTGGGACCAGGAACGGGTACCACATTCAGACGGACGCTCGGGGGTGAGGATGCAGGCATGTTCCGGGGCAAAAGCCTGGCAGCGGGTGCAGGCGTAGAAAAACGGCTCTGTTTCTTCCCTGGCTGAGGCGAGAACACGTTTTCGTTTCTCACGAAAAGCATCAGACTTCTCTTTCATGCCAGGTAGCAAATCAGACTGAAATATAATACGGATTCTCAGCGGTGCCAGATTGAAGTGTGCTTTCAAAGCGGCATAGTAAGCTTGTGCCAGATGAGCCATCTCAAGCGGCAGGTCGCTACGCCAGCGGATTGTTGGACAGCCATTGGTGATAGCGGCAGTCACACCCTCTATGTAAGCTGGTAGCCTGGCGGCGAACTCTTCAAGATAGTCAGTCATTGTCAGGTCTACACGCGGGTCCCCAACGGCTATCTCGATGGCAACATCGCTTCCCGGAGCGCCAACTACCTCCAAGCCGTCACCTCTATCCTCATTGGTGACAACAAAAGAACTGTTTGCTGTGCCCCCGATGCTCTTACCTTCCTTTATTTCTTCCGAAGTAAAGGCAAAATCAAAACGGAATGGGAGGTTTGTCTGATAATGAAGGTGGCGTCTCGTCTTCATGGTTGGCAGGCTCAATCCCTTCTGTACCATTTGCTCCGGTTCATCGGCGACAAGGAGATTTCCATAGGGCGATTTGAAGGTAGAAGGTACTACCGCCGGAATGCCCAGCGCCAAACCGCCGAGAAACAATGCTTCCTCAACTGGCTTCAGGTTCTCTCGCAGCAGAAACATGACCCCGTGACCATTGTCTTGAATAAAATCCCCCACATCATGCCCTTCTCCCAATGGGATGCGGCCATAGATATGAGCGTAGCGGACCAGCGCCTGGTAGAAGTAGATAGATGCAGTTGGACGGCTACCAAGATTCTTGACTGGGGTTACAGCACCCGCAGCCTCTTCCGGAAGCATGGTGAATAGCAGAAAATCTTCCTTACGAAGAAGCGATGCCAGACGGCGTGTTTCTTCATTGTTTTCTCCCCAGACCAACGCCCATCCTGTCGAGCGATTCAGGCGCAGCACGAGAGCGCGGGTCTCCGTATCGCCTATAAAACAGGCGGCTTTGTCCGGACTGGATGCTTCCCTGGCCTCAGCCAGTGCCATGATCAGAGATACCTGGTCCTCAATACCGAGGTTGTTGACATTGCGCGCCTGATCACATAGCTCGTCCGGCAGCCATTTCCCAAAAAGAGACATATTCAGAGGAAACGGAAATTGCGTGCTCGGAAAAGCACTGGCGTTATCGATCCCATCCAATAACTCCTGAGCAGCAGACCTAACATCCATGGCATCATCCTCCTGCCTATTACTAACGGCCTTGAAATAACATTGATGATGAAAGGAGATCCGAATGATTTGTCATTGCGAGGGCGAAACTCCAAACAACCCGTAGCATCACTGTGTCGACAATACTGTACGGGTTGATTCGCGAAGTTTAGACTGATTTCTTCGGCAGAAATACGGATATACTCGCAATGACAACCTCTTCTGTTAATGGGACGATTAGTAACTTCTACCTACCTGCCTTTACTTTGGCTCTGATTCGATCACAGTTATCCTGACGACATGCTTAGGTTTGACGTTCCTTGCAGCCATCGCAGCAACTGCTTCATCGTATAATGGCCCGAAGTCCAGCACCTCGGCGGTACCCCAGATGCGGCAACTTTTCCGGCTAGCTGCATCCAGACAGATGATACTCACCTGAGGGTTTTCCTTAAGATTAGCGACGGTTCGCGGCGAATTTACATCGCTAAAAATTACGTGCTCATCGTCCAGCACCCTGAAAGATCCCTTCGCGGACACATTGGGCTTTCCGCTCTTGCTTGCAGTTGCCACCAGTGCCGGATGGATTTCCCCGATGAGTTTTTTCGCTTCTTCACTTAGTTTTGCCATTACTCCTCCTAGAAAATAAGTGGAAATTATTCTAATATAACGCTACGTCATTGTCAAGCCCTTAGGCTAGCCTATTGACGTCTGGACATATCAATGCTAGACTTTGAAAAGGAAATTATGTTAGAAGAACAACAAGAGCGTAATGCAAGCGTTCATTTGCAGATCGGTGAACTGGCGAGAAGGGCCGGGGTGACCATCAGGACTGTCCGCTATTATGAGGAAAAGGGGCTAGTGGTGCCGGCTGATGTTACCTCCGGTGGCATCCGTCTTTACGGCCAGAAAGACGTTAACCGCCTGATCTACATTCGGCGGCTGAGGATGGTGGGGTTAAACATCGATGAGATTAAGGCGTCTCTCGGCACGCCTGCCAACCCGGACAGGAATACCCGTGTACAGCACACGCTAAAGCTGCTGCAAATGCAGAAGAGTAAGGCGGAAGAAAAAACAGTAAGGCTAACCGCTCTTCAAACAGAGATCGAACACTCCTTGAAAATAGTATCCAGGTGCGTGACCTGTGCCGCAAAGCAATGCTATCAAGACTGCCCCAGCGCATCGCATCTCTTGTAGCACCACTTGTTCAGCAACTACTCCGCGCTCCTCCCACGCAAAGTCGAAACAATGCATACAGGTAGTCCAATCGACGTCAGTAAGGTGTAAACTACCAGTTCGAGCAGGGAGTTGCGTCCCATCACTGCCCAGAATGTTGCCTAACAGTCCAGGCACTCCAAATTGACACTGGAAAGGGGTGTATGCTATAAATTGCGGTGGGCAGGGTAGCTCAGCCGGTAGAGCAGAGGACTCATAAGCCTTTGGTCGTCAGTTCAAATCTGACCCCTGCCAGGAAAAACCATGATATTGCCGCACGCCCTGCATCTTTCTCCTAGCTCTCCCATATTTCCCGTTTCAGAAGTCTTGCGGGGCACGTACTATCAGACAACCATATGAAAACTCGGGCTTCCGGTTCCCTGGCTCTCCTTCTGGGACTTGCAAGCATAGCCCTTCCTTTAGTACCATTTTTTGGACTGAAAGAACCGGTAGGCGTGCCGTTTGACCATCCGACACGCGTCGCCTACTATCAGCAGACCGTCCTCGCATTTGCCCTCGGAGCAGTGCTGGGGCTGGTAGCGCTACTACTGGGAAGGAGGACCGCAGCCCTGCCACTCAAGTTACCCGGCATCGTACTGGGCGGTGGCGGACTGGTAATAAGTTCGCTTCTTCTCATGGGTCTGGTAGGGCTCTGCGGCTTCACCGTTCTCCGGGGTTTTTGCGCTCCGTAGAGAAGGCATGATGCCGGTCTCACTAAACTTACTCATGAGCTTTCCGCGAAGCGACGGAATTTCCAGGATTTTTCTGGTATGGTTAAGGAAATTAGCCTGTCAAACAGCGATGAAAATGTGTTAGGGTAAGGAAATCAGGAGCAGTAAGAAATTTTAAGCTGAAAATAGGGCAATTTATCTGCTTGAATAGGCTTTAATATCAGTGCTGTCCACGGCAAGCTTGTCCCCAAATCCGGGTAATAGCTGGCGCGACTCTTTGACTAAATCGGCATGTCCCACCAGCTTCCTTAAAAAACGGCACATCGCATCATGCCTGGGGATATGGTCCTTGCTGAAGCCGCAAACTACCCTGATATCTTTGTCCCGTTCCAATAATCGCAACACCTCGGTCATTCGGTCATTGCCTCTTTTCGCAATGAAGGTATCGAAATCGAAGAGCGGAGTCTGTATAATATGCACGGGCTATTTATTCCCTCCTCCTGGTATTTGTTGCTGGTTATCAAAGCTATTTCACCGGAAAGACCGGGGTAAATACCCTTTTTCTTTTGCTGCTTTACGTGCGTATTCGACAGTTTCGCGGATGGCTCTTACCCCTAGAGACATTTGCTTTTTCTGAATTGTTACCATATACTTCGAGTTCATATGGTAAAGACCTTCCACTCTTTTAAGATCCCAGCATTTCGTATCTATTTCTTTGCTATGGTCGGTTTAATGGGAGCAATGAATATGCAGCTAATGGTACGTTCTTTGCTCGCCTATCGCTTGACCGGCTCAGCGGCCATTCTCGGCGGAGTAGCTCTAGCCTATTCAGCACCTATGCTATTTGTCTCCCTTTTTGGCGGCGTCATTGCCGATCGCCTGCAGAAGAAGTACATCCTGGCAATAGGCTCGGTTGGCTCAGCTCTGGTAGCGCTGTCTATCGCTCTTGCTTTGAGTTTGGGTTACTTGAGCGCCGAGCGAGCAGGTTCCTGGTGGATTCTCGCGGTAGCCGGCGCGGTAGAAGGAACTGTTAATGGTTTAGTAATGCCTACGCGCCAGGCTATTCTCCCCGAGATTATCGGTAAAGGATCGCTGCTAAATGCCGTATCTTTGGGCAGCTTGGAAAGGGATGGCCTGCGTTTTCTGGCACCGGCGGCGGCTGGATTTGTGATTGACCGCTTCGGATTTGAGACGGTTTACTTCATAATGGTTGGCTTGAACCTTATGGCGATGCTTTTTTGCACATTGTTACCGCGCAGCAACAATATAGCCAGTCGCGGTAACGTTTTCTCCGACATCAAAGCAGGACTTCAATACATTCGTCATGAAACAATTATTTTTGTCATCCTGCTTTTCACTCTTATTACCGTTATTCTCTCTATGCCTTATCAGACGCTACTACCGATATTTACTGACTCTATCCTCAAGGTCGGCGCTACCGGGATGGGGATATTGATGAGTTTTTCCGGCATCGGTGCTGTAGCCGGGTCGTTTACTTTTGCCTCGTTACCTAACAAGAAACGGGGGTTCCTGATGCTGATAAGCAGCTTGATTTTGGGTATAACCCTGACCATCTTCTCCTTTTCCAGCTCCTGGCCGCTTTCTTTAAGCGTGGTTGTCTTACTCGGATTAGGACAGTCAGGACGGGTAACACTTGCCAGCACTTTGCTACAGTATTACAGTAAGCCAGAGTACCACGGACGGGTAATGAGTATTTTTATGATGGAGGCGGGACTGAGTGCCTTTGCGACTTTCATGGTAGCACTGCTGGCCGATGTCATGGGCGTGCAATGGTCACTTGGCGGATTCGCTATCCTTTTAGTTATTGTATCAGTCGTAATGCTGCTTTTCGTACCTCGATTACGAAAATTAGACTAGCCACCCAACTCAGGTCACGGATAGCTTTTATTCTAAAGCAACAGCAAGATGGCTCAACCGTTATGAAAACCACCAGAATTCATTTCATCAGGGGAAGTGTTACCTCCCCCCAATAATTTTGCTGCGCTCCGGATATAGACAGCCACGGCGCGCCGTACACAAAGACTCCGCATGCCACCGCAGTAATCTGGAAGGCACCACTGCTAACTGAACAAAGATTCCACTTTTTGTCTTGCGCACAATCAGTTTCAATTATTCTCTATGGTGACGTTGCTCCAATGCCTGAGCTTGACCATTTTGCCTAATCGTACCAGCCAAAGTCGTTGAGGGCTCGGGTTATCGCCATTAGATTCTCTGCCGGTGCCAGGGCTGGCAGCGTACAAGCTTGTCGTAAGATGAAGCCGGTAGATAAACGTTTGCCCTGTTCAATAACCTTTCGTGCCTCATCA
>JACPPV010000018.1 GCA_016190825.1 Chloroflexota bacterium
CCGCTATGATATGGAGCGCCTTATCCTGCAAAAACCCAGGGTGGCTGTCAGATTGCTGGATGCCCTGAGCCGCCGGCTACAGGAGACACAATCCAGGCTGGAAGAGACCGCTCTCCGGAACGCCACCGCCAGGGTATGCCGCACTCTACTCCGCCTGGCCCGTGAGGCACATGAGCTGGATGTGACGCATCAGGAGCTGGCCGATTCGACGGGGCTTTACCGCGAGACGGTTACCAATGCGCTTGATCGCCTGCAGTCACAGGGACTGGTGGAACTGGGTAAGAAGAAGATAGTCATTGTGGATAAAGAGGGACTGGAGAAGGCGGCTGAGGCCTGATCAGGCTTTTCCCAAGATGCTGCCGCATGATGTGCCAAATGTTAGATTGGAGGTAACCAGATGTCAGCAGAGCAAATACGAGTTTATGGCACCACGTGGTGCCCGGACTGCGCCCGTGCCAAAAAAGTCCTGAACGAGCACGAGATTGCATTCGAATGGATCGATATCACGGGCAACAAAGAGGCTATTGCCTATGTCGAGAATATAAACGGTGGCTATCGCAGTGTGCCCACAATTCTTTTTCCCGACGGGTCTGTGCTGGTTGAACCCAGCAACGCTGAACTGAAAGAGAAGTTAGCCTCCACGGGTGCGACGTCTGGCGGAACGTAATACGATCGGGCTGGCGGTGCAGGCCTCCGTGCCTGCAACCCGTTACACAGGTCTCCGTACACCGGCCTGCCATCCCGGTGAAGCAAGACAGCTCAAGGAGAGAAACATGGTATTCGATGCCTTTAAGTATCGGAATCAAATGAGGTCCTGGCAGAAGAAGCATGACGCCGTCGCACCTAAAGCCGGCGCCATGGCCCCGGATTTCGAGCTTCGTGACGCGCGTGGCGAAAGTCCTGTGCGCCTCTCCGCCTTTCGGGGGAATAAGCCTGTGGCGTTGGTCTTAGGCAGCTACACCTGACCGCCCTTTGTAAAGGGGACTGTCAGTCTCCACGACCTTTATTCGCGGTATCGCGACCGCGTGCAGTTTCTGGCAGTGTATATCCGGGAAGCCCACCCGGTAGACGGGTGGTGGCTCGGGGGCGGCATCACCGGGCAACTGACAAGAGCCATCGGGTTCACTGCGGCTACAGACGTCTATGATCCGAAGACAATGGAGGAGCGGGAGGCGGTGGCGAGCCGGTGCCAGGCAGAGCTGGATTATAAGATACCGATGCTGGTGGATACCATTGACGATTCGGTCAACAGAGTCTACGCCGCCCAGCCTACTCGCCTGTATCTGGTGGGGCTGGATGGGCGGGTAGTGTATGCCGGGGGACTGGGACCTTTCGGTTTCAAGCCGGCAGAGCTCGGCGCGGCCATCGAAAAATATCTTGTCCAAAGTAGACAACAGGACTAGTAAGCTGTAACCAATAATTGTTCGGTCGAGAAAAGCGTACGATAGGGTGTCTTTGCGAGGAGCGAAGTGACGAAACAATCCGTACGGGGGGCGTTCCCTCCCTTCCCGGATTGCCACGCCTTCCGCTGCCGCGGAATGGCTCGCAATGACAAAGTGGTGCTGCAACTTGCGTGAAAACAGCGAAAAATAATGCCTTACAACGTACTGACTACATGGAAGCATTCTTGTTTGATCTGGATGGCACGTTGCTGCAATCAGAGAAGCTAAAGGCGCAGGCAATCGCGGATGCCAACTGAGTGAGGACATTCGCTGCTCAACATCGATGTCGTCTCCTCGCTCCTTGGCGTCTTTCTCGAGAGCCTTCAAGGCATCCCGCCGACGGTAGGTTTCGTTAATGCGAATGTGATATTCGTCCTGTGAGAACGGCATAAGGCGTATACCCCACATGCCGAGACCAGCCCAGTAGACGGAACTGGGCAACCGTTTGAGCCTCATCCTTGCGGTTTTTCCAAACACACCAGCATGATCATCGGAATCCATCAAAGGCTGAACCAAGCCTCTTTCCAGCTTATCGGCCTGGATTGCAAAACTTTCCGCAGATAGTCGCTTCTCTTCCAGGGAATGATAAATCCATGGTACAAAAAGCATGTATCGGAGGCGAGTCTGGATTGTGCTTGTTCCTGGAAATAACTGGTCGGCAAAGCTGTCGCGCACGGAGCCAAGCCCGAGTTCGTCACGGCTTTCCTTTTCCTGAAAAAGGGATAGGATGCGAAGTGTGCGCTCCCTCGCTTTCGAGTCATGGTCAATCCATGCCAGAACAGAGGGCATATCCAATCTCCTTATTAACGACCTAAATCTTCCTGGACTTCTCGATAAGAAATATGATTGCGGATGCCGTCGTGTTTAGCGAGTAACGGGCTAAATTCTGCGAAACTACTTTTGGCTTCGTACCAGCACCATGGGATGTGCTCAGTCTATTACGGAGCGTAGCAATAATCATCAGCGTAGATTCAAAGAATGGGTCAATTTTTAGATTCTTTATCACGGTAGGCTACTTCTGGTTTCAACCAAATCAACCGTTCAACCGTTTAACTTATAAGATACAAGTATTTTGAGGATGTAAGAGAGCAGTGTGCGGAACAAAAGGTCACATCAACAAAGTCAACGTGCCTCCAAGAATGAGCCTTTCAAAGAATCCAGAATTAACCTTTTGATAATTTACGGACGACGAGGGCAGATGATTGAATACATAGACATAGCACGGACAAGATATCGGAGGTAAGAGCTGTGTGCGGGATAGTAGGTTATATCAGTAAGGGCAATGATGAAAGGTCAGTTAACATCGGCATTGAAGCTCTAAAACGGCTGGAGTACCGGGGTTATGATTCTGCCGGCCTCGCTTTTTGGGACAGGTCCGGAGGAATAATTTGCCAGAAGGCAGTAGGCAGGATTTCTAACCTGGAGAACAAAATAGGTCAGAACGGTTTTTCCCCCGCGGACCCGGTCATTCTTCATACCCGCTGGGCCACACACGGAAATGTCTGTGAAGCCAATGCCCATCCGCACAGCGATTGCACCAGGGATATCTTTGTGGCGCACAATGGCATTATCGAAAATTACCCGGCGCTGAAGGAACAGCTAATCGGAGAAGGCCATGTGTTCAGTTCCGGAACTGACACTGAAGTCATCGCCCATTTGATTGAAAAATGTTTTGAAGGAAACCTGGAAGAAGCGGTGAGAAAATCCCTGGGTTGTCTGGTGGGCACTTACGGACTGGCAGTCATCTCTGGCCGTGATCCGAACAAGATTGTTGCGGCTCGTCTTTCCAGCCCGCTCCTTGTCGGACTGGCTGAGGACTACTTCTTGCTGGCTTCAGATCCCTCAGCAGTGATCGCCCATACCCGGAAAGTCGTCTATCTGGATGACGGTGAAATAGCAGTTATCGGCCGGAGCAATTTCACTATTATCCGGGAAAAGAAAGCCGAGGAAATAGAATGGGCCGATGGCCAGCACGAAAAGGAAGGCTTTCCGCACTACATGCTGAAAGAGGTCATGGAACAGCCGGAGAGTATAGAGCAAACCCTCAAAGGCAGATTGATACCTGAAGCGGGCAATGCCAAGCTGGGGGGACTGGATTCGGTGGAACAGAGACTCCGGCAGATCGATAAAGTATACATAGTGGGTTGTGGTACTGCCCGTCACGCCGGTTTGCTGGGCGAATATATGTTCGAGGAATATGCCGGTATCAGCACCAGGACCGATGCTGCCTCGGAATTCAGATATCGTAAAACTCTGCTGGACAAAAATACCGCTCTGCTCGCGATTTCCCAGTCCGGAGAGACGGCTGATACGCTGGCAGCGATCAGGGATGCCAGAAGCAGAGGAGCTCTCACCATGGGCATTACCAACGTCGTCGGCTCAACCCAGGCTAGGGAAACTGATGCCGGAGTTTACACTCGCTGCGGTCCGGAAATAGGCGTGGCCTCCACCAAAGCCTTCACTTCACAAGTGGCTGCCTTAGCCCTGTTTACCCTGTTCCTGGGTAGACAGCGTCAAATGCCCCTGGAGACCGGGCGGCGCATCGTCCGGGAGTTGCTTCGTATGCCTGAGATGGTCGAGCAAACACTGCAATGCGACAGGCAGATAAAAGAGCTGGCCGAAAAATACCGGGGGTTCGAAAATTTCTTTTACCTGGGAAGGAAATATAACTACCCGATTGCTCGTGAAGGGGCACTCAAAATCAAGGAAATTGCGTATGTCCACTCCGAAGGTAGTTGGGGTGGCGAGCTCAAACATGGCGAACTGGCATTGATATCTGAGGATTTCCCTTCAATCTGCATAGTCCCCAAAGACAGTGTTTACGAGAAAATGGTCTCCAACATCGAAGAAATCAAAGCCAGGGGAGGTCCCGTAATAGCCGTTACCAGTGAAGGAAACCAAGAGATCGAAAGCCTGGCTGATGATGTGGTCTATATACCGGACACCATTGAGTTCCTGACTCCGATTCTCAGCGTTATTCCGCTTCAGCTTTTTGCCTATCATTTCGCAGTATTGTGTGGCTGCGATATAGATAAACCGCGGAATTTGGCAAAGTCCGTTACCGTTGAGTAGTCACGGAAATAGTATCTTGTGAGGAGAGTGTTTGATGGTAGTGCAGGTCAAGTCAGCCACAATCTGTGTAGTCGGCGCCGGATATGTGGGGCTCCCCCTGGCCAAGGCCTTCGCCAGGAATTACAGTGTTATCAGCTTCGATATCGATGCTAATAAGGTGAAGAGCTTATCAGAGAAGAATGGAAATCCAAACCATGTTTTCACCGCTGAGCCTGCCCTGATAGCTGAGGCTGATTTCATTTCAGTCTGTGTTCCTACCCCTCTTTCCGAAGGCAAGCGGCCGGATATGTCATACATCAGGGAAGCCGCCGCTATCGTCGGGCGCTATATGAAAAGGGGAGCCATCGTTATTCTTGAGTCTTCGGTTTATCCCGGTGCCACTGAAGAGGTCTTTAAGCCGGTCCTGGAGCAGGCATCCGGATATGAGTGTGGAAAGGACTTTGGACTGGCCTACTCCCCTGAGCGTATCAACCCCGGTGATTTGGAGCACAGTGTGGACAAAGTGACCAAGATCGTGGCTGCTTACGATGAAGAAACTCTGGAATCTGTTGCCGACCTGTACCGCCGGGTGACGCCGAACATCTTCGAGGCCAAGAACATACGGACTGCAGAAGCGGCCAAGCTGGTAGAGAACACGCAGCGGGACCTGAACATCGCTCTCATGAATGAGCTTTCAATAGTCTTCCATGAGATGGGTATAGACACGAAGGCTGTCCTGGATGCCGCGGCCACGAAGTGGAATTTCCTCCGGTTCTCCCCCGGACTGGTCGGCGGCTACTGCATTCCCGTGGTTCCTCACTTTCTGGCACACAAAGCGCAGGAGCACGGCTATCATCCGCAACTTATTCTCGCGGCGCGCGCCGTCAATGACTCTATGCCGGGACACGTTGCGCATATGGCAGTCAGCTCAATAAACCATGCCGGGAAGATGATCAAAGGGTCGAAGGTCCTTATTATGGGTTGCACCTACAAGGAAAACGTGGCAGACATCCGGGAAACACCGGTGAGAAAGGTGATAAAAGAGCTGCACAAATATGGCGTTGAGGTTTATGGCTACGACCCGCTGGTGAGAAACGGCGAAGAGGACCTCGGGATCAGGTTTTTCGAGTTTTTGACCGGCGTCCCCCGAATGGACTGCATCATTCTGGCGGTAGCCCACGATGTTTTCAAGGGAATGTCCCTCTGCGAGCTCCGGCGTATCCTGAACCCCTACCCGGTCATCATTGACGTACGGGGGGCTCTTGACACCCCCGAAATCCGCTCCTCTGAAATTGATTACAAGCGTCTCTAGCCGCTGGCTAATCATGCCGCGCCCGAATCTGCTGCGCCACCGACTCAGCAGACGGAGGTTAGGCGAAGAGGAATCATTTTAAGAAAGAGAGCTTTGATTTGAAGATAAAGGTTGCTGCCACAATTGCCACGGTGATTGTAATAGTGGCCGGTTTCGCCGTGATAAGTCCGCTGTTCCTGCGGGTAAGCAATCCCGAACCCAAACAAACGGTGATGCTCATCTTCAGCATATCGGAATCCGCCGATGCCTTTGAGTGGAGCAATAGCCTCTCATCCCTTTTGAAGTCTCATGACATGGGCGCCAGCGTCTTCATTGTCGGCAAGGTGGCACAAGAGTACCCGCAAATTGTCTCGCACTTCGGCAAGAAAGTGGACGTGGGAAGCCAGACGTACAGCAATCTTGCCCTTACCAGTATTTCTGACTATTCGCTCAGGCTCCAGGAAGTAAAACGGGGCAAAACCGCCGTAGACAATGCCGGTAATCTGCGTTCAGGAATCTTTCGTGCTCCCTTTGATGCCACGGACCAGGATATCTATTCCCTGCTCAGCCGGTCCGGTATACTGGCGGATTTTTCCTACCAGGGCCAGTACAATTTGTACGAGAACGGACAGTTTGTCAGATATGAGGCGGTAGTCTACCAAGGCGCCAGTCAGGCTGCGGATTTCTTCCTCACGCTGCCGAAAAGCGCCGTACCCATCATTATCGTCTTTGATAACACCTACCCGATTTCAAGCCTGAAATCATTTTTGACCATAATGAAAAAGGGTGATTTTGAATTCGTAAACGCCACCGAGCTCGCCGGTTTCACTTTGACAGGCAGATAAGGAAAGGTACTGTGAAATTACGTCAGGAAAGAGCCAGCGTATCAACCGCAGAGCCGCCCGAAAATGTGCTCAGGCTTGATGAAGCCCTCGAAAGGCCAGAGGTTGCCAGCCTTCAGTCTGAGGCAGAGGAGAGTGAAGATAACCACGATCTTTATGCCCATTGCAGGCAGCATATCTCCAGGAGCGGCAGAATTCTGGTAAGCAAGAAGGCCTGGCTTGTACGGGGCCTTTCGCTGGGGGCGATAACTTTCACTATGCTCTTCAACCTAATAACGGCCTGGACACATCAAGACCTTCTCATCTTCTACGCCACCCTGATTCCCATGCACACCCTGACAATTTTCGTTGTAGGGTGGCTTTTCTTCACAAACAGAGCAAAGGGCAGAGTGCCAGATGACGTGGTGTCAGTAATTATACCTGTGTACAACCAGGAAGGATTGATTGGAGAAGTCATAAAAGCGGTTTTCCGCTCGTCCTACCCTTACATCGAAGTTGTTGCCGTAAATGACGGTAGCAAAGACAATACCGGCAGGGAGCTGGATTTCATGGCCATGGAATATCCAGGACTCAAAGTAATTCACCAGTCCAACGGAGGCAAACGTAGCGCAGTGGCTGCCGGTTTTTACGCTTCCACAGGGAAATTTATTGTTTTGATAGATTCAGACAGCGTGGTTGATGAGAGAGCTATCGAGGAGTTTATGAAAACATTTGCCGCAGATCCAAGAGTGGGCGGCGCAGTTGGCAATTGCAAGGTATTGAATGCGGACAAGAATTTCCTGACCAAGTGCCAGGATGCGTGGTACGATTATGCATTCAATATACACAAGACTACTGAGAGCGTGTTTGGCACCGTATTATGTTGTTCCGGTTGTCTGGCTGCGTATAGACGAGAAGCAATTGCTCAGTTTATTCCATATTGGGCAGCGGCCAGGGTTCAGAACAGCGATGATAGAGATCTGACCACCTACGCAATGGCTACACCATGGGCCAAAGGTGAACTGCTGTCCATATCAGGTCACCTAAAGAAGGCAATGTCCCAATATGACGATTCAGAAGACAGAGGGTTAACTGCTCATACGCTAACCGCCTGGGATACTGTTTACGTGCCGTCAGCGGTGGTCCGCACGGAAGTCCCCGAAAGGGCGAGAGCCTATATCCGGCAACAAACAAGGTGGAAAAAAGGATATATACGGTCTTGCTTCTACGTGAGTGCATTTTTCTGGAAAAAGAATCCTCTCATGTCTCTGGTATTCTATACGGAGTTCATGACCACTTTCATCAGCCCTGTCATTCTCTTTTCTGTCTACTTTTACGCTCCATTCATACGTCACTTATACCTGGTTCCGTTGCTTTATGTCACTGGACAACTATTAATTGGGATAGTTGCCGGGCTTGATTATAAGTTTAGGCAAACTGACGCCAAGAACTGGATTTACAAGCCAGTAATGAATCTGATCGCCTCGCTTTTGCTTCCATGGTTAATCTTTCCCGCGCTGTGGACATTCAGAAAAAACAGATGGCTCACCAGATAGATCGGGACCACGCATCCGCTCCTTTTTTCCGTGGATTCTGCTATCAGCCCTCTGGGTTTCAGGAAGAGCGGTGCATCGCCGGAATTAGTCCCCGCACTTAACGTTGGGGTTGAACTCCGCGAAGACGCCGTCCGGATTGCCCTCCCACAGATAGACGTGCAGGTCGTAATGGGGCGGCATCCCAGGTTCATGAGGCGCCATCGGGCCATTCATCGGTCTGCCAAACAGAACAGGGGCCGGCTGACCAACGAAAGCTACGAAATATTCCACGCCAACAAGCTTGTCCCCTTCGTCGGTCGGTTCGTACAGCAAGATTTCGGGCGTCATCTCATCTACGTCAAGATCAGAAGCCAGCTCCAAATCCACGTAATGAATGCCCATGGCTGGCTCGCACGGAAGAGGTCCGGTGCCAAGGGGATCGTCAGTATAG
The DNA here is from genome assembly GCA_016190825.1 of Chloroflexota bacterium. Classification (GTDB taxonomy): domain Bacteria; phylum Chloroflexota; class Dehalococcoidia; order Dehalococcoidales; family UBA2162; genus JACPPV01. Next base: position 8,592 of record JACPPV010000018.1, read on the forward strand.
CCTTCAGCCAGTGCGACGCTTACGTCATGGTATTTGTCTGTTGCCTGGCGTACCTCAGCCAGAAGCTTAAGTGTATCTTTGTCGGTAACTTTGCCGGGCGCAGCGTAAGCAAGCGCCCCCGTGGAGCCAAGTACCAGTGCTACAACCATAATCGCAGTAAATAGTTTTCTCATTATGCGGTCTTCTCCTTTCTTAAGTTTTGAGTTTGCTTTTCCCCGGCAAGCCGCGGGTTTCATCTACCGCCCGCCCAGGTAGCCGGGCTGGAATACGACTGGCATAGTTGGGCGGATGTGGTGGAATATGAGAAAGAGCCGCTTAAGAGAGTGACTAATGCCTGACGTTAAGTTACAAATACCCACAGAATGTTCTCCCTTGCCAATTTGCCCGCTTTGGCTTATAGTGGCTCTTGGGGGGCATGATGTGAAGAACCACCCGCTGGTGATTGCTTCGCTGCTTGTGTCCGTGCTCATTGCCACGGCATCCTGCAATCCATTCGCACAGAAAGCCCAGGAAGAGGTTCAGCTTGCCACAGTGACGCGGGGAGACCTGGTCGTCACGGTGAGCGGGAGCGGGACTATCTCCCCTGTCCGTGAAGCAAAACTGGCCTTTGGCATGGCCGGAAGGGTTGAGCGGCTCTTTGTTAAAGAAGGGGACAATGTCAGCGCCGGGGCGCCACTTGCCGTGCTGGATGCCGGGGCGTTAGAACTGGCAGTGGCAAAGGCTGAAGTTGCCGAGGAACAGGCGAGGCTTTCCCTGCTTCAGGCGCAGACAGCACTAGGACAGGCAAGAATCACCTATGACCAGGCTAAGGTTGCCCGCGACCAGGCAAGGATTAGCCGCGACCAGATAGCCTTTGACCTCGATGAGATGGAAGATACATTGAACATCTCAGAGGACCTGCTGCGAATTGTCAGGGCGCGGCTTGCAGCCGCCGGAGCGCAGCATGAGGTTGCCGAATCGCAATTGGATTTTGCCGGAAGGCAACTGGAGCCGGCGGAATTAGCCGTCAGCTTTGCCGAATCACAGGTGAGGCTTGCCGGGCAGAGCCTTTCTCTGAGCCGCCAGCAACTTGATGAAGCCACCATAACCGCCCCGTTTGATGGCGTGGTCGCCATGGTGGGCGTCGAGGAAAAGGATACCGTCTTGGCCACAACCGTAGTTGTCCACTTCATCGACCGGGGCCTTATGGGAATGAAGGTGGAAGTGGATGAGATCGATATTACCCGGATAGCCCTGCAGCAGAAGGTGAACATCGAGGTTGATGCCCTGCCCGGAACGAAGTTTGATGGACGGGTCAGCTTCATCAGTCTCCTGCCGATACAGTCATCCGGCATTATTCTTTACGAGGTTGAGGTCGGCTTTGATGTCCCTGGTAACTTGGGATTGCGCCCGGGCATGAGCGCCAATGCCGAGATCATCGTCGCGGAGCGAGAAAATATATTGGTTGTGCCGGAGCGTGCGATAATAAGGAACGGACCGGAGAAAAGCGCGGTTATGGTAAGGCGCGGAGAGGTTGAGGAAGAAAGAGAGATAATAACTGGCATCAGTGACGGCATCCAGACCGAAATTATCCGCGGGGTGGAGGAGGGAGAAATGGTAATCGAAAGGCGCGGCAGAGCCAGGTCACTCGGACCGCTTTTCCAATGAGCCCGGAGGCATGTAATTGGCGCTAGCTGATTCGCTAATCGAACTGGAGAACATAACCAAGGTCTACCAGATGGGGAAAATGGAGGTGCATGCCCTGAGGGGTGTCTCCCTCTCCATCAAAGCGGGAGAAATGATCGCCATCATCGGCGCTTCAGGGTCCGGTAAGTCCACGCTAATGAATATCATCGGCTGCCTCGACAAGCCGTCTTCAGGCAGGTATGTGCTGGAGGGAGCGGATGTCAGCCGTCTTAGCGATAACCGCCTCGCTGAGCTGAGAAATACAAAATTCGGTTTCGTCTTCCAGGATTTTAATCTGCTGCCTCGCGCTACGGCTTCAGCCAACGTTGAGCTGCCCCTGCTGTATAGCGGGGCGTCCGCCCGGCGCAGACGGTGCCTGGATGCCCTGGAGCGGGTGGGATTGGGAAACCGGGCGGCGCATAAACCCACGGAACTCTCCGGCGGAGAGCAGCAGCGCGTGGCAATCGCCAGGGCGTTGGTAAACAACCCATCGGTGATACTGGCCGATGAGCCGACGGGCAATCTGGACACCGCATCCACCGCCGAGATAATTTCAATCTTCCGCCGTCTTAACCGGGACGGCATAACTGTGATCATGGTTACCCACGAGACAGAGATCGCCGCCCAGACCCGCCGTATCATCCGTCTTCGGGACGGGCAGGTGGTGAGCGATGAGATGGTCATATATGAAGGACATTCTTGAACCTGGACGAGAATCCAGACGTCTCCGCCTCTCCTGGATTCCCGCAGGCGCTCGAGTGACAGCTAAAGGTAGACCCGGACAATGAAACTAACCGAATTCCTGGCGATGGCCGTGAGGTCTCTTTCTGCCAACAAACTGCGATCTTCGCTGACCATGCTTGGAATCGTTATCGGCGTGAGCGCGGTGATCTCCCTAATGGCGGTGGGACAAGGAGCCCAGGCCAGCATCGCCTCCACCTTTGAGCAGCTTGGCACAAACGTGCTCTACCTCATTCCCCGCTCACCGGAAGTGGGCGGAATCGTTGGCTTTTCGCCGGCTTTCACGCCGCCCTCTCTCACATTGCCCGATGCACAGGCAATTGAGCGTATCCCTTCGGTACTGATGGTAGCGCCGACCAATGAAAACTTCGCCGAGGTTGCCTTTGGCGGCGAAAAAACGGTTGGCATCATCCATGGCTCTACCCCGGAATACTTCACGGTCTACGACCTGGAAATCGAGTCGGGGCAGTCTTTTTCCAATCAGAACATTGCTTCCAGGGATATGGTAGTGGTCCTGGGTAATCAGATCGCCGGGGACCTTTTCGGGGAACGCAGTCCCCTTGGACAGAAAGTAAAAATAAAAGGGAACCGCTTCACCGTTATCGGTGTGCTTAAGGCGAAGGGCGGGGCGATGCTGGGGGTCAGCCTGGACAGCATACTGGTGGTGCCGATAACCACCTTCCAGACAAGACTTTTCACACAGCGCCTTGCCAGCGGGGAGGATGCTGTTCAATCAATCGCCGTAAAGGTGGCCGCCTCCGAACTGATTGATGATGCGCGAGATGAGATGGAGGCCCTGCTGAGGAAACACCACAGGTTGGCAGGCGGAGTGAAAAATGACTTTGCGATCGTCACCCAGCAGCAAGTGCTGGGTCTCTTCGGGATGATAACGGATGTGTTTACCATTGTTCTGGGGGCGATCGCCGGCATCTCTTTGCTGGTTGGCGGCATTGGCATCATGAATATCATGCTGGTCTCAGTGACAGAACGCACGCGGGAAATCGGCATCCGTAAGGCAGTCGGAGCAAAACGGAGGGATATCCTGTTTCAGTTCCTGCTTGAGGCGGCGATGCTCAGTATGGCGGGGGGCGGCATCGGGATACTCGGCGGCTGGCTGCTTGCCATGCTGGTTTCCCAGGTAGACGTCGGAGGGCTCAATTTACATCCGGCAGTTTCGCCGGATGTCATCATCCTGGCGGTATCAGTTTCGATGGTTATCGGGCTGGCTTCGGGCATCTATCCGGCGATGAGAGCCGCCAGGCTTAACCCTATTGACGCATTGCGCTACCGGTAGTAAATTGAAAGTAGATGAACTGGCTGGATATCGTAATAATCGTGCTGCTGGCAGCGAGCGTTTTCGGGGGCTGGCGGAACGGCCTGATCAAGTCCGTCCTTTCCCTTGCCGGGCTGGTGATAGGCGTCAGCCTGGCGGGGCGTTATTACGTGGTCCTCGCCGAGCGATTGACTTTTGTTCCCCAGGCACAACTGGCACAGATAGTCGCCTTTGTCATAATTCTGGTGGCAGTGATTTTGATTACCATGGCGGTTGGTGTTCTGCTGACCTCGGTCATCTCCTCGATCTCTCTGGGCTGGGTCAACCGCGCGGGCGGGATTGCATTCGGTCTGATCGTTGGCGCGATCTCCGTCGGCGCCACCCTGGCTATCTGGGTAAAGTTCCTGGGCGTCACCGATACAATCAGCAATTCGGCTCTTGCCACCTTTCTGCTCGGCCAGTTTCCCGCGGTGCTCGCTTTGCTGCCGCCGGAGTTTGACATGATCCGCTCCTTTTTCAGATAGCAAAAAGCCCTGCCAGGATCGTCTCTGGCAGGGCTGCTGCCCAATTTTTACTCCGGCACGTTTTATGTAACCGCCGGAGTTTCGCCCGGATGCAGGGCGCGCCACCTCGCCAACAGGTCAGAGCGGCCTTCCCTGCGATCGGGATCAGGCACGCACGCCTCAACGGGGCAGACCTCGGCGCATCTGGATGAGGTGAAAGAGCCGACGCATTCGGTGCATTTCAGCGGGTCGATGATGTATATCGCGCTCCCGGAGCTGATGGCCATGTTTGGGCACTCCGGCTCACACGCACCGCAGCTAATGCACTCATCCGTGATCACGTATGCCATAAAATAAAACCTCCCTTCTTGTCCTTCCCTATTTTACTAAACAGTCTTGCGACTGGCAAGCAGTCTCTCTTTAAGAGCTATCGCCACCGGCTCCGGCACCAGCTCATCAATCCGGCCGCCGAGCCACGCCACCTCTTTCAGCAGGCTTGAGCTGATAAACTGGTACTCCAGGCTGGCCATAAGGCAGACCAGCTCGCAGTCCGGCGCCAGTTTCTTGTTCATGAGGGCCATCTCAAATTCCCCTTCGAAATCGGCGCCGATTCTCAGCCCCCGGACCAGCGTCTTTGCCCCAATCCTGCGGGCAAAATTGACGGTCAGTCCGGAGTAGGACTGGACTTCGATATTGGGGATGCCGGCGACCGACTGCCTTGCCAGATTTACCCGCTCATCCGTAGTGAAAAGCAGGTTTTTGTCCGGGCGGTCATAGACGGCGATAATGACTTTTTCGAAAAGCCCCGCTGCCCTGGCGGCGATATCAAGATGACCGTTGGTAAACGGGTCGAAGGCTCCCGGATAGACTGCGATTGTCACGCCGTGACCTCCATTCGGTAGACATTGATGCAACTATCTCCGTGCCGGTGCTCCTTTAGTAGCTTAATTGAGCCATAGGCCGGCTTAAGTGGCCGGTACGGAGGATGAGTTACCACCACGATGGTCTCAGGCCCGATAAGTCTGGACATGGAAAGCTGCTCCAGCAAATCGCCGATTCGCGGATTGCGGTACGGTGGATCGATCAGAATGATGCTGTAATTTTTGTCCAGAAAGGTAAGCGCCCTGGCTACGCTACAGCAGTAGACGTGGGCGCGGGAGGACAGCCCCGTCTTCTCCAGGTTCTGCCTGATGGTGGCACAGCCTTTCGGCAGGCGTTCAACAAAATCAACCCAGCCTCCGCCCCGGCTCAGCGCCTCGATTCCCATAGCCCCGCTGCCGGAAAACAGGTCCAGCACCAGGTCCCAGTCATCGGTCAGGTTTTCCAGGATGGAGAAAATGGCCCCGCGGACCAGGTCGGTGGCGGGGCGGGTGGGTCCTTTCGGCACCTTTAGCTGGCGCCCTTTGGCTTCACCGGTAATCACACGCATAGCAATTGATATTATCTAGTTTAGTGGGTGTTGTCAATCCTCCGCTCCTCTCGGTAAAGTTCACTCTTGTGGAGAGTGCCTAAGCAACAAATAATCCTCTTCACTGTCTTAACTGCCAACTGATGCTTGGCTTGTCCATTACAACTTTTTCAAGGAGCACGAGGCGTTAGGCAATGTTCCGCCAACGCAGAAGATGGGAATGCCCGTGCCGTTCAAGGACTGGAAAGAAGTGACAAGCCTGTGCCGAGAATATCGATTAGACCAGTGAGGTTGCCTAAATGATACCAACCACGATTGAACTTTACCGACCCGGGCTCCGATTTGCATAAGCATGCCTTTTGTGTTACAGTGGAATAAGTTCTAGTTTAGGTTATTTCAAGCTTTCCAGAAGCTACCATCGCGAAGTTTCCTCAAGTATTGGATGACCCAAACTCCGACTAATCATAAGAGGAGGTCATCCAATTAGTTTTCAGGACAAGTCCATCCAGTGCGCCGATTGCGGTGCCAAATTCACTTTCAGCGCTGGCGACCAAGAGTTTTTTGCGTCCAAAGGATTTACCAACGAGCCGAATCGCTGTCCCGAATGCCGCAGAGCAAGGAAGGCAGAGCGCGACGGCAACAATGGCTATGCAACCACGCGACAGATGTTCCCCGCGACCTGCGCGCAGTGCGGCAAAAGCACCCAAGTCCCATTTCAGCCACGCGGCGATAGGCCGGTCTACTGCAGCGATTGCTACCGGAAAGTCCAGCCTGCCAGGTAAGTGAGGTCAAGCTATCGATCGCATCCGGGTCGCCAACTGGACCGGGTGCGACTCGTGCCAGTTTGAGGTGTATTTTTGCAAGTATCCAGACGTGAAAGTGAATCACAGGAATCGTTGTTGCGGCGTTCTCAGCGCGTGGTGCAGCTGAGCGGGATACTGCGTGAGGTAAAGCCAGGTGCTACTTTGTATCCAGTAGCCAGGCCGCGCGCATGAAAGCCAGAAAAAACCCAGTGAAAGCGGCGACAGGGATATCAGTAATACACGGAACAAAATCCAGAATAAGAGAGGTTTGAAGTATGAGAATTTATGTGGGTAATCTAGCCTTTGATGTTACCGAGAGTGAACTATCAGCGGAGTTCAGCAATTTCGGCAGCGTCGAATCTGTGGCTATTCCCGCAGACAAGTTCAGCGGGCGGCCGCGGGGATTCGCCTTCGTGGAAATGGCATCAAAATCCGAGGCTGAAGCTGCCATTGCGGGTCTCAATGGTAAAATGCTGAAGGACCGGACTATCGTGGTTAACGAGTCACGCCCTCGCGAAGACAGTCGGGGCGGTGGTTCCTACGGCAACAGGAGGAGCGGGGGCTACGGTGGCGGTGGCGGTGGCGGCGGAGGTTACGGCGGTGGCAGGGGTGGCCGGTCAGGCGGAGGCAGGCAGCGAAGATACTAGGCCGTCTGGGAATTCGGCTTCCTGCCATTGCTTGGGCAAACCCGTTCCAAATCGAGACTTTGCAAGCGGTTTAATGAAAGGGTGTGCCATGATTATCTATGTGGGCAATCTGTCGCTTGAGACTACCGAAGATGAACTGCGCAAAGAGTTCACCGAATTCGGGGAAGTGATATCTGTAACTATCATGAACGATAAGCACATCGGCAGTGGTCAGCCGAGAGGGTATGGATATGTTGAAATGGCCTCGAAATCCGCGGGTGCCACCGCAATTACCAGACTCGAAGGGAAAACGCTAAGGGACCGTGTTGTAACTGTCGTTCAGGCACTGCCGCTTTCGGACAAGAGCGGGATGTCCCTCAGCATCAAGAGCAATAACCGATTCAATAGAAAAAGAGAAAGATATACACAATAGTTAGATATCTCCACTGGAGACTGTTTCAAGGAGTTTAATGAATTTCGAAACCTTTAGTTTTCATCCAAGCATCATGGCCGGTATTCAGTCGCTGGGGTACGAAACTCCAACGCCAATCCAGGTACAATCGATACCTCCGGTCTCACGGGGGCATGACCTTATCGGGCTGGCCCAGACCGGCACGGGTAAGACGGCCGCATTCGCGTTGCCGATTCTTCAGCGCTTACTGAGCAGCCCACGGGGACGTATTGGCGCTCTGATTGTCTCGCCTACGCGTGAACTGGCGGAACAAACGTGCCAGACTTTTAATGACCTGGGACAGCAAACAGGGCTGAAGTGCACCGCCATTTACGGCGGAGTCAGCATGGAACAACAACTACGGGCATTGCGTGGCGGCGTAGAGATAGTCGTCGGCTGCCCAGGACGTCTTTTAGACCATCTCTGGAAGGGGACAATCAATCTCGCGCAGCTTGAAGTCCTTGTAATAGACGAGGCTGACAGAATGTTCGATATGGGTTTTCTCCCTGGAATTCGGAGTATCCTGCAGTGCATACTGCACCGGCGGCAGACGCTTCTCTTTTCCGCAACTATGCCGGATGACATCAGGCGACTGGTTGGAGAGGTCCTGCATGACCCGGTCACCGTGCAGATTGGGCGCACTCAGCCGGCGATGACAGTATCTCACACGTTGTATCCGGTGTCCGATCATCTAAAGACCGCGCTTTTGAGAGAAGTCCTGCGCACGACCGATACTGAATCGGTGCTGGTATTTACGCGGACCAAGCATCGCGCCGAACACGTGGCCCAGCAACTGAAGAAGGCCGGCCTCCGCGTTGCCGCCTTGCAGGGCAATATGAGCCAATCTCAACGCCAGGCGGCACTCGATGGGTTCCGCTCCGGTTCCTATAAGATTTTGGTAGCGACGGATATCGCTGCCCGGGGCATAGACGTCCTGTCCATTTCTCACGTCATCAACTATGATATGCCGGAGGATACGGACGCCTACATCCATCGCATCGGCCGTACCGGGCGTATCAACAGAGAAGGATGTGCGTTGACTTTTGTGACCGGTAAGGACGCCGGCACGGTGCGTGATGTTGAACGGCTGCTAAATGCGAAGCTGGAGCGCCGTACTCTGCCGGATTTTGACTATGCGGCGGCAGCGCCGGCGAGACCTGCTTCCGCCCCTGCTCCGAGACAAAGGGGTAAGGTGCTGGCCTCACGTTTGGTCGGCGTCTAGGCAAGAGATACGCAAAACAGCTATTAGCACCAGTCTTGGGGCAGACTGCACAGCCGGCCTAGCAGGTTCCCCGGAGGGGAGGATAAATGAGAATACTACTGGTTTACCCCGAATATCCGGATACCTTCTGGAGCTTTCGTCACGCAGTGAGAGTCGCCTCCAAGCGAACCGTCTTTCCACCTTTGGGGCTGTTGACGGTGGCCTCGATGCTTCCTGACTGGGACAAGAAGCTGGTAGACATGAATACTGATCCTCTGACCGATGCTGATGTCCTGTGGGCGGACTGTGTGTTTATCAGCGCCATGGTTATCCAGCGGGAATCGGTCAAAGAGGTCATTCAGAAATGTCAGCGGCTCGGCAAGAAAATGGTTGCCGGCGGCCCCCTTTTTACCAGCGAACCGGATGAATTCGAGGCTGTCGACCACCTGGTCCTTGATGAGGCAGAGATCACCCTGCCGCTTTTCTTGAAAGACCTCAGCAGCGGCAATGTCAAGCACGTTTACACGTCTCAGGAGCGCCCGGATGTCACGAAAACGCCTCTTCCGCTGTGGTCTTTGATCGACATGAAAAAGTACGTCGCCATGAGCATCCAGTACTCGCGCGGCTGCCCGTTTGATTGTGATTTCTGCAACATCGGCGTGCTTAACGGCCGCTTCGTACGCACCAAGAATAAGGATCAAATCATAGCAGAACTGGATGCTCTTTACGATCGGGGCTGGCGGTCGGACGTTTTCATTGTGGATGATAACTTCATCGGCAACAAAAGGAAACTGAAAGAAGAGATTCTTCCGGCAATGGTTGGGTGGCAGATTCGAAGGAAGTATCCCTTTTCGTTATCCACCCAGGTTTCCATCAACCTGTCTGATGATGAAGAATTGACGCGATTGCTGGTCACGGCTGGCTTCGACCGCGTGTTTATTGGCATAGAGAGTCCCAATGAAGAAAGCCTGGCCGAATGTAACAAGCGTCAGAACGAGCACCGGGACATCGCGGCGTCCGTCAGGAAGCTGCAAAATCGAGGTTTGCAGGTGCAGGCCGGGTTCATCCTCGGGTTCGATAGTGACCCAATCTCTGTTTTCAAAAGTCAGATAAACCTGGTGCAGCAGAGCGGGATCGTTATGGCAATGGTAGGATTGTTGAACGCCCCCCGTGGCACCAGACTGTACCAGAGAATGGCCGCAGAGAAGCGGCTCACGGAAGAGAAAGCCACCGGAGACAATACTGACTGCTCCATGAACTTCCTTCCCAGAATGGACCGGGCAACGCTGGTCAAAGGCTACAAGGAAGTCTTAACCACGCTCTATGCACCCGGACAATATTACGCGCGCGTCAAGGCGTTCCTGAAGCAGTACCGCCCGCAGAAAAGACGAGCAATGTCCCAGATCAGGTGGTGGCACGTCTGGGCATGGCTCAGGTCCATGTGGTTTCTGGGTGTGGCCGACCGGGGCCGTTTCCAGTACTGGCGGTTTGTCTTCTCCACGCTGGTCATACGCCCCAACTCTTTCCCCCTGTCCATGACCCTTGCAGTATACGGCTTTCACTTCCGGACGGTTGCCCGTAAATTGCAGTACGTTTAGCATGCTGCTTCTGCCTAAGAGCGACCGCTGACCGCTGGAGCAACAACCGGGCGGAGATTCGGGCATTGTCAACATTGGATTCTGCCGGAATCTTTGTTGACGAAAGTCCCCCGGTTCTTGCCAGCAATGCTTTCCAATCAAGGAAATCCGAGTCGTTGTGTCTGACTGTCCACATTTCCGAGAATTGTTGCTCACACTATCATCACTCTTCAACGGACGATAAAGGATGCCGGAGTGTCCGTTTTGCCAATCGTCGCAATGGGGTCCACCTCGGTTTACAAGGAACAGAAACACAACCTATTATTCGACTCTAACCATTTTCTTACCGCCATCTGACCTGCTTCTAACTCGCTGCAGTTATCATGCTTCCATTGAGTTTGACTACTCGTGATAGTTCCGTGGCGGAGGCTTTCGTCGATGCGTGACTCCCGAGTCCTGTCTGTAAAAAGGCCAATTGCGACAAGAGAAAGAGTATTCTTTTGAAGGAAACGCACTATCACTACATGGTGCTACTATGCGGATAAGAAAGCGCCGTGGTTGGCCGTCTGTGGAGCTACTGAAAACATCGGAGAGACGCCCGATTCCAGTTACATTTTTCAGGAAAAAAGCTAATTTTAGGTAAGAAAACAATCGTCCCTTTGAGGAATGTGAATTTTCATAATGCGGGAGTAACATTCCCCCTGCAGTCCCGGTTCCACTTTGCCTAAGGAGGCGGCCCATGCAACGCAGTGAATTACCATTGAGGGTACTCAGGCTAAGGTGCAATATAGTTTACCGGTGCCATCAACAGGGAACAGTAACGAGACTATATCGGTTCTACCTATTGATACCCCAAGTGGAGCCGGGGTATCAATAGGTAGAACTGAAAAAGTGTTTAACCTGAGCTTCTGTCTGAATATCTAACCCTTCGATTATTGCCAAATAGTGCCATATGTAGTACCATAAAGCAGTGGGGAAATAGATGCCTAGAGGCTCTCGTCGGGAACAAAAAATTCGGGATAATCCCACGAACGTCTCATTAACCGAGTTTGAGGCTCTTATCAAAAAATATGGTGAAATTGTCACAGGCGGGAGTCATCCTAAAGCCCACATTAATAACCATTACTATCCCTACAAACGTCATAATCCTGTTAATGCTCATTATGTAAGAGGTGTACTTAGATTA
>JACPPV010000022.1 GCA_016190825.1 Chloroflexota bacterium
GTCGTCGGTGGAGTTGCCGGTGAGCGTCGGCACTTTGACCCATACCCACGCCTCACTCGACGTCCACCTCTCGATCTCATAGTCCAGGACTGTGGCGCCGTCTGTATCAATGAAGCGGAGGTCGCCTCCATCCGACTGAGCTGACCCGAACTCGAAGTTGCTGGTGGTTAGCCGTACCAGCACCGGGAAGCTGGAAAGATTACTGCTGATGCCGTTGGCGTTAAAGTCGAGCTTCTTGCGCGAGCTCCACGCTGTGTTCCACCAGTTGGAAACAATACCGCTGTTAACGGTCTTGTCTGATACAACCTGCCTCGACCACACGTTGTTCACTGGAACGGCGGGAAGCTGACTGTAGGAAAAGATTACTTTGCCGCCATAGCCACTATTGACCGTGGTCAAATGGGGCCAGGAGAAAGACGCCGGGTTCCCCGGATTCCCGTTGTAGTCACCTTCGCTGGTGTGGCGATAAGTCTGGAGTCCCTGATAGGCGAATGTCATCGGCGGCAACGATGTTGTGTTATCGGAGCCGAATTGGGTGATAGAGGTCAGGGTGTGATTGCCGGAGTAGAAGATGCCTCCGTAATCCGTGGAATTGACGCTATCGGTAGTGTTGTAGCTGAAAGCGTAGCGCCTTATCAGGCTGCCGTTGGCTTTCACCTCGATGGCGTCCAGCTTGCGGGTTTCCATTGTTTTGGGGGCCGAGCTGTTGCTCGATGTTCTCGGATTATCCCGGCGCAAATAGCCATCCGTCGCGTCGTTGACATCGTAACTCGAACTGAAACGTACCTCCATGTTCCCATATCTGAGATATTCGGGATAAGCGGCACGCACCGTATCATTCTGAGAAACGCCCCTGATATCTCTCGCGTAAGTGATGTTGGCCGTATTGTCGTTGGTGTCCCTGAAGAGGCTGAGATCATAGCGATAGTAACGCCTGGCGCCGTCGAAGTAATATTGTTCTGAATCGGTCGTGCCGCCGAACCTGTAATAATTTCCTTCCCGATCCAGCACTTCCCAGGTGTTAGTCGCCGGGTTGGTGATCTTGAAGTACATCTCAGGATTGGTGCTGATATAACCATCCTCCGTGGAAACAAACTCATAAGAGCCACCATTGAGGTCGAGATAGTAACGCCTGGTCTGGGCATCGTAGGAAACGCTTCCAAAGTTCAAAGTCCAGCCCATGCCTACCCATGAGGCAGTCGAGCGCCGATTCTTCGTTTCATCGGCGACGCCGCTGTTGTAGTTCAACTCCGCTTTTGGCTGAAATCCGCCGGGGCCGGGCGGTAACTCGATGGGATAGTTGAATATGGCTGTTCCCGCATGCAGGCTGACGTCGGCAGCCATTACCCGTCCGGGACCATTGAGAACAGGATCGGCCTGCTCACCAAAGCTGGTGAAATGATTGACGGTGGCAGTAAGGACGTTCTGCGTACGGTCATATACGCTCGATACGGGTAACCATTGCCTGGTTTTCTCGTCAAGGTAATAAAGCCGCAGGGAATCGGGATTCAGCCCGGCCAGTTCCCTCGGGTCGTGCTTTACCGAGATTTCAATGTCTCTATCAAATCGGGTAATCTTCTCTCCCGACTGCAAGTCTTTGGCGGTAAGCTCGAATAGCCTGAGCATCTTTATGCCAGTTGAGCCAACGGGAACGCGCTCAATAAACTCGACTTCTGCTGACGCTGATACCGCCCCCTTCGGGATTCTTATCGTGACATTTCCACTCACAACCCTCTCGCCGGGAGATATTCCAGTCGTCGACGCTATCTCCGTATCCTTGTCCGGGCTGACCAAGACAGTTCTTTTCCTCAACTGTATCGGGCCGAAAACGGGTATTGGCTTGGGTGTGGGCATTGCTGAAGTAACATTATCACTGGGCGCCAGCGATATGGTTGGGGTGGCATTGTCGGTGTGATTGTCGGTGGGGATGGGTTGGTTCGGAGCGGCATCGATACCAGAGGGAGCAGAAGATTCCGGCAAATTCAGTGATTCCTCCGCTTTGTTGAGGCGCTGTGAACAATCCGATCGTGGCGCCTCAGTCCTAGGCCGGCTTGGAGGTGGAGTCGAGGCTTGCGCTGGAGAGCTGACAACCGGGAAACTGTTGGAAATGAGCGCGATGGTGAGGAAAACGCTGGCTGCTGGACGGAACCATAAACCGTAGCCGTGCTGTCCTTTCAGGGCCTTCACCTCCGCACCGGAACTGATAACCGTAAATGGACGTCTTCGTGCTGGAATCTGTTTAGGAGAGACTATACACTGGGAACTCTATATTCGGTAGTGTATCATATTTTGGAAACAAGTCAAATATCCGAAAGAATCAATCTATGACGTCGACAGTCTCAACTCTGAATTGCCCGTTCCGATTAGTCTTTACCCAGCATGACCTTGCACGAAAGTCAGTAAAGTATAACGTTTTTCAAGTAACCGGGATCACCGCCGGTTAATGGCAGGTGAGTAGACATATACCTTAATAACGTTGCCATGCCTGACGAAATCTAAATTGACTAGCGTCCCTGGCTTATCCACTCCCGTTTGCTGCAGCAAGAGGCGAAATTGCTTGGCTTGAGATCGGTCCTTCAGCCTTCTGGTAGCACTGCCGATATAGGCACTCTCGCCGTAACGACTTCCTTCCGGATAGCGGTGAAAAGAAGCTTGGCACTGGGCTTGATGACTTACAGTAATTGCTATTACTTCTAGCCCCTCGGGAACGGCTTTGTGCGTTAGAGGGTAATCCTTGATCGACAATTTTCGAGACTCAGCCTTTTCAAGGACGATCTCTCTGCCCAGCCTATTCGGCTCGTTACGGTCGGAAATTCTACCTGTTACGGTTGTTCTAGAAGTCGCATCTTCAGGGTAGTTCATACTAGCCTCCTGTTGCGTCGCGATGAGTCTATCTTAGGGTATGGATGTGGGTCTCGCAACTCTGCGGCCGGCTGCACTCGTCGATTGTGCAGCTAGATTCGCCACCTATTCTGCAGCCGCCCCTCACGCCTGCTCCAAAAGGGGTTAGGACTTGCGTCATGATTGTCATGGGCGTATAATTTGCCTATCAAAAAAGACTTCTTTTTGGTACGGCCCGTCGCTGAAGCTGTGACGCAAGTCGCTCGGTCTGTCCGGAATGAGGAGGGTGCATGGCCAAGCGTAAAGATGACGATAAACCCACCGGGGACAACGTCCTCGATTACCGGCACAAGAACGTCACGCGGCTGAATATTCCTCCGGCAGGACTTGAAGCACGTGGTTCCCTGTCCAAAGAGAAGAAGATCAGGTTCGCCTACAATCCCCACCTTGCACCCACTCTCCGCTTCGACGCTACCGGGCAGACTGACCGCCTGGCCGAGTTGATTGATGCAGCCGGGAAACGGAAGCTGGAGCCAGCGGAATTGGCCATTCTTCAGGATGCGCTGCGCACGCATGAGCCCTGGCTGGAGTGGGCAGGCAAACGCGAGCAGCAGTGGTGCGTTGCTGATCCTGTGGCGCTGCACATTCACGAACGCGTATCCACCCAGGCCATTCTCCGCGTAGCGAAACGCGAGGACATCCAGCGAAGCCTTTTCGCCGACCCGGAACAGGAATACCATGAGGCCGTCCAGTTCTACAAACACCCAATGGACTGGACGAACCGCATGATCCTGGGCGACTCATTATCCGTGATCGCGTCCCTCGCCCGACGTGAGGCGCTGGCGGGCAAAGTGCAGATGATCTACATGGACCCGCCGTACGGCATCAAATATGCCAGCAATTTCCAACCGGAAGTGGGCCGCCGCGATGTCAAAGACAGAGATGAAGACCTCACCCGCGAGCCGGAAATGGTCAAGGCTTACAGGGATACCTGGACGCTTGGCGTTCATTCCTACTTGTCCTATCTGCGCGACCGGCTCCTGCTCTGTAAAGAACTGCTAGCAGATAGCGGCAGTATCTTTGTCCAGATCGGGGGTGAGAACGAGCATCGCGTGCGTGACCTGCTGGATGAGGTGTTTGGTGCTGAAAACCATGTTGCGGCTATTGCCTATAGAGTGTTTGGCATTCGCGAATCCGAATTCTTGGACAGCGTAACTGACAATATCCTTTGGTACGCCAAGTCGAAGGCCGCGACCAAACGCCGACAGCTTTTTCAGCCCTATTCGGACACCAACGATGAAGCTTACAGTCCCGTCCGTCTATTCAGGCCGGGGTTCAGCCCAGGCCTAGCTTTTGACTATGGGATTAACGGCAGAAATTACCGATGCCCTTCTCACATGCATTGGGCCACTGGCGAACAAGGATTATCGAGGCTCAGAGGTGCAGACCGGTTGATCACATTTGCTGCTGATGTGAGATACAAGAGATATAACCGGGATTTTCCGTGCTCGGTGATCACCACGTCGTGGAACGATACGTGGGGTGAGCAAGACAAGAGATATGTGGTTCAGACGTCATCCAAGGTGATAGAGCGCTGTATGCTCATGACTACCGATCCCGGTGATCTGGTTCTCGACCCAACTTGTGGGTCCGGCACGACAGCATACGTTGCTGAAGAGTGGGGCCGGCGTTGGATTACCGTTGATGTCAGCCGGGTAGCTTTGGCCATCGCGCGTCAGCGTCTGCTCACAGCCAAATATGACTACTACAAATTGCGGCCTACCAGTGCGGCAGATGTGCAGCGGAATCCTGAAGGCCCCTGGCTCGCTGATCCGGCTTGTCAAATTCAGGGTTCGTGCACTTTTGACGTCAAGAATGTGCCTCATATCACCCTGAAGAGCATCGCCCAGAATCAGGCGCTGGACCCAATCTTCACCAAATGGGCGCCAGTCCTGGCTGATAAGCTGGAGTCCTTGAATGATGCTCTCCAGAAGCACGTTACTGGCGATGTCCGTTTCAAGTTGCTGGGCAAGCTCGAGGCGAAACAGAAACAGGCGGGCAAAAAGGCCATTACCGATGCCGACCGGCGCCGCTGGCAGCTACCGGAAAAGTCCTGGCAGGAATGGGAAATCCCCTTCGATACGGACCCAGACTGGCCGAAACCATTGCAGCAAGCTTTGACCGAATACCGCGAGGCGTGGCGGCAGAAGATGGACGAAGTCAATGCGTGCATTCAGGCTCGGGCGGACCAGGAAGAACTGGTAGACCAGCCGTTTGTCGAGAAAGGGAAAGTGCGTGTCTCGGGTCCCTTCACCATGGAGGGCGTCATTCCGGCGGAGGACAGCATTGAGGACGAGCCAGAGGAATCGCCCATCGGCGGCGCCCCCGAAGCGCTGGATACCTTTGGCGATACTGACGCGCCAGTGGAGACCGAAGGCCAGAACACTGAGGCCTATCTAGACCGCATGATCCGACTACTCCGGGAAGATGGCGTGCGCTTTCCTGACAACAAAGTCATGAAGTTTGTCACCCTGGAGATGCTGGCCGATGGTTCCACCATGCACGCCACGGGGACGTGGAAAAACGGCGAAGGCGAACGCCAGGTGGCAGTAGTATTCGGCCCTCAATACGGTCCGCTCACGGCCGGGATGGTTGAAGAAGGCATCAGGACTGCCGCCCGGCGGGGTTTCGACGACCTGGTCTTCGCCGCTTTCAGCTTTGATGGCGCAGCGCAAGCTATTGTCCAGGAAGACCCGGACCCCAGGCTGCGTATTCACATGGCCCAGATTCGCCCCGACGTAAACATGGGTGATTTGCTCAAGACCACTATCTCCAGCCAACTCTTCACCGTCTCCGGATCACCGCGCACCCGCCTGGAGAATGATAAGGATGGTCAGTACACGGTCTGTATGGAAGGCGTGGACATCTACGACCCTATCACTAACTCGGTCCGCTCAACCGGCGCGGAGAAGGTCGCCGCCTGGTTCCTGGACAGCGATTATGACGGACGGTGCTTCTGCATCTGCCAGGCCTTCTTCCCGGACAAGAGCGCCTGGGACAAGCTGGGCAAGGCCCTGGGTAGTACCCTGGACGATGATGCCTTCACCAAGCTTTCCGGCACCACTTCATTGCCTTTCCCGGCAGGTCCGCACCAGCGAATTGCAATCAAAGTAATCGACCCACGCGGGAATGAGGTCATGCGCGTGCACAAGCTGGGAGGCTCGTATGCCTGATTCGATTTTTCTAAGGCGAGTCGTTCTGCGCAACTACAAGAGCATAGCGGCCTGTTCAGTCGAGCTTGGACCTTTGACGTTCTTGGTCGGGCCAAACGGAGCAGGCAAGAGTAACTTCTTGGATGCTTTGCGCTTTGTCACTGAATCCTTGAACATGAGCTTGGAACACGCGCTTCGTGAACGGGGTGGAATCGGCGAAGTACGGCGAAGGTCCACGGGACACCCCACGCATTTTGGAATCCGGCTGGAGTTCCGCATTCCCCCGCAAACGGTGGGGTGGTTCGCATTTCGAGTAGGTGCGCTGCCAAAAGGTCGATTCTCGGTTCAGCAGGAAGAATGCATTGTGGTCGATTCTGATGGGAATCACCGTTACAAGGTGGAAGACGGGTCCCTGAAGGCCACAAGCGAACACGTCATGCCACCTGCCGCGGCTGATAGACTATACCTCGTGGCGGCAGCTGGCTTGCCCGCGTTCCGACCGCTGTACGACACCCTTTCGAGAATGGGGTTTTATAATTTTAATCCGGATGTCATCAGAGAACTACAGCAACCAGACCCTGGCCACGTGCTGCATCGTAATGGGGAGAATCTTGCCAGCGTCTTAACCGTCTTGGAGAGGGAGAGCCCCGCAGCGCACAAGCAAGTGATAACGTTTTTATCGAAGGTTGTGCCTGGAGTTCAAGGCGTCGCAGTGAAACACTTGGGTAAGAAGGAGACCCTGGAGTTCAGGCAAGTGATCGGCATGAACGAAGACCCGTGGCGCTTCCCGGCCGAGAACATGTCCGATGGTACCCTGCGTGCTTTGGGAGTCTTGACGGCTTTGTACCAATCGTTCGATGGAAGTGAGCGACGAGTTCCTTTTGTTGGGATTGAAGAGCCCGAAGTCGCAGTTCATCCTGGTGCAGCAGGTATCCTTCGGGATGCGCTTCAGGCGGCTTCATCTAGCGTCCAGATTGCTGTCACTAGCCATAGCCCCGAGTTGCTGGACGACAAGACCATTGGCGATGACCTAATCCTCGCTGTGGTAAATGAGCGGGGTGAGACTAAGATTGGCCCCATCGATCGGGCAGGCCGAGGCGCTATCCGTGACCGGCTCTTCACAGCCGGCGAACTCTTGCGTTTGAATCAATTGATACCCGATACGAACAAAATTGACAGCATGCCCCGAGGGCAATTGGAGTTGTTCGGAGACAGCACTAAATGACCCAGGTTCGCATAGCTGCCATTGTCGAGGGTCATGGGGAAGTCGAAGCGGTTCCAGTTCTCTTGCGTCGTATTGCGCTCGACGTTGACCCTTCCATGGTGGTAGAAATAAGATCGCTGATTCGAGTACCGGCCGACCGGCTTAAGAAAGATGGCGAGTTGGAAAGAACTGTGGACTTGGCGGTTAGGAAACTCGAAGGTAGAGGTGGTGTGTTCATCTTGATTGATTGTGATTGGGACGGTGGGTGTCCCAAACATGACGGGCCGACACTTTTTGCGCGTGCTCGCGCCGCACGTCCGGATGTGCCAGTTTCAGTGGTGTTGGCTTACAGAGAGTTCGAAGCTTGGTTCATTGCTGCGGCAGAATCTCTGAGAGGTAAGTGCAGGCTTCCCGAGGATCTTCCAGTGGTTGCGGATCCCCAAGGAATAAGAGGCGCGAAGGAGTGGCTCAGCGGCCGAATGCCGGCTAACCAACCATACGCTGAGACGATAGACCAGCCTGCGTTCGCGGCTGAATTCGACATGCAAAGCGCTAGGCGAGCCGATTCGTTCGACAAATGCTACCGAGAAATCGCGTCGCTTCTTGGTAGGTTGAGAGAGGAGGTTATCAACGGTGCCGGCTGATTCTGTCATTGTCCAGCCTGTCGAAAGTCCGGTCATTTGCAAGCCGTATTACAAACCGACTGAGCACTACGAGTATGACCGTGCCACTGGACGTGCCACGAGAGAGCCGGGGCGACGCCCGGCCGCCTACTGGTATAAGCTCAGTGAGGATGAGGTCAGGCAGCAGCAACGGTTGCCTTTGCATTACCAGGAGGCAAAGGGCGACGAAATGCGCTTTGAGCTGGACGAGGGGCGGCGTGATCTTGTCCTGGTGAACAAGCTCCGCGAAGATGTGGACCGTTGGCGGGAATCCAACTACGAGGGTGCTACCAACGTCACCAAGGACCTGTTGAGGCACTGGTGGCGTAAAGACCGTAAGCGCCGGATGTTCTTCTGCCAGTTGGAAGCCGCGGAGACCATCATCTTTCTCAATGAGATTCGAAGTGTCCGGCGGGATGGCAGCCGGGGAAAACCACGCTGGACGCCCAGGTTGACGGACGCCGATTTTGATGTGCTGCTGGACCGGCCTTTCGAATCCGATTATGCCCCCTTGATACGGATGTGCACCAAGATGGCCACCGGTAGCGGCAAGACCGTGGTCATGGCCATGCTCATTACCTGGGCCTTCTGTAACCGGGCGCGTGTCCCCAGTGATGAACGCTTCCCCAACGCTGCATTGGTCTGCTGCCCGAACCTCACGATCAAAGAACGACTGCAGGTGCTCAGGACTGACCGCAACGGTGATGATTATTATACCGAATTTGAACTCGTGCCTCCCCAGTATCATGACCTTCTCCGAACAGGCAAAGTCCTGGTTACCAACTGGCACCTTTTCGCCCCTGAATCCGAGCATAGTGAAGGCGGCAGGAGCTATGCCGTCGTAAATAAGGGCGAAGAGACGGATGAAGCCTTTGCCCGGAATCGCCTGGGCGAACTTTTTGAGCGCGGCCCCGTCATGGTGCTGAACGATGAAGGTCACCACGCCTATCGCCCGGCCCCGATCTCAGAGAGAGAATCCAAGATTGTGAGCGCCGAGTCCAAACAGGAGCGCGAGCAAGCCACCATGTGGATACAGGGTCTCGATAGGATCAATAAGGCCTGCGGCGTCAAGTTCTGCGTAGACCTTTCTGCCACTCCGTTCTATATTCAGGGCAGCGGCTTCGGTGAAGGCGAGCCATTCCCCTGGATCGTCAGCGACTTTGGCCTGGTAGACGCTATTGAAAGCGGCATTACGAAGATACCCCGCCTGCCTGTCAGTGACACTACAGGCCAGCCAGACCCAAAATATTTCCGGCTCTGGCGGAACATCACCAGGGACCTGGCGGCATCGCAGAGACTCTCTAACCGTCGACCTAAACCTGATGTCGTCTGGGAAAGAGCACAGGACGCCCTGGTGCAACTGGCCGGGGAATACAAGAAGACTTTCGAAGCCATCAGAGACGCGGATGACACGGCACTGAAGGCTCCCCCGGTCATGATTGTTGTCTGCGATAACACGGATATCGCCCAAGTGTTCTTTGAGAACATTTCCGGCCAGACCGAAGTGGAAGGTATTCCGGACGAGCCGGAAGAGGATGATGATCAGGAGACTACATCTCGGCGCAGGCGGCCCAAAAAACGCACAGTTTATGGGATGAGCAGGACTGGTTTTCCTGAGCTCTTCCAAAACGATCAAGGCAGGCTCTGGACGTTTCGGATTGACAGTAAGCGGCTGGAAAAGATCGAAAGCGAAAACCCCGATGCCACACGTGATGAGGCAGCCAAAGAACTGCGGGAGATCGTGAATACCGTGGGCAAGCCAGGCAAGCCGGGCCAGGATGTCCGCTGCGTTGTTTCCGTCGCCATGCTCAACGAAGGCTGGGATGCCAACAACGTCACTCATATCTTAGGCGTCAGGGCATTCGGCAGCCAGCTTCTTTGCGAGCAGGTCGTCGGGCGTGGATTGCGCCGAATGAACTACAACGCCGACCTGGAAACCGAGTTGCTTCCGGAAGAATACGTGGATGTGTACGGTATCCCATTCTCGGTCATCCCGTACAAGGGAAAACCATCACGGACACCGGCAGACAGACCGGTTAATCATATTTATGCTTTACCTGAAAAGGCCGGCTATGAGCTGCGCTTTCCCAACGTGGAAGGCTACGTGTACGCCCTCCGAAAGCCATCCGTAAAGATAGACTTTGCAACTCTGCAACGGCTAACTATCGAGCCGGACCGCACACCTACGGCGACTTTCCTCCGCATTATCACCGACCGGGTTGAGGGCAGCGCGCACGGTGGCGGAATCGGCGGTTTTGTGGAGCACAACCGGCAGGAATACTATGCTCGCCATCATCTCCAGGAGATCGAGTTTGAGATTGCACGCCAGATTGTGGCCGCATTGGTGGGGGAGGGTCCTCAAGCGCCGGTCAAAGGTAGCCCCAGGGTGCGGGGTTTGGCCCGGCATGAGCTATTCCCGCAAGTGTTGCGCCTGGTGCGCCGCTACGCGGCCGAAAAGGTAGACTTCCGGGGAGCTGACCCCTGCGAACTGGCTCTGGAGAAGTATGTCCTGCGTATCAAGGAACGTCTGTTGGACGCTATTGTTCCCGATGAATCTCAGGGCGAAGCTCCAATCCTGCCAATTCTCAACAGATACAAGCCGATAGGCAGCACCGGAGATGTGGACTTCACTACGAAGAGAAATATTCACACCAGCGACCGTTCGCATATCAACGCCATCGTTCTTGACAGCAAGTGGGAGCAATCGGCCGCGTTCTTCCTGGAACAGCAGCGCGACCTGGTAGTCTGCTACGCCAAGAACGACCGGCCTTTCCTGCTCATTCCTTACGAGTACGATGGCGTAGCCCACCACTTTGAGCCGGACTACCTCGTACGCCTGAAAAGCGACAAGGCGCTTCTCTTGGAAGTCAAAGGTGAAGAAACCGACCAGGCAAAGGCAAAATACCAGGCGGCCCAACGCTGGGTGGCAGCGGTGAATAACTGGGGCAGACTGGGGATATGGGTGTTCACCGTCTGCAGGGATCCGCAAACATTACCTGGGGTGCTGAGGGGTGCCCAGATTTGAGGGAAGGACGATCAAGATAGAGCTGCGAGGTCAAATTGGCTCACTTTGGAGGTGAGTCGTGAGCATAATAGAATCGCAATTGAATGAGGCAGAGAAATGTCTGCAAGAGTTCAAAGATGGCGTGGAAGACGAGTTGGCCAGATATGAGACCGGAACGGAGAGTATCGGCACCTTCGATAAGGATACTTTTGAATGGGTGCGGAAGAGCGAATCGGAAGTGCGAGACGAATTCAGGTTAGAACTGCAGCATGCCTGCCAACAGCTGGTTCACGGTGGCAAGCTCAGTCTTGAAACCACTCCGGACTTGACATCCTTTATGGAAAGCGTTGGCGGAATCGCTGATGAACTGGAGATTCTATCGGACATAAACGAAACCTTGAGACAGGCCAAAGTGAAAGCAAGAGACATCGGGAAAAAGCTCCAGGCTTGGGAGGCGAAGTGAGATGGCAGCAACATACGATACAGCGAAGGATAATATTGTAGGAGTCTATGACAGGCTAGCGGGTCTCGCCAAACGGATGGACGAGATAAGGTTGGAAGACAGGAGGAATTATCCCAATCCTCGATTGCGTTCGTGGTCGGGAAATGCGAAAGACCTGGGAACGTTTGCAGATGGCATGGATGAATGGATACGGCAGCCAGAAGCCGCAGAAGCAAGAAGGTTATTGACTGGTTATTTCCGTTTGTATTACATTCAATTGTGTCGTTCCTTTTGAAATAGGACAAATTGATATGGCGCAAGCAACTAGAACGGTAAATCCCCTGCATTTTGAAGACCTGGAGCCGCATAGGTTTGAAGACTTGGTCCGGCAACTGATTTATGACTATAGACCATGGAAAACCCTAGAGGCGACAGGCCGTGCTGGAGGAGACGAGGGGGTCGATATTCGTGCTGTAGAAAGGATGTCACTCCCATCTAGTGATGAAATTGCCCCACACGATGAAGCTCTTGCTGTGACAGAAGAGATTGAACCTGGGGGACGCCTATGGATTATCCAGTGCAAGAGAGAACTCCAGATAGGGCCGTCCAAGATTAGGGGAATCGTGGCTGACAATCTATCAGGACTTGCAGACAAGCCTTATGGCTATGTCCTTGTGGCCGCCTGTAACTTTTCAAAAAAGGCACGCGACGCTTTCAGGGAAGAGGTTCTCAAATACGGCGTAGAAGAGTTCGACCTTTGGGGTAAAGAGGAAGTAGAAGACCAATTGTATTTGCCTAAGAACGACCATCTATTGTTCGCATATTTTGGCATCTCGCTTCAAGTTAGGCGTCGATCATTAAAGACGGAGACCAGAGCGCGGCTATCACTTAAGAAAAGGCTGACTGATGTTCTTGGTGCAATAGATATTCCTGGCCACGAGAGCGTTTTGATCCGAGATCCGCGTGATGAGCAATACCCCTATATTAAGGCCAGTGAAGATTTTGTTAAGGCGCCGCGCTGGAGATACTGGAGGTTTTATGGGCATGAACCACCAGACCATCTGGCATTTGTTTATAAGCAACACTTTGCCTATGTAAATCTGGAAACAAAGGAGTATGATATTCTCCCGGGGTGTGATGAGGGGGTTCCTCAGTCATATATGCCTGAAGAAATTGAAAACGCGTGGAGAGATCCTAAGAATCTTGCTGGCAAATATCGTGAGTACTGGTGGAATAAAGTGCCAGAAGAGAATAGGGCTGAGTATATTGAGGTTCGCATTATTCCATATGAACGTATTATTGCTGTAGACGATATTGGAGATAAATACTACCGGAAACCTCATCTTCTTGTGGAATATGAAAACGACGGACAACCTTTCAAGCGCCACGCTAAGGGCCAATTCATTGAGCAATTTCGAGCAACGGGCCGAAACATCCTTGACACGTGTGATTGCAAGCGTATTTCCTACTTCCCAGATGAAATTCTGAAGTGATTCTGGACTCTCTTTGAACCGACGTTCAGAATACCAAGGGAAACGTTTTCTCGAAGAAATGAGTTTTACCTTTTATCCACGATGGTGGAGCTGAGGGGATCGAACTATGACGGAATCGTATTTGATAATCATGCCGTGACTGTCCGGCCTAGTCCAACAAAGAAACCGAGATTGAGCCATCTGAGCATGTATTCAGGTAGAGTTCGACTCTCCTCCGCCTCCACCATAAACGCCCAACGGATTGAACATTCCGTCAGAAAGTTCACCTGCCGCTGGCGTGGCCAGGAAATGGGGTCGACGCTGGCTGAGTCCTATCAATGGGGGCAGGAAGCGGCCTCACGTTATCAGCGCTATTCCACCTCGGAAATGAACGCGCCGTGCCAGGTATGATA
>JACPPV010000020.1 GCA_016190825.1 Chloroflexota bacterium
AAGGAAATCAGGAGCGGTAAGAAATTTTAAGCTGAAAATAGGGCAATTTATCTGCTTGATATTCCCCTGGGGACTGAACTTAGCCATTTTTCTGCCAGGGATTAAATGACCAGACGGCGCATCTCCTTAAACCTTTGGCGTAGCTTGGAACAATACTGTCCGGTGAGATAAACCTGCCAATCCCCGCATCATAGTACCTTGCCCCGTAGTAATACAGCCCCGTCCCGTCCAGCCTTTGCCCGGTGAACTTGATATCCGTGGGGACGGAGCCGGAGATAGCCGCGCCAAAGGGGGCGTACTTCATCGTGCTTCCAACTTGTGCGCCGCTGGTATTTGTCATCAGGGAGGTGCCCGTCAAATGGTCTTGATGCACATACGCTACATTGGCGCTCGATTGCTTCATGGCTACCAGTTTACCACCAAGATAGTAGTAGCTGGTAGTCGAATTTGTGCTGAGGTTCTTTTCGTAATACTTGTTCACGTAGAGAGTCGTTGCGCCAGCTTCGGTCTTCCTGACCCTGTTGCCGTAGCCGTCATAGGTGAAGTAGCTGCTTATTGAAGTGGAGTTGTCGCTCTTTTGCTCCAACCGGGTAAGGTTACCCCGGCTGAACTCGAGGGCGGGAAGAAGCGGCGGCTCCTCATAGGTAACCACCAACTTCAAACAGCCTTGGCGCCCGTATGTAGAGCACGGTATAGCCGGAGCGGGCGGCGGCGTTGCCCAGAGCGCAGGCGATGAAGGACTTGCCGACGCCGGTAGGTCCGCTGATCAGCACATTCCGGCGGGCGGTTATCCACTGAGGATTGGATAGCTCCATGATTACCTGTTGGCTGATGCCGGCGGTAGCTTACCTTATGGAGCAGGCCACGGGAAGGTTATTGAAAAGACTCTCCCTGAACAATCAGTTTTAGACTTTCGGATAGTTCTAGGTATCGTCCCCTTTGGTGGAGCTGTGGGGATTCGAACTATTCTAAATCGTACTAATTCGTCATTTAGTGCAGGGCTCATTAAGACCCCTGTCCTAGCGGGTAATCCCGCTATCTCACCGGGTCACTCCAACACAGCAGGATTATAGGGGATTCGTCTTTCTCGACACGTTTCGCTCGGACATACATGGCATCTTTCAATCCTAATATCAGTCGGGTATAGTATCCCGGAGATGGAGTTTACCGGCATCATCAGATCGCTATCGGTTAGCTTCACCCCGATCGAAGCTTCTACGTCGCCCAGCATGGCCGGGTTGATGCTCGAGATCGCGGGACCGTCCCAGCCGCAAATCGCCGTATGACCTGGCTGACTACATGGTCCGCCGCAAGAAATAGGCCTGATGATTATTGCCCGATACAGCTATGTAATAAAGAATATTACGTAGGATTACCTATACACCGCCATAAATGGCAATGCTAAGATTACCCATGAGACATTCCAGCCTGAGAGAAAGACGGCATCCGTTCACGAGACGTCTACGCGCTGGAAATGCTCTTTATTTGGCCCAAAGCCTGCTGGCAGCGTTCCTGCTTGTTTCACTCTCATGGGTTGCGGTGTGCCACGCTTTTGGTCCGCAAGGAATGAAGAGTTCCCACTTTCACCCCCTGGTGATGGACCGTTTCCTTGGGCAAGGTGTCTGTGAGATAGCTTCTCCTTCCGGCACTGAGAGCGTGCATGAGAGTTCGATTGTTGCGGCACAAGTCCCGGTAGAGCATGGACGTGCCTGCACACTGTCTGCCGGGACGATCGTCACCAGTCATGGTCTTGACGCAGTCTCAATTTTGGCTTAGCTGCCCTCTTTCTATTCCGCAGTAGAGCCGTCCGCAGCCGGCACATTGCTGCCGGCGAGTTCTATTATCTTGCCTGAACCGTTCCCTTCCCGCATCAAACATCCCCCCCGTGCCTAGCAATTAGCGGCGTTTTCTCAGTCCTGATTTCCGTTAGTACCGTCCTCTTTGGCGTTTTCATGCGATGACGCGAGTGATTGAGTGTTTTTTGCATTCACCAAAGCACGGTAAATAGTTTGATAAAAGGAATGAGTCCCGAATGAAGAAATGGTTGAGCATACTTTTGGTCATCTTGCTCTCAGTTTCAGTTGCTACCAGCCTTATCAGTACTGATGCCCTGGCCCATGAGCGGCGAGATGTGGGCAAATACCAAGTGGTTGTCGGCTTCATTGCTGAGCCGGCTATCGAAGGACAAAAAAACGGTGTAGATTTACGCGTGACGAGCAATGTTTCCGGCGAGTCAAAGCCAGTCGAGGGCGTGGAGGAGACCCTGCAGGTAGAAATCACCCACGTAGCCACCGGCGTTTCGAGGGTATTTAGTCTGCGGACGATTTTCCGCGACCCGGGCCACTATACCACTGACCTGATACTCACCGCGCCGGGAGTTTTCCGCATGCGTTTCTTCGGCAATATCGAGGGGACGCCGGTGAACGAGACCTTTAATTCCAGGGGCGGCGGTGGAGGCTTTAACGACGTTGAGTCCTCGGCCGATATCCAATTCCCGCAGAAACTGGCGGAGGTCCGTGAGGTAGAAGGGGCGGCCAGGGGGGCGCTGAGCGCCGCCCAGCAGGCACAGGATGCCGCAAAGGGGGCGAATACCCTGGCCACCATCGGGATTGTTCTTGGTGGACTGGGACTAATTGTGGGGGCAAGCTCATTGCTGGGAGGAAGGCGGAGGAGTGGCCGGTAAAAGGTCATCCCCTCGACTTTCGCTCTACGCGGCCGGCGTCATCATGCTGGTCGCGCTGCTGGCATTCCCCGCGTTTGCGCTGGCGCATGCCGCCGTGGCGAGGGCCGAGCCGGCGCCCGGTTCGGTGCTGCAGCAGGCCCCCGAAAGGGTAATCATCCGGTTTACCGAACCGGTCGAGCCCCGCTTCAGCAAGATAACAGTGCTAGACTCCCAGGGCAGGCAGGTAGACAAAGGGGATAGCGAACGTTATCAGAATGACCCTGCTGCCATCTCCGTTACACTCCAGCCCCTGCCTGACGGCATATATACAGTAGCGTGGACAAATCTCTCTGCCGTGGATGGCCATGGCCTCAGTGGTTCCTATGTGTTTTCGGTTGGGGTGCCTCTGCCGGTGGCGCCCCAACCGGTGACTCCCCGGGGAGAAGGACCGGCCTTTCTTCAGTCGCCGGCTGAACCCGTGTTGCACTGGCTGGGACTGTTGAGCATCCTTACCATCATCGGGACACTGGTTTTTGAACTGTTCATCGCCAGGGCGGTTTTCGCCGCGGCTACCGAAAGCGCCTCCCCCCAAATGGAGAGTCAGATCAATCTCCGGACTTTCAAGCTCGCCTGGCTGGCGGTAGGAGTTTTTGCGATGGCGTCTATCGGCGATCTCATTGTGAAGACCTCCCTGGCAAACAATATTCCCCTGCTCCAGGCATTGGGGCGCCCCGCGTTGTCCTTTCTCGAAACCGGATGGGGAGGTCTATGGCTATGGCGCATGAACATCCTCCTTGCAATGTTTGCCGTCCTTTTGCTGGCATGGTTGGACCGCCACAAACGGAGAGAATCCGGCGGGCGCGAATGGCAGATAGTCGCCCTGGTTCTGGCCGCTGGTGTTCTCTTCACGATCAGCCTGGTCAGCCATGGGGCAGCGGTCACCGAAATACGCGCCGCGGCCATTTTCTCCGATTATCTTCACCTGCTGGCCGCGAGCGTATGGGTGGGCGGTCTGTTTTACCTTGCGCTGGTGGTTCCGCCGATAATGAAGGCCCAGCGCCAGCGGCAAAAGGTTGTGGGAGGTAGGCGGGACGTTGCCTTCTGCCCGGAAAGTCATGTGGCGGCAATGAGCCGATTCTCCGCTCTGGCGACCCTGAGCGTCGGCACCCTGCTCATTACCGGATTGTACAGCGCGTGGGCGCAGGTCACCACGGTTGAGGCCATTGACACTACCTACGGAAAGGTGCTTCTCGCCAAGCTGGGACTCATCGTCCCCCTGCTTGCCCTCGGCGCGGTGAACTCGTTCTGGGTGAAGCCACGCCTTGCTACCAACGGTAAAGCCTTGACCTGGTTGCGCAGGGTCGTGACCATTGAGGCGATCCTGGCCATTTTGGTGTTGCTGTCCGTTGGAATTCTAATCAGCCTGGAGCCGGCGCGGCAGGCCGTGTCACGTCAGGAAATCGTGCAAACAGGCCAACTCGTCCTCCAGACAACGGCCGAGGATATTAACGTCAAGGTAATCATCGAACCGGGCAATATCGGGACAAACCTGGCGGCAGTTTTTCTCACTGACCGGACCGGCAGGCCTGTTGTTAATGCCTCAGCCATGGCTCTTCAGTTGACCTACCTTGATCGCGACCTGGAACCAGCCACCTACTTTCCCATCGACCACGGAAGCGGCATCTGGGTGGAGCATGAGGCGGTCATGAGCGTCGCCGGGAACTGGCAAGCCCGGCTCACCATACAGAGGCCGGATGCTTTTGATGCCACGGCAACTTTGCGGTTCCCATTTCCACCTGGCGCCGGCGCGATAATTGTTCCTTCTGCAAAAACGGGTAAGCTGCTCTGGATTGCAGAAATGGTTCTGCTGGGAATTCTGGCCCTGGGAGTTTCCTTGCACACTATCCGTGTTCGCCGGGGACGGTCTTGACGCTCGACCCCGCCTTCCCGAATTTCTATAATGGCAATTGACGCACGCAGCCGCAAGGATTGGTCACGCTCAGTTCTAGAAACGTCTCAACTCGGTGTGGCAAAAGTGCGTTTGGTGAGCCATGAACTCCCTTCGACAAGCTCAGGGCAAACGGAGTTTCTAACAGGGTGATGAAGAAGGCGTCTCGATTTCAGTTGCCCGCACTGCCATTCGGCCTACGATGAACTCTGCGCGAGCCGTCACCCTTACAGCAATGCCGATATCCGGTACGTGGCTCCGGTCTTAAAGATCTTGCCGCCGATTTCCCATGCATCGATGTCCGTGGAGTCGGCGGGCTGAGAATCATTGATTTCACGAATTGCTGGTTTTTTTCATATTAAGTTCGATCCCAAGTTTCTCGGCTTCCCGGACAAGGAAATCTATAACGTCAATCTTGCCTTCAACGCAGGACCTGTCGACGAGTTTTATCAAGAGGTCAGCATCCGTGACTGAGGACGAGATCTCGAATGATCTTCCCAGTCGTATAAAGATTGCCGGTTGCTGCCTATCAGCAAGGCGAAATTATCCATAGTCAGTCTGAGATCTTTCCTAATCCGCTCGATATTTTGAAGAAAGAACCTACTTTTTTTGAGGGATTCATAAAAAAGATCTTCCCATCGTTTTGTTTCATCAGCAGTAAAATGCTCTGCCTTGCATTTGTCACAAACTCCTACGGTCGCTTCTGGTACCACAAACGGATATCTTTTTATCTTGACTTTGTAACTCTTAATGCGCTGCTCTCTAACCGTCCCTTGACCGCATTCTTGGCAGATATAGTCATACATATTTTTCTTCCTCATCAGTGAAGCGCAGCCCTCGCTGGAAGAATGCTGCGCATTTACTTCGTACTAACAAATCATTTCACAACGGCAGACGTCTAGGCCAACCTGACCCCGCTGACTTTGACACTGGCAATCATGCTTGCCAATTCTCCTGTTCTCGAAGATGCCGTCTCAGAAACGATTTCCACATTCTTGAATCCGGCGGCGGCTATAGCTGCCAGATATTCCTCCTTCCCAGAGGCCCCGGCAACACAACCAGACCACGCGGTCATATCATTTCTAACGGATTCGGGAAGTTCCTTGAGCAACACGATGTCCGAAACCATTATCCGGCCACCTGGTTTCAATACCCGATAGGTTTCTCGAAATACCTGGGGCTTGTCCGGAGACAGATTGATGACGCAATTGGAAATCACGACATCAACAGAGTTGTCAGGGACCGGCAGGTGTTCAATCTCCCCAAGGCGGAACTCCACATTTCTTGCCTGCATCTTGTCCGCGTTTTCCTTGGCGAGCTGGAGCATCTCCGGCGTCATATCTACTCCGATAACCTTACCCTCAAGCCCCACCTTCTGGGCAGCCAAGAAGCAATCGATGCCTCCCCCACTCCCCAAATCCAGCACCACGTCACCAAGTTTGAGCGCAGCAAGGGCAGTGGGATTACCACAACCAGCAGCGATACCGGTGACGCTCTGGGGAAGGACGGACAATTCCTCCAGTGAATAGAGCCTTTCGGCGTGTTGCGCTAAACGAACTGGAGCAGAGCCTGAGCAACAACCGGCAATCTGCTTCGCCCTTTGACCGTAATGCTCCCTTACGGCGTTCCTGATCTCATCGTTATTCTTCATTTTGCCTCCTTACTTACCTCTTTTCTATAATATTTCCTTCATTACAGGCCCAAGCGCCGCCTTCATCATGCCGGTAAGGTCGTCTGCCCTGGTGAGGGAAATGCAGCATATCTTGCCGTCCTTTACCCAACTCGTGAGCGCTAATTTATCACCGGCCCGGATGCCCGCTTTTTCCCTCAGTTCTTTTGGAAGCACCATCTGACCTCTCTCGTCCACACTGACCATGGCCTCCACCTTGCAGCCGGCTTTGATTTCTGGGGAACAACAGGATTGTCCTCGTTCTGTGTTTGCCATTTTCATCACCCCCACAACATATCAAATTATCAGATTAATCAGTAACTACTGGTTAATCTATACCATCCGGAATGGCGTGTCAATACCCAATTAGGCTCCCACTGCTGGTGCTGAACGCTGACTGGGGAAACAGAAAAGGCTGGCTACCGTCAGCCTTTCAATTAATCCCCCACATAGATAGAAGGTTAGGTCACTTTTCATCTCCTATGAAAGCATAATGCAAGTGTTTGTTGAGTAGCTTCCGTCAAATTAGCCCGTCCGGTTGTGAGACTCGTGAGCGTAGCCGCAGCGCTCGGTTTTTCAGGCAGGTTCAACAGTTTGCGCACTGTTGCTCCCGCCAGCCCACCATCAACTGTCAGCAAGGCGCAGCGAACGAGTAGCCATGCGGCACCCCTGCCCGTTAGGGTTGTCATCAATCTCCTATCCGTAGAGGCAAAGCCCCCACACAATAACCTTGGATCCCGGCCCCCTAACCTAAAAGAGAGCTCTATCCGTCAGAGGCGGATCAGCTAGATGGAAACGAGGGCGGCCGGGGCAGATCGCTTTGTTGGCATTCTGTTCCTTCTCTCGTATAGACGCTCTTGTTTCAAAACGCGGTAGGCAATAGTCAG